>JBGPTW010000033.1:0-47511 GCA_041490825.1 Methylomirabilia bacterium | reverse complement strand
GGGGCCGCGCGTCGGGCTGGGGATCGCTCCGGAATTCGGTTGGCTGCGATCATCGACTGGACACCCACGCCCCTGACCGCGTTCCCCAGCGTTTCGGCGCTTACGCCATCAGCTCGCGGAATTCCGGGGCGATCCCCAGCCCGGCGCTCGGTTTCGGCGGCGCGCGCGCGATCGTTCGGGAATAATCCGCGCTAGACTTTTCGTGATGCGCACGTTCTCGTACCCCGTACGTATCGCCAATCCTCGAGGCGACGCAGGCGGCACCGAAGTCAAATGTCTCGTGGACACCGGTGCGATGTATACGTGTCTCCCGAGCCCCATGCTCGAAGCCCTCGGCTTGAGTCCTCAGTGGCGCGTCCCGATCAAGCTCGCCGATGGGCGCCAAGACGCATGGGGTGCGATCGAGATTCTCATGACGATCGATGGCCGATCGCTTCACACGACATGTCTCTTTGGTCTGCCCGACGGCCTGCCACTCCTCGGCGCCGTCTCGCTCGAGCAGTTCGCGCTGGCGGTCGATCCGTTGGCCCGGACGCTCGTCCCGACGACCGTTCCGATGGCCTGCGGTCTTCGTCTCGATCTGAAACAACCGGCGACCTCAGTACTCCCCCAAGCACCGCTCCACCATGCGGCGCGCGTGATCCCAGTCGTACGAGCGGAACATCCGCGTGTTCACCACCGGCTGCGCCGCCGAATAGAACATCTCGTACTGGAGCTGGCGCCCCGCAAACTCGGTCCCGACGAAATCCCAGATCAGCTTGATGAGCTTGATGCGATCGTGTGATGTCGCATCCGTCGCCTGATAGTACCGCTCGGTGTCCGCGCGGGTCTCGGCGCTCGTGAAGCTCGCGTCGGATGACGGGACCGCCTGAAACGCGCCGCCCGCCAGCTCGCGGAGCGCGCGCATGAGATCGACGATGAGCCGGCGCTGGAGGCTCATCCCCGCGTAGACGTACTGCGGATGCGGGCGCGCCACGCCGTCGCGGATCAACGGAAATCGCTCGGCGGCGTGCACCAGCGCCTCGAACGAGGCCGCCAGCGCCGCGATGTCGCCCCCGAGCGCCGCCTGGACCGCGGGCAGCGCGCTGGCGCCCTGGACCTCGACGAGCTTGATCGCCAGCCCGGCCAGAAATTCCATCTTCACCGTGAAGCGCACGAGCGACTGGAAATTGGCCATCGTGTGGGACGGCGTGTCGTGGAACTGCCGGTTCACCAGCTCGACGTTCCGGTAGATGAACACCTGCTCCCACGGCACGAACACGTCGTCGAGCACGACCATCGCATCCACCTCGTCGAACCGCGACGACAGCGGATAGTCGTAGACGCTCGTCGCCATCGCCGAGAACGGGCGGCGTGGATACAGCTTCAATCCCGGCGCGGCGATCGGCAGGACGACGGAGATCGCATAGTCCTCGTCGCCGGGCGCCAGCGGCGTGATGTAGGACAGGAAGAGCCAGTCCGAAAGCACGCCGGCGGTCGCGATCGACTGCGCGCCGCGCAGCACGATCCCGCCGTCGCGCTCACGGACGACGCCCGGGTGGAGAAACGGCTCGCGGAGCTTGTGCGCCGGCTTCGATCGGTCCACCTGCGGCGGGACGATCGCGTACGAAAGGTAGAGATCCTCGTCGCGCGCTTTCTCGTAGAAGCGCACGACGTTGTCACCGAACCGCGCGCCTCCGCGTGCGAAGAAGTCCCGCGATGAGGCGAGCGCCGTGATCGCGCACGCGACGTGGTCCGGCGTCCGTCCCATGAGGCCATACGAGGGCTCCGCCCAGAACCGGTGCACTCTTCGCCGGATGCCGAGATCGTCGGCCGAGCGCGGGATGAGCCACATGGCCCCGATGCGGGCCCCGGTAACCGGATCGATGCACGTCGTGACGTCCCGGGCCTCGTCGCTCCGGGCGCGCTCGTAGGTCTCGGCGATGCGCTGGATCGGCGCCGCGAACGCCGGATGGGTCGTGACGTCCTTGACGCGCTCGCCGTCGAGGTAGACGGCTCGCCCGTCCTTCAGGCTTCGGACGTACTCATCACCAGCGCGCACGCCTGGGACCTTGCCACACGACGCGCGGTGAGCACAAGGCGGACTTGTGATATACGGGTCGCCGTGAGGCGTCCTCCTCTCGGCGTTGTCCTCGTCTCGATCGTCCTGATCGCGCTCGGAGAGACAGGCGGGGCCGTCATGTCGCAGCTTCGCGTCCCGATTCAGCGCTACGCCGCCGCCCGCGTCGCCGCCAATCCTACAGTCCACGGTCTCGCCGGATCGGCCGAGTACGACACCGAAGTGACCGGCGCCGCGGTCTTCGCCACGGAAGCGGGGCTGTCGTTCTTTCACACGCACGCCGAGGGGCTCGGGCTGATCGTGTTCTTCGTCACGTCAGCCGCCGCGGCCGCGGTGCCTTGGCGGCTGGTGCGGGGCGTGGTCTACACGTTGATGACGCTCGGTGGATGCTTTCCGGTCGGCTATCTCGTGTACGCGCTCGCCGTGCTCGAGCGCGGGCGCGACGCCGGAATCGAGCTGGCCGAGCACTGGGTCCTGACACCGCTCGGCAGCGCGGCGATCGCCGGGCTCACGATCACCGCGTGTGCGATCGCGGCAAGCTTGTGGCGAGGGCGTGAGGCGTGAGCCCGGGCGATCGAGGAGCGCCACGGGTTCCCCGGGGCGCTCCGAGCGTTGGGGGAGTGGGGGCCATGTCGGGGCCCCCACCAATATGGCGACGGCCTCCAGTCGCCGTACTGCTCGTCGCCGTGCTCCTCATCGCCTGCGCCGAGGGCGGAGGCGGCTCGATGGTGCGGTTCAAGCCCGAGCTCGGGCGCTGGGTTCGCTCGGTGATGCTGGCTCATGGCCAGACTCACGGCCTGGTCGGCGTTCGTGACGTGGACGAGCAGATCCTCGACGAGGCGCTCGTGAAGTTCGACGGCGGGCTGCGCTTGTTTCACATGCACGCCGAGGGCATGGGGCTCGTCATCATCGCGACGACGACGGTGGCGGCGACCTTCGTCGCGTCGCCGCGCGCGAGCCGCGCCATCGTGGCCCTTCTCACCGTGGGCGGCGCGGGCTATCCTCTCGGTTACCTCGTCTGGAGCGTGCTGATCCCGTATTACGGGATCGAGAGGGGCAAGACGCTGGCCGAATGGCTCTGCTGGATCCCCTTCGGGGGCGTGACGATCGTCGCCATGTGGTGGCTCGCCGGGATGCTGGCGGTGAGGATGCTACGGGTGAGCGGCTTCATCGCGCTCGCGCTCATTCTCGGTGCCGGCGCTCCCGCGGCCGCCCACCACGTCGGCGCCTATTCCGCGCGCGACAACGACGTCTCCGCAAACTTCAAGCAGATCAAGTTCTCGATCCAGGCCGGCAAGACGGACGTCGCGCTGCAGCTCTTCGACGCCGGCGCGCTACGAAAGGAGATGCAGGCGCGGGCCACCCGCCTTCCCGCCGGCCTCGAGTCATCGACGCGCGCCGCGCTCACCGCTGGTGATGCGAAAACCGCGGAGCTCGATCTCGCGGTGTTCTTTGCCGCACTCGCTCGCGATCTCGCGCTCGAGGCGGATCGGAAGCTCGCGGAGCTCGCGCCCGTGGACGCGCAGGCCGCTGCCGGCGTCAAGTTCCTCGAAGCAATCTGGCGCTACTACAACCTGGTGGACTTCGCGATCTCCGAGCGCAATAACCGGACAGCCGTCGGCGTCCGGCTGGCGTTCGAGGAGGCCGAAGGCTACGCGAAGGGCACGGCGAAGCCCGCCACGGCGCCCGATCCTGGCAAGATGCGGGCGCCACTCCAGCGACTCGCGCAGATCCTGTCCGACTTCATCCGCTCGTCAACGGACAAAAGGGAGCCACGCGCATCTGGATACAGCCCACCTGCGACTGATCCAGACTCGCGGACCCCGCTACCAACGGAGCCACGCGCATCTGGATACAGCCCACCTGCGGCTGATCCAGACTCGCGGAGCCCGCTACCAACGGAGCCACGCGCATCTGGATACAGCCCACCTGCGGCTGATCCAGGCTCGCGGACCCCGCTACCAAGGAGGGACTCATGAAACGATCGGCAATCATCGCGGTGGTCCTCGCGCTCGTGGTCGTCTCGGGCGTCGCGCCCGCGGCCGCCCAGAAGGTCGTCAAGATCGGCGACCTCGGCTCGAAGATCGGAGTCTATGAAGGCTACGGCAAGTACCAGACGATGGGCATGACCCTGGCGGTCGAGGAACTGAATGCCAAGGGCGGCGTGCTCGGCCACAAGATCGAGATCATCTCGGAGGACGACGAGACCAAGCCCGCCACCGCCGTGCGCAAGGCCGAGAAGCTCATCCTGCAGGACGACGTGAAGCTGCTCGTCGGCGTGGTCGCGAGCGGCGCGACCATGGCCGTCCAGGACGTCACCAAGAAGCACAAGGTGATCCACTGGAACTCGGTCTCGTGCGCGGAGTTCATGCGGACCACGAAGTTCCACAAGTACTACTTCTCGAACCAGCCCGACTCCCGCATGCAGGCCATCGGGCTGGCCAAGTACATCGTCGACAAGATGGGCAAGAAGGTCTACATCTTCTACGTCGACTACGCGATGGGCCAGTCCGATGGCCGCCAGTTCAAGACCGCGATCGAGAAGCTCGGAGGCGAGATCGTCGGCGTGGCCGGGGCGCCGCTCGACACCAAGGACTTCAGCCCGTGGTTCGGCGACATCAATGCGAAGAATCCGGACGTGCTGTTCCTCGCGTTCGCCGGCACCGACTCGATCAGGTTGATGACGCAGCTCCAGTCGTTCGGGATGACCAAGAAGTACAAGATGGCGGGCATCGATTGCTTCCTGCTGCAGCAGGATCTGCCGTCGATCGCCGAGCCGATGGAGGGGTTCGTCCAGCTCAACCACTTCTCGGCCTACAACCCGGACAAGAACATGCAGGCCTTCAACGCCAAGTTCAAGAAGCGCTGGGGGCACGACGCGAACATCGCCGCCGGGGCCTACGACGCGGTGCTGTTCTGGGCCGCGGCCGTCGAGAAGGCGAAGACGTTCGATTCGGACAAGGTGGCCGAGGCGCACGAGGGCATGTGTTTCGACAACACGCACATCGGCCGGCAGTGCATCCGCAAGGAAGACCACCAGGTCGTGATGGACATGCATCTCTACCAGGTGAAGGGCGGCAAGAACATCCCGATCGCGCGCATCGAGGGCAAGGACTCGATCGGTGAGCCGATGGTCGGCAAGGACCCGGCCGAAGGGTTCACGTGGGAGATCAAGAAGAAGAACTGAGGGTCCGAGTACGGGTCCTGGCGCGGCGAGCCACCTCGCTCGCCGCGCCACTCCTTGGTTTGACGAATCTGAACGTTCGCCGTCAATCGAGCGCGTGGCGGCGCGGGCCGGCCGGGTCGGTGAGGGGCCTCTGACCACGAGGGCCTGTTGACCGATGACCCGCGAGCCGTTCCCACTCACGACCGGGTTGCCCTCGATCGCACGCTACGGGAACGGGTCAACCGGCCCCTCACCGACCCGGCCGGCCCGCGGCAACACGCTGTCCCCGGCCTCGGTCGTTCATCGATGGTCCGCGCGCATGGTTCATGAACGTCTGTACCAGTATCGGCCGGTGACCCGGTGGGAGATGGGCAGCCGGGGTCCGGGGAATCCATTCCCGTCACGCGAGGCGACGACACAGCCAGCTTCCGCTGAGAGATCGAGTCGAGAAACCTGGTCAAGACGGCGGCGATCACGCGGCTCCGTCGCGTCTTCGGGATCACCTCGTTCGCGCGCTCGATGACGTCCCGGGGAAGCGACACGCTGATAACCTCGTACCGATCGTGCTGGGCTGACGCGGGAGCCCGGGGTCGAATGTGGATCACAGTTAATAACGATAATCCTCATCCGCGACGAGGTCGAGCGGTGATGGACGCGATGTCGGCGACATGGGGCCGCCCAAGACCTCCCGGCCTGGCGAGCGTGATATTCTCGCGACACTTTCACCGACCACGCACGATATCGAGAGGCGCGCTTGGACTATCTCGTCGCGATCTTGCTGCCGCAACTCCTGCACGGCCTCGTCTTCGGCGCTGCGCTCGGGCTGCTGGCGCTCGGCCTGACCGTCATCTTCGGACTGCTCGGCGTCATGAACTTCGCCCACGGCGAGCTGTACATGATGGGCGCGTACGCCGGCATCTGGGTGATCGGCCTCACGCACTCGTTCTGGCTGGCGCTGATCGCGGCGCCGCTCATCGTGGGCGTGATCGGCGCCGTCACCGAGGTCGCCACGCTGCGGCCGCTCTATCGACGTGAGCCGCTCTACGGTCTCATCCTCACGTTCGGCCTGGCGCTCACGTTCCGCGAGATCGTGCGCCAGATCTTCGGCGGCGACATGCGCCGCGTCATGCCGCCGTTCTCCGGCTCGACGCCGATCCTCGGCATGACCTACCCGAACTATCGCCTGTTCCTGCTCGCGATGGCGACGGCGCTCCTCCTCGCCATCTGGCTCTTCTTCACGCGTACGCGCGCCGGCATCGTCGTCCGCGCGGCCGTGCAGGACGCCGAGATGCTCGACGGCCTCGGCGTCAACGTGCCGTGGGTCTTCACGCTCACCTTCGCGGGATCGGCGGCGCTCGCCGCGCTGGCCGGGCTGCTGCTGGCGCCCGTCTTCACCGTGTATCCGCAGATGGGGGTCGAGATGATCCTCCTCGCGTTCATCGTCGTGATCCTCGGCGGCATGGGGTCGATGGGCGGGTCGGTCGTGGCCGCGTTCGTGATCGGCATCGCCCAGAGCCTCTTCTCGCTCTGGATGAATCCCCAGCGCGTCGCTATCGCGATCTTCGCGATCATGATCCTGGTGCTGATCGTGCGGCCGCGCGGGTTCTTCGGCCGCGAGGGACTTCTTGAATAGCCGCAATCGTCTGATGAGCTGGCGGGCGCTCGTCGTCTTCGCCGCGCTCCTCGCCCTGCCGGCGGCGCCGTTCATGTCGAAGTTCTACCTGCTGCTCGCGTTCGACGCGCTGCTCTTCGGCGCCATCGCGATGAGCCTCGACGTCTTGATCGGCTACACGGGCCTGGTCTCGTTCGGTCACGCGGCGTTCTACGGCCTGGGCTGCTACGCGACGGCCGTGCTCCTGGAACGCGGGTTCGTGTCGCTGTGGCTCTGCGTGGCGTTCGCGATCGTCGTGGTCGGCCTCTACGCGCTCGTCGTGAGCTACTTCGCGACCGCGCGGCGCGGGATCTACTTCGCGCTGCTCACGCTGATCTTCGCCGAGGTCGTCTACACGTTCTTCCGCTACACGCAGACGTTCGGCGGCTCCGACGGGATCCAGGGGCTGCCCGAAGCCCAGCTCTGGCCGGGCCTTCTGATCGACACGCCGCTACGGAAGTACTACCTGATCCTCGGCTACCTCGCCCTCGCCTACGCCGGCTGCCGCGTGCTGGTGACCTCGCACTTCGGTCGCGTGCTGGTCGCCATTCGCGAGAACGAGGATCGGGCGCGCTTCCTCGGCTACGACGTGCAGCGCTACAAGATGGGCGCCTGCATGATCTCCGCGCTGCTGACGGGCATCGCCGGCGCGCTCTATCCCATGCGCTCGGCGTTCGCGACGCCGGACCTGATGCTGTGGACGGAGTCGGGCGAGTTCATCATCTCGGTCATGATCGGCGGACTCGGCACGCTGGCCGGGCCCGTGATCGGCGGCGTGTTCTTCACGATCCTCCGGGAGAAGGTCTCGTCCTACGTGGACTGGTACTTCATCATCATCGGCCTCGTCCTCGTCTTCATCGTGCTCTTCATGCCCCGAGGGCTGCTCGGGTTCCGCCGTCTCGTCGGCTTCCGCCAGTGGCGCGCGTCGGCCTGATCCTCGAGGTGGAGCGGCTCGGGAAGCACTTCGGCGCGCTGACGGCGCTGAACGACGTGAGCTTCGCGGTGCGGCGCGGCGAGATCTTCTCCGTGATCGGCCCGAACGGCGCCGGCAAGTCGACGCTCTTCAACGTCGTCTCCGGCCTCCACGCCCCGAGCGCGGGGCGCGTGGTGCTCGATGGCGTCGAGATCACCGGGCTCCCGCCGGAGGTGATCAACCGGCAGGGGCTCGCGAAGACGTTCCAGATCACCAACGTCTTCCCCGGCATGTCCGTGTACGAGAACGTCGGTGTCGCCGCACAATCGCGCGCCACGGGGTCGGGGCGGCTCTCGTCGCTCTGGCGCCGTGACGAGATGGATGCGCAGGTGCTGGAGCTGCTCGACGCGTTCGGGCTCGGGTCCAGGCGCGATGAGCTCGCCCGGAACCTGTCCCACGGCGAGCAGCGATATCTCGAGATCTGCCTGGCGCTGGCCACCGAGCCTCGCCTGCTATTGCTCGACGAGCCGACCGCCGGCATGACGCCCGGAGAGACGAAAGACGCGACGGCGCTCATCAAGCGCATCGCGCAGGCGCGCGGCCTGACGCTCTTGCTCATCGAGCACGACATGAGCGTGGTCATGGGCGTCTCCGACCGCATCGCGGTCCTCCACTTCGGCGAGAAGATTGCCGAGGGCCCGCCGGAGACGATCCGCAATGACCCGAAGGTGATCGAGGCCTACCTCGGTCCCGGAGACGATTGACATGCTTCGCGTCGAGAACCTCCATGCCGGCTACGGGGCCACGCCGATCCTGTTCGGCGTGTCGCTCGAGGTGCACGCGGGCGAAGCGGTGGCGCTCCTCGGCAAGAACGGCATGGGGAAGACGACGCTGATGAAGACGGCGATGGGATTTCTCCGTCCCTCCCAGGGCGTCATCGACTTCGAGGGCCACCGGCTCACCGGACTCACGCCTCACGAGATCGCGCGGCTCGGGATCGGCTTCGTGCCGGAGAACCGCCGCATCTTCCCGGGCCTCACGGTGCGCGAGAATCTCGAGCTCGGGCTGTCGGCCGTCGCTGACCGTTCCAGCGCGCTGCGATGGAAGCGGCTCGACGACGTCTTCCGTCATTTCCCGCGGCTTCGCGAGCGGATCGATCAGTCCGGCAAGACGCTGTCGGGGGGCGAGCAGCAGATGCTCGCCATCGCGCGCGTGATGATGGCCGGCGCCCGCATCATCCTGATGGACGAGCCGACGCAGGGCCTGGCGCCTGCCATGATCCGTCACATCCGCGAGATGATCGGCGAGCTGAAGCGGCTCGGCGTCACCGTGCTGCTCGTCGAGCAGAACGCCCGCGTGGCGCTCGCCGTCTGCGACCGCGGCTACATCATGGAGAAGGGGATGATCGTCTTCGCGGGCTCGTCGACGGAGCTCAGGGAAAGCCCGGTGACGCGTGAAAAACTGGGCGTCTGATGCGATCCTCGGGGCGAACCGGCGGCAGTCGCTCATCCGCGTCGGCCTCGCCGTGCTGCTGCTCAGCGGGCTCTTCTGGGCGCTGCCGTCCCGTCGAACCGGCGACGGCGGCCATCACGTCGATCACGAGAAAGCGCTCGACGCGTTCGAGCTTGCCGGCATCACCGAGCTCCGGGAGGGCCAGCGCGGCCCGGCATTCACGCTCCGATCGCTCGATGCCCGCGCCACGACGCTCGGCGACATCACGCGCAATCGCCTGGTCGTCCTCAATTTCTGGGCCACGTGGTGTCAGCCCTGCACCGCCGAGATGCCGACGCTGGAGGCGCTGTGGGGACGCTATCGTCAGCGTGGGCTCACGGTCGTCGGCATCTCGGTGGATCGCGGCGCGCCACGCACGCTGCTCGATCCGTACGTCCGCACTCTGAAGCTGAGCTTCCCGATCCTGCTCGACCCCGAGATGAAGACCGCTCGCGCCTGGCGTGTCACGTCGTTGCCGGCCACGTTCGTGATCAAGCCAGGAGGCGATGTCGCCGGGTTCGCGATTGGTGCGCGTGACTGGGACAGCTCCGAGATGCGTGCTCTTCTCGAGACCCTGCTCCCGCGGCATCACGGTGGGGAGTGAGAGGGGCGGGGTGGGGTAGGCCCGATGGCTCGAACACCGAACTCGCCCCTGGGCCCACCCCACCCCGCCCCTCTCACTCTCCACCGTGCGTCGCGGAACCCTCACTCCACAGCCCGCGCTCACTCACACATACGCCACTCACACCGCAAGCGCGCTCCCCCCGCGGCGGGCGCCGGAAACGCGCGAGGCGACGTCCTCCGCGAGCGACTTCCTACACGGCTCACCGCCCCCAAGGAGCCGAAGCGGCCGAAGGTGGCAAGTCTCATGAAAGCGCTGGAGGCCAGCCTGCGCGAGACGCCGCGGCGTCCGCTTGCGCGCGCCGAACGGCGGACAGCGACAGGATAGACGCGCGCAACTGGTGCACGTCGCGACGGGCCTCTCGGTTCTCCGTCGGTTTTTTCGCTGTCGTCTTCATTGCGGCGCCCGCTCGACGATTTCTCCCAGGCGTCTGTTGAGATGCCGGCGCTCGACCTCGTTGCTTACCAGCGCGAGGGCCCGGCGATACGACTCGGCGGCCTCGGCGTGACGCCCAAGCCGGCGTAGCAGCTCGGCCCGCGCGGTGGGCAGCAGGTGATATCCAGTAAGCTCGCCGCCGCGGTCGAGGGCATCCAGCAGGGCGAGGCCACGCTCGATTTCTCCCGACATCGCGACGGCGACCGCCCGGTTGAGCTCGACCACCGGCGATGCGTGCACCCGCGCAAGCACCCCGTACAACGCCGCAATCTGCGCCCAGTCGGTGGCGGCGGCGGTGCGTGCCTGCGCGTGGACGGCTACGATCGCCGCCTGCAGCGCATACGGGCCCGGTGGCCGGCCCTCGCGCAACGCGGCCTCGACCAGTGCCGCTCCCTCGTCGACCTGCGCGCGGTCCCAGCGCGATCGATCCTGATCCTCGAGCAGCACGAGCTCGCCCGCTCCGTTCAAGCGCGTCTCGCGCCGCGAGTCGTGCAGCAGCATGAGCGCGAGCAACCCCTTCGACTCCGCGCTCGCCGGCAGCAACTCGACCAGCATGCGCCCGAGCTGAATCGCCTGCTCGCACAGGTCACGCCGCACCAGTCGCTCACCGAAACTGGCGGTGTAGCCTTCGTTGAATACGAGGTAGGCGACTACCATGACCGACTCGAGTCGCTCCGGAAGCAGGTCGTCCGGCGGCACCTGATAGGGAATGCGCGCGGCGCGGATCTTGGCCTTTGCACGCACGAGGCGCTGCGCCATGGTCGCGGCGGGCACCAGGAAGGCGTGCGCGATCTCCTCGGTGGAAAGACCGCCGAGCGTACGCAGCGTGAGCGCCACCTGCGCCTCCACGGCGAGCGCCGGATGGCAGCACGTGAAGATCAGGCGGAGCCTGTCCTCTGGCACGGGCGCCTCCTCGTTCTCGGCCGACAGCTCGATGTGCCGCGCGATCTCCTCCGACTTCTGCATGAGGCGCGCACGCCGGCGCATCCGGTCGATCGCCTTGTGCCGCGCCGTTCCGACCAGCCAGGCCACCGGATTCACCGGCATGCCGGCCACCGGCCATCCCTCGAGCGCCGCGGCGAACGCCTCCTGCAGCGCCTCCTCGGCCACATCGAAGTCGCCGAGCAGGCGGATCAGTGTGGCCAGGATCCGCCCGTACTCCGCGCGGAAGATCTCGTCGATGCGCATGGCCGTCCGGTGGGCAGGCTACCCCACCGGGCGACCGCGTGCACGCGAGCGGGCTACTTCGGTGGCCCCATCTCCATGATGGGTCGCACCTCGATCGAGCCGCCCACGCGCACCGACGGAATGCGCGCGGCGATCGAGATCGCTTCGTCCAGGTTCTTCGCCTCGACGATGTAGTAGCCGCCCAGTTGCTCCTTCGTCTCGGCGAACGGACCGTCCGTGGTGACCGTCTTGCCGTTCGTGCTCCGCACGGTGGTCGCGGTGCTGGTCGGCTGCAGCGGGGCGCCGGCCTGGAAGGCCCCACTCTTCCGGATGCCCTCGGTGAACTCGCCGTACTGCTGGAAGATCGCGCCTCTTTCCTGCTCGGACATCTTCCCCCAGGACCTCTCGTCGTCGTAGATGAGCAGCATGTACTGCATGTCGTCGTCTCCTTTCAGCTCTCGTCGAACGAGGGCGTCCTCGAGCCTGGATCAGGACGTCCGGCGCCCCTCTTTACGCCGGAGGTCTTACGGGTGGTCAGGGTACGTGGACTCCTCCCCTCACCGTATAGTCGAACGGGTGGCCCGAAATCGACAGGCGGCCGCTTCGAGCAACTGATCGCCCAAGGGATGCGAGACAGCGATGATTGAGCGAGGCAGTTTTCTCATCCGGGACGCGCGCGACGACGAGCGCGACGCGGTTCGTGACGTCACCCTTGCCGCTTACGAGGAATACGCCGCGATCATGCCCGAGCCCGTCTGGGTGGGGTATCGGCGCCAGCTCGCAGCGACGATCGACTCGGAAGGGTCCGCCGAGCGCATCGTCGCCGAGCGGAATGGCGCGATCGTGGGCAGCGTCCTGCTGTTCCCGGCGGCGGCGAACGTCTATGGTGGCGCCGCAGTCAGCGTCGACTGCCCGGAGGTGCGTCTCCTGGCCGTGGTGCCGGAGGCGCGCGGGGCGGGCGTCGGGGCCGCGCTCATGGCCGAATGCGCGCGGCGCGCGCGGCTGGCCGGGGCCACAACGCTCGGATTGCACACGACGGACATCATGCGGGCCGCCGTCCGCATGTACGAGCGTATGGGTTACGTGCGCGCGCCCGAGCTGGACTTCGTGCCTGCCCCGGGCGTGCTCGTCAAAGGTTATCGCCTGGATCTGCCCGCGTAATTACCGCAGCGGGAGCCCCTACCCGATCAGGCGAGCGTGTGCCGCACCATCTTGCTCTCGACCATGTAGACGACCATCTCCGCGATGTTGGTCGCGTGGTCGGCGATGCGCTCGATGAAACGGGAAATCAGGATCAGACGGATCGCGCGCGGGATCGTGGTCGGGTCGGTCATCATGAACGTCAGCAGCTCGCGGAAGATCTGCTCGTTCAGCGCATCGACTTCCGAATCCTCGCCGCAGATCACCCGGGCCAGCGTGGTGTCGCGCGCCACGAAGGCATCCAGGCTCTGCTTCACCATCGTCTGGGCGCGATCGGCCATGCGGGGCAGATCGATGTAGGGCTTCAACTGCGGCTCGCGGTTCAGCTCCTGCGTCCGCTGGGCGATGTTGACCGCCTGGTCGCCGATGCGCTCGAGGTCGGTGACGATCTTCATCGCCGTGGTGATGAAGCGGAGATCGCCGGCCGTCGGTTGGTGGAGCGCCAGGAGCTCGACGCACTTCTCGTCGACCTCCACGTCGTAGGCGTTGACCTCGCGATCGCGTTCGATGACCTGCTTGGCCAGGTCGTCGTCACGATCGACCAGCGCGCGCATGGCGTGGCGGATCTGATCCTCCACCAGCGCGCCCATGGCCAGCAGCGTCTGCTTCAGCGCGTCGAGCTCTTCGTGGAAGTGTCGCATAGGACTACCCGAACCGGATGGTGATGTAGTCCTCGGTTCGCTTGTCCCGCGGATTCGTGAACAGCTCGCGGGTCACGCCGAACTCCACCATCTCGCCCATGAGGAAGAAACCCGTCCACTCGGAGACCCGCGCGGCCTGCTGCATGTTGTGCGTGACGATGACGATCGTCAACTCCTTCTTCAGCTCGATGATCAGCTCCTCGATCTTGGCCGTCGCGATCGGATCCAGCGCCGAGCACGGCTCGTCCATCAACAGCACCTCGGGGCTGACGGCGAGCGCGCGCGCGATGCAGAGGCGCTGCTGCTGGCCGCCGGAAAGGCTCGCGCCGGACTTGGCGAGCTCATCCTTCACCTCGTCCCAGAGCGCCGCGTGACGCAGCGCCTGCTCTACCTGCTGATGGAGCATGGCGCGATCTCTCAGACCGCCGAGCCGCAGCCCCGCCGCAACGTTGTCGAACACCGACATCGTCGGGAAGGGGTTGGGCTTCTGGAAGACCATCCCGATCCGCCTCCGGACCAGCACCGCATCGACACCGGACGCATACAGGTCCTCGCCGTTGAGCAAGATTTGCCCCTCGACGCGCGCGTCCGGGACGACTTCGTGCATCCGGTTGATGCAGCGGACGAACGTGGACTTGCCGCAACCCGACGGCCCGATGATGGCCGTCACCCCGTTGGCCGGGACGCGCAGATCGATGTTCGTGAGGACCTGCCGGGTTCCGAACCAGGCGTTGAGGCCCGTGACCAGGATGCCGTCGGCCATTCGGTTACCTCGCGAGCTTGTAGAGTCCTCTCGTGGCCAGCCGAGCCGCGAGGCTCACGAGAAGGACGATCGTGATGAGCACCAGTGCGCCCGCCCACGCCTGCCGGTGCCAGTCGTCGTAGGGCGCGATCGCGTAGGCGAAGATCTGGAGCGGCAGTGCCGCGATCGGCTGATCGAGCCCGCCGTGCCAGAACCGGTTGCCGAAGGCCGTGAAGAGCAGTGGCGCGGTCTCGCCGGCGATCCGAGCGATCGCGAGCATGACGCCGGTGACGATGCCGGCCCGTGCGGTCGGTAGCACGACGCGGAGCATCACCTTCCATTCGGGAATGCCGAGCGCCAGCGCCGCTTCACGCAACGATGCCGGAATCAGCCGGACCAGCTCTTCGGTCGTGCGCAGGACGATCGGGATCATGATCACGCCGAGCGCCACGCCGCCGGCCAGGGCCGAGAAGCGCCGCATCGGCAATACGAAGATTGTGTAGGCGAAGATACCGATCACGATCGACGGCACGCCGTTGAGAACGTCCGCCAGGAACCGCACGACCCACGGCAGGCGGCGGTCGAGCGACTCCGCGAGGTACAGGCCGCCGAGGATGCCGATCGGGACGCCGACGAAGCTCGCCAGCGCCATGAGAATGAGGCTGCCGACGATGGCGTTTGCCATGCCTCCACCCGGCTCGCCGACGGGCTTGGGCAGGTGCGTGAAGAAGCCGACGTTGAGCGCCGACCCACCCTGATAGAGCAGGAATGCGAAGATCAGCACGAGCGGCAGGATCACGATGCCGGCAGCAGCAGTTGTCAGGGCGCTCATGCCCGTGTTCATCGCGCGACGCCGCGTGAGCTGAGTCACTCCCGGACCCCCGTGACCTTGCCGCCCACGCTCCAGACCAGCACGCGGGCCAGCGCGTTCACGACGATCGTGACGACGAGCAGCAGCAGCCCAACCGCGATGAGCGCCGACAGATACATGTCAGACGTGGCTTCGGTGAACTCGTTGGCCAGCACGCTGGCCATCGTGTACGCGGGCGCGAAGAGCGACGCCGCGATCTCCGGTCGATTGCCGATCACCATCGTGACGGCCATCGTCTCGCCGAGCGCGCGTCCCAGCCCGAGGAGAACCGCGCCCAGGAGACCGGAGCGGCCGTATCGGAGAACGGCAATCCGTGTCGTCTCCCACCGGGTGGCGCCGAGCGCGAGCGCGGCTTCGCGCTGCGTGTTCGGGACCGCGAGCAGCACTTCACGGCTGACGCTCGTGATGAACGGCACGGTCATGATCGCCAGGATGATGCCGGCCGCCAGCATCCCGACGCCATAGGGTGGACCCTGGAAGATCGGCAGGAATCCGAGCGACGCGCCGAGCACCGGCTCGACCCACACGCGAAGCCAGGGCGCGAGGACGAAGATGCCCCACAGGCCGTAGACGACGCTCGGGACCGCCGCGAGCAGCTCGACGAGGAATCCGATCGGCGGGCGGATCCAGAGCGGCGCCAGCTCGGCGAGATAGATCGCGGCGCCGACGCCGAGCGGCACGGCGATCGACATGGCCAGCGCGGACGACACCAGCGTTCCATAGATGAACGGCAGCGCGCCGAAGCTTTCGGCCACCGGATCCCAGTTGCTCGAGAAGACAAAGCTCCAGCCGAACCGTCGGAGCGCGGGGAACGCGCTGACGCCGAGCGCCAGCACGATCCCCGCCATGAACAGAACGAACGTGACGACGACGGCACGCAGCAGATACTGGAACGCCTGGTCGGCGCGGCGATGATCCCACCGGCCGAGCCAGCGAGAGCTCTGCGCGAGGAGGGCGACCGGGCCCGCCATCATCACCGAGCGGCGAGGATCGGCTTGCCCTGGTACGTGATCTGTTTGATCTTCTGCTCCACCTGCTTGACCACCTGCGCCGGGAGCGGCGCGTACAGCAAGTCGGAGGCGTATCGCTGGCCCTCGTGCGTCGCCCACCAGACGAAGCGGGCGATCGCCCGCCCCTTCACCTCGTCGGGCTGATCACGGTAGACGAGCAGCCACGTGAAGCTGGCGATGGGATAGACCTTGTCCCCGGGCGGGTTGGTGAGCGAGACGCGGAAATCCGACGGCATGTTCTGGGCGGCGCCGGCGGCGGCCGCCGTCGTGCTCTCGATGCTCGGCTCGACGAACTTGCCGGCCTGATTGCGGATCGAAGCGACCGGCAGCTTGTTCGTGATCGCGTAGGCCAGCTCGACGTACCCGAACGCGCCCGGCGTGTTCTTCACTTGACCGGCGACGCCCTCGTTCCCCTTGCCGCCGAGCCCCACCGGCCATTTCACGGACGTGCCACGGCCGACTTTTTGCTCCCACTCCTGGCTGACCTTCGACAGATAGTCGACCCAGATGTAGGTGGTGCCGCTGCCGTCCGACCGATGCACGACGACGATCGACTGATCGGGAAGGTTCGCGTCGGGGTTCAGCGTCTTGATGCGCGGGTCGTTCCACTTCGTGATCTTGCCGAAGAAGATGTCGGCGAGGACATCCGGCGTGAAGCGGAGCTTCGGATTACCCGGCAGATTGTACGTGGCCACATCGGCGCCGAGCACCGTCGGAATGTGGAAGAGCTCGCCCTTGACCTTCTTGAGCTGCTCGTCCGTCATCGGGCCGTCGGACGCCCCGAAGTCCACGGTCTGCTCCGAGATCTGGCGGATCCCGCCGCCACTGCCGATCGACTGGTAGTTGAAGCGGAGGCCCGGCTCGATCTTCGCGTACTCGTCGAACCACTTCGAGTAGATCGGGTACGGGAACGTCGCGCCGGCGCCGTTGATCAGCGTCTGCGCCTGCGCCGCGAGGGTCCCCAGCATCATGAAGAGCGCGGCCAGAACGGCAGTCATGGCGAGTCGTCGTGTCATTCAGTCCTCCTCCGCGACGTCCTTCTTCTTCCACACCTGAGCCAAGTGTGGCGCGGACGTGTTACGGGAGGATGACGGCCAGGTAAATGTTCGGCGACGCCTCGGACGTCTTCAGGCTGACGGCGCGTCGGCGATCGGCAGCAACACTCGCATGGTCGTCCCCCGGCCGAGCTCGCTCTCGAGCTTGAGCTCGCCGCCGTGCGCCAGGACGAGATGTTTGACGATCGCCAACCCGAGGCCGGTGCCGCCCAGCTCACGCGATCGCGCCTTGTCGACCCGATAGAAGCGCTCGGTAATGCGCGGCAGATCCGCGGCCGGAATCCCCACGCCGGTGTCGATCACGGCGATCTCGACCAGCGACGAGCCGGCCAGCATCACTTGCACGACGACCCGGCCGCCCCGCGGCGTGTACTTCACCGCGTTGTCGACCAGGTTGATCAGGATCTGGTGCAGGCGGTCGTGATCGGCGTTGACCAGTGGCACGCTGGCCGGCACGCGCGCCTCCAGCGACACGGCGCCCTGGTCGGCACGGGGCTGCATGATCGCCAGCACCGATTCGACGACCTCGCCCAGCGCGACGGCGCTCCGCTGGAGCGTGATACGGCCCAGCTCGATGTTCGATAGATCGGTGAGATCGTTCAGGAGACGCCCCAGCCGCTCGGCGTGCCGATGAACCACTTCGAGAAATTTTGGGCCGTGCTCTGGATCGCTCAGGGCCCCGCCGAGCAACGTCTCGACGTAGCCCTGGATCGCCGTGAGCGGCGTCCGCAACTCGTGGGACACGTTGGCCACGAATTCTGTACGGATCTGCTCCAGCCGGCGCAGCTCGGTGACGTCGTGCAGCACCACGACGATGCCCATGTCCCGGTGACCGACATCGAGCGGGACGGCGTTGGCTTGAAGCAGGCGCTCGCCGGCGCCACTGGTGCGCAGCTCTCGGAGGAGCGCGGGCGCCCGCCGGCGGCGCACGTCATTGATGGTCCGGTGCAGATCGGCATGGCGGATCACCTCGAGCACCGGCTTGCCCTCGACCGGCGACGGCGGCAGATCGAACATCGCCCGCGCGCGCTCGTTCATCAGCACGACGTGATCGTCATCGTCGACGGCGATGACGCCCTCGACCATGCCGTCGAGCACTCCGGTCAGCTTCGTTTGCTCCCGCTGCAGGTCCTCGATCTTCTCGCGCAAGCGCAGCGACATGATGTTGAGCGCGCGTCCCAGCGCTCCGATCTCGTCGGCCGAGAGCGCCGGCGCCCGTGTGGCGAAATCCCCTTCACTCATGCGCCGCGCCACGTGCTGCATCTCCACCACGGGACGGGTGATCCAGCCGGCGAGCACGAGCGCCAGCACGGTCGCCAGCCCGAGCGCCAGCAACGCGCCCAGCAGCATGACGCGATGGAGCTGCGCAAACGATGCCGTCACCATGGACACCGGGAGCGCGAGCCTCAGCACCCCGACGACCCGAGCGCCGTCGACGACCGGCAGCGCCACGTAGAACAACGGAGCGTCCACCGTGGTGCTGCGGCGCTGATCGTGGCCGGCGCGACCCGCGAGCGCCGCCTGCACCTCGGGACGGCCTGCGTGGTTCTCGACCTTCGGAAGGTCCTCCACCGCAACCTCCGAGTCGCCGAGCACGACGCCATTGGTCGCGATGAGCGTGACGCGCGCGCCGCTCGGGCGCGCGCTGTTGACGGTGAAGGTCCGGATCTGCGCGGGGTCAGCGCGCTCGAGAAGAAGTCGCCGCGCGTCACTCGAGAGCAGACGTCCCGCCATCGTCAGGCGCGCCTGGAGATTCTCGATCGCGAACGCTTCGAGATGGCGATTGAGGTAGAGGCTTCCGGCAAGCAAGGTCACCGCGACGAAGCCGACGAGGGTCAGCGTGAGCTTGACCGCAATCCGTCGTTGAAGCGCTTCGACCAACCAGGACATCGTCAGTCCGGATCGAGCCGGTACCCGAAGCCCGTGACCGTCGCGATCCTGCGGCCTTCGTCGCCGAGCTTGGCTCGCAGGCGACGGACGTGGACATCGACGGTGCGTGACTCGATCTCATCGGCGCGCGAGTAACCCCAGGCGCGGGACAGGAGCTGCTCGCGCGACAGCACGCGGCCCGCGGATTCGAGCAGCGCCTGCAGCAACGCGAACTCTCGGGGCGCCAGCGCGACCGGCGCGCCGTCCACGTCCACACGATGACGTCCGACGTCGAGGCTGAGGGTGCCGGCCTGCAAGGGGGCCTCGGCCGGCTGGCGCCGCGAACGGCGCAGGACGGCCCGCACGCGCGCCACCAGCTCCTTCGGCGAGAACGGCTTGGTGAGGTAGTCGTCAGCGCCCATCTCGAGCCCGACCACACGATCCACCTCGTCCGCCTTCGCCGTGAGCATGATGATCGGGACCGCCGCCGTGTCGGGATTGGCGCGAATACGACGGCAGACCTCGAATCCGTCGAGACCAGGCAACAGGACGTCGAGGACCACGAGCTCGGGCCGTCGTGCTGTGACCTCTTTCAGTGCGTCGTCGCCGTTCGCGGTCTGCCGGCACTGGAACCCTTCGCGCTCGAGATGCAGCACGATGAGCTTCCGGATGTCGGGCTCGTCCTCGACGACGAGAAGATGGGTCATGCTGACGATTCTAGTGCTTCACACCGATCGTGGACAGAGCCTGGGGTCCGGGGTCATGTCGGCGCCCCCCAACTCGCGGAAACATGCTGGAGATTATCGAGGCGGGCGCCGGGGGACCCGGCGCCCGCGAGCGTATGGAGTCTGGGGGCCTTCAAGGCCCCCAGCTATCAAGCCGCGCGACGATGCGTGTCGGTCTTCACCACGAGGACGGCGCAGGTTGCCCCACGGACCACTCGTTCCGCGACGCTACCGACGAGGATCGTGTCCAGGTTGGCGGGCTGATGGCCACCGATCACGATCAGGTCGACCCGTTCATCCGTCGCAGACGTCAAGATTGCGGCCGCTGGTTCGCCGGTGGCGATTGCCGCCTTCACCGGTAGCCCGCGCGCTGTCGCTGCAGCCGTCCGCTCATCGAGCAGGCGCCGCGCGGTGGCGATCTGGCGTTCATGCTGACGCTTTTGTGGATGTGCAGCACGAGGCGGAAGAGGGACGGCGATGTGCAGCAGGAGAAGCTCGGCCCCCTGCATTTCGGCCAGGTCGAGGGCGTGGTGCCAGGCGGTGTCGGCCGACGTCGAGAAATCAGTGGCAGCGAGGATGCGCTTGACCATCACAGGCTCCTTGCTCGCCTCAGGATCGTACTTGAAATGTACCACGTGTCGCATTCCTCCGATCATCGCAAGGTACGCCTTCCTATGGGATCATCGAGGCATGGACCGCGACCGCGCTGATCGCCTGATGGCGGCTGCACTGCTTCGTCGCAATCCCGACTACGCCCGGTTACGCAAACGCGAGCAAGTCGAGCGCGCCGTGGAAGCCGCGATGGACCGGCTACGCCAACGGCGCGCGTGGCTGGAAGCGTACGCGGCCGTGGTCGACGATCTGCTCGGAGACGCGTGGGAACGTGCGACAGCAGGCACGTGCGCCGTGTGTGGTGGCGAGGTCCGCGTGCGCGATCTGGAGGATGTCCTCGAGGAGCTCGAAGCTGACCCGTCCGATGAGGGAGCGCCACGCGCCCCTGGGCCGGCGCTCGTTTGCCCACGGCAGCACGTCATCCACTTGATGTGCATCCCGCTCGAGATCGAGACCGCGCAAGGCGAGCAGCGGATCGTGGGGTGTTGTGCGGTGTGTTCGAAGATGCCGGAGTAGTATCGGCCGCTCTACGTCGCGCTTGGCTTCAACGGCACGCACGCCGTCATCCGATCGGACCTTCACCTCAACTCGATCCGCACGTCGATCGTATCGTACGTAACGATTGGAATCCGCGTCCGACTTCGCCCGCCCGGACTCCGCAGTTCCACGAGCCCGTGTCGTTCGAGAGCGGCCAGGTCTTTCGTCACCACGTCGATCGTTCGTCATCGTGATCCGACGTCTCACGCGCTTGCGCCCTGACAGTCAACCGGGGCTGGTCAGCCTTGTCGGGTGGTGCGAAGGTCCCGGAACACTTATTTCGGGGTGGAGCCGGCGGTGGGACTTGAACCCACGACCTGCGGTTTACGAAACCGCTGCTCTGCCACTGAGCTACACCGGCGTAGAGTTCAACCTAGCATATGCTCGTCCGTTTGACACGTTGGCGCCAGCCGGGTAGGCTGCCGCCGGTGTCGGCGCTCGAGTCTTCGACGTCTCGCTTCATCGCCGTCGCGCTCCCGGTCACGCTTCTCGTCTACGCGCTCGTCGCCGCGCTCGTGCTGCATCGCCGGATCTCGGCGGCGGCGGCGCTCTTCGTCGGGATCCTGCTCTGGCGGCGTCACCGTCGCGCGCGATTCTCCGCCTACATTTTCTTGTCGGCAGTCGCGCTGCGTGGCGTGCTGACCCACGTCTGGCCGCTCGCCGCAGGTGCGGCAGCGGCGATCGCACTGCTGCAGCTGCCGGCCGCACGGCGCGCGTGGCCAAGCGTCACCAGCGCTCGGTTCAACGGTGATAGAATGGCGCCTCCATGAAATTCCTCTGTCTCGATTGCGACGAGCCGATGAAGCTCCTCGGCACCGACGGTCCGGACGAGGGATCGCTGACGGTGACGTTTCGCTGCCCCGAGTGCGGCTTCCGTGTCGCGATGCTCACGAACCAGTTCGAGACGCAGATGGTGAAGAGCCTCGGTGTGAAAGTCGGCGGCGCCGTCGCGCCGGCCGCGCCGTTCGAGCAGCTCCGTTCGGCGATGGCCAACCCACGCGCCGATGCGTTCGAGAGTCGCGAGGCCACACCTGCCATCGACGGCGAACCCGGCTCCGGCCCTGGGTGTCCCTTCGCCGCAATGATCCCGGATCAGCCAGCGTCGACGGCGGCGGCGGTCGTCTGGGATCCCGAGGCTGAAACACGCGTCACGCGGATTCCGTTCTTCATCCGGTCGATGGCGAAGCGCGCGATCGAGCGGTACGCGGAGAGCAAGGGCCACGCGATCATCACCGGGGCGGTGATGGACGAAGCGCGCAGCGCCCTCGGGATGTGATGTGACACGCGCCGACCTCGTCGTGCGAATGGCGTCCGCGGCAGGGTGGTCGAAAGCCGCTACCGAACGAGCCGTGCGCGCGATGCTTGGCGGCATCAGCAGCTCACTGAAGCGCGGGGATGCCGTGACGCTGGTGGGCTTCGGCACGTTCGCGGCTGCCCGCCGCAAGCCGCGTACCATCGCCAATCCTCGAACCGGGAAACCCACGACTGTCGCGGGACGGCTCCCCCGATTCAAACCGTCCAAGGAGCTGAAGCAAGCCGTTCGCTGATCGTTCGTCCTTGCCCGCCGCGCGCGCTCTTCGTTACAATGCCGATGGTGCATCCCACGCGACTGGTGACCGTCCTGCTGTTCGCCCTCGTCTTCGCTCTTGCTCCTACCGTCGCCGTGGCCCAGAACGGACGTCCGCTGGGCCTCAGCGCGGAATCGGTTCTCCTCGTCGACGCCGACGGCAAGCCGCTCTTCGAGAAGAACCCCGACGCCGAGCACGCGCCCGCCAGCCTCGTGAAGCTCATGACGCTCTATCTCGCGTACGAAGATCTGGAGGCGGGGCGCGTCGATCTCGACGAGGTCGTGACGATCAGCCACGCAGCGGCGACGGTACCGCGTTACCGGATGGGGTTGCGGGCGGGCGACCAGGTGCCGCTGCGCATCCTGCTCGAGGGCGTGGCGATCGCCTCGGCCAACGATGCGGCCACCGCGCTCGCCGAGAGGCTCGGCCACGACGAGGACAGCTTCGTGGCGCGCATGAATCTGAAAGCCCAGGAGCTGGGCCTCACCAGCACGCGTTACGCGAACCCTCACGGTCTGCCCGATCCGAGACAGCGCAGCTGCGCCCGCGATCTCGCGGTCCTCACGGCGCGACTGTTGCGCGATCACTCGGAGGCCCGCACGATGCTCGGGGGCCAGACGTTCGTCTACAACGGCCGCGTCTACGCCCGTCACATCCCGCTCTTCCACGATCCGGGCGGCGTCCAGGCGCTCAAGACCGGCTTCACGAACGAGGCCGGGTACAACCTGGCCGTCTCCGCCTGGCGCGACGGCTTGCAGTTCGTCATGATCGTGCTGGGCGCGCACTCGAGGGCGCTTTCCTATCTCGACGCCAAGAAGGTGCTCCACTACGGATTCGTCGAAGCCGGACTGGAGGCGGCGACCGTCGAGCGCCCCACGCCGAAGCGCTCGCTGCGCACGCACCGCCGCGTGATCATCAGTCATTAGACGTGAGGGGCCCCGACATGGCCCCTCACACTCCCCCACGCTCGGACGCGTCCCGGGAAACCCGGGCCGCGCCTCGATCCCGCTCCTCGTGACAGAAGGGAGCCCGTCATGATCGCCATTCGAGGCTATGTCTTCGACGCCTACGGTACGCTCTTCGACGTGCACTCGGTCGTGGAGGCCGGGCGCGCGATCACCGACGACCCGCTCGCGCTTTCGATGACGTGGCGGCAGAAGCAGCTCGAGTACACGTGGCTCCGGGCGCTGATGGGGCGCTACGAGGATTTCTGGGTCGTGACGGAGTCCGCGCTGCGTTATGCGATCCGGCGGCTCGGCCTCACGGCGACGCCGCCGCAGGTCGCGCGGTTGATGGAGGCGTATCTCTCACTGGCGTGCTTTCCGGAAGTGCCGGTCGCGCTCGAGCGGCTCGCCGGTCGACCGCGCGCCATTCTCTCGAACGGCGCGCCGAAAATGCTCGAGGCCGCGGTGCGCTCGAGCGGTCTCGGCGCTCACCTGCAGCACGTGATCTCGGTCGACGCCGTCATGACGTACAAGCCAGCGCCCGCCGTCTACGCGCTCGGCCCGCAGCGTCTGGGCATCCCGGCCGCCGAGCTCATGTTCGTTTCGTCGAACGCGTGGGACGTGGCGGGCGCAAAGGCCTTCGGCTATCGAGTGGCCTGGTGCAATCGCACGAACGCGCCGGAGGAAGAGCTGGGCGTCAGGCCCGATGTCGTGATCCGCGCGCTCGACGAGCTGAGTGATTGAGCTGGGGGCCTCGACGGCCCCCAGACCCCCTTACGCTCGCCGGGCGCCGGGACACCCGACGCCCGGCTCGATACTGTGACAGGCTCCTAGTGCTTGCCGGAGATCTTCCTCCGCTTCACGTACGCCCAGATCTTCTTGGTCATCTCGGCTGGCCCGATCGGCGCGCTGCCGAACACCGCCTCGAGACTGTCGGTGCAGCCCTTGAAGTTGATCGAGAACCCCCCGAACGGCTTCTTCACTCCGACGCCCTTGCCCTTCGCCATGTCTCCCCCTCCGTCGTGCTAGTGGTGTGGTGCCCGCCGACCCATCGGGGGTATTACTACCACATGTACGAGCGGGAGGGAAGCGTAAACCCCATACCTGGGGGTCCTGGGGGCCTCGGCCCCGACGTGTCCGAGCGCACGATACCCTGGAGGGGTATGAGCCGTCAGCCCCTGAAGGCCGGCATCACCTCGCGCGCGAACCAGCGGAGCTGCTCCTTGAACTCCTTCGGCGGAATGCCCTCGGCCCAGTGGATCATCATCTGGTCGAGTCCAGGATACTTGGCCTCGACCTCCTTGATGCCCTCGATGACGAGCGAGGACGGGCCGAGCAGCCACGCCTTCTGCTCGACCCCGTCCTTGAGATGGGGCACGCGCGCCGGCGCGCCCGGCGTTCCCCACGTCCGGCCGTGCTCGTCGGCGTAGCGGACGAAGCCGAACGGGGCGAACCACTTGTAGCGCTCATCGTGCGAGGGCTCGACGCGGCGAAAGGCTTCCTCGGGCGTGTCGGCCAGGTACACTCCGACGCCCCAGCAGCAGTCCTCGCCAAGCTGCTTCGGTCGCCCGTGACGCGCGCACGCATCGCGGTACTGGGTGAGCACCAGCTCCAGGATTTTCTCGCCATTCAAGGTGACCATTGCCCTGAGGTCGTGCTTCGCCATCCAGTCGATCGACTTGCCGGAGGCGATCGGCATCCACACCTCGACGGGAAGGTTGGCCGGCCGCGGCACGCACGTGATCTCCTTCAGGTCGTAGCCCCGGTATTTCACGTCGGGCGGAATCGTGTAGTACTTCCCGCGGTGGCTGAACGCCTCCTCGTTGAAGCACTTCATCACGACCTCGAATTGCTCCTCGAACAGCTCGCGATTGGCGGCCGTGTCGAGCAGGGGCGCGCCGAACGACTCCACCTCGCGGGTGTGATAGCCGCGGCCGACGCCCATGATGATGCGCCCGCCCGTCAGGATGTCGGCCATCGCGTAGTCCTCGGCGAGACGGACCGGATGCCACATGGGAAGGACGTTGAAGGCGCAGCCGAACTTGAGCTGGCGCGTCTGCGTGGCGAGCCAGAGGCCGAGCTGGATCAGGTTCGGAAAGACCTCGTAGCCTTCGCGCTGGAAGTGGTGCTCGGCGGTCCAGAGAGCGTAGTACCCGAGGTCGTCCATCGTCTGAGCGATCTCGCGCGCGGTCCAGAAGGCCTCGGCGAGCCGCTCGTTCGGGTAGCGCCGTGCGTCCGCCGGCGTCCCGTCGCGTCCGATGTTCTCAAGTTCGATCTGCCCCACGTAGAGCACCGAGAATTTCTTGATCATCGCGCGGTCCATCCTCCATCGACGACCAGCGTGTGTCCGGTCACGTAGGCGGCTGCCTCGGAGGCGAGGTAGCAGGCCGAGGCTGCGATCTCTTCCACTGTTCCGCGCCGCCCCGCCGGCGTGATCGCGCGAATGGCGGCCTCGTCACTACCGACGCCGCGCATGGGCGGCGCATCGGCACCGAGGATCCGTGTCGAGTGGGCGCGGAGCCCGGTCTGGATCGCGCCGGGACAGATCGCGTTCACCGTCACGCCACGCTCCGCGTACGTGATCGCGAGCTGCCGGGTCAATCCGACCACGCCATGCTTCGACGCCGTGTACGCCGCGCCGCCGCCCGAGCCGACGAGCCCCGCGACCGACGCGATGTTGATGATGCGCCCGCTACGACGGGGCAGCATCTCGGCCAGCGCTCGCTTGCAGCCGAGAAACGTCCCCGTGAGATTGATGCCGATCACGCGCTCCCACACGGTCACCGTCAGCTCGTCCGCCGGCGCGTAGCCGTCGAGGATTCCGGCGGCGTTCACCATGATCCCGAGTGGTCCCAGCTCGCTCGTCGTCTGGTTCACCGCCCGGTCGATTTCATCCCAGCGGCTCACGTCGGCTTGCACGAATATGGCCTTGCCGCCGCGAGCCCCGATCGTGGCTGCCGACTCTTTGCCACCCTCGGAGAGGAGATCGACGATGGCGACCGGTGCGCCCTCGCGCGCCAGCGCCTCGGCGATCGCGCGGCCGATCCCCGAGCCTCCGCCGGTGACAGCGGCCGCGCCTGCGACCAGCGGACTCACGAGTCGAGCCTCGGGCCCGACGCGACCATCACGCAAGGAACTCCGCGATCGCCTTCATGCTCGCCTCGGGCGATTCGTGGATGAGCATGTGGCCGCCGGGCAAGAACCGCAGCGCTGCGCCCTTGATCCTCCGGTGCCACTCCTCGGCGTACACGATCGGATTCGCGCGGTCGCGTTCGCCCCACAGCACGAGCGCCGGCGCAGTGATCCGGTGCAGACGCTTCCGGATTCCCTTGTCGGGGATCGGCCACACGAACTTCGCCATCGCCGAGCGCCGCTCGAGCGACTCGGCGAGCGCCGGCACATTGTCCGGATCGACGTCCGGCGTGGCCGCCCACTGCCGCGCTACCTCGGCGTCGGGATCGCCCCAGAGCGTGGTCAAGAGCTCCTCCACGGGCAGGATGACGATGTCCGCGGACGGCGCGGCATCCAGCCAGAGCCCGAGGGGCGAGATCAGCGCGAGCTTCGCCGCGCGCCGAGGAAAGAACGCGGCGATCTCGGCGGCCACCATGCCACCGAAGAAATGGCCGACCAGCCGCGCCGAGGCAATGCCAAGCGCGTCGAACATCTCGTCGTAGGCGAGGACGAGATCCGGGATGTCGTCCAGGGTCGCTATGCCGCTCGAGCCCGGCGAGCCCGGATGCATCGGCGCGTACACGGTGAAGCGCGACGCGAGCCGCTCGAGGAATGGCGACCACGGCGTCGGCTCGTGGAACGAATGAAAGTACACGAGCGGCGCGCCCTGTCCCGCCGTGAACACCCGGAACGTGACTTCGCCGTCGCGAATCTGGATCGCTCGCTCGTCCGGCATCACGCCTGCACCGCACCCGACGGCCACCAGCGATCCTTGTAGCCGGGCCAGATGTCCCGGACGTGGGGCATCACTTCGCGCGCGAAGAGCTCCGTGTTCCGCAGCGTGAGGTCCTTCGGCATGCTGCCGATCTGGAGCAGGACCATCAGGTGCCCGACGCGCAGGCTCTTGATGCAGTCGGTGAGCTGCTGCCGGACGGTGGCGGGACTGCCCGCGATGACGTAGCCGTTCTCGACGTACGACGCCCAGTTCATCTTCGAGCGGATGGCCTTCGCCTTGGTGCCGAACTGGGCGCGAACGCCGGCCTTGATCGTCTTCGGCGTGCGATAGCCGGGCGGCTCCGCCCAGCCTTCCCAGACGTTGAGGCACTTCTGATAGAAGTAGTGCACGTGCGGGAAGTAGAGGCGTTCGGCCTCGGCGTCGCTGTCGGCGACACAGACGAGCTGCAGGAAGCCGGCCCGATACGGATTGTCGTCGACGCCGAGCTTGCCGATGGTGTCCCAGAAGCCGTCCATCGTGGCCTTGCCGCGCTTGTAGCCGAAGTACGACAGATAGCAGTAGACGTAATCCAGCTTCGCCGTCCACTCGAACGTCTCGAGGCTGCCGCCGCCCGGGATCCACACGGGTGGATGCGGCTTCTGGAGCGGCTGCGGCCAGATGTTCACGTAGCGGAGCTGCGTGTACTTGCCGTTGAATGCGAAGACGTCAGGGCGCGTCCACGCCTGGATGACGAGGTCGTGCGCCTCGTGATAGCGGTCGCGCACCGTGGCCGGATTGATGCCGTACGCGAAGTTCATGTCCATCGGCGTGCCGACGGGAAAGCCGGCGACGAGCCGACCGCCGCTCAGCACGTCGAGCATCGAGAACTCCTCGGCCACGCGGAGCGGCGGATTGTAGGCGGCCAGGCTGTTGCCGAGCACGACGATGGCCGCGCGCGACGTGCGGCGCGTGAGCGCGGCGGCCATGAGATTCGGCGACGGCATCAGACCGTACGCGTTGTTGTGGTGCTCGTTCACGCAGAGGCCGTCGAAGCCCTGCGCCTCGGCGAACTCCAGCTCGTCCAGGAATTCGTTGTAGAGGCCGTGCGTCTTCTCGGGATCGTACAAGGCGTGCGGAACGTCGACCCACACCGACCGGTAGCGATTCTCGAAGTCGTCGGGCAGGAAGCGATACGGCATCAGATGGAAAAAACAGATCTTCATGCTGGCCTCCCGGGTCGGCAGCATGATAGCACGGTGACGATGAGGCCTCGGATCGTGCTGGCGGCTGCGGTCGCGTTCTCGGCCGCCGCTCCCGTCGTCACCGGCACCGTCCCCGACGACGGCGGGATCCCCTACGCGATCGCTGTCGCCGTCGCCGTGGCGGCGCTCGGCGCTCCGTGGCGCTCGCGCGCCCGCGTCTGGGCGAATCGCGCCGCGCTGGTGATCGTGTCGTCCGCGCTGAGCCTGGCGGCGATCGACACCGCGGCGCGGATCGTGATGCGATTCTGGCTCGAGCCCGGGCCGGTCGAGATCTATGGCGATCCGTATCCCCGCATGCCCTTGATCGGCCGCTACGCCGCGAACGTGCGCTATCACGCGCGCACGTTCGGCGATCTCGCCAGGCCGTGGGATCGCCGCGCCGACCGCGAGTACCGCGATCTGGTCTGGATCACGGACGGCGCCGGCTTCCCCAACGACCCGGCCACCGTGGACCCGGCTCAGCCGCTCGATCTGATCCTGCTCGGCGACTCCTTCGGCGAAGGCGGCGACACCTCGTACGAGAGAAGCTGGGGCGCGTTGTTCAGAAGTCGGTACGGTCTCCGCGTCTACAACCTCTCGATCGCCGCCGCGAGCCCCTGGCACGAGTACGTCACGCTCGCCTCGGAGATCGGCGGGCTCCGGACGCGACCGGGCACGCTCGTCGTGTGGGCACTCTTCACCGGGAACGATCTGGACGGCGGCATCTACCACTCCACGCTCGATCTGGCGCAGCTTCCATGGCAGGGCCCCCTCGGCGAGTGGCGAACGAAATTCCAGCGCTTCCGTGACCGCTCACCGGTGCGCCGAGCGCAATCGTTGCTCCGGGAGCGTGCCCACATGGCCGACGTCGTCTGGCGGAGGCCGTTCCTCGACGGCGGTGCGGTCCTCTTCTTCCGGCCCCACGTCAGCCGGGCTCGCGCGACGCTCGACATGGTCGAGCATCATCCGGACTTTCCGGCGCTGCAGGCCACGTTCGCCGCCACCGCCAAGCTGGCGCGCGAGCGCGGTCTGCGCCTCGCCGTCGTCCTCATTCCAAGCAAGGAGGAAGTCTACGCGTGGGTCGTGGAGAACGAGCCCGCATGGTCGACGACCGGCGAGCCTTCGGCGCTTTCCATCGCCGTCGATCGGATGGCCGCGGCGCACGGCGTTGACTTCTTCGATCTCAAGCCCCTGTTCGTCACGGAATCGCGGCGCGCATGGGAGCAGGCGGGCGGACTCCTCTGGTGGCGGGACGACACGCACTGGAACGAGCGCGGTCACGAGCTGGCCGCACGCGCGGTGTACGAGCGGTTCGTAGCGCCGCGGCCGTCACGCTGACCGCCGGGGGAGCAAAGCTCCCGCCGGTCATCCTTTACTATCGCTTCAAGCGTACTACCGCTTCAAGCGTACTACTGCTTCAAGCGCTACCTGGTGAGCGGACTCGTCAGCGTCGCCGTCTCGGGGACGTGAGATCAGACGTGGGGCCATTTGACGTGCCGGGACCCCCGTCGTACCCTATCGGCCAATCGTTCGAGTCCCAAACGCGGGAGCTCGGGGAACGGGCTGAGAGGGCAGCTACCGCTGCCGACCGCAAGAACCTGACCTGGTTAATGCCAGCGAAGGGAGGCCGTGCAATGGCATCCTCACCCTCGTCGCGCAAAATCTACCTCACGGGAAGTCGACCGGACATCCGGGTTCCGATGCGTGAGATCACGCTCTCCGGTGGCAATCCGCCCGTCACGCTGTACGACACGAGTGGTCCCTACACCGATGCGGGCGCCGATCTGGACGTGAAGCGCGGGCTGCCGCCGCTGCGCCTGCCGTGGATCCTCGACCGCGGCGACGTGGACGAGCTGTCTGGCCCGACGTCGGCGTACCGCCGGCAGCGCGACGAGGACCCACGCCTCGGCGGCGTTCGCTTCGCGAGCGTCCGGCGACCATTCCGCGCCAAGCCGGGACGATGCGTCACCCAGATGCACTACGCGCGGCGCGGCGAGATCACACCGGAGATGGAGTTCATCGCGCTGCGTGAAGTCGTCGACGCCGCGTTCGTGCGTGATGAAGTGGCGCGCGGCCGCGCGATCATCCCGGCCAACGTGAACCATCCCGAGACCGAGCCGATGATCATCGGGCGGAAGTTCCTGGTGAAGATCAACGCCAACATCGGCAACTCCGCGGTCACCTCGTCCATCGAAGAGGAAGTCGAGAAGATGACGTGGGCGACCCGCTGGGGCGGGGACACGGTCATGGACCTCTCGACCGGCAAGAACATCCACGAGACCCGCGAGTGGATCCTCCGCAACTCGCCGGTGCCGATCGGTACCGTGCCGATCTATCAGGCGCTCGAAAAAGTCGGCGGCAAGGCCGAGGAGCTCACCTGGGAGATCTATCGCGACACGCTGGTCGAGCAAGCGGAGCAGGGCGTCGACTACTTCACGATCCACGCCGGGGTGCTCCTGCGGTACGTGCCGCTGACCGCCAAGCGCGTGACCGGCATCGTCTCGCGCGGCGGCTCGATCATGGCCAAGTGGTGTCTGGCGCATCATCAGGAGAGTTTCCTCTACACCCACTTCCGCGAGATCTGCGAGATCGTGGCGGCGTACGACGTCGCGTTCTCGCTCGGCGATGGCCTGCGCCCTGGTTCCAGCGCCGACGCCAACGACGAGGCGCAGTTCGCGGAGCTCGAGACGCTCGGCGAGCTGACCAAGATCGCGTGGGAGCACGATGCCCAGGTGATGATCGAGGGGCCGGGCCACGTGCCCATGCACCTGATCAAGGAGAACATGGATCGGCAGCTCGAGGTGTGCCACGAGGCGCCGTTTTACACGCTGGGGCCGCTGACGACCGACGTGGCGCCCGGATACGACCATATCACTTCGGCGATCGGCGCCGCCATGATCGGCTGGTTTGGCACCGCCATGCTCTGCTACGTGACGCCGAAGGAGCATCTCGGGCTGCCGAACAAGAAGGACGTGAAGGACGGCGTGATCGCGTACAAGATCGCCGCCCATGCCGCCGACATCGCGAAGGGGCACCCGCGCGCGCGCGACTGGGACGACGCGCTGTCGAAGGCACGCTTCGAATTTCGCTGGGAGGACCAGTTCAATCTCTCGATGGATCCCGAGACCGCGCGCGAGTTCCACGACGAGACGCTGCCGGCCGAGGGCGCCAAGCTCGCGCACTTCTGCTCGATGTGTGGCCCGCACTTCTGCTCGATGAAGATCACGCAGGACGTGCGGGAGTACGCCGAGAAGCACGGGATCGCGGAAGAGACCGCCGCTCTCGCGCAGGGCTTGCGCGAGAAGGCGGAAGAGTTCAGGAAGAGCGGCGCCCAGATCTACCGGAAGTCCTGACGACGACTGAAAACACCAGGGCCCCGCGGCGCGACCGCGGGCCCTGGTGAATTCGAGATCCTTCGGACACTTCCGCGGTGCTCTCGCTCCTGAGCCACGTACTTCGCGACGCGCCAGAGCCGATCCGCGCAGACGACGTCGGCGCATGGTGGCGCCGCTTCTGCGAGCGCCGCCCTGATCTTCCAGCGCCGATCGATCACGCGATCGTCTCCGGCTTCTGCGCCGATCGCGTGGGGTTCGCGTTCGCCGGCGGTTACGAGGCCGCGCTCCGCGCGCTCGTGCCGTCCCTGCCCGAGGGCGCGATCGCCTCGTTCTGCGCGACCGAGCGCGGCGGCAACCAGCCGCGCGCGATCGAGACGCGCCTCAGCCCTGCCGCGGGCGGCTTCACGGTGACCGGCGCGAAGCGCTGGAGCACGATGGGGCCGCTCGCGAGCGTGTTGCTCGTCGTCGCCTCCGAAGGCACGGACGACGGCGGCCGCAAGCGTCTCCGTCTCGTCAAGGTCGACGCGGCGTCATCCGGCGTGACCATCGGCTCGATGCCACCGCCGACATTCGTCCCCGAGGTGCCGCACGGCGCAATCGAGCTCGATCACGTGACCGTGGACGCCGCGGCGCTGCTCCCCGGCGATGGCTACGCCCGGTACGTGAAGCCCTTCCGGACGGTCGAAGATCTCCACATTCACGGTGCGCTGCTGGGTTATCTGCTTTCGGTCGCGCGGCGGTACGGGTGGGCGCAGGACGCGACCGAACGTTTGGCGGCGAGCGGCGCGGCCACGCGCGCGCTCGCCCTGCTCGATCCCACGGCCGCCGAGGTCCACGTGGCGCTCGCGGGGCTGCTGGCGCAGGACGCGCGCCTCATCGCCGAGCTTGCGCCGGCGTGGGCACGCGTCGACGCGGACGAGCGCGAGCGCTGGCAGCGCGACAGTGCGCTGTTCGGATCGGTCGCTGGAGAGGTGCGGGAGCGCCGGCGCCAGCGAGCGTGGGACACGCTCGGTCGGAGCGCTTCGGAATGAACGCGGCGAGCGACGCACCCACTGAGGTGGGCGCGGAGCAACGGGTGCGGATGCAGGGGGATCTGGCCTGCGTGGTATCATGGTCACGGACAGATGACCATGTACGGTGAGAGGCGACCATGAAGACGATGCCGGCCGGTCAGTTCAAGGCGCGGTGCCTGCGGGTGATGGAAGAGGTCAAGAAATATCGCACTCCTGTTGTCATCACCAAGAAGGGAAAGCCGGTCGCGAAGCTCGTCCCCGTCGACGCCGAGGGCGACAACCAGATATTCGGGTGCGGTATCGGCACCGGGAAGATCGTGGGAGACGTCGAGGCGCCGGTATTCCCCCCGAACGCGTGGAACGCGATGCGGGGCAAGTTCTGGTGATCTTGCTCGACACGCACGCGTGGTTGTGGCTGTATGTCGCACCTGACAGGCTCTCGAGCGCGGCGACAGGGGCGATCAGGCGGGCGGTAACCGACGGCGGCATCGCTGTCGCCTCCATCTCGTTGTTGGAGATGGCGATGATGGTCGCGCGAGGCGTCTTCCAGCCCCGAGGGACTCCGGAAGCGTGGCTGACCGAACTGGTGGAGCGAACCGGCGTCGTCGTGAAGGAAATCACGCCGGCCGTCGCCACGCTCGCGATACAGTTCCCCCGCGACTTCCCTGGCGACCCGGCGGATCGCCTGATCGCGACAACTGCGCGAGCCGAGGGGCTGCCGCTCGTCACGCGTGACCGGAACTTGAGGAAGAGCCGCTTGATCGAGACGGTCTGGTAAATCGACCCGAGCGGGGCGTCCAGTTTGATTCTGCTCGCCACTCAGACCATCAGCCGACCGCCATTGACCGAGAGCGTCTGGCCCGTGAGATAGCCTGCCTCGGGCGAGGCGAGGAACAGCACCCAGCCCACCATGTCCGACACTTCCGCGATGCGGCCGACCAACGTCCCCTTGCCGATCATGTCCCGCTGCTCCTTGCTGCGGACCGCGACGACGCGCTCCGTGGCCGTCGTGCCCGGCGCGATGGCGTTCACGGTGACGCCGTGCTTGCCCAGCTCGAGCGCGAGAACCCGGCTGAGCGAGTGAACACCCGCCTTGGCCGCCGAATAGGGCGGGGACGACATCTGCAGCGCGCTGACGCCTGCCATCGACCCGATGTTGACGATGCGCCCGCTGCCCTGGCGCTTGAACGCCGGGATGGCGGCCTTCGCGCAGAGGAAGACGCTCTTGAGATTGAGATCGATGACCTTGTCCCACTCGTCTTCCGGCGTGTCCTCGACCGAGAGCTGCTTCCAGAACCCGCCGGCACTGTTGACCAGGACGTCGATCCGTCCCGCCTCGCCGACGATCTGATCGAACACCGCCGTGACCTGCTTCCCGTCGGTCACGTCGCACGCGAGGAACGATGCCTTGCCTCCACGCTCGCCCATGCCGCGGGCCGCGGCTTCGCCGGCCTTGTCATCGAGGTCCACCATGTAGACGCGCGCGGCCGCCTCGGCGAACGCCTCGGCTGATCCTTTGCCGATGCCCTTCGCGCCGCCGGTGACGACGGCCACCTGTCCCGAAAAGTCGAACTTGGTTTTCCCCATGGTCATGCCTGAACGTTCACGGCACCCGGCTCTTGAGATTGACGATGCGGCCAGCGCGGAACACTTTGAACGTCATCTCGTCGCCGGAACGCAGATGCGCCCAGCGATCCAGCAGCTTGTCGAAGCTCGCCTCGTCGTTGAGGTCGATCCCCATCGAGGCGAGCACGATGTCACCGCCGAGCGGCACGTCCTTGCCTTCGACCTTCGCGACGATCTTGCTCGGGCGAAGCCCGACGACCTCGGCAGGCGACTTCTGGGCCACCTCTTCGACCAGGAGTCCAAAACGCTGCGGAAGGTTGAGATACTCGGCCAGGTCACCCTTGACGCGAAACCACGTCACGCCGGTCCAGAACGCGGGCTTCTCGAGGATGAGCTTTCGCACCAGGTTCGAGCTGACGACGAACCCGAGCCCCTCGAACCCGCCGCTCTTCGTGATGATGTGGCTCACGAGGCCGATCACCTCGCCGCGAAGGTTGAACATGGGACCGCCGGAGTTGCCCTGGTTGATCGCGGCATCCGTCTGGAAGAACTCCGCGAGCGGCATCTCGGGATACACCGTGTTTGGCTTGTGGCGGGCGCTGATGTAGCCGACGCTCATCGAGTGCGCGATACCGTACGGCGCGCCCACGATGAAGATCTGCTCGCCGACCTGGACCGTGGCCGAGTCGCCGAGCTGAGCCGGCTGGATTCCGGCGGGAACCCGGGCGAGCTTGAGCAAGGCAAGATCGGCGCGGCTCTCGGTCCCGACGATCTGCGCCGGCACGCTCTCGCCACCCAGGAACTCGACCGTGATCTCGTCGGCGATGTGCACCACGTGGGCCGCCGTCAGGACCTTGCCGTCGGCGGAGATCAGGACTCCCGAGCCGATCTCGTTGAACTTCACGAGGACCGAGCTTCCGCCCTGCGCGACGAGGTCTCGACCCTTGGCACGAACGATCACCACCGATCCGGTCACGCGCTGGAATGTTTCCGGCAAGCTTTGTGCTGGAACCGAGGAAGGAACCCATAGCAGGACGAAACCCGTCAGCAGCAGTAGGCGTATCGAGCGCAGCGTCACTCTCGGCCTCCTTTCCTGGCGATCGCGCACCACGAGGCTTGGACGAAGACCTAGCACCGCAACGCCAGGTGGGTCAAGGCCGAAGGCGAGTGAATCCCGAGCCGGAAGCGCACGGCCTACTATAGAATCAGCCGCATCAGCTCCTCACGAAGGAGGCCCCATGCGAATCCAGCGGACGCTTCTGATCCTCGTCATCCTTCTGGTCTCCCTGGTTGGCGTCGCCGATGCCCAGACCGTCAAGATCGGAACCGCGACGGACCTCACCGGGATCGGTGCCCTCATCGCCAAGGCGGGGGTCGCCGGGATGGAGATTGGCGTCGAAGAGCTGAACAAGCGGGGCGGACTCCTTGGCCGCAAGGTCGAGCTGATCGTGCGCGACTCCAAGCTCCGGCCCGAGATCGGCGCCCGAGAGCTGAAAGAGCTCGTCCTCAACGAGAAGATCGACCTGGCGCTGGGGCCGGTCTCCTCGGGCGTGGGGCTGGCGATGTCCGAGGTGGCCAAGGAGTTCCGGGTGCCGATCTGCATGCACACCGCGAACACCGAGCGCATGACGGTCGAGCGCGGGCATCGTTACATCTTCCAGCTCGTCCCCAACACGTTCATGGAGGGGACGATGGTGGGGATGCGGGCCGCGGAAAAGAAAGAGTGGAAGCGGTACGTCCTCATCGGTCCGGACTACGACTATGGCCGCACGGTCGCCGCGGCGTTCACCGCGAAGATCAAGCAGCTCAGGCCCGACGTCGAGATCGTGAAGGAGTTCTGGCCCAAGCTCGGCGAACCGGACTTCACGTCCTACGTCACCGGGATCCTCGCGCAGAAACCGGACGTCCTCTACTCGATCCTGTGGGGCGGCGACATGCTCGCCTTCATCAAGCAGGCGAAGCCCTACGGATTGTTCGACAAGCTGCCGCTGATCTGGCTCTCCGAGCTGGACACCCTGCGGGTCCTGGGTCCCGAGATGCTCGAGGGCGTCATGGGCCACACGCGCGCTCCCTTCTATGCGATCAAGACGAAGGAGATGGGACCCTTCATCGAGAAGTACCGCGAGAAGACCAAGGACTATCCGTCCGACTGGGCGATCCAGGCCTACGACTGCGTCTCGGTACTGGCGCAGGCGGTGGAGGCGGCCAAGTCCCTCGACAAGGAGAAGGTCGTGGATGTCCTGGCATCGGGGCGGAAGTTCAAGACGCTTCGCGGTGAAGTCTACTTCAGGAAAGAGGACCACATGGGGTCGGTCCCCTATTATGCCGGCGTCGTCAAGAAAACGCCGAGCTACTCGTTCATGACCCTGACCGACATCAAGACCTATCCCGCCGAGCAGATCTGGCGACCGGTGACTGACATCGACAAGGAACGGGAAAAGGTCAAGAAATAGATCCCGGCGACCTCCTCGTTCAGTTCCTGAGCGGCCTCAGCCGGGGGATGATTCTTTTCCTTCTGGCCTCCGGGCTCACGCTCATCTTCGGCGCCCTGCGGGTGCTGAACTTCGCCCACGGCTCGTTCTACATGATCTCCGCGTACCTCTCGTATGCGGTCGTCTCCACGCTCGGCGAGAGTTCTGTGGCGAGCTTCTGGGTGGCGCTCGTGGTCGCGCCCATCGCCATCGGCATCCTCGGGGGGCTCGTCGAGCTCGCGTTCTTTCGCCGGATCTATGCGCGCGAGCTCGAGTACCAGCTCCTCCTGACCTACGGCCTCGTGCTGATCTTCTCGGACGTGGTGCGATTCATCTGGGGTGAGGACTATCGCTCGGTGAGTCGGCCCGCCATCCTGGGTGGTCGCGCCCTCATCGCCGGCAAGCCCGTGCCCGTCTACATCATCTTCCTCATCGTGGTCGCCGGGCTGATCGGCGCCGGCCTGTGGCTGCTTCTCTACCGCACCAAGCTCGGACGGACGATCCGCGCCGTGGTGTACGACCGCCACATGGTCGCGGCGCTCGGCATCAACGTCCCCAGGATGTACTCGCTCGTCTTCGCGCTCGGCTGTTGGCTGGCCGGGCTCGCCGGCGGGCTCATGGCGCCGATGGGCTCGATCACGCTCGGCATGGATGTCGAGATCATCGTCGAATGCTTCGTCGTCGTGGTGGTGGGAGGCATGGGCTCGATCCTCGGCGCGCTGCTCGGGGCCCTGCTGATCGGCGAGATCTACGCCTTCGGGATTCTCATCGTGCCGCGATTCGCGCTGGCCGCGCTCTTCTTCGTGATGACCGTCGTCCTCATCGTGCGCCCCTGGGGCCTGCTGGGGAAACCCGAAAAGGAACGGGCGTGATGGCGAGGCTCGTAGGGCTCGGCGCTCTCGTTGCCGTCCTGATCGCGCTGCCGGCGATCGTGCCGGCCTTCTACGTGCAGCTCACCACGGAGATCCTGGTGATGGCGGTGTTTTCCGTCGCGACCAATCTGCTCTTCGGGTACGCCGGGATGATCTCGTTCGGCCAAGCCGCGTACTACGGCATCGGTGCCTACACGCTGGCGCTCCTCGTGATGACGGTCGGCGTTCCCTTCGCGGTCGGATTCGTGGCGGCCCCGCTGGTCGCGGCACTGTTCGCCGCCATCGTCGGGTTCTTCTGCGTCCGCCTCACGATCATCTACTTCGCCATGCTCACGCTCGGGTTCGCCCAGCTCCTCTACTCCATCGTCTTCCAGTGGGTCAGCGTGACTGGCGGCGACGACGGCCTCCACGGTGTCCCGATTCCCGACGCGTTCCACCAGGCGACCACGTACTACTACTTCACGCTGGCGACGACGATCGTGTCGCTCGGCGTCATGTGGCGGATCGTCCAGTCGCCCTTCGGCTACGCGCTCCGCGCGATTCGTGACAACCGCGAGCGGGCGGAGTTCAACGGCGTCAACCTCCGGCACTATCAGCTCATCGCGTTCACGATCGCCGGCTTCTTCTGCGGGCTGGCCGGGGCGCTGTTCGTCCCGGTGAACAAAGCGGTGTTCCCCAACCTGCTCTTCTGGTCGAAGTCCGCCGAGCCGCTCTTCGCGATCCTCCTCGGCGGCATCCGCCAGTTCCTGGGCCCAGCGGTCGGCGCCGCCATCTTCATCCTCCTCGAGCAATTCACCTCCAAGTTCTGGTATCTCCTCGGGTTGAAGTCCGTCTACTGGCCCATCGTGATGGGGTCGGTGATCGTGATCCTGATCTTCACGCTCCCTCGAGGGCTCGCCGGACTGCTGGCCCGCGTCCGCCTCGCTCGATGAGTCTCCTGCGCGCCGAGTCGGTCTGGAAGTCCTTCGGCGGCGTCCAGGCGGTCTCGGGCGTGGACTTCGAGGTCCGTCCCGGCGAGCTCGCATGCATCATCGGTCCGAACGGCGCCGGAAAGACCACCTTCTTCAATCTCATCACCGGCTACTACCGACCCGATCGTGGGCGGGTGATCTTCGACGGTCACGACATCACCGGCCTGCCACCGCACCGGACCGCCCGCGTCGGACTCGTCCGCTCGTTCCAGAAGAGCCACGTGTTCTCGGAGATGACCGTCGCCGAGAACATCCGGACCATGGTGCTGTTCCGCAAGCACCGTTCGCTGAACTTTCTCGCGAAGGCCTCGCGGCTCGAACGTGAGGAGTCCGAAGCGGTGCTGGACATGGTCGGCCTCACCGGGAGCACGCGGGCTGTGGCCGGCACGCTCTCCGCCGGCGACAGGAAGCGCCTGGAGCTCGGGATCACGCTGGCCGCCGCGCCGAAGCTCCTCCTGCTGGACGAGCCGACCTGCGGGATGTCTCCCACCGAGACGGCGTCGACCATCGAGCTGATCCAGCGCCTCAACCAGCAGCAGAAGTTGACCCTGCTCTTCACCGAGCACAAGATGGACGTTGTCTTCGCGGTCGCCGAGCGGATTGCGGTCCTCCACTTCGGCCGGCTCATCGCGGAGGGCAAGCCCGGCGAGATCAGGGCAAACGAGGAAGTGCGCCGAATCTATCTCGGAGAGGCGTCGTGATCCTCCACGTGCAGGAGATCGACACGTTCTACGGTGTCTTCCAGGCGCTCTTCAAAGTCTCCCTCACCCTGGACGCCGGCGAGGTCGTGTGCCTTCTCGGACGCAACGGCGCCGGGAAGACGACGACCATCCTGTCGATCATGGGGCTGGTCCCTCCGAAGCGCGGTAGCGTGGTCCTTCGCGGCGAGGATCTGATCGGCCAGGCGCCCCACCTCATCTCCCGGAAGGGGATCGCGTTCGTGCCCGAGGACCGCCGCATCTTTCCCGATCTGTCGGTCGTGGAAAACCTGGAATTGGCGTCGAAGCGCGGACGGGACGGGCGCGTCGAGTGGACCGTCGAGAAGGTCTTCGACACGTTCCCCAAGCTCGCGGAGATCGGGAATCGGAAGGGCGGCCTGCTCTCCGGGGGCGAGCAGCAAATGCTGACGATCGGCCGGGCTCTCATGGGCAATCCGGACGTCCTGCTCCTCGACGAGCCCACCGCCGGGCTGTCCCCGCTGGTGGTCAAGATGCTCGGGGATCAGATCCGCCGCCTCAGAGCCGAGGGCGAAACGATCCTGCTCGCCGAGCAGAACGCGGAGTTCGCCCTCAGACTTGCGGACCGCGTCTACGTTATCGACAAGGGCGCGATCTGCTACGAGGGGCTCTCCGCGGAGCTGCGCGCCGACGAACGGATCCGTCGCGAATATCTGGGCGTGTGAGCCGGCCGGCGTCGCTGGATGAATCTGCGTCCTGCTCCTCATCGTCACGCTGGGCGTGCCGACGACCCGTGACTCGCTGTACCGGTTCGTCGCCGCCATGGCGGGTGCCGCCATCGTGATCCGTTGCCCGCCTCGACCGTGCGCACGTCGCTCGCGCCCGGGATCAAGGTCGCTGGTCGCTGCTCGTACGTGGGCCGACCTTCCGAACGCGAGCCGGTATCGGTTCGCCCACACCTTGCGACTCGTCGGCGCGGGAACTATGATGCCGGCGTCATGGTCCCAGCGGTGAATACCACGTCAGCCCCGACTTTTCGACCGGGTCCGCATGGCCCTGCGTGCTCGCCACGGCAGCCGCCGCGCCGAAAAGGCCTACGTCGCCTGGATCCGCCGGTACATGCGTCCACGCAGAACCAGGCGCTGAGCGCCCTCCTCTTTCTCTACCGTCACGTGCTGGATCAGGAGCTGCCGTGGCTCGACGGCATCGTTCGGGCAGAAAGATGACGCCCAGTGGGCGGTGTGGTCCATGTTGTGCAACTCGACCGGTCCAGATAGCACGACTACCCGTCGACGTTCCCCAGGGGGTCAAAGTGCGAATATTGCGACTCGATGCCTCCAAGAGACCACCGGCTTCGCGCCTTGCTACACTTGCAGCGCGCGATGCGTTACAGGTCCCACATGGTTCCCGAGAATTGTAGTTAGACCGCATCGAACGGGTGCCCGCGCCAAGCGCGGAATAAAAGGAGAAGTGAGATGACTCTATGCCCGATCGCCTTAGCAGTCGGCTGCAAGAAATGTCCGGCATTCACGGTCTGCCCCCTGAAAAGCGTGATCGGCGATTACCAAAAGCCAGAGGAGACGCAAACGAAGTAGGACGCCGAGAAGGCACAGACCGGAGTAAAGCGGGATGAGTAGCCGAGGACGACGAGGACGTAAAGAGTGTCCGCGTCCTGCGTTCTAACTTCAAGTGGAACGGACGGGCCGGAAGTGCCGTGCCACACTTCTGGCCTGTAGCGGCCCGCCGTTCACTACGACGTTCGCCGCATGAGTGAACGATCGGAGGACAGCACTCTCGAAGCGTGTTTTCGGAGGCGGTCCGACGACCTCTCCCCCCGACGCGTGTTCAGCCCTCGATCGGAAGTCGGTCCCTGCTCCATGGCGTGGAGGTCAATCGCAGGAAGCGGGTCGCATTCTCCCACATGAGTTTCTGCATCGTCGGCTCGCCCAGTTCCCGCCGCCAGGCAATCACCGTGTCGGCATGGTCGGGGAAGATCGTCTCAGGATGGGGATAGTCCGAGGCGAACATGAACACGTGATCGCCGAGCAGGTCGATCGCGGCTTTCGTCATGGCCACGCCTTCGGAGAAGTCGATGCTGCAGAACACGCGACCCATCTGCGCGTACTCGACCGGCGTGTGCTTGAGCGTGGGCGACACTGACCCTCGCACGTAGTCGATCTGTCGGGTCAGGCGCACCAGCCAGTGCGGCAGCCACCCGTGACCGCTCTCCAGCGTGCCGACGCGCAGATTCGGATAGCGATCGAGCATCCCTCCCATGAGCATGAACGACAGGAACCGCTGACCGCCCCACGTCTGCCCGGCGCAGCGTCCCATCGCCGGGTTGTCCCAGATGTCCCGGTATCCGGGGAAGTACGGCGTCTCGATGGTGAACGCGTGAAACATGATCGGCAGATCGGCCTCGTCGGCCGCCGCCCAGATGGGCTCGAGATCCGGGTCATCGATCGGAACGCCTTCAGGCAGTAACGGCCACACCGCTGCGACCCAGTCTTCGCGAGCGCGTTCCTTGATCACCTGCGCGCTCCACGCAGGATCGGTGGCGAGCGCGAGGATCATGCTCTTCAAGCGCCGCGGATCCGCCGCGCAGTACTCCGCCATGTACCGGTGGTAGGCGCGATACAGACCCTTCGAGAGATGCGGCGCCAGCGCGGGAGCGCCATAAGCCCACGGCCCCGGGATGATGAAGTCGATATCCCGTCCCTCGACGTCCATATCGCGGAGGCGCCCACCGGCATTGTCCTCGGCGACGCGCGGCGTGATCGGTTGCCGCGTCACCATCTGCGTGCGGCCCGACAGAAACCCTCGGTCGCTGCCTTGCGGCGTGGCGGGGCCGGGTTTCTCCCCGGCCACCCGCTGCAGGCGAACGGGTTTGACCGACAGCACCGTGTAGGCATCGACGTCCTCGGCGTCGCCCCTGCCGAGAATTGGCTTGACCGTCCGCCGGTACGGCTGGAGGTCGTCGATGCGCTCCTGAAGCTCGCGGTCGGCATAGCGCAGCAAGACGTCCAGGGACGGATTGACGTGGGTGTCCGAATCGATCACGCGAAAGCCCTGTCTCATCGTGCCCTCCGTGGGAGGCGGCGTGCGCCTACTCTCCGCCCGGCCCCTCCTTCGCAAGCGGAGACTGGACCTGCCAGAAGGGTGCATCCTCGGTGGTGACCACGTCCAGCACGATCGGCTCCGTCGCGCTCCTGACGCGGTCCAGTTCGCCGACGAGGTCTTTGATGGTCTCGATGCGGATGCCCGTGCAGCCCATCGCCTGCGCAATCCTCGCGTAGTCGTTGTGGCCGAGCTCGGAGGCGATAAACCGGTTGCCGCGACGCCGCTGGCCGTCCTTCACCCAGCCGAGGACACTGTTGTTCAGCACGACGGCGACGACGGGGATGCGGTACTGCGCCGCCGTGAAGAGCGCGTTCATCGTCATGGCGAAGCCGCCGTCGCCGCAGACCGCCACGCAATCGCGCTCGGGGAACGTGAGCTTCGCGGCCATCGCCGCGGGAAGGGCGTACCCCATGCCGCCGATGGACGACGGCTGATACACGGTCCCCGCGCCCCGACATTGATAGTAGTGCGTCATGAAGAGCCGGTTCGCGCCGGCGTCCATCGTGACCAGCGCCCGCTCGTCGAGCCGGCGCGCGAGCTCGGTGATCACGCGCTCGGGCCGGAGCGGCACGTCGTCCGAGCGTTGATCGGGCTCGGCAAAGTAGCGGTGCAGGATCTTGAGCTCCGCGAGATGATCGCGCCGCCTGCCCGCAGCCTGGCGCGTCGCCGTCGTGAGCCGTGGCGCGATCTCGGCGACCAGCGCTGCGAGCGACTCGCCGGCATCCGCGACGATTGCCGCCGCGACCGGGAAGTGCCGGCCGATGTTGAGCGGCTCGACGTCGATCTGAAGAATTTTCTGCCGGTCGGCGTCGAGCAGCTCAGGGTTCTCGAAGCACGTGTCGGTGGGCGACAGGCGCGAGCCAACGACGAGCACGGTGTCGGCGGTCGACACCACTTCGTTCGCGACCGCCTGTCCCCAGTTCCCGAAGACGCCCAACGCGAGCGGATGGACTTCAGGCATCGCGCTCTTCCCCGTCGCCGTCGTCGCCACCGGGATCGAGAGGAGCTCGGCGACTTCCGCGAGCTGAGACCACGCGCGAGACGCGTGGACGCCGTTGCCGGCGACGATCACGGGACTCGATGACGCCAGGAGCATCTCGGCGACGCGCGTCACGTCGGTCGATGCCGGACGAACGACGCCGTGAGCGAGATGACGATCGGTCGCGAAGACGCGCGGCGGCCGCTTCGTCTTCACGGTGCCTGCGAGTGATCGACTGCCGAAGATGACCGCCACGGGGCCTGGCGTGCCCGTCGTCGCGTGCTTGATGGCGAGCTGGATCGTCTGCACGGCCTGCTTCGGCTCGGACACCGCGGCGGTGTATTTGGTCGCGCTCGCGAAGAGATTTCGGAGATCATGGTTGCCGTGCTCGCCGGTGCCGGCCTGGTACGGCGCGTGGTGCATGAAGGGCGCCATGTCGGTGAAGTCACCGAGGAGCAGCATCGGCGACGCGCCCTTCACGGCCTCGAGCGCTCCGAAGAGCGCGTTGCACGCGAGGAAGATGCCCTGCCCCATGACGACGCCGGGTTTCCCCGTGAGCCGGCCGTACATCTCCGCCATGATCGAGCCCACCTGCTCGTGGCGCACGAGGATCGTCTGGACCTTCGTCGAGTCGTAGAGGGCGTCGAAGATCCGGCCGGTGTCGCCGCCCGGCATACCGAAGACGAACTGGATGCCCGCCTCCTCGAGCACGCGGACGACGGCGTGGGGAACGTCGATCTCGTCGGGTAGTATCGTGGCCATGGTCAATCCTCCCGCTGCAGAATGCTAATGCCGCCGGCCTTCCTGCGCCAGGGTTCAGGGGCAGGTTGACCTCAGGGCGGCGGGCGCCTACCATCCTCAAGCAAGCGCGCGCCGCCGACCACAGTCGTCCCTCAACGCGTCGCGGGAGGTGCCGGCATGAAGGTCCGAGATATCCTCCAGGTCAAGGGATCCCAGGTGCATTCGATCGGCTCTGATCAGACGGTCCTGGACGCGGTCGCCCTTCTGGTCCAGCACCGGATCGGCGCCCTCCTGGTGCGGGATGCCGCCGGCGCGGTGGCCGGTATCCTCAGTGAGCGTGACGTCCTGCGGGAGTGCCTGCACCGGAGCGCGGAGCTCGGCCGCATCTCCGTCCGGGACGCGATGACAAGGGATTTGATCGTGTGCGTCCTCGACGACGACGTCGACTATGCGATGGGCGTCGTCACGAAGAACCGGGTGCGCCACCTCCCGGTGATGGACGGCGATCAAGTGGCCGGTATGATCTCGATCGGCGATCTCGTGAAGGCGAGCCTCGACGAGGTCCAGTACGAGAACCGGTACCTGCGAGAATACATCACGGGCCGCTGAGGTCGCGACGCCTGCGGATCGCCGTCGTCTCTCAACACCCGGACCCCGTCACGCCGGCAGTGTCAACCGGACGAGCTCGTCCACCGACGCCGCCGTGTCCAGCTTGGCGATCGCCGCCACCAGACGGTCGTACTGAGCGGACGGAATCGGCAGACCAGGCACGAAGCGCTGTAGCTCGCGCGCGTCCTTCGCGAAGTCCCACATCAGCTCGCGCCCCTGGTACTCGCCGATGATGTGACGGCCATCGCGCAGCGCGAAGGTCAAGCGCGGCGCAAAGCACGGCCGCCCGACGGCACCGATGACCTCCACGCGCTGCTGTAGCGCCGCTACCCGTGCCGCCACGTCCGCGCCAGTGGTCGCTCCCGCATCCCGGGGATCCTCGACGTTCTTCTCCAGCACGGGGTAATCGCCCGTGAGGACCGTGTAGGCCAGCATGTAGGACGTTCGCCCAAAGCCACTGCCGTCGACGGCGGCCAGGCGTGGAAATTTGGGGGACGGATAGAGCGTCTCCAGATAATTCATCTCGAGCGTGACGTGTTCGATCTCGTCGGCGACCAGGTGGTGCTGCGCCACCATCTCGCTGGCCAGCCAGATGACAGGCTGGTTGAAGCCTGGCGTGGGATAGATCTTGAACTTGACGTCGAGCACTTCCCAGCGCTGACCCAGGTCAGCGACGATGTCGTCGAGATTGGCCGTCAGCGGGCCGGTGAACGTGTACGTCAAGTCGCCTTTGCTGCTGCCCGTGAACGCGTAGTAGAAGCCGCCCTCGCCCTCCAGCGCGGTGGGAGCGCCCTGAAATCCCTGCGCGGCAAGCGTCGCGGCCCAGAGTCCATTGCGGGCCGCCTGCGCCTCGGCGAAGTCCGCGTCACGAGCTCCGGTGCGCTGGCCTTCGATGAGGCTCCCGGCAAAGCTGGCTGCGAGCGCGATCGCGTTGGCGGTCTTTGACGCGTCGAGTCCCAGGAGCTTGGCCGTGGTCGCCGCGCAGCCGAGGATGCCGTAGACCGGACTGGCGCGGAAGCCGTGGGCCGGGGTCGACGGAATGAAATCGCGCGCGCAGCGGCACTGCACCTCGTAACCGGCGACGAGCGCGGTCAACAACTCCTGGCCAGATCGCCCCTCACCTTCGGCTGTCGCCAGCCCAGCGGGAATGATGAGGACGCCAGGGTGCGTCAGCATGTGATAGGAGTCGCACTGATTGTTGACCGCCACGGCCACGGCATTGGCAAAGACCGCGCCCGGTCGCGTGACGCGCGCGCCATCCACCCACAGCGTCGCCCCCTGACCACGGCCGAACCGGCGCGCGCCAAGCCCCTCGTGCGCGAGCACGACGTGCCGCGCCGACACGGCACGGGCGGCGGTGGAGCCTGCCATCCCCACGGTGAGACCGTGGTTGACGAGCGCCTTCGCCTTGTCGACGACCACTGGCGGGAGATCGTCGAACCGCAGCGCGGCGACGAAGTCCCCGAGTTGCACGGCAAGCGGTTTCGGCACGACGTGTTCGCCTATTGCAGTCCGAACATCACCTTGCCCGCGACCGGCATCGTCGCGGTCAGGATCTCGCCGTTCATCGAATCCGTGATGTACAGCGTCTTCCGGTCCGGGCCACCGAACGCGATGTTCGTCATGAGCCGGTGGCCGTCGGCGTGCACGAGATGCGTCGGCAGGCAGTTCGCGTCGAACCGCCAGACGCCCACGCCGAGATGGCAGACGACGAGCCCGTCCTCGGCGTCCATCTCGATCCCGTCAGGCCCGGCGTGCCCGCCGGAGAGCTGGATCGCGACACCGGTCTTCGCCGGCTGCCCGTCCGCCATCAGCGGCAGCCGCCAGATCTGCTGCGAGCGCGTCACCGCGACGTAGACCTGGTTGTTCTTCGTGTTGAGCGTGATGCCGTTCGGGCTCGGCACGTTGGTCGCGAGCTTGTCGAGCGTACCGTCGGCCCGTCGGCGAAACACGCGCCCCGTCGGATCCGCAATACCGGTTTGCCCCTGGTCGGTGAAGTACAGATCACCGTTGGAGGCGAAGTGGAGATCGTTGAGGCCCTTGAAGCCTTCGCTGTACGCCGTCTCGAGCACCGGCTCGACCTTGCCGCTACCGGGGTCCAGCACCATCAGGCCACGGCGGTAATCCGCGATGAAGGCGCGCCCGTCCGCGTGGAACTTCAGTCCGTTGGGCCAGCCGTCGTACTGCGTCACGAGCTCCCACTCGCCCTTCCTGGTGATCCGGAAGATCCGGCCGAACGGGATGTCGACGAAGTAGAGATTGCCGGCCCGGTCGAACGACGGTCCTTCGAGAAAGCTGTCGACCTCGGCGCCTTGACGGTTGTGATCCGACCATTTCGTCCGCGCCCTGGCGCGGAACTTCGCGGGCATCGACATGAATGTCTCGGCCTTGATCAGCTCGGGCTGCTTGAACGGATTCAGCATGATGCGCCGGTCCTTTCTTCTCCCGATCCTGCGTGCGTGTCAGACACCACGTCTGCCGCTCCTCGCCCAGCGCGCGACCCGCCGTCACGCCAGCCATCGGCACGACGCACGCCATCACCTCTTCCTCTCGTACCTCGTCAGGGACCGCCAGCACCGCCACCTGCGCGACGGCCTCGTGGGCATGGAGACACGCTTCCACCTCGGCAGCCGCGATGTTCTCACCCGAGCGCCGGATGATGTTCTTCTTTCGGTCGACGAATACCAGCATGCCGTCCGGCATCTGGCGCACGGCGTCGCCCGTGTGGAACCAGCCGCCGCGCCAGGCCTCC
>JBGPTW010000032.1:0-47802 GCA_041490825.1 Methylomirabilia bacterium | reverse complement strand
CTGGCCGTCTCGCGGAGGAGGTGCGCGTGACCGGTGAGAATGGCCAGTGGATTGTTCAGCTCGTGCGCAACACCCGCGAGGAGCTCGCCCATGGTCGCGAGCTTTTCGGTCTGCAGGAGCTGCTCCGTGCGCTCCCGGACCGTGTCCTCGAGCGCGCGGGTGTGCCGCTCCAGCTCCAGGTAGAGGCGTCGCGTCCTCAAGAGGTTGGCGATACGAAGAACGACCTCGAACTGGTCAAACGGCTTGGTGAGAAAGTCATGCGCCCCCGCTTCGAGGGCTCGCCGCTTCGCGGCCGTCGTGATGTCGGCGGTCAACACCAGGATCGGAAGATAAACCTCTTCCGGGATCTCGGGCCTGAGCTGCTGCATCACGGCGATGCCGTCGAGGGGCATCATGAGGTCGAGCAGGATCAGATCGGGATGGAACGTCCCATACAGCGTCATCACGTCGCGCGGGTCCGTGGTGCCGCGGAGATTGCTGTAGCCGGCTGCGGCGAGCAACCGCTCCATCTGGCGCACGTTCGCCGGTTCGTCGTCGACGATGAGGATCTTGGCGGCCGGCCACGCTACGGGGATCACGATACTGGCTCCTTCGTCCCCAGGCTCTGATCGATGAGCGTGAGGAATTCTCGCACATCGAGCGGCTTGGTCAGGTAGGCGTGCGCCCCGGCGTCGAGCAGGCGCTTGATTGGTCCTGGCGTCGCGTCGGCGCTGAGAATCGCGACGGGCGTTCTTGCCAGCTCGCGGTCGCCGCGGATCTCCCGCAGGATGTCTTCGCCCGACATGTCGGGCAGGTGCAGGTCCGCCACGATCAGGTTGGGACGGTGCTCCCGGGCCGACTCGAGTCCCAGACGCGCTTGCATGGCCGGGATGAGGGTCCCAAGGATCACGACACCCAGGTGAGCCCGAAGTTGCATGGATTTACGCGAGACCTTCTGCTCCCGCGGTCAAGCAACCGGTGCCCCGCCGTTGAAAATGTCGCGGTGAGTGCGATGGTCGAGAAGGCTTGGACCTTATCGAGAAGATCGAACAGAGCAACCCACGTGGTTCGTTAGCCTGCATTCGGCGCCCGAGACAGTGCTGCCGCGACCACGCGATCGAGATAGGCGAGATCGAAGGGCTTGGTCACGTAATCGAACGCGCCTTGGGCGAGCAGCGCCCGCGCGAGGTCGACGTCCTCACTGGCGCTGATGATGACGATCGGCAGCGTGCGGTCCTGGATCCGCATCCGCCGAAAGACTTCGGCGCCGCTCATCTCGGGCAGTCGGAGGTCGAGAAGGACGACATCCGGCAGGCCGGAGAGAAACGCGGTCAGTGCCTCAGGTCCGATGGCGGCGGTATCGACTTCACATCCGTAGCGCTCCAGAAGCTCCTGAAGGAGGCGCACGATATTGGCTCGTCGTCGACAATCAGCAGGCGTCCGAGTCCGTCCGTAGCGATTTCGTCGCCTCCTAATGATGGTTAACGCCGTCCCGACCATGCGTTCGCGACGGACAGTGGGACAACGCGGCTACGAAGGCCAGGCATACAGTCAGGCCAACCGCCTGATGAGGCCGGCGGAAGTCGCCGGAGATGATGCGGACTCGTAAAATCTACTCGAAACAATAACCTACTATGAGGCTCGACACGACAAGGTTCGACACGACAAGGTTCGATATGACGAACCATCATCGCAAACGGGATACCAGCCAAGATTTCAGGAAGATCGGCAGCTTACGAACCACCAGGCGCGGCGGCTGCACCGTTTCAGGGCAAGGGTTGCACTGTTGCAGTGCACCGGCAAACGGCGGGGCGGGAACCGCCGCCGGCCGGCGCCCGGGCGCCGGGCCGGCAGGAGTCTCGTTCCTAGCCCACGTCCCACTGCGCGATCACCGCGCACAACTCTGTGCCCTTCACCTCGCCGATGATCCAGGGATCGACCTGGTGCTCTCGGTAGTACGTCGGAGTGGCGACCCAGAAGTTCGAGAAGACCCCGCTCTGCACGGCGTCGTCGTACTTGAGCACCGCCTCGTCAGGGATACGCTCGCCGAACGTCTCAATGGGTTCGAGCGTCGCGCTGCGGGCAAAGCCAAGCTTGCGGGGAAGGGTGTCGGCGACCTTCCTCCGGACCTCCGCCATCGTGTAGAGCGGGCCGTAGCAGGCGCGCGCCGTGTCAATGCGGTCGCGGAGAACCTGGCCGGGAAGCTGGGAGCGGATGCGGCGAAGCCGGGCGGCAGCATCGACCTTCGTGGCCTCGATGGAATCGGACTGCTGATTCATCGCGTGGCACCTCCACCGTCGGCCCGGCTGCAAGCGGGCTGCCGGCGTGTTGGCGGTCCCTCGCGACTGAGGATCTTACAGGGGGCGTCGAACGTGACCTCGGCAGTCTCGCCGGCGCCGACCAGCGTCGTCGCGGCAATCACCTGATCTTTCACCGAAGTCGGGCTGCTCCTTGGTCCCCACCTTCTCCGCGAAATCCTTGGCGTTGGTCCCCTTCTTGAGCAGCACGAAGTCGTGCGCCACGCTGCTCTTCGCCATCTTGCCGACGTACGTGATGACCACGCGCAGCCGCTCTCCGGGCCGAGCGTGAATCTCCGAAGGCCGGAAGCGGGTGCCGTCGCCCACCTTGAGCTCGACGGTCGTCACGTCGGGGGCTTGCGCGGCCACAGATGCAACGGCGATCAGCAACCCGACGACCAACGCCAACACCGCGGGAGCAACGAAGCTCCGCTCCTGGCCCGCTGCCATCGGCGCTGCTTTCATCGGACGGCAGGATGCCCAAGGAGGTTCACCGCGCCGGACTCGCGTTCACGAGCGTGATCGGAAGCGGGTGTAGCCGCGTGATGACGCACGGCCAAACGGGTGCGCAAGCGCCAGACCAGCCGGTGTCGGCGAGCGCGGCGGCTTCAGACGAGAGCGTGGCGCAATCGACGAACCCGTGCAATGCGAGCATGTCGTGGGGAACGGGCGTGCGACGGTATTTCGGAGACTGCGCCCCGCGGACACGCATCATCGGGTGGTGAATGTCGCCGCCTCGCTGAGGGCGCACGATGAGGCCGGGCTTGCCGAGCCGGCGGTACCACCTTCGATCACGTGCCATGGATCGTCTCTGCTGCGGCCGAGGCGATCGCTACTTCTTGTGGCACCTCTGGCAGTTCGCCTTATCCGTGGCCGCGAAGACGATCTTGCCCCCCGCTTCCGTCTTGCCGTTGTGGCAGCTTCCGCAGACCTCACCGGCCTTGATCTTCTCCATCGAGATCGGACCGCTCGTGCCTCGCTTCATCTTGAAGATCTTCGTGTGACACGCCTGGCACTTATCGAGCTTCTCCTTGTGCAAGCTGTGGCTGAACGTCACCGGCCCGGGGCTGTCCTTGCCCTGCTCGAATGTGAAGTCCGCGGGGACCTTGATCTGGCCGGCGCTCGGTGTGACCGCGAGCGCGCCAATGGCCAATGCCAGGACGAGCACGACACCCACGCGTGTGAACATGCGGTCTCCCCTCTTCTCAGGTCACTGCCCTGCCCCCGCGACGCTGCGGAGGAACCCGATGAGATTGCCCATCTCGTCGCCCGAAAATCTCGGATACAGTATGCCGCGTTCGACCGCGACCGCGGCCATGCGCGGCGTGTGCGTCCACATGGTCGACGCCCACGCCGCCGGCGATTCGTAGGCGGCGCGCCGCGCTGCGAGATCGGGCCCGACCCTGCCGCCCTCACCCTTCAAGCTGTGGCACTTCAAGCATCCCTGGTGAACCAGCGCAATCTGCCCCTTGATCAGATCCGGCGTGGGATCTCGCGCGGGCTCGGCGCCCAGGTACGCCATGAGGTCCGCCATCTCGGATTCGCCGATCGTCGGCCACGCCAGGTCTTCCTGTTTCAGCGCCGTGAACATGGCCGGCACGTGATTCCATAGCCTGCCGGCCAGCTCCAGCGCACCCTGCGGGCGTCTGAGCTGCTCGAGCGGCGGGCCAACGCCGGACTGTCGCCTCGGCACATGGCAGCGATCGCACTGCTTCGCGGCAAAGACCGCGGCGCCCCGCGAGGGATCGCCGGAAGGTTCGGTGGCGGCAAGGGCCACGCTCGCGGCGAAACCGATTTCGGCCGTGATCACGAGCGCCGCGCTCCACCACGGGCGGCTCATCGCGTGGCGCTCAACGTGTAGCCCAGGATGGTCAACGTGATCATGTACACGATGATCACCAGCCCGATCACGGTGAACATCCGGCTCGGCTCGCCGCGCGCCGCGCGCCAGTCGATGAATGGGACGGCGAGCAGGAACACGCCGCCGATGTTGAAGGCCATGATGCCGGCGATCTCGCCCTCGATGCCGAGGATGTGCGCCGGCAGAAATTTCAAGGTCTGGAACATGAACATGAAGTACCACTCGGGCTTGATCCCCGCCGGCGCCGGCGCGAACGGATCGGCCTTCTTGCCGAGCTCGGCGGGCAGGAACGCGGCCAGGATCGTCAATAGCGTCAACGCCGAGAGCCAGCCGACGGCGTCACGAAGGAAGAAGTTCGGGAAGAACGGCATCGTCCGCAGCGGGGTCTTCTGCCGCTCCACGCCGAGCGGCACGCTCATGCCCTGCCGCTGGACCATGAAGAGGTGGAGACCCAGCAGCATCGTGGTGATCATCGGCAGGACGGCGACGTGGATGCCGTAGAAGCGCGTGAGCGTGGCGCCGGTGACCTCGTCGCCGCCGCGCATCACGCGGAGCATGAAGTGTCCCACCACCGGCACCGCGCCGGTGATCTCGGTCCCGACCTTCGTGGCGAAGTAGGCGAGCTCGTTCCACGGAAGCAGGTAGCCCGTGAACCCGAACGCCATCGCCAGGCCCATCAATCCGACACCGGAGACCCAGGTGATCTCACGCGGCGCGCGGTAGGCCTTGAGCAGGAGCACGCTGAAAAGATGCACGAAGAGCGTGAGGATCATCAGATTCGACGACCAGGCGTGGATCGATCGGACCAGCCAGCCGAACTGGACCTCGCTCATCAGGAACTGCACCGACTCGTACGCCTCTTCCGCGCTCGGCCGGTAATAGAGGAGCAGCAAGATCCCGGTGGCCACCTGGACCGTGAAGAGAAACAGCGTCATGCCGCCGAAGTAGTACCAGAACGTGTGGCGGTGCAGCGGGATCTGCTTCTTCCGGGCGAGGTACACGATGTCCGCGAGCCCGATCCGCGCGTCGAGCCACGTCCACAGCCGCCCGTACCGGGTGTCCGGGGCCGGCGCGCTCTCGTGCTCGGTCATGGTCGCCATGTCAGACGCTCTTGCTCACCACGATCTGATTGCCCCGCGCGTTCACCACGTAGGAGTCCAGCGGTCGCGGCGGCGGCCCGGCGATGTTCTGCCCGTTGAGATCGTAGTGCCCGTTGTGGCAGGCGCACCAGATGTGGCTGATGTCCGAGCGGTACTGCACGGTGCAGTTGAGGTGCGTGCACACCGCCGAGAACGCGCGCAGATCGCCCGCGGGGGTCCGAACGAGAATCGCCGGCTTGCTGCCGAACTTGAAAATCTGGCCGGCGTTCGTCTTGACGTCGTCCGGCTTGATCGCCAGCGTCACGCTGGCCGCCGACGATTCCGCCGTCGTCGGAGGAATCAAGTACCGGCTCAGCGGGTAGAGCACGGCCAGCAAGAATGCGCCCGCGCTGGTGCCGAGGAACCAGTTGAGAAATCCCCTGCGGGTCGGGTCATACCCGGCCGTGTGGGCCATCTGCTCCTCCTTGTTCCGCGGGCGGCTTGCCGGAGTCGCGACGGTCGATCTGCCGGATCTTCAGCACGAGCGCCGCGATCAGGGCCAGGCTGATCACCGCCGATATCGCGAGCCCGCGGCGCCGGAACTGGAGATCCTCGAGGGCGCGGACTCCTTTCGCCTCCGCCTTGGTGGCGATGGCGAGTCCCGGCTCCGTCTCCTTCTTCACCGACTCGGCGGCGAAGGCGTGCACGGCCGAGCGCGCCTTGACGAGCGCGCCCTTGGCCGAATTCAGGTCGAACTGCGCCTGGCTGACTTCCATTCCCGCCTTTTCGGCGCGGTCGAGCACGGTGCGCGCCTGCTCGACCTTCACCCGCAGCGAGTCGATCGAGGCGCGCATGTCTTCGGCGGCCTTGCCGGCCTTGTCGTTCTTGTCGTGGCAGGAGGCGCAGACGGCCGCCGGGCTCACTCCGAGCATTGCGTCGGAGGTCGGATGGATCTCGTGGTTGTCGTGGCACGTCGCGCATCCGGGGACGCCGAGCTGCTGAAACGCTTTGGCATGCACGCTCTTCGCGAACAGCTCCCCCATCACGGTGTGGCACTGTCCGCAGACGTTGCCGACCCAGGAAATGCCCGGCGGCGTCGCCCCGTGATTGCCATGGCAGTCGTTGCACGTGGGCGCCGACAGATCGCCCTTGGCGACCATCGCCTTCGCGTGCACGCTCTTCTTGTACTTCGCGGGCTGATCGGTCGGGATCTTGTACTCGGCCATGTACTTGGCGTCGCCGTGACAGCGCCCGCACGTATCAGCCACGCGCAAGGGATGCACGCTGGACCCAGGATCCGACGGCGGCTTGATCGAGTGCGCGGGGTGGCAGCTTGCGCACGTCGCGACCTTCGGGTCGCCGAGCTCGCGCAGTCGCGCCCCGTGCACCGAAGTGGCATAGGCCGCGACCTGATCGACCCGGAGCGCGGGGTTGTACTGCTTCATGAACCGCGCGTCCGAATGACAGCGCCCGCAGACCTGCGCGAGCTGCTTCCGATCCGGCTTTCCGATGAATCCCTTGCCGGGATCCATCGCCTCCATGCCGTCCGCTTTGCCATCGCCGCCATGGCAGGCGACGCAGCCAAAGCCCTTCGCCGCGTGGATGTCGCCCGGAAAATCCTTCGCGGGCTTGACGAGACGGTCATCGCCGATCTCCAGGTGGCAGGCCGCGCACTTGTCCGCGGAGGACCGGGCGATCGCGGGAACCGGCGGCGGCGCCTTCGGCGTCGCAGGCGCGGTCGGCGTCGCTCCCTTGCCTGACGTCACCGCGGAGTCTGCCGCGGTCGTGGGCGCGGACCACGCCGCGCTGGCAAGCGCGAGCAGTGCGATACCGGCGGCGCACGAGACACGTGGTCTCATCGCGCGGGCCTCAGGGACTGCAAGAATGCGACGAGGTTCGCCATCTCGTCGGACTTGATCTCCGACCACGCCGCCTTCGCGCGCAGGTTCGGGTCTGCGATGAACGAGTGATTCCACAGCGCCGAGAGGACGGCGGCCGGAGACTCGATATCCCGCGCCTCCGCCAGATCGCTGGCCACCTTGCCGCGCTCGCCACGGAGGGCGTGACAACCGAAGCAGCCCTTCGAGGTGGCGACGATCAGCCCAGCGCGCGGATCGCCGGGTCGCGCGAAGTACCGCACCGCGTAGAGGTACGCGACGATGTCCGCCATCTCCGCCGGCCGGAGCTGCGGGGCCGGAATGTCGCGGCTCTTCATCGCCTCCAGCATGCGCGGCGCCTTGTTCCACATGGCGGTTGCGAGCCGCGTCACGCTCGCATGGACGCCGCGATCGGCGAGATCGGGGCCAACGCGTCCCCCCTGGCCCCCGACGCTGTGACACTCGATGCAGCGCTTCTCGGAAAACAGGCGCCTGCCTTCGTCCGCCCGGCCGGGCAGGACGTACAACGGTCCTTCGGGGGTTTCTTTGGACGTCGAGCGAATGTACGCGATCAGATCCCCGAGCTCGCTGTCCTTGAACGTCGGACGCGAGACACCTTGGGCCTTCATCATCTCCGCCATCTGCGGGCCGTGGTTCCACATCTCGGCAGCGACGTAGATCGGCGAGCCCGAGACCTTGAGCGAGTCCAGCCGTGGCCCGATGACGCCTCCGGTGCCTCCGATCTGATGACAGACGATACAACGCTTGTCGACGAATAGCCGACGGCCGGCCTCAAGATTACCCCGTCCCTCGAAGTAGTCGAGCGTGAACAGGAACGCCACCAGATCGCCCGCCTCGCGGGAATCGAGCCGCGGGCGCGCGATGCCGAGCTGGTGCATCCGGTCCGCCATCTTCGGCGCGTGGTTCCACAATGAGGCCGCGAGATCGTAGAAGGACCGTGGCTGCGCGACCCGCCCCAGGTCGGGGCCGACCTTGCCGCCGAGCCCATTCACCTGATGACACTTGACGCAGCCTTTGGCGCCGAACACGCGCGAGCCGGCGACGGGCTCCTGGCCGGCCGAACCGAACGGGAGCTGAGCGATGCTGGCCGACGCCGACGCCATGACGATGGCGAGCGCGCACAGGATCGTCCTACATCCCATGGCGCATCCCCATCGGCTGGTTGAGCAGCGCGATCCCGATCGCCGTGAAGAACAACGCGAGCGCCACGAACGGAACCAGAGCACGGCCCGCGGCGCGCCGGTCCGGGTACGCGCGAAGCGACAGCCGATGACCCGCGAGCAGTGAGACGATGAACAGGGCGACGAGCACGGTCATCTGCAAGAGCGCCACGACGGACTCCGGGGATCGCGCGATGCTCTGCCAGTCCGGCTCGCCGGCCGACCAGGGCGTGTACAACGCGATCGCCCGCTGCACGACCGGAACGATACCACCGCCCTCCATCAGCAGGTGCGAGAGATTGTGCGCCAGGTGCATCGCCAGCCCGATCGGAACGAACATGTATCCGAACAGGACGAACGTTCGTCGGAGCCCCAGACGCTCGGCGCCCGCCAGTCGATCCGCGATCGCGGCAGCGACCAGGATCAAGAGCGGCGCGACCAGCAGCGAACCACCGAGCAGCACAACCGATTCGACCGCGGTGAGATACGTGAGCGGCTTGAGGGCGCTGCGGACGACGCCGGGCAGCCAGCGCGCAAGCGCCGACATCCAGCCCGACCACGCGGGAAGCATCTCGGCCGTGACGAGCAGCGTGAGCCCCACCAGAGCCGCCGCGAGATACGCTTCGTCGAAGGCGCGCCGGCGCGCCGCCCACAGGTCCTTGCCGAAGGCGCGGAAGCGGAGGACCAGGTTGTCGCGGGAACAGGAGGTGACGCAGGCGCCGCAGAACGTGCAGTAGTTGTTCCGGTCGAGCGTCTGGGGAAACTCGAACATCGGACACCCGCGAGCGTGAGCACCGCCCCGATAGCACTCCTTGTCACCGTGCGCGCGGCAGACGCTCGCGTCCTTCGCGCGCAGCTCGACGGGCGCCGTCATCGAATAGATCCCGATGAGCCCGCCGATCGGGCAGAGATGGCGGCAGAAGCTGCGCCGCTCGTAGCGGAGCCCGACGGCCACGGCGAGCGCCGCGAACCCGACGATGATCCACGCCGTCGTCCGTGGTGAGCGCACGACGCCGAGGAGCTCGTCGGCCCACGTGAGCGCGACGAACAGCGCCGTGGCCCACCAGATGTTCCGGAAGAGCCTCGGCAATCGCCGCCACGCGCCGGAGAGCCCCGCGGTCCATTCGTTCAGCGCACCGAACGGGCAGGCCACACACCATACGCGGCCGGCGAGCACAAACGTGAAGATCACGCCGGCCCACCAGATGGTCCACGTGAGCTTGGTCGCCAGATTGATCCCACCGTCCTCCACGTCGACGAACCCGACGTACACGACGAACGCCGTCACCGCGAGCAACGGAATCTGGAGCGCCGGCTGGAAGAACCGCGACGTGAGGATCCGGCGCAACCACGGGATGGCGAGCAAGTTCAGCGAGCCCGCGGCCTGCGCGGGATCCGTCGCCCGCAGGCGCACGGCATAGACTGCAACGACGGCGATACCGCTCACCAGCGCAAGCGTCCACCACATCGGTCCCCCGAGGAGTGAGGCCCGCGCCACGTCGACGCGAACATCGACGGTGAGCGGTGGGTCGAATCGGCGTCCGTCGAGACCTTCGATCGTCACGCGGACGTCGTGCGGCCCCGCTCGATCGGGACGGAACGTCGCTGCATAGCTTCCTGCCCACGCCGCTTCCGTCGCGTGCGCGGTGATCGCCGCGCCGGTCGCCCCGGCGAGCGTGATGTGGACGGTGCCGCCGGCGACCGGACGGGACGAGCCCGCCTCCACGATCTTGGCGACGATGCGGTTATCGCGGCCGGCGGACAGCGGAGTCGGCTCGGTCACCACGTCGACCTGATAGCCCTCGAGAGCGAGCGTTCCAGCGGCGGCCTGCGGCGCGCCGTGGCCCGCATGGTCCATGTCGCCGTGCGCCGCCGCCATCGCGGGCACGCACAGCACCGCGATGGCGAAGGCGATCCGGATCAATCTCATCGACCGTACGTCCGATCGATCGCGGTGCGGATGCGAGCGACCTCCCAGCCTGCCTTCACCATCCGAGACGCGTCCAGCGCCTCATCGAGGCAGATGTCTCACGTGGCGGCGTGACCGTCGGTGTAGCAGGAGTAGAGGCTCTTGTGGCCTGCGTGCTTGTCGCACTCGCAGTAGCAGTAGAGCTGATCGAGCACGTCCGGAATGTCGCGAGCTACCTGGTGTCCGATGGCCGCCTTGCCCACGAAGCGCGCGGGATCGAGCGTGGGCCGCGTCTCGCGGCGAATGTACGGACGTGCCGCACTCGCGGCGGCCGAGCTGGCCGAGACCTGAGTCGGAGGTGTCGTGTTGGCCTGCCACGCGACCCCGAGCCCAGCGGCTTCTATGAAGACGACAGCCGCGAGCCACCAGATGTTGTGTCGAGCCCGGTGAAGGCGCATGGTATCGCGCATCGTAACGACTCTCCCTTCATCACGCGTGGAAGCGAAACCGGTCGGGCAAGACGCAACCCATATGCCACTCAGGGCAGAGCGATAAGTCATTGGAATGTCGGGACGCGTGTTCTCGGCCCGCGGCCCGCTCACGGGGCAGGCAGGGTACGCCAATGGGGTACGAACGCCCCACCCTTGGCGGATCATTCACGAACGATCGCGCGCGAGCCGCCGAAACCGAGCGCCGGGCTGGGGATCGCCCCGGAATTCCGCGAGCTGATGGCGCCAGCGCCGAAACGCTGGGGACCGCGGTCAGGGGCGCGTGGGTGTCCAGTCGATGATCGAAGCCAACGGAATTCCGGAGCGATCCCCAGCCCGACACTCGGCCTCGGCGGCCGCCGCGCGCGATGCTCCGGGGCGTCGGCGCGCTCGCGATGACAGCGCGCCTACGACGACGGAATCGCGCCACGGGAGACCGCGAGCGGGGGGCCGGGGGGCACTCCGGAATTCCGTTGGTTTCGCTCGTGGAATGGGCGGGGACCTTCGTGATTCGTTCCCTGGGTTTCGCCGCGCGGGCGACAGCTCGCGGAATTCCGGAGCGCCCCCCGGCCCCCCGCTCGCGATCTCGCGTTCACCGCGAGAGCCGCGGCGACTGGAGGAATGCGACGAGGTCGGCCATCTCCTGCGGACGGAATTCCGGCCATGCGCGCTTCTGGCCTCGATCGCCGCGCGGCGTGATCGCGGCGTGGTTCCACAGCGCGGCAATCACTGCCGCGGGCGCGTCGAGACCTCTGGCGCGCGTGAGATCGGGAGCGCTCTTCCCGCGTTCGCCGGAGGCGGCATGGCAGCGCAGGCATCCTTTGTCCGCCACGAGCTTCGACCCGTTCCGCGGGTCGCCCGGCTCCGCGAAGTAGCCGACCGCGTACAAATAGGCGATGAGGTCGGCCATCTCTTCGGGACGGAGCTGAGGGACAGAGATGCCACGCGGCTTCATCGCCGCCATCATCGTCGGAGCCTTGTTCCACATGGCCGCCGCGAACTCTGTGAGGCTCCGGCGGAGCCCGCGCCGGACGAGATCGGGGCCGACGTGTCCGCCCTCGCCGCCGACGCTGTGGCACTCGAGGCAGTGCTTGTCCTTGAAGAGTCGCTGCCCCTCGGCGGCACGACCCGGCAGCACGTAGATCGGACCTTCCCTTGAGCCGCCGGATGCGGGTGCGAGATACGCGATCAGATCCTGGAGCTCCGGACCGATGAAGGCGGGCCGCTCGATCCCTCGGGCCTTCATGGCCTCCATCATCTGCGGCCCGTGATTCCAGATGGCCGCGACGACGAAGATCGGCGAGCCGAACTGTTTGAAGAAGTCGAGGTTCGGGCCGACCACCCCGCCAGTGCCGCCGACCTGGTGACAGACGATGCAGCGCTTCTCGGCGAAGTACCGGCGCCCTGCCTCCGCGTTGCCGGGCGCGTCGAAGTAATTGAGCGTGTACAGGAACCCGATCAGATCCTCGGTCTCTCGGACATCGAGGTGCGGCGGCGCGATACCGAGCGCGTCCATCCGCTGCACCATCTGGGGGAGGTGATTCCACATCGCGGTCGCGAGGTCGTAGAACGAGCGGGAGCGCGCGATTTGGCCGAGGTCCGGGCCGACCTTGCCGCCTATTCCATTCACAGCGTGACACTTGACGCAGCTCTTGGTCCCGAAGACCCGGGAGCCGGCGAGCGGATCCTGGCTCGGACTGAAGACGGACTGGGACGACGCGGGCAGGATCCCGCCGATCATCAGCAACGCGACCACCACGACCACCGAGCTCATCGCCCGTCTCATCGGACCCTCCACCGGAGCGCACCGCCGGATAGAGCGCGAGCCCTCCATCCGACTGGGCCGAACGGGTACTACGGGATCCGGTTCACCACGACACGCGGATCGAGTCGTCCTCCTACTTCTTGCCCCCCGTCTGTGCGATGCCAAGCGCCTTCGCGTAGTGCGCCACCGCCTCGAGCTCCTCGGTGCTGAGATTCTTGAAGCTCGGCATCGGCTTCTTGCCGTCGGTGATGATCTTGATGAGCTCGGCGTCGGTCTTGGCGGCGATGGCGGCCAGCGGGGGAATCGTCACCTTCAGCGTTTGCGCCATCTTCGCGTTGCCCGAGCCGTCCGGCGCGTGACACGCGACGCACTTCTGGTTGAAAACTTTCTTGCCGAGCTCCTCAGCAGCAGCGCCCACTGGCGGCGGCGCCAGCACGAAGCTCCCGAACAGCACGGCGGCGATCCAGACGACAAGCATGGTCATTCCCCTTTCATCTGGTCCGGCGGGTTTCTGGTTTGACGGCTGATGACCCCGCGGTCTTCCCGCCCGATGCCTTCGAGGAGTCACCGTATGTTTGGAGCAGGTAGGCGATCAGGTCGGCCATCTCGCCCCCTTTCAGCATCGGCCACGCGACGTTTTCCTCGATCATCATCTCGGACATCCGTCCCGCGTGATTCCACATCGCGGTGATCACCCCGAGCGGCGTCTTGAGCTTCTCGACGACGGCCGTGAACGGAGGGCCGACGGCCTTCGATCCGGCCCCGTGGCAGCTCCCGCATCGCTTGTCCTTGTAGGCGATCGCGCCGCGGCGCGAATCGCCGGGCGCGTCGATGAACTGGAAGAAGTAGAGATAGCTGATGAGGTCCGACATCTCTTCGGTCGTGAAGGACGGGACCTCGATGCCTCGCTCCGCCATCTTCGCCCACATGAGCGGACCGTGATTCCACATCAGCCCGGCGATCTTCATGAGGCTGCCTCGGAGCACAATCGCCAGGTCGGGTCCTATCGCGCCGCCGTGCCCTCTCACCGAGTGGCACTCCACGCAGTGCTTGTCCCGGAAGAGCGCCTCGCCGCGCTTCGGACTCCCGGGGAGGGCGTACACACGGTCGACCCCCCCGCTCGCGCTCCTCAGGTACGCGAGGACATCGGGAATGTCACTGCCTTGGAAGACGGGCCGCGCGATCTTCCGGGCTTCCATCGCCGCCGCCATCGCTTTCCCGCGGTTCCACAGCGCCGCGGTCAGGAAGAGCGGCGAGGCGTAGCGTCCGAACCGGGTCAGGTCCGGCCCCACCTTGCCGCCACTGCCCCCCGCCGTGTGGCACGTCTGGCAGCCCTTCTCGCGAAAGAGGAGGAATCCCCGATCGGGGTCGCCTGGAGGATCGAGCGATCCGAGGTAATAGAGGAAGGCGAGGAGGCTGGCCATTTCCTGCGGTTCGAACGTCGGACGCGCGACGCGCTTCTCCTGGAAGACGTGCTCCATCCCGGGCGCGTGGTTCCACGTCACGGCGGCGATCTCGAGCAGCGGACGGTTCAGGATTCCGCGACCGAGATCAGGCCCGGCGGTGCCCCCGACGCCATGGACGCTGTGACAGCCGAGACAGCCCTTTCCGGAGAAGAGCCGGCTCCCCTCGAGGGGACTGCCGGGCAGAAGGACGGAGAGGCTCTCGTGGCCGGCGTCCGCCGGTGGGGCCGGCAGAGCGAGTGCGGCGAACAGGAGGAGCGCGGTGACGAGGAGTCCGCGTCTCATCGCGCGCTCCTGTCCGTGAGGAGACCCCAGAAGACGGAGACGATCACGCCGAGCAACGTGAGGAACACCGGAATCGCGACGAGCGAGATCCCGATCGACGCGGACGGCACGTCCTTCAGCCGCCAGGCCGTGCGGATCAAGTGCATGATCCAGCCGACGATCCCGCCCACGAAGACGACGGCGAAGCCGGCCAGCGTCCACTGGGCGATCCTGACGTTTCGATCGAACGCCGGAGAGGAGTCGCTCATGCCAGCACCTTCTCTCGACCATGAGCCGCTGGATGCGATCCTTCGTCGGGGAGGTACGTGCGGAGCCGCTCCTCCACCTCCTTGAGCCCGACCTCGCGGCCTTCCTGGATCTCCCAGATCGAGATGATCGGGAAGAGCTTGACGAAGAGGACGCAGAAGAGGATGAAGAGGCCGAAGCTCCCCGCCGTCTCGCCCCACTCGATCCAGGTCGGCCAGTAGTGCCCCTCGGGGAACGGCAGCCTTGGATTGGACAGCGTGGGCACGATGATGTTGAAGCGCTCCAACCACATCCCGACGACGACGAACATCGAGGCGACCACCGTCTTGCTGATCGCGTGATGACCGAGGCGGACCAGCAGCCCGAGCGGGATGACGAAGTTGAACGTGACCATCGCCCAGAAGAGCGGCCAGAAGGGCCCCGTGAACTTCGACCAGAAGACCTTCATCTCCTCCGGCTCGTTGCCGTAGTACCCCGTCAGGTATTCCGCGAACGTCATATAGAACCAGAGGAGCGTCATCACGAGCAGGAGGTAGCCGAGGTAGCGGAAGTGGACCGGCTTGAGGTAGCCGTCCAGATGGTAGATGCGGCGGATCACGGCCATGGCGACGATGAGGGCGGCGATCCCCGAGAAGATTGCGCCCACCACGAAGTACGGGCCGAAGATGCTCGAGTGCCACGCGGGCTGGATCGTCATCGAGAAGACGAAGGACACCACCGTGTGGACGGACACGGCGATCGGGATGACCATCACGGCCATGATGGCGATGGCGCGGTTCAGGACCTTGTGCTGGTGCTCCGTGCCTGTCCAGCCGAGCGCCAGGACCGCGTAGAGCCACCGCCGCTTTCCCAGGTGATCTCTCAAGATGGCGATGTCCGGAATGAGCGGGAGATACAGATAGAAGGTGCTCGCCGTCAGGTACGCGCTGATGCTCGTCGCGTCCCAGAGCAGCGGCGATTGGTACCGGCCGAAGCGAATCACGTTGAGGAGCCGATCGGGCCGCCCGAGGTCGATCAGGATCTGGCCGGCGCCGATGAAGATCACCATGACCGTGATGACCTCGGCCATGCGCGTGATCGGACGGCGCCACTCCGCCTTCGAGAGTCTGAGGATCGCGGAGATCAGCGTTCCCGCGTGGCTGATGCCGATGAAGAAGACGAAGTTGGTGACGTAGAAGCCCCACGAGACCGGCTGGTGCAGGCCCGTCACGCCGAGGCCCTCGCCGAACTGGACCCAGTAGGCGATCGCTCCCCACAGGATCATCGCGCCGAGGATCGCAACGGTCACGTAGAAGCCGCGCCCGGTTTGCGTGAGCGGAACGAACAGTGCGCGGTCGCGTTCGACGACGGCGTCAGACACGGCGATGGCCCTCCGTTTCGGAGAGGTAGAACACCTTCGGCCGGGTCCCGAGCTCCTCGCCGAGCCTGAACGCCCGGGGGCTCCGGGCGAGCCGCGCCACCTCGCTCCCCTCGTCGGACAGGTCGCCGAAGGTGATGGCGCGCGTGGGACACGTCTCGGCGCAGGCGGTGACGTAGTCGCCGGCGCGCAGCTCGCGGCGCTCCGCCAGCGCGCGCTCGCGCGCCTTCTGCAAGCGGTGATGACAGAAGGTGCACTTCTCGACCACGCCCTTCGGCCGCACCGAGACGTCGGGGTTCCGGCCGGGTGACTCCGTCCCGTACCGGCGCCAGTTGAAGTACTTCGCGTTGTAAGGGCAGGCCGCCATGCAGAAGCGGCAGCCGATGCAGCGGGCGTAGATCTGAGCGACGATCCCCTCGGGGTTCCGATAGGTCGCGTAGACCGGACACACCTTGATGCACGGCGGGTCGTCGCACTGGAGACATGGTCGCGGGATGAACCGCGTCCGCTCTTCCGACTCCTCGTGGAGAACATGCATCCAGCTGATGGTCCGCCCGCGCGCGGACTCCTTCGGGCCGACGGCCGGGACGTTGTTCTCGGCCTTGCAGGCCATGACGCACGCCTGGCAGCCGGTGCAGCGATCGAGGTCGATCACCATTCCCCAGAGCGCCATCTCAGGCCTTCTCGATCCTGACGCGCGTGGTGTTGAGGAGGCCGAAGCCCCGGAACGCGTCGGTCTCGTTCGAGATCAGGTCGTTCTGGCTCGGGCCCTGGCCGCCGAAGAGCGGGATGTTGACGACGTCGGGACGCGTGCCCGCCGTGAGCTTGGCCCTGAGCCTGATTCGTCCTTTCGCGGACTGCACCCACGCCCAGTCGTCATCCTTGATGCCGGCGCGAGCCGCGGTCTGCGGATGCACCTCGACCCATCGCTCCCAGGCGGCGCGAACGTGAACGGCGGGCTGCTCGAGGAGCCACGGCTGATTCCGCCCGCCGCCGATCGGCCGCGTCACCAGACGGTAGGTGTTCAGCCGGAGCGGAAACGTTCCGGGCTCCTCGCGGGCCGGTATCGGGACGAGTGGAAGGTAGAGTCGATCGCCGCGGTCCTTGCCGCCGAGCGCGGCGATGAACGCACCCTTCGGCCCCTCGCGGTGCTCGGCCTCCTCGACCGTCTCCCGGAGGCGCGTCGAATAGAACTCGAACTTCCCGGACGCGGTGGCGAGGAGCGCCTTCCGGCTCGCCGGAAAGTCAGTGGGATCCCACCATGCGCCTCGCTCGACGAGCGCCGTCCAGAACTTCTCGTAGGCGTCGAACTCGGGAGCCCAGTAGCCCTGACGCTCGAGGACCTTGCGGAGCGATTCCTCGGCAGGGTTCGAGATCACGTAGCCGCGACGTGCGTCGTAGAGGCCGCGGACTCCCGCGTGGAGAACCTTCTCGAAGCTCTCCCACGGCAGACTGTCCGCAACGCTCGCGCCGAGCGAACGTCCGAGCCCGAGCACGACATCCATGGTGTCGCGCGTGTCACCGAGCGGCGCGGTCGCCGGCGGCGCGAGGCTGAAGCACGCGAAGCCCGCCAGGTGTCGGACCGGATCGTCCTGCCAGCGCTCGAAGTAGGTGTGGTCGGGGAGGATCAGATCCGCCTTCGACGAGCTCTCGTCGAGGAACGGCGAGAAGCTCACGATGAACGGGATGCGGTCGAAGGCGCGCGCGAACGCCTCCTTGTCGGGCTGGTTGGCCAGCGGATTCGTGGCGAAGAGAAGGAGCGCGTTCACGGGATAGGGCTCGGCGGCGAGGATCCGTTGCGGCAACACCTGCGGGGCGCTCGAGACCAGGAGGTACTGACCGTGTCCTGCGCCGTCGAGCCTCGGGTGCTCGAGACTGCGCTTCGCGACCTCGTCCGTCTTCACGAGAGGAAATGGCGCGAGCGGCAGCTCGGTCTGCACGAGCAGTCCGCCGCGGGCACCGATCGATCCGATGAGCGCGTTCAGGCTGTGGATCGCCATTCTCGTGTGGATATCGTCCGGTCCGTAGGCAGGACCACGCTCGCCGATGACGACCGTGGGCTTGATCGTGGCCAGGTCGCGGGCGATCTCGAGGATGGTCCTCACCGGAACACCCGTCGCGGTGGAGACGGCGAGAAGCCCGTACTCCCCGAGAACGAGATCCTTGAAACCCTCGTGACGCTCGCCGCGCGCGTCCACCCATTCCTCGAACCCGACGGTGTGCTGCTCCACGAACGCACGATCGTAAAGACCTTCACGGATCAGGGCATTGGCGATGCCGAGGGCCAGGATGCCGTCGGTCCCCGGGACAATCGGAACCCAGCGGTCGGCCTTCACCGCGGTGAGCGAGCGGCGAGGATCGACGTGGATCAGGCGGCCGCGCGGGCGGTCTCCCGCACCGCGCAGCCCCGCGAAGGCGAGGGCGCCGTGAACAGGACCGAGCCAGGATTCGAGCAACCCGACGCCGAAGGAGAGGATGCAGCGCGCCTCCGCGATGTCGTACGCGAGCGGCGTCGTCACGCCTTGCATGAACTGATGGGCGAGCGCGGGTTCCTCCGGGTGGAGGCAGCGGACCCGGATGTAGTTCGGTGTGCCGTACGCCGCGGCGAAGCGCCGCCAGATCGTGTCGCGATAGCCGCGGTACTGCCCACCGAGGACCGCGACCGTGTGAGCGAGGCCCTTCGTGCGAAGCTCGCCGAGTCGCTTCGTCACCAGCTGGAGGGCCTCGTTCCACGGGATCGGGCGGAAGCGTCCCCGCTCGCCGTCACGGACCATCGGGCCCGTGAGCCGGTTCGGGTCGTAGAGGAGCTGGAGTCCGCCGAATGCCTTGGGACAGAGCGCGCCCCGGTTGATCGGGTGACGCGGGTTGCCGGAGATCCCCGCCACCTGGCCGTCGAGCGTTCGCACGACGAGCCCGCAGCCCCCTGGACACTGCTGGCAGATCGATGGGACCTTGGTCTCCTCAGGCGTCGCCCACCGCTCGAGGTTCTCGGTGGCCACGCTCGCTCCCGCACCGTCTCCCGTGGCAAGGCTCGCAGCCCCCGCCGTCATGCCGAACGCTTGAAGGAACCGCCGTCGCGTCAGTCGCATCGATGTCCTCAGCGGTGGCAGGCGTTGCAGTCGGTGGCGAGAGGACGTGAGGCCACGACCGTGACCGGACCGGTGGTCCTCTCGCCCGGTTGACTGCGCTTCTCGTGACAACCGATGCAGTCGGTCATCGCGAGCTTCTTCAGCGGACGCGCCGGGGGACGCTCGAGCGTCTCCATCGGACCGTGGCACGTCTGACACGTGAGCTTCGCGGCGACCACGTGAGTCCGGTGCGGGAAGTAGACGTGGGGCGGTAATCGCCACACGCGCTTCCAGGGAATCTCGCCTCCCTGTTTCTCGTAGGCCTGGACTTTCTTGATCTCGCCCGTGCCGTCACCGCCGGAGTGGCAGGTGAGGCAGAGCGCCGTGGGCGGGCGTCCTGCCACGGCGTCCTTCTCTGCCCGATCGTGGCAGCTCGTGCATTCGAGGTTCAGGGCCACGTGGGTCTTGTGCGGAAACTCGATCGGCTGTTTGACCGCGGGCTCGGCCCAGATCTGCCAGCTCGCCCAGCCAAGCAGACCGAACACGAGCGCGCCGAGGCCGCCCCGCCATTTCATGTCGTCACCTTCCGCCCGCCGCGGCGACGCGTCGCCGTCGTGGCCACCGCCATGATCGCGGTCGCCAGCTCCTCCGGACCGGACACGTGGATCGGCAGGCCGGTGAAGATCGTGGCTTCGTCGCCTCGGAGGCTGATCGCCACGCCCATCAACCCCTCGAGCGATTCGAGGATGGCCATGCCGGTGTCGCCTTCCACGACGACGACGTCGGGCTTGAGACGCTTGAGGGCTCCGAGCGACAGCCGAGGACGCTGGATCATGCCGACCATCCGCAGCGTCTTCTGCTGTTCGAGGAGCTCCTTGATCCCGTGGGCGAAGAGGGAGTGCTCGTACACGATACAGACCCTCACGGCGTCCGGTCCGGCCATCGTCGATAGCCGCGCGCTCACGCGGGAACGCTGCCCCTTGTCTTCCGAGGACGATCCAGTCCTGGTCACAGGCGCACTCTCGCGCATCGGACGTTCCCTCGGTAGTCCCCGGAAGCACTAAAACGGACGCCAAAAAGGGCTACCTCGCGGTAGCCCTTTCGGGCATCGGGCCTGCGCCTGACCAGGTGGATTACGGTTCGTGAGGCCTGACGAGACCTTCGCGCAGCGCGTAGGCCACGACCTGCACGCGATTGTCCACGTGCAGCTTCTCCATGATGCTCTTCAGGTGGTTCTTGACCGTGTTCCCGCTGATCGTGAGCGCGGCGGCGATCTCCTTGTTGACCGCGCCGTGCGTGAGGAGCTCGAGCACGTCGCGCTCGCGGTGGCTCAGCCCGGGCGAGGGGAGGCTCTTCGACGGGGCCGCCTTGCGCGAGAACTCCTCGAGGATCTTCGCTGCCATCGATGGTGTGACGAACGCTTCGCCATGAACCACGCCGCGCAAAGTGCGGAACAGCTCGTCCGGCTCCACGCTCTTGAGCAAGTAGCCCTGGGCTCCCGCCTTGACGGCATCGAAGAGGTTCTGGTCCTCCTCGGACACCGTCAGGATGATGATCCGGGTGGACGGGATCATCGCCTTGATGCGACGCGTGGCTTCGAGCCCGTTCATCACGGGCATGTAGACGTCCATCAGCACGACGTCCGGCGTGAGCGCCTGGACCTTCGCGACCGCTTCCCGTCCGTCCTGAGCCTCTCCCACGACGGTGAAGCCATCCGCAGCGCGCAGGAGGCCGGCCACCCCCTTTCGAAACAGCGCGTGATCGTCCACCACGAGCATGCGCGTGGGTTTCATGGATGTGGCCTCCGTGGTTCGCCCAGTGGGACCGTGACCTCGACGCGCGTCCCCTCGCCGGCCCGGGAGGTCAGCACGAGCTTGCCGTTCGCCATCTCCGCTCGCTCGCGCATCGTCGCGACGCCGAACGAGCGTTGCTCCTGTCCCGCCATCGCCAGCGGATCGAAGCCGACGCCGTCGTCGTCGATCGAGACCGTCACCAGCTGCTCGCCGGGTTCGACGCCGACCACGACGCGCCGCGCCCGAGCGTGTTTCCTCACGTTCGCCATGGCTTCCTGGATGATCCCGATGAGCTGAACCTCGACCGTGGGCGCGAGCGTGATCGGCTCGTCGGAGCCAACTTTCAGGTCCACGGCGATCGCCGTCTGCCGGTTCCAGTCGTGGAGGTACTCGGTCAGTGTTGGAACGAATCCGAGACTCCTCGACACCATGCTCCGGAGCCCGAAGATCGCCTGTCGCGCTTCCTCGTAAGCTTCCCGGGCAACCTTCTTCAGATCGCCCAGTTCCGCCACGAGCTGCGGACTCGCGCCGTCCGCTATCTGCCCTTCGATCCCGGCCAGTCGTAGATGGAGGTAGCCGAGGCTCTGGGCCACGCTGTCGTGAAGCTCGCGCGCGATCCGCTGGCGCTCGTGGACGACAGCGATCGCCTCCTTCACCTCGGCGAGCTCACGAGTGCGGCGAAGGATCTCGTGCTCCTGGCGATCCACGTGGACGAACACGAAGCTCGAGAAGAGGAACGCTCCCGTCAGGCTCAGCGCGAGCAAGATGAAGAGCGCCGGCCAGAACGGCGGAAGCGGGTGAGGGTGATAGTAGAGGACGCCAACCGCGAGTAGCGCCAGATAGGACGCGGGGCCGCAGATCGTGAGCCAGCGCAGGCTCGATCGACTGAGCACTGGATGCAGGTCCATGGGGCTCTTTCACGCAACACTGGTGCCAGAGCTGCAGCCGCCCGGGGGAAACCGCGTGTCTTCTAATAACTGCGCATGGAGGAGAGACGATCAAGTCTAGCGCCGGGGGGGACAGGATGTTCTGGAGTCCTTCAGATGGGGCGCCATCGCCTCAGATTCGATCGCCGATCGCCCTGGGTCGTCTGCACCACCAATCGTGATGCACCTGAACCAAGCTCGGCGAGATCTACTTGGTCGGGCCCTTCCGCGCGGGCGCGCCGAGCGAGCCGAGGTAGGCGGCGATGTCGCCCAAGTCCTGACCCGAGAGCACCGGCCAGGCCACTTGCTGCTTCTCGGTCTGGCGCTCCATGAGACGGCTGTGGTTCCACATACCGGCGACGAGGCTCGCCGGCGTGCGCACGACGGTCGAGCTCGCGAAGTCCGCCGAGATCTTGCCGCCGACGCCGCGCACCGAGTGACACGTCAGGCAGTTCTTGCTGCGAACGAGCTGCTGGCCGCGGGAGGCGTTCGAGGCCTCGTCGAAGTATCGAGAGACGTAGAGGTACGCGAGGATGTCCGCCATGTCCTGGCCGGAGAGCTTCGGGGGATCGATCCCGCGCTCCTTCATCTTGGCGGTCATTGCCGGAGCGTGGTTCCACATCTGCGTCGCGAACTGCGTGAGGCTGATGTGGTGCCCGGGCCGGCCGAGGTCGGGACCGACGCGCCCGCCCTTGCCGCCAACGGCGTGACAGGTCACGCACTGCTTGTCCGTGAAGAACTGACGCCCGCGGTCCGGCGTGCCCGGGATGACTTGCTCGGTGTCCGAGGCTGTGTCGCTGCTCGCCGAGACGATGTACGCGATCAGGTCGACCAGCTCGTTGCGTCCGAACGTCGGACGCTGGATGCCGTTGGCCGCCATCGCCGCGGCCATCTGCGGTCCGTGGTTCCACATCGCCGCGGCGACCAGCACCGGCGAGTTCGACCGTCGCAAGCGGTCGAGCTCGGGGCCGACGCGGCCGCCCGCACCCCCGACAGCATGACAGCGCACGCAGTTCTTCGCGGTGAAGAGCTTCTCGCCGCTCTTCGGATCGCCGACCTCGTCCTGGTACTGCGCCGTGAAGATGAACGCGACCAGGTTCGACAGCTCCTCGGGCGTCAGCGTCGCCCGCTCGATGCCGGCCTCACGCATGCGCGCGCCCATGTTCGGGAGATGGTTCCACATCGCCGCGCCGATCTCGAAGAAGCTCTTGCCCGTCTGGATCCGTCCGAGGTCGGGTCCGACCTTGCCGCCGAAGCCGCGAATCGAGTGGCACTGGCCACACCCCTTCTGCGCGAACACGCTCTGGCCGGCCAGCATTGCCCAGTCTGGCGCGAACGGCTGCGGGGGCTTCTGCGCCGAGGCGACGGAAGCGCCGACGAGCAGCAACACAGCGAGCGCCGTAGCCGCGACGGCAATGCCACGATCGATGCTTCGATGACGTGTCGGCATGGTCCCCCCTGCGCGACCGAGCGGCAAAGCACGTGCCAGAGCGTGCGTGTGTCCGAGCCGGCCGCCGCGCGCCGCCTATCATACGCGACTGTCGGCGAAACCTTGGCGGTCCACCCGCGAGACTCTCGAGAAGGCCCCGCGCTTTTTGAGCGGTGAATGCGGCGCTCGCGCCCCAGTGGGGCAGGCTCCACTCCGTTCGGCCGAGCACCGCAGCGTCAAACCTCCGATACATCGAAACTCCAGAGCATCGACGTTCGGCACCTCCGTTGCATCGTTTTTCGCGCGAGCGCGAAGGGAGGAGAGCCATGGATACCCTGGTAACCATCGTGGCCGGCCTCGGACTGCTGGTGGTGGTCTCACCGCTGCTGATGCTGTTGCTCACCGCCTTCGTGCTGGTGCCGCTGGCGCTGCTGGCGCCTCGCGTGCCGATGGTGGCGCGGGCGTCGTTCCGCTGTCCGGTCACCAAGCAGTCGGTGCAGGCAGCGTTTCTCACGACGACGGCGCATGGGCATCCGGCCGACGTGCTCGCGTGCTCCCTGTTTTCCGGGCAGCCGGTGAGCTGCAAGAAGGGTTGCCTCGAGTGCGCCGAGGTCACGTCGGAGCCGTCGGCCATGACGCCGCGCTACGCGCTCATCGCAGATGGGACGGTGCTTCGCAGCTAGGACTTCGATGGCCGTTCTCGTGGCACTGCCGAGCTTCAGCGTCTCGCTGGCTCACCCAGCAGATTCCAGTACGGCAGCGCCACGAAGAGGATCGTGACGTACGCGACGAGCGTCATCCAGAGACCGAACCTGAAAATCTCGCCGGCCGAGACGTGTCCCCGCTCGTGGATCACCAGCGCCGAGGCGCTCTGAACGGGGTAGTAGAGCACGGCGTCGCCGGTCATCATCACGACGAGCGCGCAGACGAGTGGATTGAGCCCGGCCTGGCGGCCGATCGACATCGCGATCGGCAATGCCAGCGCCAGAAACCCCGAGATGTTCGGAATCAGCGCCCGCAGCAGCGTGGCGCCGAGCATCAGAAGAATCATCGAGCCGACGGGGTGCCCGCCGATCCCGGGCAACCCGCTCAGCAGTCCGTGCGCGAGCCACGCCGCGGCGCCGCTGTCGCCGAGCGCCTGAGCCAGCGAGATCGAGGCGCCGAGCACGAAGAAGTTGCCCCACCCGACGCTGCGATCGAGATCGCGCCACTCGAGCGGCCCGAGGCCGGGCGTCAGCAGCGCGACGAGCGCCAGGAGCGCCGGCAGTGCCGGGTCGAGATGGTGCAGCCCATCGGTGAGCCAGAGCAGTGACGCGCCGAGCACGATGCCGAGCGTGCGCCACTCGCGTCCGCTCAGCCGGCGCCGGCGCTCGAGATCGACTTCCGGCAAGGAGCGCGCGAAGCCGCGCCGGTACAGCGTCCACGTCAGCACACCGCCGAGCACGAGGATCGCGTAGTACGGCACGGCCATCAGCGCGAGCCATCGCGTCCAGGAGATTCCGCCGATGAGCGCGGCGCTCATGATGGGCGTGATGCCGCCGGTCAAGAGCGCCGTGGAGGCGAGCCGATTGATCGAGGAGAGCGCGAGCATCACGGCCTTGACGATGGCGGCGCCCGGCGGCACGCGCGCCAGACCGAACACCTCTTCGTAGATGTGCACGAGGATGCCGGACCGCGTCGTCGCCGACGGCAGCACGAACGTCAGCACCGGCATCGCCAGTACGAGCTGCACGTAGACGCGTAGGCCGCGCCCGCGCGCGTGGTCGAGGATGCGCCGGGCCAGGCGCTCGGCAAGCCCGCTCTTGGCGACGGCGGCGCCCATCGCGAGCACGCCGACGAGGAAGTACGGCACCGGATTGGCGAAGCCGACCAGCGCCTGACGCATCGTTCCGGCCGCGCCGGACAGCGCGAGCAGCGCGACGCCGAGGAGCGAGGCCGCGCCGGAATCGAGCGCGCGGGCCGTCCACAGCACGATCGTCAGCAGCATCACGATGAGCGCGCGCTGGCCACGCACCGGAAGGTCTGAGAAAAGCTGGGGCAGCAGCAGCGACAGCGTCAGGACGCCGAGAGCCGCGGCAAGAAGAATTCCGCCGCGGCCGACGTGCTGGTGGCGCGCCGGCGCTGGCACTATGACGTCATCTCCCCCCTCACCCTGGCGAGGCACGATTCTATCTCGTTGTGCCCTCGCTGAAGAGCACGGCTGCACCGTTCGGTGTGCAGAGAACTATCTCGGATCAGAGACACCCGCGTGTACAGGTGCACGCGAAAGCTTCGATCCGACGCGAACTTCACACGGTGGGCCCAGCAACGCGTGAGGCGTGGCACGCGCCTTGCGCTCGACCCGCGCTCGACTATGGGATCCGAAATTTCGCCGTTGCCGCGACCCAGGCGCCGATGCGCCGGGACACTATTGGTGTTGCTGCTGGCGCTCGCGCCTCTGCCGGCCCGCGCCCAGACGCCGCCGATCTTCTACGTCTACGACGACCTGAACCGTCTGAGCGCCGTCGTCGACCAGCAGGGCGACGCCGCGACGTACACCTACGACACTGTCGGCAACATCCTGCGCATCGATCGCTTCGATGCGGCCGCCATCCCGGGCGCCGTGGGGATCACGCTCGTGAGCTCCGGCGACGGTCAAGGCGGCGCCGAGATCCAGATTTTCGGCAAGGGGTTCAGCACTGTTCCCGGCAGCAACGTGGTCACGATCAATGGCGTGACCGCGATCGTGACGGCCGCCGCCGCGAACCGCTTGGTGATCATCGCGCCTGCCGGGACGGCGGGGCCGGTGGTGGTCACCACGCCCAGCGGTACGGCGACGTCGTCGCAATCGATCCGCGTGCACGGCACGCTGACCGTGACCCCGAGCACGGCCGCGGTCGTCGCCGGCGGGCAAGCGCAGTTCATCGCGATCCAGGTCACGACGCCGACCACGAATGTTCGCTGGGCCGTCAACGGGATCCCGAGCGGCACGGCTTCCACCGGCGTCATCTCCGCCTCCGGGCTCTACACGGCACCGCCCGCCGTGCCGAGCCAGCCGGCCGTGACCATCACGGCCACGGATCCCGATGACGCCACGTTGACGGCCTCGGCGCTCGTGACCATCATTCCGTCGCAGCCAATCTTCCTCGCGTCGCACGGCGTCAGCTTCAACGTCGCGCCCTCGACGACGAGCGCCGAGTTCGTGTACGGCGCGGTCAGCGTCGCGGTGGCTCCCGTGATCACGTCGATCTCGCCGCCGATAGGCTCGCCGGGGAGGACGCTGAGCATCACCGTCACCGGCGCCGGATTCGCCGGTGCGACGTCTCTGGCGATCCTCCTGAACAACGCGATCGACCCAAACGTCTTCGTGGCCGACGTCGGCGTCGACGGCAGTGGCACCCACCTCACGGCGTCCTTGACCGTGGCGTCCGGCGCAGCGATCGGTCCGCGGGTGCTGCGCGTGGTGACCCCGGCCGGGAGCTCGATGCGCATCGGAACCGGTCCCGATCTCTTCACTGTGCAATGACGCCGCTGAAAGGGAGCCTGCGCATGGATCGGCCACTCGTGATCGGAGCGAGCATCGCCTTGACCGTCGTGCTGCTAGCGCACCCGGCCCTCGGTCAGACCTTCAGCAGCGGCAGCACCGGCGCTGGTGGTGTGTTCAGTCCGACGTGCAGCCCGACGCCGTGCACGCTGACCGTCACGCTACCGCCGAGTGGGGTCTTCAACTTCACGTCGGTCAATATCCCCGTCGGGATCACGGTCGCCTTCACGCGCAACGCGAGCAACACGCCGGTCACGATTCTCGCCGGCGGAAACATCCTCATCGCCGGCACGCTCGACGTCAGCGGCGCGCCGGGCCACGACGGGATCGCCGCGTTGACCAGTGCCGTGCCGACGGCCGGTGTCGGCGGAGCAGGCGGGTTCAACGGCGGCAACGGCAGCATCGGCATCGCCGCCGCCGGCCCTTCCGGTGACGCCGGAGGTATGGGACTCGGGCCTGGCGGCGGCATCGCTGGCGGCTGCGGTGGCAGCTTCGGCACGCTGGGCGCGTGTGGCGGAACGGCCACCTATGGGACCCCGCCATTGCTGCCGCTGATCGGCGGCTCCGGCGGCGGCGGCGTCAATCTTGGCTTCGGCGGGACCGCCCCCGGCGGCGGTGGTGGCGGTGGCGCGATCCTCGTCGCCTCTTCGGGCACGCTCACGTTGACCGGTTCCATCGTGTCGCGCGGCGGTGCTGGAGGCAACGGCGTATCGGGGGCCGGCGGCGGGAGCGGCGGCGCAGTCCGGCTCGTCGCGACAACCATCACGGGCAATGGTCGCGTCGACGTCACCGGAGGCGGCGGTGTCAACGGGGGCCGAGGCGGCGGCCTCGGCCGCATCCGCGTCGAGAGCTTCGCGAATTCGGCGGCCCTCGTGCTCGTCGGCGGCGTCGTCCCGTCGCTCGGCCCACCTGGGCCCATCACGCTCGGCGACAATGCGCCGACGCTGACCATCACGTCGGTCGCGGGGCTCCCCGCACCAGCGGCGCCCACCGGTTCATACGCCACGCTCGACGTCACGCTCCCGGCGACGACGAGCCCGATCGCGATCGGCCTGTCGGCCAGTAACGTCCCGCCAGGCACGATGGTGACCGTCTTCGTCGTCGGCAGCAACGGCGGGAGCAGTTCGGCGACGACGACGCTGGCGGGAACCTTCGCCGTCTCCACGGCGTCGGCGACTCTCGCAATCCGAACGGTCGAATCGAGCGTCGTCTTGGCCACCACCGGCTTCACGCTCACCGCCACACCGCAATGAGGTTGCCGATGCGTACGCTGACCAATCTCCTCTTCGCCGGCATCCTGTCGGCGATCGCGATCACGTCGTCCGCGTTCGCGCAGAGCTTCGACAGTGGCAGCACCGGCGCTGACGGCGCCTTCGCGCCGACGTGCGCCCCGACACCGTGCACGGTCACCGTCGCTCTTCCGCCGAGCGGCGTCTTCAACTTCACCACTGTGACCATTGCCGCCGGTGTCACGGTGTCGTTCACCCGGAACGCGACGAATACGCCGCTGATGCTCCTCGCCAGCGGCGACGTGAGCATCGCCGGGACCATCGATGTGAGCGGCGCACGTGGACGCGACGGCGCCAGCGCAACGGACGTCGTTCCCAACGCCGGCGCCGGTGGACCCGGCGGCTTCGACGGTGGCAACGGCTCGAACGGCATCGATGCCCTGGGCGGCGCGCTCGGTGGCGCAGGACTCGGCCCAGGCGGAGCGAGCGGGAATTGTGGCGGGAGCTTCGGCGGCCCGGGCGATGCGTGCGGCAACGTGATCTACGGCACGCCGGGTCTCGTCCCGATCATCGGCGGCTCCGGGGGCGGCGGGACTAACACCGGGTTCGGAGCGACGGCGCCGGGCGGCGGCGGCGGTGGCGGCGCCATCCTGATTGCGGTGTCCGGCACCGTCACGCTGACTGGCGCGATCGTCTCGCGTGGCCGCGATGGTGGCGCCGGCGTCGCGGGCGCGGTCGGCGCGGGCGGCGGCAGCGGCGGCGCCATCCACCTCGTCGCGACCACGCTCACGGGCGTGGGCGGTCGGTTCGACGTGCGGGGCGGCAATGGCGGGAACGGATCCGCCGGAGGCCGCGCGGGCGGCGTCGGCCGCATCCGCATCGAGGCCGCCAGCAATCTGGCTGCGATCAACTTCAATGGCGTCCGGCCCTCGCTCGCCACGCCGGGCTCCGGGTCGGCGGGGACGCTCACGATCACGGCCGTCGCCGGCGTGCCCGGGCCAGTCATCCCGAGCGCGATGTACGCGACGCCGGACATCGTGCTTCCTGCGACCACGTCGAGTCCGGTCACCGTGACGCTCGCTGCCACGAATGTTCCCCCGGGCACGACGGTCACGATCGCCGTCATCGGACGCAACGGCGGCAGCAGCACGGCAACGACGACGCTCAGCGGGACACTCGCGGCGTCGAGCGCGTCGACATCGGTTGCCATTCGCACCGTCGAACCGAGCGTCGTCATGGCGACGACGAGTTTCACTGTCACCGCCGCGAATGGTGCCGCGCTCGACGCGGACCGCGCAAGCGGCGAGCGCGCCACGGTCAGCGCAACGCCGCTCCGTCTCTCGCAGGCGTCGTATCTGGCAAGCCGCGGCCGCGAAATCGAGGAACCACGGCGATGACCCGGCGTCTCCTTGCGCTCGCCGGCATGCTGTTGCTCGTCGGGATCACCGCGACCTCCGATGGAGCGAATTCCGCGATCTCCGCTCTCGCACCGGTCGATGTCCTCGCCGATGGCTTCAAGGCCCTTCGCGGCATCGTCGTCGATCCGGCGGGGAATGTCTTCGTGGCCGATCGCTCTTCCGGCAGCGTGACGAAGATCATGCTCGATCATTCCCAGACCGTGATCGTGAGCGGTCTCAAGCATCCGACCGGACTCACGCTCGATTCCTCCGGCCGAGTGCTGATCGCCGAGACTGGCGCCAACCGCGTGGTTCGCGTCGAATCGAACGGCGCGCTCACCACGCTGGCGTCAGGGAATTTCCAGCCGCGCTGGCTGGCCCTCCGCGACGACGGCACGCTGTTCATCGCCGCACGGCCCGCCACGAGCGAACCCGATCAGGAGACCGACGACGGCACGCCGCCCGACGTCATCCTCGCGCTCAGTCCCGCAGGGCAGCTGAGCAGCTTCTCCACCGGCTTCGCCAATCTCCAGGGTCTCGCGGTCAATCACACGGCCCTGGTCGCCGCGACCCAGGGTCTCGGCAGCGCTGTCGTCGCCGGCGTCATTTTCCAGATCGCCATCTATCCCGACGGCTCCGCCGGGACTCCAGTGGCGATTGGCCCCACCACCGCGTTCACCCAGCCCGTCGGCCTGGCGCGCGACAATCTCGGCGCGATGTTTCTATCTGTCCAGCAGTTGAAGGCCACCAACACCAATCGCGCCATCGCCAAGCTGCGTCCGGCCGGCGACGTCACGCTCTTCGCCAGCGGATTTTCCGATCCTCAAGGGTTGGCGTTCGACGCTCAGAGCAACCTCTACCTGACCGACGACGCCCGTATCCTCCGGTTCCGCGCGCCGGCTCCGCCCGCGCTGTCTGCGCTGCCGGTCTTCACCAACCAGCCAGCGGTCACGGTCAGCGGCACCACGGAAGCCGGCGCGCGCGTCGACGTCTTCGTGAACGACGCGACGACGCCGATCACCGTCTCGGCCGACAGTGCCGGCGGATTCTCCGTCCAGGTCGCGCTGGCGTCGAGCGCAGCGAACACGCTGGAAGTGTTCGCCACGGGTCACGGCGGCGACGGGCTGGCATCGCCGCCGGCGACGGCAACGGTGACTCGAGACGCGGGAGCCCCGGCGCTCGTCTTCCAGGCCCCGCCCGCGGGCGCCTTCGTGCGCCAGACCGTCACTGTCCAGGCCCGGGCCACGGACACCGGCAGCGGCGTGGCGACGCTGACATTGACCGTCGATGGGCAGCCGCTCACGGCGAGCGTCGCGCCCGCGCTGCCCGGCTCGTCCGCAACGGCGACGGCGTCATGGAATACGGCGGGCACGTCCGATGGCTCGCACACTCTCGGAGCCACCGCTGTCGATCGCGCCGGCAACATCGCGTCCGCGACACGGGTGGTGATCGTCGACAACACCGCGCCCGACACGCAGATCGTGAGCGGGCCCAGCGGCGAGATCGGGACGACCACGACGACGTTCACCTTCGCGGGCAGCGATAACCTCACCGCGCCGGCGGCGCTGCTGTTCGCGTGGAGGCTCGACGGCGGCGCGTTCACATCGCCCTCGCCGGCGACGAGCGCGACGGCGACCGGGTTGGCGGAAGGCGCGCACACCTTCGACGTCGTCGCGCAGGATCTCGCCGGAAACGTCGACGCGACCCCGGCCTCGCGGAGCTTCAGTGTCCGCCGCGGCCCGTCGATCGCGAGCCTCGATCCCGGCAGTGGCTCGATCGGGACATTGGTCACCATCACCGGAGCCGGGTTCGAGCCGGGCACGACAAGTGTCTCGTTCAACGGCGCCGCGGCCGCCGTGCGCACGGTGACCGCGACCGCGATGACGACGACCGTGCCGATCCAGGCGACGACGGGACCGGTCGCCGTGACCACGACCCGCGGCACGGCGAGCGCCGCGTTCACCGTCAGCCGACCGGACTTCACCATCACGGCAGCTCCGGCCTCGGTGCCCGTCGTCCCCGGCACGAGCGTCAATATCGCGGTCAGCACGCTGACGACGACGCAATCCGTGGATGTGATCACGCTGGCGACCGGGCCGCTCCCGGCGGGCGTAACGGCAAGCTTTTCGCCGCCGGTGGCGACGGCTGGAACGAGTAGTGTGCTCACGCTGACGACGAGCGCGACGACGCCGATCGGTCCGAGCGCGATCGACATCCGCGCCACCGCGCTCGTCGACGGCTTGACCGTAACGCGCACGGCGACCACGACGCTGGCCGTGCAGCCGCCGGGACAGACGACACTCATCGGTGAGGTGCGCGACCGCAGCGACCGTCCGCTCGCGGGCGTCCGCATTCTGCTCGGCGGCACGACGCTGACTCCGCTCGGCGAGAGCGACGCCGGCGGAAACTTCTTCGTTCCGCTGTCGATCAGCGGCACGCGCGTCATGCTGCTCGACGGCTCGCCGTTGAACACGGCAGACGCGTACTGGCCCACCGTCCCCTTGACCGTGACCATTACCGCCGGCGTGGTGAACACGATTGGCTTCACGCCCAGGCTCGAGGCCATTCCGGTGGCCAAGCTGATCCCGATCGTCCCGGGGCAAGACACCGTCCTGACCGATCCGGACATTCCGGGCTTCCGGATGACGATCCCCGCGGGCGTCTCCATCATCGGCTGGGACGGCCATGCCAACACCCAGGTCGGCGTGGTCAGCATTCCGGTTGACCGCTCACCGCTGCCACCGCTGCCCGCCGGGATCACGGCGACGCGCACCTATCTCTTCTCCTTCGGCAAGCTCGGCGGCGGTGTCCCCACGGGACCCGTGGTCATCGACACGCCAAACGATCTCGGCGCCTTGCCGGGGCATCAGGTGGACCTCTACTACTTCAACGAAGCGCCTGACGGCACCGCGCCGAACCGCTGGGAGAAGTACGGCACCGCGACCGTCAGCGCGGATGGTGAGAGCCTGATCACCGACGTCAATCCCGCGACGGGGGTGCGCTACGGTATGCCGCGCTTCTGTTGCGGCGGCATGAATCCCAGCGCGCCCCCGACCGCCTCGGCTGGCGGCGGGCCGAGCGGCGGCTCCGTTGACGCCGGCAGAAGCGTGGGCGAGCCCGTCGATGCGGCCACCGGATTCTTCTCCGCGACGAAGACGGACTTGGCGCTGTCGGGCATCATTCCAATCGCGGTCACCCGCACCTATCGGACTAACCTCACCAATGCCGGGCCCTTCGGGCTTGGCACGAGCTGGGAGTGGGACGTGTTCCTGGTGGCCGCCGGGCCGCCCGGGAATCCCGCGTCAGCGCTGCTCCTCGTGACGCCGGGCAATCGCCAGGACTTGTTCTCCTTCACCGCGAACGGATACGCGAACGGGACGGCGCCCGCTCTCCGGGGCGCGACAATCGTCGGCGAGTCGCTGGGGCCCGGGCCGCTGGGCCGGCTCTTCACGGTGCGCTTCAAGGACGGGCGCCAGTGGCGGTTCGATTTCAATGGCCGCCTGGTGAGCCAGCAGGACCGGCTGGGCAACACGGTGACCGTGAGCCGCGACAGCCAGCTCCGTGTCACCGCCGTCACCGAGCCGAGCGGGCGCCAGCTCACGTTCACGTACGAGGGAACGAACCTTCGGATCTCGAGCGCGCGCGATCCCCTCGGCCGGGTCGTCCAGTACACCTATGACAGCGTCGGGCATCTCACGACCGTCACCGATCCCGCCGGCGGCGTCACCGCCTACACGTACGACGCGAACCATCGCATGCTGACCATCACCGACCCGCGGGGGATCACGTACGTCACCAACGAATACGACGGCGACGGACGGGTCAGCAGGCAGACGCAGGCCGACGGTACCGTGTGGACCTACGCCTACACCGCAACCGGCGCGTACATCAGCGAGACCGCGGTCACGGACCCTCTCGGTCACGCGACGCGCTATCGTTTCAACGCCGCCGGGTATCCCGTGAGCGAGACGGATGCGCTCGGCCAGACGACGACGTTCACGCGGGAGCCGCGGACGAATCTGTTAATCGCCACCTCGGATCAGATTGGACGGGTGACGCGTTACACGTACGACCCGCAGGCGAACGTGATCAGCATCACCGACCCGGCCGGCAACGTGTGGAACTTTACCTACGAGCCGACCTTCAATAAGCCAGCATCGGTCAAGGATCCCCTGGGGAATATCAACGCGTTCGCGTACGACGCGGTCGGCGATCTCACCACGATCACTAACCCTCTCGGCAAGCACACCACCATCGCGTACAACGGAGCAGGGCAGCCGACTCGCAGCACCGATCCACTCGGCCACACGACAACGTTCGCGTACGACGCGAACGGCAACCTCGTCACAGTCGCGGACCCGCTCGGGAATACCACTGCTCGCCAGTACGACGCCGCAAGCCGGCTAATCCGTCAGTTGGATCAGCAGAGCCGGCCGACGAGCTTCCGGTACGACGCTCTGAATCGACTCACCGGCGTGATCGATCCGCTGGGCGGTGTCACCGCCTTCAATTATGACGGCACCGGCAACCTCCTCACAGTGACCGATGCGCGAGGGAACTCGACGACGCACGCGTACGACACGATGGGCCGCCTGGCGACGCGCACGGACCCCGTCGGTGCCACCGAGAGCTACCGCTACGATGGCTCGGGGAATCCCGTGGAGCACCTCGACCGCAGCGGCAAGGTGGCGACCTTCAGCTACGATCCGCTGAACCGCCGGGTTGGGGCGCTCTACGCAGACGCGACGGTGAGCCTCGCCTACGACGCCGTCGGGCGCTTGATTCTTGCGAGCGATACGGCCGGCGGCACCGTCGAGAACCGGTACGATCTCCTGGATCGGCTCACCGAGCAAACCCAAGCGCTGGGCACGATCAGCTATCAGTACGACGCGCTTGGCCGCCGAACCCAGATGCAGGCTCCGGGCGCGGCCCCAGTCTTCTACGCCTACGACACGGCCTCACGCCTTACCAGCATGAGCCAAGCGCCCCTCGCTCCAGTCACGCTCGAGTACGACGCGGGCGGACGCCGTACCAAGCTCATGCTGCCGAACCAGGTGTCCACGGAATATCAGTACGACGCCGCCTCGCGGATCAGCTCTCTGATCTACCGCAATGCCGCTGGCCAGCTCGGTGACCTGACGTATGAGTACGACGCAGGCGGCAACCGCACGAGCGTGGGTGGCTCGTTCGCCCGCACGCTGCTACCTGACGCCGTGACCACCGCGAGCTACGACGCGGCGAATCGACAGGCGCTCTTCGGCACGAAACAAGTCACGTTCGATTCCAACGGTAATGTTGCGGCCATCCTGGACTCCGGAGTGACGACCACGTTCGCCTGGGATGCGCGTGATCGGCTTGTCCAGGTCGCGACGGCCTCGTCGACCGTATCGTTTCAGTACGATGCCGACGGCCGGAGAATGGCCAAAACAATCGACGGCCGCACGACCCAATTCGGATACGATCAACTCGATCCAGTGATCGAAACCGCGGATTCAGCTTTATCGACACGGCTGAATGGGCTCGTCATCGACACACCGCTGATTCGTAATGACGAGTTCTACCTGACGGACCTTCTCGGGTCGGTCGTAGCGCTCACCGACACTGCCGGCCAGGCTGTGACGAGATACACGTATGAGCCATACGGCCGGACGCAGGCTGACGGCATCCCGTCCACGAACGGGCATCAGTTCGTCGCGAGGGAAAATGACGAGGTGTCCGGTCTCTACCACTACCGCATGCGCTACTACAGCACGGCGCTACACAGATTTCTCAGCGAGGACCCGTTGCGTCTCCTCGGAGGGGTCAACGGCTACCTCTACGCTCGAAGCAATCCGATACTCTTCACCGATCCGCTGGGACTGCGAGACGCGATCGTCGTTCTCTATCAGGGTCAGGGCGGAAATCCGTTGAACCATATCGGCATCGGGCTCGACAATCCATACTTCCGGACAACAGGGTTCAACCCATATCCGAATGCTCTCCTTGAAGGCGCGAGTCTCTTCGGAATCATAACTGTTCCGGGGTTTGCGGGACTGGACACGACGCCACCCTTAGAGATAGTTCGTATCCCACTGTCTCCAGTGCAAGAAGACGCTGTTCGAAAAGCGATCACCGACCGAGTCGGCAGCCCGGGCTGGTATAAGCTTGTAACGAATAACTGCGCGCACTTCGTCGAACACGTTTTGCGCGCGGCGGGAATTCAAGTACCAAACACACGGTACCCGAATTACTTGATGAAGCATCTGAAGAGCATCTATGTCGAACCAGGATTCTAGGACGGGTTCATGGGTCCGCTGGCTGACGCTCGCAGGCGCCGCGCTCGGTCTCATCATTGCCCTCATCGTTCTAATCCTTTCTATCACTCCAATAACCCGACCGTTCGTGGAGGCTCACGGAGAACTCGTTTTCGCGCTCTGGCCACTGTCGCTTGCCCTGACGCCAAAATATCCGGTGATTGCCGCGTTCGTAGTCATGAGCAATGCTATCTGGTACGGCGCACTCGGACTGGCGCTAGCACTCCTTCGTAGTAGCGTCGAGTTACGGGTACCACGACGGGCACCGAGAAACTCGCGCTGGATCAAGCGAGCGGCAATAGTGCTTGGCGGACTATCTGCACTGCTGAGCTTTTCCGGGAACGCCGTCACGCACCTCGTCGTACTGATCGCTACTCTCATCATTACCGTGCGCTTGCAGCAACATACCAGTCCCGAGACATATGCCGGACACGTGAACCCGCTCGCTTGTGGAAGTGCCCAGGAAAAGTTGTCGAGCCGAGGCGTGCATCTCCGCACCAGGCGCGTTGCAGTCGTCGGGATCGTCTGGTTCGCGATCCAGGCCGCGCTAGCGCTGAGCGGGAGGCTGATGTATTGGAGTGCGGGGCTCGACCGCGACGCTGATTTCGCGCCGGATGGCTGGGGTGTCCCGTTTCTTCGCTGGTGCGAGGCCGCTCTCATCGCGCTCGGAGCGACGGTGGCGCTGGTGTCGTGGCTCGCCGCCGAACCACCGGATTCGAGCCAGGCATAAACCAGCCGCCGTCGGAACTCGACGGCTCCGGATGCGATAACGCCGAATCACCTGATCAATCCGAGGAGATCAAGTCCTCTTTACCGCGCCCGTTCTTGCGATCTGACCGCGCCCAGCAATCTCACCACGATCATTAACCCTCTCGGCAAGCACACCACCATCGTGTACAACGGAGCAGGGCAGTCGACTCGCAGCACCGATCCACTGCCGGGCGTACAGAAAGAACACCGGGATCCCCCACACCGGCACGAACTCGAACCGCCGCGGGGCCAAGGTGTCGTAGCCTGGGCGCGGGCGGTGACACTGCGAGCATCGCGGCTGGCGGTTGGCCCGGGCCCGGAGCTCGGCCTCGAGGATCAGTTGCCCGCCCTCGTCCCGCAGTCGGATGCCTCCGTACACGAACCCGGGCTGCCTTTGGACGCGATTCAAGATAGTCTTTACGAGCATCCCGTTTTCGATCTCCTGTGGAAGCTCGGTGGTTGGCGCTTCCCATCTTCGCCGAGGTCGGGAACGGGATGCACGCGCCGCGGGGCGTGCGCTCGGTGACGCGGCGTCGCCTCGCTCCTCGCGTCACGTCAGTTCCGAGGATCGCTCGCTTGAACACTCATGAGTGCGTTTTCAACCCCCAGATTGTGCGGAAGACTCCAAATTTCATCGGTAATACCTTGAGTCAGCTGCACTGCCCCGGCAAACATCGAGGCCCAGGATAATCGGAACGCGTCTCGCACAGTTTCGCACCGCTGTACGAAGATCCTGGTGGATACCCTCGTAGCCCGTTCTTCATCGTAAAACGGATCACTCATTCGGAGGGCCCGATGCGACGAGTCGTCCTTGTTGCCAGCGTTGAGCTCACGGTGATGGGATGTGCTTCGAGTGAAGAGTGTGCGGACTCGAATCGTACTCGCGAAAGTTCGGCGCCAGCGAGCACATGGGTTCTCGATCAAGAACGCTTCCGTTCCGAGGCCTGCGCCGAGGGTGAAGCGTCCTTTCCGCAACAGTTCGGGCCAAGCCTCCGGTTGTGCTTGCATAAAGTAGTATTCATATATACCGTTCTGATGTGACCCAGTCCGGCCCCTTGCAAACCTTCAAGGCCGAGTTCTTCAAGGCGTTGGGACATCCGGTCCGCATCCGGATCCTCGAGATTCTCGTCGCCGGCGACCGGAGCGTGCAGGACCTACAGGAGGTTCTGGATCTCGATCAGCCGACTGTTTCACAGCAGCTCGCCATCCTGCGGGCGAAGAACATCGTGACCACCACCAAGGTCGGCACCAGCGTGCGATATGCGCTCCGCGGCCCGCTCGTGCGCGACCTTCTGGACGTGGCGCGCCGCGTCTTCAACAATCAGCTCGTCGGGAGCCAGTCGATGCTGCGCGAGCTACGGCGCGAGCGCTCCCGGCGCTGACGTGCGGCTCCTCTCGAAGATCGTCAAGGTCGGATTGGCAACGGAACGTCTGGGGGCCGGAGGCGAGACGCTCCTCCATCTGGCGCGGTCCGTCGAGGCCAAGACGCGACGGGTGCTCGGCCGCGCGCTGCCATCCTTGAAGTCGACGCCGGCTCCGACAACAAAACCGACGAGGCAGCTTCGAAGAACTTGATTCCTCCCGGCTTCGACCTATGCAATTGACCGTCCGAGACGCATCGAAGTTGTTGAACGCCCTGGAGAACACTATCTACCGCTGGATCAAACGGGATAGCCTCCCGGCGTATCGCCTTCAGAACCAGTTTCGATTCAACCGCGCCGAATTGCTCGAGTGGGCGACTTCGCAGAAGCTCGAGATCTCGCCCGACATCTTCAAGCCTGCCGAAGAGGCCGGCGCCGTTCCCCTGCTTTCGGACGCGCTGCGGGCGGGTGGGATTTTCTACCGCGTCACAGGAACGGACAAGCAGTCAGTCCTGCGCGCGGTGGTCGCGACGATGCGATTACCCGAGGGGGTAGACCGTGAGTTCTTGTTGAGCGTACTCCTGGCGCGCGCGGCGATGGAGTCGACGGCGATCAGCGAGGGGATCGCGATTCCGCACGTGCGCACTCCCATGGTGCTGCACGTGGAGCGGCCATTGCTGAGCCTGTGCTTCCCCGAAACGCCTGTGGAATTCGGTGCCATTGATGGTCAGCCTGTGTTTGCGATGTTTTCGCTGGTCAGTCCGACGGTGCGCGCGCATCTGCGCCTGCTGTCGCAGCTTTCGTTTGCGCTGCGGGATGCTGACTTTCGCGCGGTGTTGGAGCACCAAGGAACGCGGGAGGAGATCGTGAGCCCGCTCCGCCGCATCGAGACGCGCCTCGCCGAGCCCGCGAAGCCCGACGAGGAGGGTGAGGAAACGGATCTGTCATGGCCCTTCTGATCGTTGCACTGGGGCTGTTTGTTATTGGTGGGGTCGCGGCGCTGCTGTCGCAGCGGTCGGCGCGCTGGGCAACAGCGTGCGGAGTCGGTGGCATCGTGGGGGGCAGCGTGGTGGGGCTGATTCCGACGGTGCGTGTTTTGCTCGGTGGTGAGAGCGAATCGTTCCAGGCGGCGTGGAGTGTGCCGTATGGTTCGTTCTCCGTCGGACTGGACGCGCTCTCCGCGTTTTTCGTTTTCATCATCCTCCTCGTCTCAGCGCTCGCTGCGGTCTATGGCGCGGAATATTGGATGGCGTATCGCGAGCGCAAATCCCTCGGCGCGGCGTGGTTCTTCTACAATCTGCTCAGTGCCAGCATGGCGTTGGCGGTCATGGCGCGCAACGGTGTTTTGTTTCTGATGGCGTGGGAAGTGATGGCGCTCGCGTCATTCTTTCTGGTGATGTTCGAGGACGAGAAAGAGGAAGTGCGCGAGGCGGCCTGGACGTATCTGGTGGCGACGCATCTAGGCACGGCGTTCTTAATCGTGATGTTTCTGTTGCTGGGACGGGAAGCGGGTTCACTGGAGTTTATGAACTTTTCCATGCTTGGCCAACTCGCGCCCTCGTTGGCCGGCGTGTTGTTTCTGTTGGCAATCATTGGCTTTGGAACGAAGGCGGGCTTCATGCCGTTGCACGTGTGGTTGCCCGAGGCGCATCCCGCCGCGCCGAGTCACGTCTCGGCCGTGATGTCGGGCGTGATGATCAAGACGGGGATCTACGGTGTGCTCCGCGCGCTCACGTGGCTTGGCCCGCCGCCACCGTGGTGGGGCTGGACGTTGATTGGTATCGGCATCACGTCGGGCATCCTTGGTGTGCTCTTTGCTCTGGCGCAGCACGACCTCAAACGGCTGCTGGCCTACCACAGCGTCGAAAACATCGGCATCATCGCGCTGGGTCTGGGAATCGGGTTGCTCGGGGTCAGCGCGGGGTTGCCCATGCTGGCCGCGCTCGGATTCGCGGGCGGACTGCTGCACGTGGCGAATCACGCGATCTTCAAGAGCCTGCTCTTCCTCGGTGCCGGCGCAGTGTTGCACGGCACGGGCACCCGCGAGATGGATCATCTCGGCGGACTCCTCAAGCGCATGCCGCACACGGCCGCGTGTTTCTTGTGCGGCGCGGTGGCGATTTCGGGTCTGCCGCCGCTGAACGGGTTCGTGAGCGAGTTCCTGATCTTTCTCGGCTCGCTGCGAGCGGGCGCGTCGGCGGGAATTCCCGTCGCGATTCCTGCGCTGGCCGTGGTGACCGCGCTGGCGTTGATTGGCGGGTTGGCCGCGGCGTGTTTCACGAAAGCCTTCGGCGTGGTCTTCCTCGGCGAACCACGCAGCGAGCACGCGGCACGCGCGCATGAAGCAGGGCTGGCGATGCGTGTGCCGATGGTGTTGCTCGCGGCCGCGTGCGTGCTGATGGGACTGTCCGCGCCCCTGGTCGTGAACGCGCTCGCGCCCGTCCTGGCGGTGTTTGGTGTAGCGCACGCGGCGCTCGCCGAGGCCGCACAACCGCTGTGGCCGGTCGTCGGGATTGCGGCGAGCGTGTGGGTACTCATTGGTCTGTTGGCGTGGCTGCGTCTGCGATTGCTCTCGCGCCGCGAAATTGGCGCGGCGGTCACGTGGGATTGCGGTTACGCACGACCGACGGCGCGGATGCAATACACGTCCTCTTCGTTCGCGCAGCCGTTGACGGAATTATTTGCCGTGTTCTTGCGTCCCATCGTTCGCTTCGTTGCGCCGACCGGATTGTTCCCGCGGGAGGCGTCATTTGCCAGCGAGACGCCCGACCTGGCTCATCGCGGACTGTTCGTCCCTGTGTTTGCCCGGGTGGATCGCGCCGGCGCGAAGCTGCGCTGGCTGCAGCATGGCAACATGCAGCTGTACGTGCTTTACATTGCGTTTACGTTGCTGGTCTTGCTGGTCTGGGAACTTGGATGAACCTGCTCTCCTTTCTCGTGCCGGTGTTCGCGTTGGCATTCGCGCCGCTGCTGGGGGGCGTGATCAATCGCACGAAAGCGTTTGTCGCTGGCCGCGTGGGCCCGCCCGTGTTGCAGGCGTATTACGATCTCGCGCGGCTGCTGCGCAAAGGCGCGGTCTACAGTCGCACGACGTCGTGGGTCTTTCGTGCTGGCCCAGTCGTCGGGCTGGCGGCCGTGCTGGCCGCCACCGCGCTCGTGCCATTTGGCGGATTCTCCGCACCGCTGGCGTTTAACGGCGACCTCGTGCTGCTGGCGTATTTGTTCGGATTGATGAGATTCTTCACGGTCATTGCGGCCATGGACACGGGATCGAGCTTCGAAGGCATGGGCGCGAGCCGCGAGGTCACGTTCGCATTGCTGGCCGAGCCGGCATTGTTTCTCGGCTTGGCGGCGATTGCTCGCAAGACGCAGAGCCTGTCGCTCTCCACGATGTTTCCCGACGCATGGCTCTCGAGCGGCATCGTCCTCGCGCTGATCGCCGCCGCACTGATGGTCATTGTGCTGGCGGAAAACTCGCGCATTCCCGTGGACGATCCCGACACCCATCTGGAGTTGACGATGATTCACGAGGTCATGGTGCTCGACCACAGCGGGCCAGACTTCGCGTTCATCTTGTATGGCGCGGCGCTGAAACTGTGGGTGCTCAGCGCGCTGGTGGTCGGCATCGCGCTGCCGCACAGTGGGAATCTCTGGGCCGACACGAGCGCGGCACTGGCGGCGATGTTCGTGTTGGCGGTCCTGGTTGGTGTGGTCGAGTCGTGCATGGCGCGGTTGCGGCTGGTTCGCGTGCCCCGGTTGTTGGCGGGCGCGGGCGTGCTGGCGGCGCTGGCGCTGTTGTTGGTCTTCGAAGGATTCTGATGAACCCCCTGACCGACATGCTGCTCGTGTTTCTGATCTTGACGACGTTCAAGCTCCTGGCGTCGGGCCGGCTCCGTGCGTGTGTACGCGCGGTGGCCGCGCAAGGCGTCGCGCTCGGCCTCCTGACGCTGGCGATGCATCAAGGTGCGCTGTCGCTGCACATCGTGACGCTCGCGTGCGGGAGCATGGCGTTGAAAGGGCTTGTCTTTCCGTGGGTGTTGTCCCGTGCGCTCCGCGAAGCGAAAGTGCAGCGTGAGGTCGAGCCGTATGTCAGCTACACGCTCTCCATCCTCAGTGGCTTGGTTGCGCTGAGCGTCTCGCTGTGGATCGGCTCGCGACTGCATCTGCCCCCGGAGTCATTTTCGAAGCTGGTGTTCCCGAGCGCGCTGTTCACCGTGCTGGCGGGACTGTTCGTCATCGTGGCGCGAAGGACGGCGGTGATGCAGGTGCTGGGGTTTTTGGTCCTGGAAAACGGCATCTACACCTTTGGCGTGGGGCGGGTGGGAGACATGCCCTTCCTCGTGGAGTTGGGCGTGCTGCTCGATTTGTTCGTGGCGGTGTTCGTGATGGGAATCACGATTTATCACATTAACCGCGAGTTCGATCACATCGATACGGATCGGCTCGATTCGCTGAAAGGTTGAGTGGGCCCGTGAGCTCTCTGATGCTGGGGGCACTGGTCGCCTTGCCTGTGATGTGGGCTGCGGCGGGGTGGCGGCTGCGAAGTGCCCGGCGGGTGCTCGACTGGGTCTGCGCGGGCGTCTGCGCGCAAAGCGCGCTGTGTTTGCTCGTGGTGGCACTCGGAGGGCCGGACGGGGCGCCGCCAGCCGTGGCGGGCTGGCTCTTCCTGGACGCGCTGTCCACATATCATCTGATGGTCTTGATGGCGGTGTATCTGTTGAGCTCGTTTGGGGCTCGAGGGTTCTTCGCGCACGAGATTGAAGTCGGGACGTTCGCGTTGCCGTTGGCGCGACTGTTTGCCGCGTTGTGGATGGCATCGCTGGCGGCGATGACGCTGGTGTTGCTGTCGAACAATCTGGGCCTGATGTGGGTGGGCATGGAGGCGACGACCCTGCTGACGGCCTTTCTCATCTATGTTCACCGAACGCCGCGCGCCCTGGAAGCGATGTGGAAGTATCTGCTGATCTGCTCGGTCGGCATCGCGTTTGCGTTCATGGGAACGCTCTTGGTGGCGGCCGCGGCCACGAAGGGCTTGGGGATGGTCGGCGAGGCGCTGCTGTGGACGCGGCTGCGCGAGGGGGCGGCGAATCTGGACGCGACCACGATGAAAGCTGCCTTTATCTTTTTACTGGTTGGCTACGGCACGAAAGCCGGCTTGGCGCCGTTACACAACTGGCTGCCCGATGCCCACAGCCAAGCGCCCGCGCCCGTGTCCGCGATCTTCTCGGGTTTCATGCTCAACGCCTCGCTCTATTGCCTCATGCGCTACGTCCCGCTGGTGGAAGGCAGCACAGGCCACTCGGGCTGGGCGTTGGACCTGTTGCGGCTGATCGGCGTGGTGTCGATTCTGGTGGCGGCGGCGTTCATCCTCTTCCAGCACGATTTGAAACGGCTGCTGGCCTATCACAGCGTGGAGCATCTCGGAGTCATCGCCGTGGGGCTGGGGCTGGGCGGTTTGGGGACGTTCGCGGCTCTGTTCCACACGCTGAATCATTCGCTGTGTAAGACGCTGGGATTCCTGTGCGCGGGACGGCTCGGTCAGATTTATGGAACTCACGACATGACCGCCATGACGGGCACCGTGCGCCGCGCCCGCCTGTGGGGCTGGGGACTCTTGCTGAGTTTTCTGGCGCTGATTGGCGCTGCGCCGTTTGCGATCTTCATGAGCGAGTTGCTCATGCTCAAGGCGGCCATTGACGCCCGCGCGCTGGCGGTGCTGGTCCTGTTTCTGCTCGGCACGGCCACGGTGTTCGTCGGAGCGCTCCGCCATGCCATCGCCATGGCGTGGGGTTCGCACGACGGGCCGGCGAGCGCGCGGACGGCAACGGCGGTGGACGGCGTCGTCGTCTCCGCCTGCGTGGCAATTCTCGTGCTGCTGGGGCTGTGGATGCCGCAACCGTTGCTCAGGACCATCGAGGCTGCCGCGCGGATCATCGGAGGCCATGAGTGAAGCCGGACACGCTCTCTGTTCACAACGGCACACCGGTCGCCCTCGACGCCATTCCTCTGCTGGAGCTGCCACACTTCCGCCATGCGATCACCGAATCTGTACAGTCAGGGGCGCGCCTCGTGTCTCTCTTCGCTCAACCACTGGATCACTCACACGCGTGGCTTTGGGGCCTCCTCGCCCACCCTTCGAGCGGTGAGCTTTCAGCCGCCTCCACCCACGTGGAGAACACATATGCCGCGCTCACGCCTGACTGTCCACAGGCGCACTGGTTCGAGCGCGAGATTGCCGAGCAGTGCGGCGTGCAGCCCGAGGGACATCCGTGGCTCAAACCGATTCGTTTCACACACTCGCCGATCGGCGTGACAGATTTCTTTCGAGTCGACGGTGAAGAAGTCCACGAGGTCGCGGTTGGCCCGGTGCACGCGGGCGTCATCGAGCCAGGGCATTTCCGCTTTCAATGTCACGGCGAGCGAGTGTTTCATCTCGAAATCTCCCTCGGCTATCAGCACCGCGGCGTCGAGCGCGCGCTGATCGGCGGGCCAACCAAGCGCAGCATCCACTACGCAGAGACGCTCGCAGGTGACACGACGATCGGCCACGCGACGGCGTACTGCGAAGCCGTCGAGTCGTTGGCGCGCTGCGACGTGCCGCTGCGCGCGCAAATGCTTCGCGGCATCGCGCTCGAGCTGGAACGGCTGGCCAATCACACGGGCGACCTTGGTGCGCTGGCGAGCGACGTGGGCTTTCTGCCCACTGCGTCCTACTGCGGCCGCCTGCGGGGCGAGTTTTTGAATCTGACTGCGCTGCTCTGCGGTAGCCGCTTCGGTCGCGGCATGGTGCGAGTGGGCGGGGTTGGCTTTGATCTCGACGGCGCGCGACGGGAGGAGCTGTTGAAGCGACTCGACGCCGCGAGCGCGGACGTGACCTCTGCGGTCGAGTTGCTCTGGAACACGCCGTCGGTGATGGCGAGGTTCGAGGATGTTGGCGTGGTGGCGCGCGAGACGTGCGACGAGCTTGGTCTCGTAGGCGTCGCGTCGCGCGCCTGTGGCGTCGAGCGCGACGCGCGGTTCGAGTTTCCGTCGGGCGTGTTTCGCTTTTTTCAAGTACCCGTCTCGACGTGGCACAGCGGCGATGTGTTTGCGCGGGCCTATGTGCGCTGGATGGAGATTCAGCGCTCGATGGCGTTCGTTCGCAATCTTGCCGTGAGCCTCGCCGACGGGCCAATCCGCGCCGACGCGGGCGCGCTGGCGCCTGGGTCGCTGGTGGTGTCGTTGGTCGAGGGCTGGCGTGGCGAGATTTGCCACGTGGCGATCACCGACGCCCGCAGCCAGTTCGCGCGCTACAAGGTCATTGACCCGTCCTTTCACAATTGGAGCGGGCTGGCGATGGCGCTGCGGGGTCAACAGATTTCGGATTTTCCGCTCTGCAACAAGAGTTTCAACCTGTCGTATTGCGGACACGATTTGTGAGGCAGCCATGTGGAAGGTGATTCGCGCGCGTTGGGAACAGGGACATCGGACGATTGGCTATCCTCGGTCTGCGCCGACCCTGCCCGACCGGTTTCGCGGATTACCCGTGGTGGATCGCGGGAAATGCCGTGTAGGCTGCCGCGACTGTGCGGAGGTGTGTCCGACCGACGCCATCGCGGTTGATGACAAAGGAGTCCGTCTCGATCTCGGTCGCTGTCTCTTCTGCACCGACTGTGTTGACGCGTGCCCCGAAGGGGCGATTCGTTACACGCAGGAGTATCGGCTGGCGACGCGCGCGCGCGAAGACCTTGTGCTGAAGGGCGACGCGCTGAAGCTGGCGACCGTGCTCGACGAGAAGACACGAAAACTGTTCGGCCGCTCGCTGAAGTTGCGGCAAGTGAGCGCGGGTGGCTGCAATGGCTGTGAGTCCGACGTGAACGTCCTCAACACCGTGGTCTTCGATCTTGGCCGTTTCGGCATCCAATTTGTGGCGTCACCCCGACACGCGGACGGTTTGCTCATTACTGGCCCCGTGACCGAAAACATGAAGCTGGCGCTCCAGAAAACCTACGACGCCGTTCCCGCGCCGAAGCTCGTGATCGCCGTCGGCGCGTGCGCCATCGCGGGCGGGCCGTATATCGGCCATCGCGAAGTCCACAACGGTGCGGACGCGGTCGTGCCCGTGGACTTGTACGTGCCAGGCTGCCCGCCGCATCCCCTCACGATTCTGGACGGCTTACTGCGGATTCTGGGCAGGCTGGAGCAACGGGATGTTTCCCGGAAGAAGCTCGCGCGATGAGGAAAATTGGCGACACAGTCAGGATCCGGCGCCCACCGATTGAACCGCGCGATTGATAGGCAGCCGATCAGCCGGCTGCCTGCTGCGTAGGCAACCCGCTCCGCGTCCCGTCGCACAAATGTCCGATTCCACGAGCATGCGGCTCGGCATGCGCCTTTCCAATTCACCCCGGGACACGCATGAACGCTGGTCGTTCCCGGGGGAGAACCATGAGCCGAATCCTCGCACTGCTGGCCGTAATCGCCCTGACAGCGCCCGCGGCGCCGGCGCGCGCGCAGGCGCGCAACGAGACGCTGCTCGTGGTCACCGAGTCCGGCCCGAACAGCATGGACATTCACGGCGTCGGCGCCAACCGGCCCGCGTACCAGGCGTCGTGGAATGTCTACGACCGGCTCATGACGTACGGGGTCAAGGCCCTGCCCGACGGCACGAAGATGTACGACTACGTTGTCCTGAAGCCGGAGATCGCGGAGAGCTGGACGATCGCGCCCGACGGGCTGTCGGTCACGTTCAAGCTGCGCCACGACGCGAAGTTCCACGACGGCACGCCGGTCACCGCGAAGGACGTCAAGTGGTCGTTCGATCGCGCCGTCACCGTCGGCGGCTTCCCGACGTTCCAGATGAAGGCGGGCTCGCTGGAGAAGCCGGAGCAGTTCGAGGCGGTGGACGACCACACGTTCCGGGTGAAGTTTCTCCGCAAGGACAAGCTGACGATGCCGGACCTCGCGGTCCCGGTGCCCGCGGTCTACAACTCCGAGCTCGCGAAGAAGCACGCGACGCCGAGCGATCCATGGGCAATGGAGTGGTTGAAGAACAACGACGCCGGATCGGGCGCCTACCGGCTCGAGTCGTGGAAGCCGGGCCAGGAGACGATCTACGCGCGCTTCGACGACTGGAAGTCCGGGCCGCTGCCGAAGCTGAAGCGCGTGATCGTGCGCGAGGTGCCGTCGGCCGGCAACCGCCGCGCCCTGCTCGAGCGCGGCGACGCCGACATCTCGTTCGATCTGCCGCCGAAGGACTTCAGCGAGATGGCGAAGGCGGGCAAGGTCGCCGTCGTCTCGCATCGGTGGAGAACGCCTTCGCGTACGTCGGCATGAACGTGAAGAACCCGCCGTTCAGCAATCTCAAAGTCCGCCAGGCCGTCGCCGTGGCGATCCCGTACGAGAAGATCTTCTCCGCCGCCGTCTTCGGCCGTGGCGTGCTGCTCTCGGGTAATCCGATCGCGAGCCTCACCGCCGGCCACGACCTCGTGCCGTCGCCGTTCAGGACCGACATGGCGAAGGCGAAGGCGCTGATGGCCGAGGCTGGCTTCCCCAACGGCTTCGACACGACGCTCTACTTCGACCAGGGCTTCGCGACGACCAACGAGCCCATGGCCGTGCTCGTGCAAGAGTCGCTCGCGCAGATCGGTATCCGCACGACGATCGAGAAGATCCCCGGGGCCAACTGGCGGAACATGCTCCTCAATAAGGAGATGCCGCTCTTCCTGAACGCGTTCGGCGGCTGGTTGAACTATCCCGAGTACTTCTTCTTCTGGAACTTCCACGGGCAGAACGCCGTGTTCAACACGTCGTCGTACCAGAATCCGGAGATGGACAGGCTGATCGACGCCGCGCGGTTCGAGAGCGACCACAAGAAATATCGGGAGTTCGTGCGCGGCTTCGTGAAGCTGGAGATCGCCGACGTGCCGCGCGTGCCGGTCTTCCAGCCGCTGCTCGACGTCGCCATGCAGAAGAACATCAAGGGCTACCAGTACTGGTTCCACCGGCAGCTCGACTACCGGGCTGACCGACACGGCGCGTAAGCTCCAACCGCCGTCGGCGCGGCACTGGTTCGGCACCGACCAGGTCGGGCGCGACATCCTGAGCATCGGCGCCGCAGGTGCTGCTCACGGAGTCAGCAGCGTTGTCTCGTAACAGCCCACATGCCAGGTCGAGCCGTCGGGGAAACCTGATACCGTTCGACGTGATGCGGCGGGAATATTTGGCGGCTGGATCGTCTCTTTCTAGCTGAGAGCCTGAGTTTGTG
>JBGPTW010000031.1:0-48308 GCA_041490825.1 Methylomirabilia bacterium | reverse complement strand
GACTGGACACCCACGCCCCTGACCGCGGTCCCCAGCGTTTCGGCGCTGGCGCCATCAGCTCGCGGAATTCCGGGGCGATCCCCAGCCCGGCGCTCGGTTTCGGCGGCTCGCGCGCGATCGTTCGTGAATAATCCGGGTTAGGGTGGGTTAGGGTGGCCTGCGCGAACGACATCCATTGATCGGCGCGCGGCGTCCACGTGAGGCGGTCGCGCGTGGCGTAAATGTCCACCTGCTGGATCACGAAGCCGCGCTCTTCACCGCGTCGACGGCCGCCGCCAGGTATTCATCGGGCGCGTCGAGCGGCAGCACGCACCCGGGGCCGACGATGAGCCCGAGGCCATCGGTCTGGCGAATCGCGTCGCGAACCTCTTCGGTCACAGCGCTTGCCGGCCCCTTGCGCAGGGTCGTCCACTCGGCGAGCCCGCCCACGAGCGCGCCGCTGAAGCGTCGCTTGGCGTCGGCGAGCGTGGGCGGCGTGACGCGATCGTGCCAGTTGACGGCGTGGACCGGCAGCGCAGCGAACCGATCGAAGAAGATGTCCTTCCCGTGGACGTGGAGCATCGTCACGGCCGAACGACCCTGCACGCGCTCCAGGACCCGTCGCGCATAAGGGACGTCGTACGTCGTCGACTCCGCCTCGGTGAAGACGTCCGGTGTTCCGGCCTGGGTCGCGAAGAAGAATCCATCGGCGCCGGCCTCGAGCGCGGCGACGCAATAGCGCGCCACGGTCTTCGTGATCACGTCGAGCGCCGGCACCACGGCCGCCGCATTCGCGCGGAGGTCCTGATCGAGCTGGCCCTCGGCGAGCTTCCGCGCGATCGTCAACGGCGAGAAGACGGTGTGAAGGATCGGCGCGTCGTCGTGTCGCCCCTTCACGATCAGCCGGAGCGCTTCGAGCTCGCGGCCGAGCGCACCCGATCCCGGGTCGAGCGGTTTGATGCGCTGCCAGTCGCCGGTCGACTGCACGGCGTGGGAGACGCAGCGCTTGGCCCCCTGCGGAAGCCCGGTGTAGGCGACCTTGCAACCCCAATCCTCCACGCAGTACACACCGCTCGACATCACCTTGACGAGATCGAGGTCCCAGCGGCGGTGGAACGCGAGCATGGCGTCGGCGAGCAGCCGGGGATCGTGGTCGATCTCCGGCACGTGCCGCCAGAACGAGATCGGCGGGCGATCGACGGGCCGGCGGGAAAGAGCGGCGAGCACGCGTTCGCGCTTGGTCATGCGGTCGAATCTATCATGCAAGCAGAGGGAGCGGATCGCGTGCCGGCGCGATGCGCGGGCGCCGCCCACGCCCCGCGAAGCGCGCTATAGTCGTCCGATGTACCTCGATCGCGAGCTCTGGACCTTCACTGCCGGCGTGCGTCTGCGCATCGCGTGGACCGTGGTGGTGGGGCTCGCCGGCGTGGCGATCGGCACCACGCGGCTGGCGCTGCTCGGCTGGCTGCTCGCCAAGGTCCTTGCCGGCGCGCCGGTCGCCTCCCTGCTGCCCTGGGTCGCGCTGGTGGCCGGCGTCATCGTCACGCGTGGAGCGCTCGAGTACTACCGGGCCATGGTGGCGCACGAGACGGCGGCGCGCGTGCAGTCGCGCCTGCGGCAGATCCTCTACGATCACGTGGTCGCCCTGGGCCCCGCGCACTTCACGGGCGCGCGCACCGGCGACGTGATCCTGTCGATGGTCGAAGGCATCCAGCAGCTCGAGACGTACTTCGGTCAATATCTGCCCCAGCTCTTCGTGGCCTGGCTCACCCCGCTCATGATCTTCGGGATCGTGGCGAGCATCGATCGGCCCGTCGCGCTCGTGCTCCTCGGCGCCGCGCTCGTGACGCTGGCCGCGCCGTCGTTCTGGCACCGCATGGACAGCCAGCGGAGCCTCGCGCGCCAGAAGGCGTACGCCGCGTTCGGCGCCGAGTTCCTCGACTCGATCCAGGGACTGGCGACGTTGAAAGCCTTCGGTCAGAGTGCCGCGCGCGCGCGGCTGCTCGAGGAGAAAAGCCACGCGCTGTTCCACACGACCATGGGCGTTCTCGGCTCCAACACGCTCGCCCGAGGGATCACCGACACCGGCATGGCGGTCGGCGCCGCGGCGGCGCTCGCGTGGGGCGCATGGCGCGTCACGACGGGACAGATGCCGCTCGGGGCGCTGCTGGTCGTCCTGATGCTCGGCGTGGAAGTGTTCCGACCCTTGCGCGAGCTGCGCGTGCTCCTTCACCAGGGCATGCTGGGCGTTTCCGCGGCCAAGGGCATCCTCGAGCTGCTGGGAACGCAACCGCTGGTGCGCGACGCGCCGGCGGCGATCACGAGCTCGCGCGACGTCGCGCCAACCGTGGCGTTCGAGACCGTGACGTTCGCCTACGCCGGTGGCCGCGGGCTCGCGCACGATCGACTGTCGTTCGAGGTGAACGCTGGCGAGCGTGTCGGCTTCGTCGGGCCGAGCGGCTCGGGGAAATCCACGATCGCGAGACTCGTCCTGCGGCTCTACGACCCTCAGCAGGGACGCGTCCTGATCGGCGGCCACGATGCGCGCGACCTGACGCTGGACGAGCTGCGGAGACAGATCGCCGTCGTCAATCAGGACACCTACCTGTTCCACGGCACCGTCGAGGACAACCTCCGCATGGGCAAGCCCGATGGAACCCCGGCGGAGCTCGAGGCGGCCGCGCGCGCGGCCAACGCGGAAGAGTTCATCACGCGCTTGCCGAACGGCTATCGGACGGTCGTCGGCGAGCGCGGCGTCCGGCTGTCCGGCGGCCAGCGACAGCGGATCGCGATCGCGCGCGCCCTCCTGCGCGACGCGCCGATCCTGATCCTCGACGAGGCGCTGTCGTCCGTGGACGCGGAGAGCGAGGCCGTGATCCAGGAGGCGCTCGACCGCCTCATGCAGGGGCGGACGACCCTGATCTTCGCGCATCGCCTCTCGAGCGTGGTCAACGCGGATCGGATCCTCGCCCTCGATGGCGGTCGCGTGGTCGAGACCGGGTCCCACGCCGAGCTCATGGCGCTTCGCGGCGCCTACTACCGGCTGATGGCCGCCCAGGCGAACGACGGCGACAGCCGGCCCGAGCTGATCCCCGACAGCCGCGGACCGCAACGGGCCGGAGACGACGACGGCAGCGACGCCGCTCCGGCATCCGAGATCACCGATGGCATCGTCCGAGCCGACGGGATGAGCTGGCGCAGTGTCATTCGCGTCCTCGCGAGGATGGTCGGCAGCTATCGCGCGCGGCTCACCGTGACGTTCCTGCTCGGGGTCGCTCGCGTGACGGCGCTGATCGGCGTCGGCGTGCTCAGCGCGCTCGTCGTGCGAGCGGTCAAGCTCGGGACGCCGTTCGGAGGTCTCGTCGTCGCGCTCGCGCTCGTCGCGCCGCTGGCCGGAGCACTGCATTGGCTCGAATCCTGGCTCGCGCACGACATGGCCTACCGGCTGCTTAGCGACATGCGGGTCGCGATCTTCAAGAAGCTCGATGCGCTGGCGCCCGCGTACTTCACCCGGCGTCGCTCGGGCGACCTCGTTGGCGTCGCGACCCACGACGTCGAGCTGATCGAATACTTCTTCGCTCACACGATCACGCCGGGATTCGTGGCGGTCCTCGTGCCCACCGCGGTCCTCGGCACGCTGCTCGTCTTCGGCTGGCCCCTCGCCGTCACGCTTCTCCCGTTTCTTCTCTTCGCGGCCCTCACCCCCGTCGTGGCGCGCGCACGCATCGATCGCCTCGGCTCGCGCGCGCGCGAGGTGTCCGGCGATCTCAACGCCCACGCGGTCGACACCGTGCAGGGTCTCGCCGAGATCGTCGCGTTCCAGCGCGAGCGCGCGCGAGGCGCCGAGTTCGCCGCGCGGGCGCAGGAGTACTTCACGGTACGCAAGCCGTACCTTGCCGACCTCGCACGGCAGAGCGCGCTGCAGGAAGTCGCCACCGGGTTGGGAGGTCTCGCGGTCGCCGGTGTCGGGGCTGCGCTCGTTGCGTACGGAGCGCTCGAGTCGGGGGTACTGCCGCTGCTCACGCTGCTCGCGATGTCGGCGTTCGTGCCCGTGTGGGAGATTGCGCAGGTCGGCCGCCAGCTCGCCGACACGCTCGGGGCGACGCGCCGGGTCTACGCGGTCCACACCGAGCCCGTACCCGTCCTCGATGGTCCGGGAGCGCCGCCGGCGCACGACATCCCGGCGACTGCGCTCGAGATGCGGGGTGTGACGTTCACCTATCCGGGACGGCGGCGGCCCGCGCTTTCCGACGTGTCGTTCGGGGTCCCGCGCGGATCGACCGTGGCGCTGGTCGGCCCGTCGGGCGCCGGCAAGACGACGATCGCCAGTCTCTTTCTCCGCTTCTGGGATCCCGATGCGGGCGTGGTGCGTCTGAACGGCCACCCGCTGCGCGAGTACCGGCTCGACGAGCTGCGCCGGCTGGTCGCGCTCGTCGCGCAGGACACCTATCTCTTCAACGCCACGCTATGGGAGAACGTGATGATCGCTCGGCCGTCGGCGCGCGTGGCCGACCTCCGGGCTGCCATCGACAACGCGTCGCTCGCCGAATTCGCCGCGTCGCTTCCCGAGGGCCTCGACACGATCGTCGGCGAGCGCGGCACCCAGCTTTCGGGCGGTCAGCGGCAGCGTGTCGCGATCGCCCGCGCGTTCCTGAAGGACGCGCCGATCCTGATTCTCGACGAGGCGACGTCACATCTGGACGCGGTCAACGAGGCGGCCGTGCGCACGGCGCTGGACGTGCTGTCGAGCGGCCGGACGACGCTCGTGATCGCGCACCGCCTCTCGACCGTGCGCAACGCCGATCGCATCATCGTTCTCGACGACGGTCGCCTCGCCGAGACCGGCGACCACCGAAGTCTCGTCGAGAGCGGCGGGCTCTACGCCCATCTCGTCTCGCGCCAGCTCACCGCAGGGCTCGCGCGCGGCGTGTGACGCGCATGCCGGTTACCGACCGCGCGCCATCGCTCTGGGCCGGCATCGACGTCGGCGGCCGGCGCAAGGGTTTCCACGTCGCAATCGTGGACGGCCGGCGTGTGTGCGCCGGGCCGCGGCAGATTCGCGCCGCTCGCGACGTGGCCGGCTGGCTGGCCCAGCTCGCTCCCCGCCTCGTCGGCGTCGATGCGCCGCGAGCGCTCGGAGACGATCGGACTCGCTTCGAGAGCGAGCGGCGGCTCGCCCGCGAGGTCTGTCACCTCCGATACACGCCGACTCGCGAAGCGCTCGATCGGCAGCGACTGACTCGCGCGCCGAAATACTACGAGTGGATCGAGCACGGGCTCGAGCTGTACGCCGCTCTCGCGGAGGCCGGCCTCGAGGCCATCGAGTGTTTTCCGACCGCCGCCTGGACGCGCTGGGCGGGCTTGCGCAAGGGCGTCCCGCGGGCGCGATGGTCGGCCCGCGCACTCCGCGGTCTTCGATTGCGCGGCGTGCCGGCAGTGCTCGGCCAGGATGGGCGCGACGCGATCGGCGCCGCGATGATCGCGCGGGCGTGCCAGGCGGGCCGTGTCGAGCGATTCGGGGATATCGTGATTCCGTTGTAGCGGGGACCGCGCCGGCGCGGCCCTCGCTACAACATCAGGAGAATTCAGGATGAGGATCGATCGCACGCGGCTCGAACAGACGATGGAGGAGCTCGGACGGATCGGCGCGACGCCCCGCGGTGGCCTCACGCGGCTCGCGCTCACCGACGAGGACAGGCGCGGCCGTGATCAGATGGTGGCCTGGATGCGCGCGGCCGGACTGACCGTGACGATCGACCGCATGGGCAACATCTTCGGCGAGCGGGCGGGGGCCGAACGGCTGCCACCGGTGATGATGGGATCGCACGTCGATTCGGTTCCGACCGGCGGAAAGTACGACGGCCAGCTCGGCGTGCTGTGCGGGCTGGAAGCGATCCGATCGCTGAACGATCACGGCATTCGCACCCGCCATCCGGTCACGCTCGTGATCTTCACCAACGAGGAAGGCGCGCGGTTCCAGCCGGCGATGATCGCGAGCGGTGTCATGGCCGGCAAGATCGCGCTGGAGGACGCCTACAACGCGCGCGACAAGGACGGCATCCGCCTCATCGACGAGCTCGAGCGCATCGGCTATCTCGGCTCGGAGCCCTGTGTGCCGCGGCCGTTCAAGGCCTATCTCGAGCTGCACATCGAGCAGGGCCCGTTGCTCGAGGAGGCCGGCCTGACGGTCGGCGTCGTCGAAGGCATCGTGGCGATCTCCTGGTCGCGTCTCACGATTCACGGCGTCCAGGACCACGCGGGCCCGACGCCCATGCGGATCCGGCACGATGCGCTCGTGGCCGCCGCCGACGTCGTGAGCGGCGTGCGCCGCATCGCGCGCGAGATCGGCGGCGATCTCGTCACCACGGTCGGCAGCGTCACCGTGACCCCGAACATCGTCAACGCGATTCCCGGCAAGGTGGTGCTCTCGATCGACATGCGCGACCCGAAGAGCGACACGCTCGATCGCGCGCTCCCGATGGTGGACGCTCTCGTGAAACAGGCGTGCGAGCGTGAAGGCACGCCGTACGAGCTCGAGCACTACTGGCGCATGCCGTACACGCCGTTTGCTGCCGACGTCGTGGCGGCCGTCGAGCGCGCCGCGAAGCAATCAGGCGCGCGTCATCGTCAGATCCTCTCCGGCGCCGGTCACGACGCTCAGTACATGGCGGCGATCGGCGCGGCGGGAATGGTCTTCGTCCCCTCTCACAACGGGCGCAGCCACTGCGAGGAAGAGTTCACCGCGATCGAGGACATCGAGGACGGCGCGAACACGCTGTTCCTCGCCGTCCTCGAGCTCGCCGGTCGCGCGTGAGGGTGCCTGAGCGCGCCGGAACTCGCGCGAGTGCGCTTCGTCGCGGGCCGGCCGGGTCGGTGAGGGGCCTCTGACCACGAGGCCCTTTGACCGATGACCCGCGAGCCGTTCCCACTCACGACCAGGTTGCCCTCGATCGCACGCTACGGGAACGGGTCAACCGGCCCCCCACCGACCCGGCCGGCCCGCGGTGCTCTGGGAGGAGTTGTCGTGGCGGTAAAAGAACCGGTGAGCAGTAGTCGGTCGTTGTACGCTCGCCGGGGCGAGGAGCTGGATATGGGTGAGCCAGGGGTCGGGTTCGCGTGCGCGTGCGACCCGGCGAGTGGAAGCGCGGAACAGGTGTTGCGAACAGGTCATCAGAAGGAGGCGCGGATCATCATGATGCACAGGCCCTTTAGCGTGGTCGTCCTTCTCGTCGTGCCGCTCCTGCTGCTCGGCCTTGCGGGGCCGGGGCAGACGCAGACGGTGCTTTACGACAACTTCAGCCAGTTGATCGATCCGGCAAAGTGGTCGGGGACCGAGCTCAGCCTCGGTCCAGGAGCGCCGAACACGGAAGTGGTACGGTTCACCGTCTTTGGAGAGCTGTTAATCTACCTGACGACGGCCGGCTTGACCACCTCCAACAGCGGGATCGCTGGCCTCGCCAACGCCGGCATCGGGGCGACCAATCCGACGCCCATCACGCTCTGGCAGGCCGACGCGATGGTCACAGTAGCGACCGCGGTGAGTTGCGCCGCCAACCCCGCGCCGACCCGCTCCGGGGCCGCGGTGTTCGGGGCCTTCTTCAATGACGGCACGAGCCCGAACCCGGGCGGCGGGGACCGCACGGGCGACGTCGTCGGGGGCATTCAGAAGGTGCTCGACAGCGCCGGCACGAAACAGTTCGAGGCGTTCTACTACCGCTGCAGCAATGCCGGCTGCACGACGGTCGACAGTATCGTGACCCACGTGTTCAGCGGCGTGCAGTGGAAGCCGATCGTCTTCGACACCCTGCGTGTGCAGTGGAACCAGGCGCAGCACGAGTTCGTCTTCGCGCTGAACCCGCAAGGGGGCGCGAGAACCGGGACGACCGTCTTGACGTACAGCTTCTCGGACATCAATCCGGCCGTCGCGCCGTCCCGGGTCCTCGGCGTCATTAACTCGCCCGCTAACTGCATGCCCCCATCTGCGCGGACGCAAGCCACCGGGTGGGTCTATTTCGACAACGCGATGGTCAATCCCTGAGCCCGGGTGTCGGTCTGACGCAGCGGGGATGACCTCGGCGACGGTATCGCCGTGGACCGCGCCGGCCACGCGTACGCGAGGGACTCACCTACTCTGGGTCTCTTTCTTCTCAGGCGGGCATGGGGTAACGTCCCCGCCGAAAAGCTTGACGGTCGCCGAATCGGTAGGTGCACAACCAGTCGCCCCAAGAGGATTCGAAGGCGTTAGGCTGGCGATTCCATTACGGGGAGCCGTGCACCGCCGAGTCGCCTGAATACGTGACCAGCACGAAATCGCGTGGCCCCAGGGAGCATAGCGCACGCCGGCACCGGCACAGCGCAGGAGAGCGCGAACCCGCGCGAACCGGGGGACACACGTTAGGCCGCCGCGACTGCCAGGCTTCTCCAGTCGACCGATCGCACCGCCGCACGCGTGATAAGGCGCGCGTTTTCGTCGCGCTCGCGCTCGGGATCAAAGATTGTGTCGATAATGCGTCCGAAAACCGCCTCTAGCGCTGCGGGACCGGATCGTGTGAAGTGAAGGATCTTGATGCCGATCACGTCTTTCGTCGGAAGACTCTTCTCAAGATATACGCTGTCGACCAACGGCTCGAAGATTGAAAATCCCCGCTCTTTCGATTCGTCTTCGCGGACGATCAAGGTGTCGGTGCCGTCGTCATAGGTTACGGAAACGGAGCCGAGTCGCTCGACGCGCTCGGGCAATTCCTGCTCAAGGTCCCGCTCGATGTACCGATTGATTCTCTCGGAGATTCGCTTGAAGCCGACGATCGTCATGCCGACAAAGCCGAACGGCGGAGTCAGGGCCAGTCGGAGCCCCAACCAGTCCTCGACCTGCACGGCTACCGCGGGTCGTGGCGGACCGAAAGAGAGATACAGAACGTCGCCTTCGCGATCGTAGTGATGCTCTACATTTTCAAACGTCTGCACTACCCGGAAGGCCATATTTGTTCCCCAAGCGCTCGAAATGCGGCCGCCGCGAAGTAAGCCGTCGCGACGCAGCGACTCTCATTTTTTACATAGACTAGCAGAGTTAGGAGAGCGCGTGTCGCTTCAGCCACTCGTCGAGGACGGCGACTCCGGAGTCGAAGGCCTCGAGGTCATGCTCGGGTGTGAGGTGCTCCGGCGCGCTGATCTGCCCGGCGCCGGCGGTCATCGCTCCCAGGGCGATTTGGAAGCCAGCAGGCGGCGCAGTCTTGGGTTGTCTGCCGGCGGCTTGTCGAGCGCCCCGATAAACCGCCGGTAGGCCTTCTCATCCAGCAAGAAGAATCGCCGGTCGAGCACCACGGCGTCCGCCTCTCGGCACGCCGCTTCCAGCATGAAGTCTGACCGGTTCTTGCCGAGCGCTTCCGCCGCGCGATCGATCAGCGCGCGTTGCCGTTGGTTCGCGCGCAGGTTGATCGTCACGTCGCGCCGCTGGCGTGCTCTCACTCGTGTGGCGGGCAGATTCGCGCTTAAAAGCGCATCCATCTCCGGGATCCGTTGCGCGTCAGCCGTGAGGTCGCTACGCGGCATACTTTCGCAGATAATCGACGCTCCCCGGCAGGTCGCGGATCATGCGGAGAAGCATGTCCATGGCTGCCGTCTGGACGTTTCGGGCTGCCTCCCAGCGCGAGATTGTGTTCGCCCCAAGACGCGGCAGCCGCGCCAGCTCAGCCTGTGTGAGACCGAAGCGCTCACGGATCGAGCGGATCTCATCGGCAGACAGAAGCCGGTACTTTCGTCGGTAGATCTCCAGAGCTCGCTGTCGAAGCTTTCTCGCGTCATCGAATCGCAAGACGACTTCGTGGCACTTCGGACAGCTGAGATGCGGAGACTCGGTGACGGCAATTTCCTCGCCGTTCACCGCAAGTTTTAACCTGCCCTTCTTCTCCCTCATCGGGGTGCCGCACTCCGGGCAGGCACCGTCAGGCAACACCATACCTCGCTTCGTTCGCGGTTCGGACCCGCTAATCGTCTTCATGGCTGTGATCCTTTTCTTCGTGAAACGAGATGACAACACAATCGGCGCGAAGGACAACCTTCACGTCGACGACGACTCCGCCGACGGACGGCGTGAACACGTACATCCATTCGCCGGTCTTCTTCGAGACGAGGCGCTCAATGAGATCGCTCGGGACAAGGCTCGCCAGCACGTCGCACGCATCTTCCTCGTCGAGACCCATACCGAGGGCCGCCAGACAAGGACCGCCGTGAGCCATCGTCGCGGCATTCACTCTTTGGCGAAATTATTCATCTGGGTAAGGCCGTTGGTCAAGCGCGGCAGGCCCCGGAGTCGGACCCTGCCGCCGGTAGATCCGCGGAGATGAAGTGCTGACTACGGTCCGAGGACGGTTGTCGTGACGGTGGCGGAGTTGTTGGTGAGATTAGGATCGATGGTACAGGCGCTCACCTTCGCGGTGTTGGTAAGCGGCTTCTTCGGCTTCGGGGCTGCCACCACATTGATGCCTGGCGCGTATCCGGTGTCAAGACCGGTGCCGGCTGCTCACCCTATTCCGCGGGCGGCAGCGCGTCGCCCACGACGTAGGCGGGGCCGGGCCGCACGGCGTGGCGGACTCGGAGCCGTGCGACGACGGGCAGATGGTCGGAGGCCACGCGCGCCAGCCGGCTCCGGTGCACGTGGAAGTCCTTGCCCTCCAGCTCGACGTCCCAGTAGATCCGGTCGAGCGCGAAGAGCGGGAACATCGCGGGGTGCGTCCGTCGCATCCGGCGCATGGGCGACGAGAACTCGCGGCGCAATTGCCGGGTGATCGGGCCGCGATACCACTCGTTGAAGTCACCCATGAGCACCCGGGGCCCCGCCAGCGACGCGGAGTCGCGGATGAAGCGAGCCAGCGTCTCGAGCTGATCGCGCCGCTCGCGCGGCACCAGTCCGAAGTGGCAATTGAAGAGATGGAGGGCGCCGGCGCTCAGGGCGATGTCGACACGCACGCAGCAGCGCGGCTCGCGCGCGCGCCACGACAGGTCGCAGCGGGCGGAGCCGAGCACGGGCAGACGGGTGAGCACGGCATTGCCGTAGACGCCGGCGCCATGGGCGCGAGTCTCACCCATCGTGACGTGCATGCCCAGACGCGCCGCGATGTACGCGGCCTGGTCGGCGTCAGGGCCCCCGCGCTCGCGGATCACTTCCTGGAGACCAACGACGTCGGGCTCGATCTCGGCGATCACGTCCGCGATCCGCGCGAGGTCGCGCCGCCGGTCGAGACCCACGCCCCGGTGGATGTTGTAGCTGACGATCACGAACTGCATCATGCGGCGGCCGGCTTCTCCTGCTGCTGGTATCTGATGAAGTGCCCGTAGAGCTGGATCGGATGCCGGAGTGGGTCGGGCAGCTTCACGCCGGCAGGGTGCATCACGAAGGCATGGAGCTCGTCCGCCGCCGGACCGGCATGCGCGCCAAGCTCCGGGATGAACGAGACGTCGCCGTCGGCGGTGCCGTTGCCATACAAGACGAGGTCGCCCGCGCTGGGCATCTGCATGAGGTCCTGGATGCCTTCGGCGACGAGATCGACGTCCGCCCGGCCCGCGAAGGGCCCGGCGCCAAGCTCACCCATGCGATAACGCTTGCCCCGCCATACGCAGACGGGCCCGTCGGCAGACCGCGCCAGCAGGAATCCGACGCCGCGGGACCGCGAGATGTCTTCCGGCGATCCAGGGAACCGCTTGGCGATCTCCTCGATGGTGAGAGGCTGCTCGACGTCGAGGAAGTACACAAACGCATTGGGGCCGGCGGTCACGACTCTCACGCCGTGGCGCTGGCGAGCCTCGGGCGTCTCCACCAGCGCGGACAGAAAGTCTCGCGGCAAGTAATTGAGGAAGCGCTGGAAGAGGCCGGGCGCGCGGTGCGTCCGGAACGCGTCGATCCGCGCCGCGATGCGCCGGCCACGCGGCAGCGCCGGCGTCTCCGCGGCTCGCGCCTGATCGAAGAAGTCGTCGAGGAGCACACGCTCGAGGGACCGGCCCCCGGTGAGCGACTGGTACGACACGCAATCCGTCTGGCCGTGGTCACTCAACACGTAGAGGTCGTACTGGTGTTCGGGAACCCGGCGCAGCACGCGCCAGAGATCGTGGATCGAGCGGTCGATCCGGCGCAGCGCGCGCAAGGCCCGGCGATGTCGTGGCCCGTACGAGTGAGCGAAGACATCGTAATCGAGGTAGTTCACGTACACGGCCGGGACGCCCGCATAGAGATCGCGCGCGACCGCGAGCGTGAAGAATTCGCGAATCCAGACGGAGATGACGAGCTTCAGGACGAGCCATCGCCATCCGCGCGTCGTCTCCTGCACCGGATCGGCGATGAGCCGCAGGAGCGCGCGCACCATCTCGACCGACGACAGGAGCAGCCCCTTGCCGACGACCCAGCCCAGGACGACGAACGCCGATCCCGCGCGCAGCAGGCCACGTCCGCTCGGGCGCTTGATCATCGTGAAGCTGAAGAGGTTGTTGGCCGCGCCGCCGGTGAAGACGCACCCGTACGCGCTTCCCCCGGCGAGAATTCCGGCTCGCCCGACCGCCTGCGCGCGCTCGACGACCGCCGCGTCGCCGCCGCGCGGGAAGTAGACGTCGCTCCGGCGTCGCTTGTCGTGATAGTGGAAGCCCGGGATGTCCGGCCGTACTCCGTACATCGCGGCCATCTGGAACGTGGGCGTCGACGACGGCAGCCCGACACTCATCGGTTGGACACGAAACCGGCCGGCATGAAGCAGCCGCCGAAGAAACGGCATCCGCCCGTCCGCCAGCGCTTGCTCGAGCACCGAGGCCGGCAAGCCATCGATCTGCACGATGAGCAATCGACGATCGCGCGGCGCAGGTGGAGGTCCCAGTCGCAACAGCCGGATCAGCCGATCGATGCATCGCTGGAAGATCAGAGCCAGGTCGTCGAGAGGCATCTGCGGATTTCATTGTACTATCAGCCCGAGCACCGAGAATGCCGGAGCGTTGCGACAGGACGGTATCCAAATTGAGACACTTGGCGTGGCGTGCGGCGAAAAATATGCTGCGTCAATGCCGACGGTCCTCCGGATCGGGCCATACCGAGTTTTCTTCTATTCCGCAGACCGAGAGGAACCCCGGCACGTACATATCGACCGGGAATCGAACCGTGCGAAGTTCTGGCTCGATCCGGTGCGGCTCGCAGAGAGCGGTGGGTTTGGCAGGACCGAGATGAGACGACTGGAGACGCTCGTGAGGGAGAACACTGTTAAACTGCGTCGAGCGTGGGATGAGTACTTCACCGAGTGAGCTCCGCGGAGCGCTAGCACAGCAGGTCGTCGTCACCGACGATACACTCGTCGTCGATCTGGTCGATGGTCGCACCGTGAGCGTGCCGTTGTCGTGGTATCCCCGGCTTGCACACGGCACGCGCGCGGAACGAACGAAGTGGCGCCTCATCGGCCACGGCGAAGGCATTCATTGGCCCGACCTGGACGAAGACATCAGCGTCGCGGGGCTTCTCGCTGGCCGGCCTTCGGGTGAGACGCAAAATTCGCTGCGTAAATGGCTGGAATCGCGCCCGAGCTCTCGCTAGTCCCTCCCGGCTACATCCCCCAGTCCTGATACTATCGGCCAGCATGATGTCCGTCGTGACCACGTCGTCCCATCCGATCGTCGGCGCCGTGCGGCGATTCGTCGACGCGGACGTGGCTCCGGTCGCGGCCGAGATGGAGCACGCCGACGCCTATCCGCACGCGCTCGTCGCGCGCATGCGCGAGCTGGGACTGTTCGGCGCGCTCGTCCCCGCCGCGTACGGTGGTCTCGGACTCGCGGTCACGGATTACGCGCGCGTGATCGAAGAGCTCTGCCGCGGATGGATGTCGCTCGCCGGCGTGATCAACAGCCACACGATGGCTGCGCTGATCGTGCTGCACCACGGCACCGAGGAGCAGCGCCGGCGCTTTCTTCCGCGCTTCGCGTCCGGCGACGCGCGCGGTGGGCTGTGTCTCACCGAGCCCCACGCGGGGACGGACGTCCAGGCCATCCGGACGGTCGCCCGTCGCCGCGGCGACGACTACGTCGTCACCGGGACGAAGATGTTCATCACCAACGGTCGCGAAGGAAACACGTTTGCGCTCCTCGCGCTGACCCAGCCGGGGACGATGCCCGCGCATCGTGGCATGTCCTGCTTCATCGTGGAGAAGGGTCATCCCGGTCTCCGCGTCGTGAAGAGCATCGCCAAGCTCGGCTACAAGGGCGTCGACACCGCCGAGCTGGTCTTCGAGGACTTCGTCGTCCCCGCGGCCAACCTGGTCGGCGGCGCGGAGGGGCGCGGGTTCAAGCACGTGATGAGCGGGCTCGAAACCGGTCGCATCAACATCGCCGCCCGCGCCGTCGGCGTCTCTCAGGCCACGTTCGACGCTGCCGTCGGTCGATGTCGCGACGATGGCGACGCCGCGCCGTCGATCCTTGGCGACATGGCCACGCGTCTCACTGCCGCCCGGCTTCTCACCTACTGGGCCGCCGGCATGAAAGATCGCAACGAGCGCTGCGATCTCGAAGCGGGCATGGCCAAGCTCTACGCGACGGAGGCGGCCCAGCAGAACGCCGGGGATGCGTTGCGAATATTCGGCCCGGCCGGTCCGCTCACGTCGCTCGACGTGGAGCGCCACTACCGCGACACGCCGCTGATGATCATCGGGGAAGGCACGAACGAGATCCAGCGCGTGATCATCGCGCGCAACCTGCTCGAGCGTTACGGTGAACGGCTTGGCGCGCTGACGTCCCGCGACGACGAGGGCGACGAGCGCAAGCAGATGGTGCTCGCCGTTCGACAGGTCGTCGACAAAGAAATCGTCCCGCTGGTGGCCGAGCACGAGAGCCGGGCCCGCTATCCTGCCACGATGATCCGGACCCTGGCCGACCTCGGCATCCTCGGGGCGCTGGTTCCCGCCGACTATGGCGGACTCGGGCTCGACCTCCGGACGGCGGCGATGATCATCGAGGAGCTCGCGCGCGGCTGGACCACGGTCGCGGCGATCGTGACGGCGCAGCTCGCCGCGAGCGCCGGGATCACACGCTTCGGCACGCCAGCCCAGCGCGAACGCCTGCTGCCCGGCATGACGCGGGGCGATCTCGTCGGGACGGTCGCGTTCGGCGATGGCATCGCCGCGCGGCGCGACGGCGACGGCTGGTCCCTGTCTGGCTCGCTGTGCGGAGTGGACCAGGCCGGTCACGCACACTGGCTCATCATCCCGGCGCGTCTCACCGACGGTGGCACGGCGTGCTTCCTCGTTGGCCGCGACGCCAGTGGGCTCACGCTGAGCGCGCCGCTCGGCACGCTGGGCGCGCGCGGTCTGGATGCAGCAGATCTCGCGCTCGACGGCGTTCGGCTGGACGCGGCCGCATTGATCGGCGGCGGCGCCGGCGTGTTGGACCACGCGCTGCAGATCGCGCGGGTAGGCGTTGCCGCCACGGCCGTCGGCCTGGCGCAAGCCGCATTCGAGGCCGGGTTGCGCTACTCGCAGCAGCGCACGACGTTCGGCAAGCCGATCTGCCAGCACCAGGCCATCCAGTTGAAGCTCGCCGACATGGCGACGGCCATCGCGACCGCGCGGCTCCTCACGTATCACGCCGCCGATACGGCGGACACGGATGCCCGGCTCGCCGCCATGGCGAAGCTTCACGCCTCCGAGCGGGCGTACGAGGTCGTGCTCGAGTCGATGCGCATCCATGGCGGCTACGGTTACACGTCGGAGTTTCCGGTCGAGCGCTACTATCGCGACGCTCCGCGGCTCCTGGTGACGCCGACGACGAACGAGCACGAACGGCGGGAGCTCGCGGCGAGCCTCGTGAAGCGCTGATGGCGTACGGGCGCTACTTCGAGGAGTTCACCGTGGGCGAGATCATCCGGCACTGGCCGGGGCGGACCATCACGGAGGCCGACTGCACGTGGTTCGCGCTGCTGACGATGAACCAGCATCCGCTCCACAGCGACGCCCATTACGCGGCACAGCACACGCAGCACAAGCAGCGCGTCGTCCTCGGGCCGCTCGTGTTCTCGATCGGGATCGGAATGACCGTGGCCGACGTCTCGGGCAAGGCGATCGCGAATCTGGAGATCGAGAAGATCGTCCACGAGAAACCCACGTTCATCGGCGACACGATCTATTCGGAGTCCACCGTGCTCGACACGCGCCCGTCGAAGCAGGGCGACCGCGGCATCGTCAGTGTCGAGACGCGCGTCAGCAACCAGCGGGGCGAACGCGTGATGACATTCCGCCGCACCGCGCTGATGCCGAAGAAGAATCATCCAACCCTCGGCGAAGGTCGCGACCACTATCCCTCTGGATCAGGCCACCCGCGTCCCGAACCGGACTCGCGGCCCCCGCTCCAATGACCCGGCATCCCTCTGGATCAGGCCACCCACGTCCTGAACCGGACTCGCGGCCCCCGCTACAATGACCCGGCCCCCTCTGGACGGCCTCCGCATCGTCGCCGTCTCCCAGTTCGGCGCCGGGCCGTTCGGCACGCAGCTCCTCGCCGATCTCGGCGCCGAGATCATCAAGATCGAGGATCCCGGCGTCGGCGGCGACGTCTCACGCTACGTTCCGCCGTATCTGGCCGAGCAAGACTCGCTCTACTTCCAGTCGTTCAACCGCGGCAAGAAGTCCGTGACGCTCGATCTGAAGCATCCCGGCGGTCAGGCCGTGTTTCACGATCTCGTCCGCGTCTCGCACGCCGTCTACAACAACCTGCGCGGCGATCAGCCCGCGAAGCTCGGACTGACGTACGCCGCACTGTCCGACGTGAATCCGGCCATCGTGTGCTGCTCGCTCTCGGGCTTCGGCATGACGGGACCCAGGGCGGCCGAGCCCGCGTTCGACTACCTGATCCAGGGGTATGCCGGGTACATGGCGATCACCGGCGAGCCCGACGGGCCGCCGGGCAAGTGCGGAGTCTCCGTGATCGACTTCGCGGGCGGCTACGTGTCGATCGCGGGATTGATGGCCGGATTGTGGGATGCGCAGCGGACCGGTCGCGGACGCGACATCGACGTCTCGCTCCTGGACACCGCGGTGAGCATGCTGTCGTACTTCGCGATCTGGACCTTGAACCGCGACTGGCAGCCGGCGCGTGTGGAGGACTCCGGTCACCAGACGCTCGTCCCGGCGCAGAACTTCCGCACGCGCGACGGCTGGATCGTCATCTTCTGCAACAAGGAGAAGTTCTGGCAGAGCCTGGTCGACACAATGGACCTGCGCGCGCTCGCGAGTGATCCGCGCTTCGCGAGCTTCGCCGATCGGCTCGCCAACAAGCCGGCGCTGCTCGAGATTCTCGAGCCGCGTTTCGCCGAGCGGACCACCGACGACTGGCTCGCGCGGCTGCGCGGCCGCGTGCCCTGCGCGCCGGTCAACTCCGTCCAGCAGGCGCTCGAGGACGAGCAGGTGCGCGCGCGCAACATGATCCTGGAGGTCAAGCACCCGGTGTTCGGCACCATTCGCGAGGTCGCGTCACCGATCAAGACGGCTGGCGCCGTCACGGAGCCTGCCACGGCGCCACGCCTGGGCGAGCACACCGACGAGGTCTTGCGCGAGCGGCTCCGATATTCCGGCGAGCGGATCGCGGCGCTCCGATCGTCGGGCGCGCTCGGCCCCGCGGCCGAGTCCTGATGAGCTCCTGATCCCACGGCTTCGTCACCAGACACGCTTCAGTCGCACTCCTCGCCGACCCGAACGCCCACGAAGACAGCCGGTCTCATGGCAGCATCACGAAACCGCAGTCTCGGAAATCCCGGTCGAACGTGAATGCCGATGTCAAGGCGAGGCGGTGCATCAGCTCGAAGCTGATGCAGTCGGTGAGACTCAAGCGCTTGTCGGCGAACTGCTCCATCCGGTCAATCCCGGCACGGAGAAGCTCCCCATCGACGAAGACCAGTTCGTAGCGACGACTGTCGAGGAAGCTACGGGCGAGCGCGGCCGCGCGCTTGGCGTCGGCCAGCACGCGGAGCCGCGTCGCCACCTCGGACACCACCAGCTCGGTCAACACGAGCCGGGCGTGGGCGTGAGTTTGAAGAAACTCGACCGCCGCGCGGTGATTTCTGTCGTGCCGCATTGCCAGCGCGAGCAGGGCGCTTGTGTCGACGAGCAGCTTCACGGTCCGTCTCCCGTGGAAACCCGTACAGGTAATGGTCGTGATTCACCGACTCGTCGTCCGCCGACGACGTGATGCAGCCGATCAGCGCGTCGGCAGGATCGCTGCCGATCGGCAACGGGGCGGCCGCCTCGGCGCGGCCGAGATACCGGTCGACCGCCTCGCGCACGAGCAAGGCCACGGAGACTCCGCGCCGGCTGGCCTGATATCTGAGCTCGCGAAACGTCGAGTCGGGAAACCGAAGGTTCGTGGTCACCAGCTTCGCCATGGCGATATCACGATACCGCGATATCGACCGTCACAGCAACCCCCGAATCCCCTCGTGGCCGCGGATCATTCGCCGGCGTCGCGAGCGTGATCGTGATGCGCCCGGAGCGCCGCGTCGGCGGCGTCGAGAAACCATTCGGGCAGCAGCACGCGGTGCCGTGTCACGAACCGCGCGAACTGCGCGTCCAGCACGTACGTCACGCCCTCGTCATCGGCGTGCCGGCAGGAGCGGCCGTACGCCTGCACCAGCGCCTTGGCCGTCGCGAGCGCGTACCAGCGCGGGTCGCGGTCGGCGCGCGTCTTCGTCCACGGGTCCCCGAGGTCGGGATACGGCATCTTCGTGAGGACCTGAAAGCGAAGATAGTCGTCGGGGAGATCGACACCCTCGCGCAGTGAAGGCGACAGGAGCACCGTCGGCATCGGCGAGGTGCGATGGTGCTCCAGCGCGCCCGGCTTGTCACCAGCCGAGCTGATCCAGATGAGACGGCGGTGCTCGAGCGGCGCGTGTTCGGCAAGATGGCGCTCGAGCCGCTTGGCCGCGGCGTACGACGCGGCGTGGATCAGCCCCTTGTCGCGGGCGTGGCCGGCCATGATCGCGGCGACCTCGCGGAACAGCGCCGGCTCGAGCTGCGCCAGGGTCGCGCGCGACAGCGACCCGACCGGGCGATAGACGATGGGCCGCTGCGCCAGCGGAAAGGGCGAGTCGACGCTGAATGGGCGCACGCCGACCGACGAGAGGCCGAAGTACTCGGCCAGCGCCTCGTGCCGCCCGAGATACGCTGACGACAGCACGACGAGCTCGGCCGCGCCGAAGAGCAGCTCGGGCGCGAGGCGGCTGACTTCCAGCGGGACGATCTCGAGCCCAGCGTCCAGGGTCTCCGGGTAACGCACGACCCAGTCCTGATCGTCCGTGTCGACGAAGTAGCGGAGGCGCGCGAGCATATTCTGCAGCGTGTCGCGCTCGGCGCGGAGCTGCTGCTCTTCGCGCGACGGCGGCAGCCGGAGAAACTCCTCGCCGAGCCGCGCGCCCTTCAGCGATTCGAGCCCGCGCTCGGCCTGAGCGACCTCGCGTCCCAGGCGCTCGACGTGGTCGGCCATCAGCTCGCGGTACGCCTCCGCTGCGTCGAAGCGAGGCAGCGGCGCGCCAAACCACGCCTTCATCTGATCCGGCGTGAACGTCAGCGTGAACACGCCGGTGAGCTGCGATTCGAGATTGTGCGCCTCGTCCACGATGAGCAGCCGCCGCGCCGGAAGCTGCTCTTCCTGCCACTGGCGCAGCGTGAGGAAGTACGCCGTGTTGCTGCAGAACACCGACCCAGCCAGCGCCGCGGTGCGCGCTCGCGCGTAGGGGCACCGGCAGGGTGGCCCGCCCGGGCGGCGGCACATGCCGTGCGACGTCGTGACCCGCGCGTCGGGATAGCGCTCGCAGACGTAATTGTCGCGGCCCTTGACGACGTGGATCTGGTCGGCGAACTCCCGCTCGTACTGATCTTGCAGGAGCTTCTGCGACGTGAGGAGGTACGCGCTCCCGCTCCAGCGCGCGAGCGTGATCGCGACGTGGCTCTTCCCGACGCCCGGCGGCGCTTCCACCAGGAACACGCGCGGCGCACGAGGATCCTCCGTCGCCTCTTCGATCGCATCGGCAAGCTGGGCCAGGAGGCGCACCTGCACGGGCCGAGGCGTGAATCCCGGCGGGAAACAGGCGAGCAGATCGGCCGCGGTCAGTCGATCACCTTGGCGACTTTGAGGATCTTGTCGACGTAGATGGCGAGAGGCCGGTCGATCGCTCACGCCTCGTCAGCGCCATGGCCACGACAGTATCGCGATACGCGGGCCGATCAAAACCCCGGCCCGGAGACCCGCGTTCCGCGTGATATAAAATCGTCCACGCGCCCGGTGAAACGCAGTGGCGCCAGGAGGACGCAGATGGCTGCGCGCAGTCGTAGTCGACGATCGACCGAGACGAATCACCCGAGTGGACGCGCTCGGAACATCGTGCGGCAGTGCCAGTCGGCCGACGTTCAGCTCGTGCGCTTCCTCTACTGCGGCAACGACGGCGTCATCCGCGGCAAGGCGTGTCACACGCGGTTTCTCGAGTCGTACCTCCGATCGGGGATCGGGCTCACGGTCGCGATGCAGTCGTTCAACGTGCTGGATCACCTCGTGCCGGAAGGGTCGTTCGGTCCCGTTGGAGAGATTCGACTGGTCCCGGACCCGGACACGTTTACCGTGCTGCCGTACACGGAGAAATCCGCCCGTCTTCTCTGCAACATGCTGACGCTCGACGGCGAGCCGTGGGCCGCGTGCCCGCGCAGCTTCCTGCGGCGCATGATCGAGCGCGCCGCCGGTCAGGGTCTCGCGCTGAAGGCCGCCTTCGAGAACGAGTTCACGCTGGCCCGGCGTGAAGGAGACCGCTACGTGCCGATCGACCGGAGCCCGTGCTTCTCCACGATCGGAATGGACTCCGCCGCGCCGGTGATGATCGAGATGATCGAAGCGCTCACGGCACAGGGCGTGTACCCGGAGCAGTACTACGCCGAGCTTGGACCCGGTCAGCAAGAGCTGCCGGTGCGGTTCGCGGACGCTCTGCGCGCGGCCGACAACCAGATCACCGTGCGCGACACGGCGCGCGGCGTCGCCGCCAAGCACGGACTCCTCGCCTCGTTCGCGCCGAAACCGTTTCCGGAAGAGGCGGGAAACGGCAGCCACGTGCACTTCAGTCTCTGGCGCACCAAGGACGGGGTGAACCACTTCCACGACGCCAAGGGACGCTATGGACTCTCGGACGCGGGGTTCGCGTTCATCGGTGGCGTGATGGCGCATCTGCCGGCGCTCCTGGCGCTCACGGCGCCGAGCGTGAACTCGTACCGGCGACTCCAGCCTCGATTCTGGTCGAGCGCCTACACCGCGTGGGGACCCGACAACCGCGAGGCGGCCATCCGCGTGCCGTCGAAACGCCGGACGCTGGAGATGGAATCCACGAATCTCGAGCTGAAGCCGTGTGATGCCTCGAACAACCCGTATCTCGCGCTTGGCGCGCTCCTTGCCGCCGGGCTCGACGGTCTCGAGCGCAAGCTCGATCCGGGCGAGCCGACGCTGGTCGACCCCGACAGCCTGTCGGAATCCGAGCGCAAGCGCCGAGGCATCCACCGACTTCCGGCATCGCTCGGCCAGTCCCTCGATGCGTTCGAGCGGGACGAGGTGTTGCGAGCGGCGCTGGGCGAGGTTCTCGCTCGTGAATACCTCATCGTGAAACGATCGGAGGTCATGGGCTTCGAGGGCAAGGACGTGGCGTTCGAGATCGAGCACCACTTCTACAAGTACTGAGCAGCGTCACGCCTACCATCGATCTCTCCGACGTTCCGGTCGTCGACGGGCATTGCCATCCGCTGCGCGCCGATCCCTGGGCGGTATCGCGGGACACGTACCTCGACCTCTTCACCGAGGCGCGACCGGGCGCGATGATCGATCACGTCCTGCACACCGGGTACGGGCGGCGTGCGCTGCGTGATCTCGCCCGCCATGTCGGAGCGCCCGCGAGCCTCGATGCAGTGCTCGAGGCTCGTCGAGCGCTGGGGCCGGCCGCCGCCGTGAAGTTGCTGACACAGCACCGGGTCGCTGCACTCCTCGTCGACACCGGCTACCCGCCCGAAGCGATGTCTCTCGCCGAGATGACACACCTCCTGCCGAGCGCGATCCACGAGGTTTTCAGAATCGAGACGTGCGCGCAACGCCTCGTCGCACTCGGACTCGAGTACGACGCATTCCTCGATCGGTTCCGTCAGGAGCTGGAGGCCGCGGCCACCCGATGCGTTGCGTTCAAGAGCATCGTGGCGTATCGCTCGGGACTCGCCGTCACGTCGTGGAGTCGCGCGGAAGCCACGCACGCGTACGATGACGTGCGGGACCGCGTGGCGCGCGGCGGCACCGCTCGCCTGACGGAGAAGCCGCTGCTCGACACGCTGGTCGAGCTCGCGCTCGACGTGGCGCGCGCGACGGGACGCCCGATCCAGATCCACGCCGGCTTCGGCGATCCCGACATCGACCTCGCGCACGCGAATCCGGTGCTGCTGCGCCGCGTGCTGGAGGATGCCCGCTGGGCCTCGGTACGCATCGTCCTGCTTCACATGGCATACCCGTACTTCCGCGAGGCAAGCTTTCTCGCCGCCACGTATCCGAACGTTTACCTGGACCTGTCGCTGGCGTTGCCCTTCCTCGGCGCGGGCGCGACCGGGCCGTTGATCGAGATCCTCTCGCTGGCGCCGGCGACGAAGGTGCTGTACGGCTCGGACGTCAGCGCGCTGCCGGAGCTGTTCGCCTTCGCAGCCGACTGGGCACGATCGTCCATTGGTCATGCGCTCGGCTGGCTCGTGGACCACGGAGAGGTCAGCGCGGATGAGGCGCGCGACATCGGCCGTCGCGTCCTGGCGGCGAATGCGTCGGGAGTCTATGGGCTGGGGGCCTCGAAGGCCCCCAGACCCCCAGACGGCGATGACCGGCCTTCCACCGTGGAAGCCGGTAACGGGCAGGGGCGACCGAAGCCCGTAGGGCCTTGATCGCCCCTGAGATGGGACTTACTTCTTCGGTGTCGCCGGGATCGGCTTTGGAAGCATGAAGGGCTTCGGCGATTCTGCGCGTGCTGTTCCGCTTGGAGCGGACGTGGCTCGATCACTCATTGGGGCCTCCTTGCGGTTGGTTTACTTGTAGCACAGTGAGGATCATTCCGCCAATGTATCCGGGGTCAGCAAACAGCCGAAATTCATACGTTCCCGGACGTTCAAAGGCCATTTGGGTGATCGGGAAAATGAGTTCATGTGAAGCCGTTCTGTCGGTGAGCATCCCCGACAATTCCATCCTCCCTATCGTTTGGTTGTCCGCGAGCCGGACCAGTTCTAGGCGGAATGTGTATTGCCCCTGAGCATCCGAGACTCGCGCGTAGACGCATGTCGGGCGCGACCAAACAAGTGGGAAGGATGGGCCCCACACACGGTTAAAGATCCCCACAAGAGTGACTTTGTTGGTGCCAGTTTCCCGGATTGCTTGGTCGCAAAGGAGAATGGCTTGATACGAGGGGCGTGGAAGCTCGGGGTTGCCGCGGTTGCTTTCTGAGCTCGACAAAGTTTGGTGAGTCTAAGCGAATGCGGCTAAAGGTGCAAATCCGTATTTCTTGGGCAGCCGCACGATTTCTTGGGGCAGGATGGGGTTCTTACTGTAGGCAAAGACCCCAGACGCTCGGAGCGCCCCAGCACAGCCGTGACGCTCCTCGATGAATCCGAGCGGCTCGTCATCGAGGCGGGCGCCGGGTGCCCCGGCGACCGACGAGCGTCTGGGGGTGTGGGGGCCATTTCGGGGCCCCCACGTTGACTGACCAGTTCCCGGCAGCCGTTTCCCCGCGGCGGTAGACTTTGATCCACATGGCCGAGCGGGTTGCGCCCTCCACCGAAACCGAAGACGTCACCGAGGCTGCCGTCGCGCCGCCCTGGATGACGATCCTTCACAACTGCGAATGCCACACGTTCGAGCAGGTCGTGCGGCAACTGCAGAAGGCGATCGGTTGCAGCGAACCCGAAGGCTGGGACATCGCCTGGCAGGTGCACAACACGGGCAAGGCCGTCGTGAAGGTCGGGCCGGAGGCGGAGTGTGTGCGGGTCGGCAACATCTTGGCCGAGATCGGCCTCGTCGTCACGGTCGTCCAGTCCTGAACGTGCTGACTCCCGCCGTCGAATCGGCGCTGCGCAGGGCCAAGCGGATCCACCTCACGACGTGGAGCGCGTCGGGCAAGTCCGGCACGGTCCCCGTGTGGTTCATGATGAAAGACGGCGCGCTGTACTTCACCACGATCCGCCGCAGCCTGAAGGCGCGCCGGATCAAGGCCACGGGCCGCATCCGCGTGCACGTCGGCGCCGCCGATGGTCCCGCATTCGACGGCACTGCCGCATGGATCGATGATCGACCCGAACTCGAGGCCGAGGTCCTGGCCGTCTACCGGCGCAAGTATCCGCTGCTGGTGCCGCTCTTCATGGGGCGTTACATCGGACGACGGCTGCGCAGCAAGGAAAGTGTGCTCGTCCGCATCATGCCCGACCCGGTGTGAGCCGACGGGCTTCGCGACTCAGGACGGATTCGGGAGCCCAGTCTCGCACGCCGGCGAGAATGACTTCGCCAGAACCTCTTTGACGCGTTCAGGATCGAGCCCCTGCGACTCGATCGTCGGCCGGATCTCCTCGAACGTCGCCTCGGGATCGCCACGGAGCTTCTGGGTCTTGTACCAGTCGGGCGGCGTCTCGAGGCCCATCGCCTCGGCCATCAGCGTGATGTAGTTCACGACCTCGAACGGGTGGCGTGCTTCGTTCTCGCAGATCTCGCGATGGCAGGAGTGATAGATGGTACCGAGGACGTCCACGCCGGCGGCGCTGGACGCGCGGGCCACGGTCTCGATCTCCGCCTGCCACGCCGGCCGGCCCAGACGCCCGATGTAGTTCGGGCTACAGTGCCGACCGAACGCCGGGGTGCTGGGCAGGTGGACGTATTGAATCCCGGGGATCGCCTGCAAGATCGTGCGGGTGCAGGCCCAGTCGGAATCTTGCTGCGGGTGGCCAGTGTGGTAATGCAACGAGACCCGCTTGTCGATCCGCCGGACGAAGCGCGCGCGGTCGAGATGTCGCGCGACGAACGCGGTGAAGTGCTCGTACGGAAACGGCACGTCCTGCTCGTGGCTGATCACGTCGTCGAAGTGCTCGTTGCAGGACGGACACCACATGATCACCTTCGTGGCCCCGTAGGTCATGACGTGACGCATGCTGCTGGCCGAGTAGGCGCGCGAGGCGGCTGCCTGGCCGTTGCGATGATGGATGATCCCGCAACAGTACGCGGCGCCACCGACGGCGTTGAAGTCGAACCCCATCGCCCGCAGCACGGCGATCGCCGTCTGCGCCAGGTGCGCCGTGCGCAGCACGTTGCACCCGAGGTACAGCAAGAGCTCCTTCTGCTCGGGATCGCGCGGCGGCCGGTCGAAGAACGTCTTGTCGGTGTCCGGCACCTGCAGCGACGAGAGCAGGTTGATCTCACCGAAGTACTTCGCGAAGGGGAACGTGTCAGCCATGGTCGCCTCCCTACATCACCGGTCCGATGATCCAGGGCGCGAACTCCTCTTCGCCGACCCCCGAGAGCTCGCTCTTGCTTCGCTTCCCCGACGCGACGGCGATGATCTCCTCGAAGATCTGTCGTCCCACCGTCTCGAGCGGTGTGCCCTCCATCACCACCCCACAGTTGATGTCCATGTCGTCTTGCATGTGGCGGTACATCAGCGAGTTGGTGGCCAGCTTGATCGACGGGACCGGCTTGCACCCGAACACCGATCCTCGGCCCGTCGTGAAGCAAATGACGTTACATCCCCCGGCGACCAATCCCGTGATCGACACCGGATCGTGTCCGGGCGTGTCCATGAAGACGAAGCCCTTGGTGGTGATCGGCTCGCCGTAGAGGAACACGTCCATCATCGGCGTGGTGCCACCCTTGGCCACGCCGCCGAGCGATTTCTCGAAGACCGTGGTGAGGCCGCCCGCCTTGTTGCCCGGCGCCGGGTTGTTGTCCATGGCCTCGATGCCGCGGCAATACCATTCCCACCACTTGTACCGGTCGATCAGCTTCTTGGCGACGCCCTCGTTGATGGCGCGCCGGATCAGCAAGTGCTCGGCGCCGTAGATCTCGGGCGTCTCGGCCAGCACGCCGGTGCCGCCGTAGCGCACGAGCTCGTCGACGGCCCAGCCGAGCGCCGGATTCGCCGTGATCCCCGAATTGCCGTCCGAGCCGCCGCAGTTCGTGGCGAGCGTCAGCTCCGAGATCGCCTGCTTGGTGCGCCGCGCCGCACTGGCGATCGGCAGCAGCTTGGCCACTTCGACGGTCGCCCGCTCGACGGTCTTCCGGATGCCGCCGGCCTCCTGGATGTTGACGATGAACGGCTTGCGTTCGGGATGCCCCGGCACCGCCATGCGCTGGCGCTCGACGAGGACCGCCGCCTGATTCACCTCGCAGCCGAGCCCGATCAGGATGTAGGCCGCGACGTTCGGATGCTTGGCGTACCCGGCCAGCACGCGCTGGAGCGCCATGTGGTCGTCGCCGAACAGCTTCGTTCCGCAGCCCGACTTGTGCGTGACGGCCAGCACGCCGTCGATGGTCGGGTAGTCCTTCTGCACGTCGCGAAACTTGTCCTTCACGAACTGGCTGACGCTGGCGGAGCAGTTGACCCCCGAGATGACCGCAACGTAGTTGCGGGTGCCGACGCGGCCATCCTCGCGCTGGTAGCCGTCGAAGTAGCGCATCTGGTCGGCGGGGTAGTAGTCGACGGGTTTCACGTCGACGCCGATCTCGTAACGGTCAGCCGACAGCTCGCCGATCCCGAGATTGTGCGTGTGCACGTGGTCGCCGATCGCAATGTCTTCGGTCGCGAAGCCGATCACCTGCCCGTACCGGCGTACAGGCTGACCCGCCGGCACGGCGTGCCGCGCCAGCTTGTGCCCGGGCCGGATGTCCTGGCGGGCTTCCATGCGAACGGGGCCATCGTAGAGAATCGTGCCCGCCCTGATGTCTTTCTTCGCAATGGCGACGTCGTCCTCGCTCCGGAGGATGACCGCCACGTCGATGATCGCTTGCGTCGCCATGCTGCCTCCTGACCTGCGCCGTCTGCCTGCACTCTACAGGCCGCACGCGGCGCTTCGCAACATTCCGGCGGCCGTGCTGGTCCGGACGCGGAGGGCGTCGTTACGGGGTCCTGGCGCTCAATAGGTCTTGACTGCGCTGGTGCCGATGACGCAGTATCGCCTGCGCCACGCTTCTTGTCGCGGAAAGGAGGCTCCGCATGCCTCGCTGGAATCGGTTCCAGAAATACCTGACGTCGTCGCTGATCCTCGCCGCGATCCTCACGCCCGGCTTCGGATACGGCGCCACCCTCGTGGTGGCGCAGGACGGATTCGGTACGGCCGGGCACTGCGACGCCGCCACGGCAACGCCCTACACGACGATCAGCGGCGCCATCGCCGCGGCACAACCGAACGACGTCATCGACATCTGTCCCGGCGTGTACGACGAACAGCTCCTCATCGACAAGCCGTTGACGCTTCACGGCGAGAACGGCGCCGTCCTCCGGCCCTCGTCCGTCCAGTTCAATACCTCGAGCCCGGCCAGCGGCACGCCGCTCGTGGCGTTGGTGCTCGTGCAGGACACGAAGGGCGTCACGATCGAGACGCTGGTTGTCGACGGCAGCGCTGCCGTCGCCGGTGCGCTTCCCCCCGACACGACGCTGGACGACAACGGCTGTCCGTCGCCCGGCGATCGTCTCTTCGGGATCTTCTTCCGCAACGCGTCCGGAGCCATCAGCAGTACGGCGATCGAGAACATGCACTTCTCGTTCGAGGCCGACGGCATCCACACCTGCCCCGACGGCGCCGGCATCCGGGTGCAGACGGGCAACGGCGCCTTCGCGCGCGTGACGATCCAGGGCAACAGCATTCACGACTACCAGCGAAACGGCGTCACCGTGATCGGAGAGGGCGTCGGCGTGGAGGTGCGCGCCAACGTCGTCACGGGCCTCGGTTCGGCCGCGACGGCAGTGCAGAACGGCATCCAGGTCTCGTTCGGCGCCACGGGGACGGTCAGCGAAAACGTGGTGGCAGGCCACGTGTCACCGGCGTGTGTGTCAGTGGAATCGTGCCCCGCGACGTCGACGGACGTCGTCATCGCCCAATCCAACGGCGTGAAGGTCCTGGGGAACACGCTCGGCCGGAGCCAGGCCGGCGTCCTGATGGACACCGCCACCCGGTGCGAGATCCGCGGGAATGCGATCTCGCAGACGCTGGTGTTCGACGGCATCGCGGTGTTTGCCGACGGGAACCGGATCGTCGGCAATGTCATCGTCGACAGCGACGAATCGGGAATCTACGTCGCGGGGAACGCCAACACGATCGAGGCGAACACGATCAACGACGCGCCGATCGGGATCTGGATCGACGGGGGCATCGGCAACCGCGTGCGGTTCAACCGCTTCATCAACACCCCGGTGCCGATCCAGCAATAGCGCCCTGAGTCCATGGGGCTCCAGGGTGCGGGGCTGGGGCGGCAGTGTGGGGCAGACCCGATGGCTCGAAAACCGAACTCGCCCCTGGGTCTGCCCCACACTGCCGCCCCAGCCCCGCACCCCTGGAGCCCCATGTGAGCCGCGGCTACAGCGAAGCCGGGCTCTTGATCTTCAGCACCGTCGGAGGCTCGGGTTCGAGCTGGATCGTCGTGTGGTCGATGCCGAAGCGCGTGTGCAGCACGGCGTGCAGCGCTTCGAGCAGCCGCTCGCTCTGCCCGACGTCTTCGACGACGACATGCGCGCTCATGGCCTCCCGGCCCGAGGTCAGCGTCCAGACGTGGAGGTCGTGCACCCGGCGCACGCCCGCCACCCGCGTCATGGCGGATTCGATCTCACCGAGCTCCAGATGGGCCGGCGTGCCCTCGAGCAGAATGTTGACGGCTTGCTTGAGCAGGCTCAGGGTCCGCGGAACGATCAGGATGGCGATGGCGGCGCTCACGATCGGATCGGCCACGGTCCAGCCCATCGTCAGCACGATACTGGCCGCGGCGATCGTGCCGATCGAGCTCAACGCGTCGCTCAGCACCTCGAGGTAGGCGGCTCGCACATTGAGGCTCGCCTGCGCGCCGCGATGAAGCAGCCAGGCGCACGCGAGATTGACGACCAGCCCGATCGCGGCCACCAGCAGCATCGGTCCCGCCAGCACCGGCCGCGGCGATGAGATCCGCTTGTAAGCCTCGACGAGAACGGCGCCGGCGACGACCAGGAGGACGAGCGCGTTCATGAGCGCGGCGAGGATCTCGGCGCGGTAGTACCCGTACGTCTTTTCCGGCGTCGGCGGTCGGGTGCCCACCCAGATGGCGAAAAGCGCCAGGGTCAGGCCGCCGGCATCGGTGAGCATGTGCGCGGCGTCGGCCATGAGCGCCAAGCTGCCCGTCCACAGCGCCGCCACGGCCTCGACGACCATGAACCCACCGGTCAACGCCAGCGTGGCGACGAGGGCGAGACGTGAGCGACTCGAAGCAGTCTCGTGCGCCGCGTGTGTCACGCGATGATCGTACCGCGAAGCCGCCGTCTGATAGAATTGACCTTGGAGCCGTGAACGCGCCGACCTTCCGCGATCACACCGTCTTGCTTCACGACCAGCGCTTCCACTACACCGAATGGGGTCAGTCGGAAGCGCCGGCCTTCACGTGATTCTTGCGCAGCGCCCCGTCGCCCTCAGCGAGATTCGTCTTCAGGGACAGCAGAGCAATGCGTCGCCGTGGATAGCGGCTTTGGGAGAGCGCCCCCGACCCCATCCCCGCGGCTACCGCTCGCGCAGTTTGCGGACCGCGTCCGCGCGCATCTGCTGCATCGCGCGCGTTTCCTGGTCCGAGTACCGCTCCTCGGTCCACGGATCGGCGTGCATGTGGTAGCCGTTCTGCTCCCAGAAGCCGGGCGGGTTGACGTCGAGGAACTCGAAGCCGCGAACCCACTTGGCGCTCTTCCAGAAGTAGAGCTTCGGGACGACCAGCCGCAGCGGGCCGCCGTGGTCCGGCTCGAGGTCGTGACCGTCGTGCTTCAACGCCAGCAGTGCGTCGTCGGCGACGAGATCCTCGAGCGCCAGGTTCGTCGTGTAGTCGGGATCGGCGTGGACCATCACGAATTTCGCCCCGGGCTGGAGCGTCACGCGGCTCATCACCTCCCGGATGTGCACGCCTTCCCAGCGGTTGTCGAGCTTCGACCAGTGCGTGACGCAGTGGACGTCCGACGTGATCGTCACCCGCGGCAGCGCGAGGAGCTCGGGCCACGTCCAGCTCACCTCTCGCTCCACCGCGCCGAAACAGCGGAACCGCCATCGTGCGGGATCGAACCGCGGCGTCTGTCCGTACGTGAGGACGGGCCACTTCGCCGTCAGCGTCTGGCCCGGGGGAATGCGGACTGCGAGCGTCGGATCGATCGGTTTCACCCTGACCTCCACGAATGCTGCATCGACCACCACCATGCGGGACGCGCCAGTGCGGGGGGCCTCCCCCGCGAAGTCTTATAATACTCGCGGGGCCTCGACAGACCTCGATGGAAAGGACAGACGGAATGAATGGAGAACGAAAGCTGGCGTTGTTTCTCGATTTCGAGAACATCGCCCGCGGTGTGAAGGAGGCGCAGTACAAGCAGTTCGAGATCAAGCTCGTGCTCGAGCGTCTCCTCGAAAAGGGCAAGATCATCGTCCGCCGCGCCTATGCCGACTGGAACCGCTTCACCGAGTACAAGCGCCCGTTCCACGAATCGGCGATCGAGCTGATCGACGTCCCCCAGAGCCGCTACAGCGGCAAGAACTCGGCTGACATCCGCATGGTCGTGGACGCGCTGGACCTGGCATACGGCAAGACCCACATCGACAGCTTTGCCCTGGTCTCGGGCGACTCCGACTTCTCTCCGCTCGTGTCGAAGCTGAGGGAGAACGACCGCTACGTCATCGGTCTCGGCGTGAAGTCGTCGTCCTCGGACCTGCTGGTGGCAAACTGCGACGAGTTCATCTTCTACGAGGACCTGATCCGCGACACCAAGAAGACGAACCTGCTGCGCGGACTTCCCGAGAAGAAGGCCGAGGCCATGGCTCAGCTGATCGATGCCTGCCAGGCGCTCATGCGGGAGAACAAGGAGACGCTCTGGGGCTCGATGGTGAAGCAGACGATGATCCGGAAGAACCCCGCCTTCAACGAGTCGTATTACGGCTACTCGACGTTCTCGAAGCTGCTCGAGGACGCGGCAAAGCAGAAGATCGTCACCCTCGAGCGCGACGAGAAGAGCGGGACGTACGTGATCACGGCGCTGACCGAGGAGGGCGGGCGGCCCGTGTGATTGTCCGCCCGCTGTTGCGGACGGGGTGAGCAGCGTTCCGCGACCCGCTGTCCACGACCCGCGCGGACCGTGCGATACTCGGAGGCTCCCTCCACCCCCTGAACCACGGGTCGCGGAACGCTGCTCACCCCGTCCGCAACACCCGCCCGCAGTCAGAGCCCATCCATCCCGCTTCAGCCGCCCCGTGACCCGCAACGCCCGGGCATCGCTCCGTCAGAGGCGGCGGAGGCGACCGCTGTCGCTCACGAACGCCGTCAGCACTGAGCTCACCGCCGAGACCACCAGCGCGCCGAGAAAGGCGGCCCCGATGCCGCGCAGCTCGATGCCTGGGATCACGTGATCGTTCCCTTCTCCGTTGCGCCTCGGCGTGAGCCGGCGGTACTCTGCGCATCATGAACCGACTTCGGCTCTGCTCTCGTGGCCGGCCGCGAGTGTACACCACGCAGCGTGTGCCCCGTCTCGTGATGCTCCTCGTCATCCTGCTCGTCACCGTGACATCGGCGCGCGCTCAGGTCGACATCACGGTCGACCCGGCCATGACCAAGGGCGCGGGTGGCGCGCCCGTCACGATCGTCGAGTTTTCCGACTACCAGTGACCGTTCTGCCAGATGGTCCAGCGGTCGCTGGCCCAGATCCTTCGCGAGTACGACGGCCGCGTGAAGCTCGTCTTCAAGGACTTGCCGCTCCCCTCGCACCACCTGGCGCGTCCCGCGCACGAAGCGGCGCGCTGTGCCGGCGTTGCCGGGAAGTACTGGGCCTACCATGACGTGCTCTTCGCGAGCCAGCCGTCGTTCGAGCGCGACCAGTTGATCCAGTACGCCGCGGACGTCGGCGTCGAGCGCGACACGTTCGTCCGGTGCCTCGACGAGCAAAAATTCGCGGGCGCGATCGAGGCCGACATCGAGCAGGCGCGAGCCCTCGGAGTCTCCGGAACGCCGACGTTCCTCATCAACGGCTACACGCTCGTCGGCGCGCAGCCGGTCGAGCGGTTTCGCACCGCGATCGAGGACGCGCTCGCACGGAAGCGCTGAGCCGGCACGATGCCGTTCGTGAAGGTGGCCGATGTGTCGGAGATTGCCGAGGGGCACGGCACGTACGTCGACCGCGACGGTGGGGCCATCGCCGTGTTCAACGCCGGTGCGGGTTGCTTCTACGCGTGCGGCGCGGTGTGTCCCCACGAGGACGGTCCTCTCGCCGAGGGCTGGATCGAAGGTGCCGCCGTGGTCTGCCCCTGGCACGGGTTCGATTTCGACCTCGAGACCGGACGGTGCCTGGTCGATCCCGATCTCTCGATTGCGGTCTTTCCCGTTCGGGTGACCGGGACGTCGATCGAGGTCGACCTCCCTTAGGTGGCATCGAGCGGCGCCGCAGCACATCGGGCTTGCGTACGATCACGATTGGCGATAACGTAACGGCAGACACTCGAATGCCTCTGATCCTGGCCTGGGTGGTCCCCAGTTCGGATTCGAGAGCCCAAACGCTGTCAGAGAGGGTACCTGTGGGAGAACGAGCCGTGAAACACGTGCGGAAGTTCCTCGGGACGCGGCTGCGCGCACTACGCAAGCAGCGTGGCCTGAGCCAGGAGCGTCTCGGCGACCGCGCAAGCCTGAGCGGAAAGTTCATCGGTGAAGTCGAGCGCAGCGAGAAGTCGATCTCCATCGACAGTCTCTATCGCGTGTCGGTGGCGCTGGAGATCCCGCTCCGGGACTTGACCGACGTTCGCGACAAGGGGACGGTCGTGCCGACGGAGGACGCCGAAAAGATCTTCGCGCTGGTCTCGGGACGCCGCCGGGCTGAGGACGTCCGGAAGGCGTACGAGGTCCTGCGCGCGATGTTCAGCAAGGCGTCCTAGTCGTTCGGGCCCGCTGCATCGAGTCCGTGCCGCGCGACGTGCTGCGATGACCGCGGAGCACGTCTGGCTCGGGGTCGGTCTGCTCGGCCAGGCATTCTTTTCGACCCGCTTCCTCATCCAGTGGGTCGCGTCGGAGAAGCGGAAGCAGAGCGTGGTCCCCGTCCAGTTCTGGTACTTCTCCATCGGAGGCGGACTGACGCTCCTGATCTATGCGATCTATCGCCGGGACCCGGTGTTCATCCTGGGCCAAGGCGCGGGTCTGTTCGTCTACGCGCGGAACCTCTATTTCATCCGCAAGCGAGGCGCTCCAGCCGCCGAACACTGAGACGCGATGGGCGAACTCACCCATCGCCAGAGCACCGACGAGTCGGCGCCAATGCTCGCCCGGATCATTCATGAACAAACGACGCGCGGGACTGTTCGATGAACGACGCAGCCCGAGGACAACGTATTGCCGCGGGCCGGCCGGGTCGGTGGGGGGCCGGTTGACCCGTTCCCGTAGCGTGCGATCGAGGGCAACCCGGTCGTGAGTGGGAACGGCTCGCCGGTCATCGGTCACAGGGCCTCGTGGTCGGAGGCCCCTCACCGACCCGGCCGGCCCGCGCCGCCACGCGCTCGCGCGCTCGATTGCCGGTGAGCGTTCATGAATTATCCGCGCTAGAATCAAATCACTCTCGCCTCGAGGAGACCACCGTGACCGACGCGATCAACTGGGCTCAGTGCCACACGCGCCCGATCCTCATGATTCCCGGCCCGACGGAGCTGCCGCCGCCGGTGATCCAGGCCATGAACCAGCCGCCGTCGATTCAGTACGATCGCTCGTTCGACGAGATGGTGCTCGAGCCGACCGTGCTGGCGCTACGCGACGTCTTCCAGACGCGCGGCGAAGTCATCATCATGCCAGGCTCGGGGCGCACGGCGCTCGAGGCGGGCGCGCTGTCGGTGATCGAGCCCGGCGATCGGGTCATCGTCATCGTCGCGGGACAGTTCGGTCTGCTGATGCGCGAGATCATGGTGCGGGTCGGCGCCACGGTCACGGAGTTCACGGTGGAGCTGGGCGCGCGCCTCGATCTCGATCGCCTCGCGCGGACCGCGGCCGACGTCCGGCCCAAGGCGATCACGCTGGTTCACAACGAGACGTCGACCGGCACGACGTATCCGGCGGCCGAGGTGGGCACGATCGCCCGGAGCGTCGGGGCGCTCTTCATGCTCGACACTGTCTCGTCCCTCGCCGGGCTCGACGTTCGCACGGACGAATGGGGCGTCGATCTGAACATGACCGGATCGCAGAAGTGCCTCGCCGCGCCGCTGGGCTTGTCGCTCGTCAGCGTCAGCGATCGCGCGTGGCAGGCCATGGCGTCGCGCCGTCAGAAAGCGTCGAGCCTGGTGTACGACCTGCTCCGGTGGAAGGAGCTGTGGATCCCCGAGTCGCGCGGCGGCAACGTGCCGGACGGCAGCCCCCGCCGCCAACCGGTGTCCATCCCGACGCATCTCACGGCCGCGATGAACGTCGCAGTCCGGTTGATCCTCGAGGAAGGGCTGCCCCACCGGGTGCGCCGTCATGAGATCGCCGCTTCCGCTCTGCGGGCAGGACTCCACGCCATGCAGCTCGACATGTTCCCCGACGAGTCGCTCTGGTCGAACACCGTCTCCTGCGTGAAGACGCCGAAGGACGTCAACCCGGCCGCGGTGGTCGCCCGCATGCGGAATCAGTACGGCATCCTCATCGGCACGGGCCTTGATCGGATGCGGACGAGCACGCTGCGAATCGGCACGATGGGCATGACGGCGAGCCCGCACTACATCTTGCCGACGCTGTCCGCGCTCGAGCTCGCGCTTCGAGACCTGGGCTACAAGTCCGAGGTCGGCGCAGGCGTCGCCGGGGCGCAGTCGGCCTTCGCCAACGCCGCGTAGCGGCAGGGTCGTCACCACGGTGACCGATCCGCTCATCGTCGTCCCCGACGACTATCCGTCCGTCTTCGACGGGACGCCGGCGCACGCGCGCTGCCAGAAGCTCGGCGAGACACGCGTCTATGCGAGTCGCGGCGCCGAGGACGAGGCCGAGCTGATCAAGCGCATCGACCGGGCGCGCGTGGCCATCAACATCCGGGCGCACGCGCGCTTCAGCGACGCCGTGTTCGAGGCCTGTCCGCGCCTCAAGATGGTGTCGATCTGGGGCACCGGCACGGACAACATCGATCTCCAGTCCGCCGGCCGCCGCGGCCTCACCGTGGCCAACACGCCGGGCGTGAATGCGAACGCGGTGGCCGAGCACACCATCGCCCTCATGCTCGCAGTGGCGCGGCACATCCCTCGGCTCGATCGTGAGATGCGGCAAGGGCACTGGCCGCGCGAGCTGCTGACGCAGCTCCTCGGAAAGACGCTCGGCGTGTTCGGCGCCGGCACCATCGGCGCCCGCGTGATCACGCTCGCGCGCGCGCTCGGCATGGACGTGCTGGGCTGGAGTGCGCGCGGCGACACGGCGCGCCTCACCTCGCTCGGCGCCCGCCCGGCTTCCAAGGACGACATCGTGAAGGACGCCGACGTCATCAGCCTGCACGTCCGTCTGTCGCCCGAGACGCGCGGATTTCTCTCGCGTCGCGAGTTCTCTCTGATGAAGCGCACGGCGATCCTCGTCAATACCGGTCGCGGTGCGCTGGTGGAGCGCGACGCGTTGATCGAGGCCTTGCGCCAAGGCAGGATCGCGGGCGCCGGCCTCGACGTCTTCCACGACGAGCCGCTGAAACCGAACGATCCGGTCCTGACCCTGGACAACGTCGTGCTGTCCCCGCACAACGCGGGACAGACGCCCGAAGTCATCCGCGACGGTCTCCTGCGCGCGGTGGAGAACGTGGAGAACTTCCTCAAGGGCCAGCCGACAGACGTGGTCGTCGCGCCGCTCAAGACGCGCTAACCCGGAGTACTCATGAACGCTCACCGTCAATCGAGCGCGTGGTGGCGCGGGCCGGCCGGGTCGGTGAGGGTCCTCTGACCACGAGGCCCTTTGACCGATGACCCGCGAGCCGTTCCCACTCACGACCGGGTTGCCCGCGATCGCACGCTACGGGAACGGGTCAACCGGCCCCCCACCGCACCGGCCGGCACGCGCGTCACTCGTTCATGAATTGTTCCCGCTAAGCCCTCAGGTACTTCCCGAACCAGGCGGTGCAGCGCTTCCAGGCGTCGTCCGCCGCCGCCTTGTTGTACGACGGCCGGTAGTCCGCATGGAAGCCGTGGCCGGCGCCGGGATAAATCATCACGTCGACGCTCGGATCGTGCTGCTTCAGCATCTCGATGAACTTCTTGGCGTTCTCCGGCGACGGGCCCTTGTCGTTCTCGCCATAGAGCCCCAGGAACGGGACGTGGATGTCCTTGGCGGCGTCGAAGCCGGTGACCGGCCCTGACTTCGTCGGATATGGGCGCTCGGGCGGGCCATACCACGCGACGGCGGCCTTCATGTTGGGATTCGTCGCGGCAACGTGGATCGTCGTCGAGCCGCCCCAGCACCAGCCCGTCACGCCGATCGCGCTCGCATTCACGCCGGGTCGCGTCTTCGCCCAGTCGACCGCGGCCGCGATGTCCCCGAGCGTCTGCTCGCGCTGCTGGGCCAGCACGATCTTGAGAATCTGCTGGATGTCGGTCAGGTGCCCGAGCCCGCCCTCCCGCACGAACAGCTCGGGCGCGACCGCGTGGTAGCCTTCCTTCGCAAACCGGCGCGTGCAGTCGCGGATGTACTCGTGCACGCCCCAGATCTCGGAAATCACGACCACGATCGGGTGGCCCGTACCCTTCTCGGGCCGGGCCTCGTACACCGGCATCGTGATGTCACCGACCTTCACCGGCTGGTCGCCGGCGATGATGCCGGCCGTGTCCGTCGTGATCGCCTGGGCGAGTACCTTCTCCACACCCAGCGCGTAGCCCGCAAACGTTCCGCCTGCGTAGATGAGCTGCCGGCGCGTGATGCCAGTCTCGGTCGTCTCCGACATGGGGATCCCTCCTGTGATGGGCTGCGGGACACGTTGCCTCGCCTCGGGCCTGCCGTCAAGTCGAGACTGCGCGCACAGTGAGCCAGACTCCCAGGGCGGCGAGAAAGATCAGCACCGCGCGATTGAACGTTGCCTGATCCAGACGGTCCTGGATCTTGAGCCCGAACCAGAATCCCACGAGCCCGACACCCGTGAGCCCGATCGTCGCCGGCATCAAGCTCCACGTGATGATCCCGTAATACGCCAGCGTGGCGAACTGCACGATCTTGTAGATGACGAAGCTGAGCGCGACCGAGCGGACGAACTCGTGCTTCTCCATGCCGAGCGCGTAGAAGTAGATGACGAGCGCCGTTCCGGGCACGTTGGTGACGCCGCCCACGATGCCGGCGAGCAATCCGGCCGGCGCCGAGAGCCAGCGCTCCCAGACCGCGGGCACGCGCGGTGAGAAACGCGTGGCGTTCAGGACGACGAAGAGCAGCACGAAGATGCCGAGCACCAGCGTGACGACCCGCGTCGGCAGCAGCACCAGGAACCACGTGCCGATGACCGTGCCCGCCATCCCGAACAGGATGACGACCCAGAGTCGTCGCGCGGTCGGGAGCACGCCGCCGCGGCGAATCACCTGGATGCTGTCCATGGCGATGTTCGGAAGGACCAGCACGGCGACGGCGACCTTGATGTTGATGAAGAGGGCGAGAAGCGGCGTTGCGAGCGTCGGGAACCCGAAGCCGATCGCGCCCTTGATGATCGCGGAGACGAGCGCGGCGAAGGCGCCGAAGAAGGCCGTCCCGCTCAGGACGTGCTCGACAGGGCCTCCCTCAAGACCTCGGCAGGATGCTTGGCGCGACGACCGGTCAGGTGCTCGATCTGCTGCCGGCACGACATGCCGGGCGCGACGACGATCGTATCGGCATCGGCCGCCTTTACCGCCGGCGCGAGCCGGCGATTCCCGAGCGAGACCGAGATGTCGTAGTGCTCCCGCTCGAAGCCGAACGAGCCTGCCATCCCGCAGCAGCCCGAGTCGACCTCGGCGACGTCGAAACCGGCCCAGCGCAGGACCGCGACCGTGGGCGCCGTGCCGACCATCGCCTTCTGGTGACAGTGACCGTGAAGCAGCGCCTTCTTCGGCCGGCCGTTGCCGTCGAAGCGGAGCTCGAGCCCTCGATTACGCTCGCGCACGAGAAACTCTTCGAGCAGGAAGCTCTGTCTGGCCACCGCTCTCGCGTCATCGGTCCTGAGGAGATCGACGGCCTCGTCACGGAGCGTCAGCAGGCAGGATGGCTCCAGCCCGATGATGGCGATACCGCGCGCCGCGTACGACTGCAGGCGCGCGACGTTCCACGCCGCGTGCTCACGCGCTTCGGCGAGCAGCCCCTTCGAGATCAGCGGACGCCCGCAGCATTTCTTGTCGACGAGCACCACCCGGTAGCCCGCCGCTTCGAGAAGCTCCACGGCGGCGCGCCCGATCTCCGGAACGTTGTAGGTGACGAACGTGTCGTTGAACAGGACGACGTCGCCACGAGGCGCCGGCGGCCGTGGCCCACGGCCCGCCATCCAAGCCGTGAGCGTCTCGCCGGCCAGCGTCGGCAGCGGGCGCCGCCGATCGATCCCGGCAACCCGTTCCAGGACCCAGCGCGATACCGGCAGGCTCGAGATCCAGTTGACGAGCGCCGGGGCCGTCGCGCCGAGCCGGTTCAAGCGGGCGATGTGTCCGAAGAGACGGTTTCGAAGCGGCAGCCCGTTCGCCTCGTAGTAGTGATGGAGAAACTCGTACTTCAGCTTCGCCATGTCGACGTTCGCCGGGCACTCGGCCTTGCAGCCCTTGCACTCGAGGCAGAGGTCCATGATGTCGTAGAGCCGCTTGCCGGTGAACTCGGCAGGCGCCAGCTGCCCGGACAGCACCGCCCGCAGCGCGTTGGCGCGGCCGCGCGTCGAGTGCTCTTCGTCCTGTGTCGCCATGTACGAGGGGCACATCGTGCCTTCGAGCTTCTTCCGGCAGACGCCGACGCCGTTGCACATCTCGACGGCCGCCGCGAAGCCGCCTTGCGCGGAGAAATCGAGAAGGGTCTTCGGCTCCCACGTCTTGTACTGCGTGCCGTAGCGCAAGTTCTCGACGAGCCCCGGGCTGGCGACGATATTGCCGGGGTTCATGCGATTCTCGGGATCGAACGCGTGCTTGAGCTCGCGGAACGCCTGGAACAGCCGGGGCCCGTACATGCGCTCCAGGAACGGACTGCGGGCCCGACCATCCCCGTGCTCGCTCGAGATCGTCCCGCCGAACTCGAGGACGAGGTCGGTGACCTCGTCGGCGATCGACTTGACCTGTTCCAGTCCCCGCGGCGTCTTCAGGTCGATGACGGGACGGATGTGCAGGCAACCCACCGAGCAATGTCCGTAGTACGCGGCCGACACGCCGTGCTTGTCGAAGATCGCGCTGAACTTCGGCACGAACTCGGGAAGATGCTTCGGGTCGACGCAGGTATCTTCGACGAACGCGATCGGCTTCTTGTCGCCCTTCAGTCCGAGCAAGAGCCCGAGCCCGGCCTTGCGCAGCTTCCAAATCGACTGCTGCTCGGCCACATCGAGCGCCACGTGGGCCGCGTAGCCGAATCGCTCGCGCTGGCGCCGCGCTTCCAGCGCCTCGACCTTGCTCTTCACCTCGCTGTCGGTCTCCCCGGCGTATTCGACGATCAGGATCGCGCCGGGATCGCCCTGAACGAACCCCATCCGCTGTGACTGCTCGATGTTGTCGCGCGCCAGATCGAGGATCATCTTGTCGGTCAGCTCGACGGCGTACGGCCCGGTCTCGAGGATCGACTGCGACGACTCGAGCGCACCCTGGATGTCGCGGTAGTGGATGACCTCGATCGCCGTCTTCTTGGGCCGGCGAACCAGACGCACCTTGGCCTCGAGGATCGTGATGAACGTGCCCTCGGAGCCGACGACCAGCCGCGCCATGTTCAGCGGCCAGCCCTTCACGAGCTCGTTGAGGTTGTATCCCGCCACCCGCCGCCAGTGCCTGGGGTAGCGCGCGCGGATCTCGTCCGCGTACTGCTCACGGATGCGGGCGACCTCACGATAGATCTCGCCTTCGAGCCCGGGCGCCTTGCACTTGGCGTCGAAGGCGTGCTCGTCGACGGTCCCGAACACGGCGCGGGTGCCGTCCGAGAGCAGCGTGGTGAGATCGATGACGTGGTCGACCGTCAGGCCGTACGCGATCGAGTGCGACCCACCAGAGTTGTTGCCGAGCATGCCGCCGAGCGTCGCGCGATTCGACGTGGAGGTGTCGGGACCGAAGAGCAGTCCCAGCGGGCGGACGTGATGATTGAGCTCGTCCTGGACGAGCCCCGGCTGCACGCGCGCCCACAATTCCTCGGTGTTGACCTCCAGCACCTGGTTCATGTGCGGCGAGAAGTCGATGACGAGCGCCCGGTTCACCGTCTGGCCCGTCAGCGACGTGCCGCCTCCGCGCGGCAGCAGCGCCACCTGGTTCTTCTTCGCCACCTCGACGGCGGCCGACACGTCGTCGCCGTGCCGCGGGATGACGATCCCGATCGGCTCGACCTGATACATCGAGGCGTCCGTCGAATAGAGCAGCCGGGAGGCGGGATCGAACCGGACGTCGCCCGAGATGACTCGCCGGAGGTCGCGCTCGAGATCGTTCATCGCGCCATTGTACCCGCTGGCGCGGCGCCTGCCATTGACTCGATCACAGACACTCCCGATGGGGATTCAGATATGGGCTCACCGGCTCGGCATATCGGCAGCTGCGCGTCGTTCCCGGAAGCCACGTCTGCGGCGGCACGAAGCACTGGCACGGGACGCCGATGGCGATGTTGGCCGTCATCATCGCGGGATCCGGCGCGCCGCCCTGGATGGGACACCAGCCGGGCTCGGTCACACAGATGTTGGCGCGCGGGCTGAACCGTTTATCCGGCCGCTGGACCTGCGCCAGCGCGTCGTGCCGGCTCGATTCCACGCCGAAGAGCACGACGAAAAGAAACGACAAGACACCAAGCTTCGGCAACATGATGAAGAGACCGCGGGTAAGATGTCGACCGTGACTGCGATCTTGCTCGCGCTGGGCATTCTCTTCGCCGTGGGCACCGCCGCCGCCGCCGCCGAGCCCGCCGCGCCGGGATTCCGCGTGAAGCTGCTGGACTCGCGCACGACGTTCGACTCGCGCGAGGAGATCGGCAAGCGCATCGTCGTCGTGCGGTTCCAGGCGTCGTACTGCCGGCCGTGCGGCCGCGAGTCCGCGCCGCTGTCGCGGCTCGCGGACCGCTACCGCAGCCGTGGCGTGGAGTTCATTGCCCTTCACGTTCAGGACACCGCCGCCGACACGCGCCGCTTCATTCGCACTCACCGCGTTGGTTATCGCGTCGCCCTCGACCCCAAGCTGACGATCGGCAACAGCTTCGGATTCAAGGGCGCGCCCTACACCGTCGTGATCAGCCGCAAGGGCGGCGTCGCCGCGCGGATCGAAGGCCAATCCGCCGTCACCCGGCTCCCGCGTATCCTCGACGACCTGCTGGCGCAGAAGAGCGACGCCCCGAAATAGCTTCCGAAAGCTAGAGGTTCCTCGCCGCGAGGGTCGTAGACCTCCTCGAGGTCGCCTTCATCCGTGACGGCCTCGATGCGCGCCTTGCAGCGGCACCACCTCGTCGTCGCGCGCCATGACAGCCACCGGCCGTGACCCCCTCCATCGCACGCTCCGCCAGCCAGCGGCCCACCACCGTGCACTCTTCTTCGGCGCTGTCGAGCACGCGAAGCAGCGGGTCCCGCCCCGTTGAACACCGAGATCGTGCCGCCCCGCTCCTCCGTGTTGCCGTCCACGTCGGAGACCTGCCTTCCCAGTAGCCGGTCCGCCTGCGCCCTGATCTGGTGAGACGTCCGGTAGTTGATGCGCAGCGTCTCCGAGCGGCCGCGGATATCCACGCCGAGCGACTTCCAGGATCCAGCGCGGCGCGATGGTCTCGAAGCACCCGCACGACTTCCGAGCCGATGCTGTCGGGCAGGACATCCTGGGTCCTGACCTGAAGCACGCTCGGCCCAGCCGCCTCGGTGGACGCGAGGAGGGCAGAGAAGTCGAGGTCGTGGGTGATCACGACGAAGCCGTTATCCCGCGCGCACGCCACGATGATCGCGTCAGACGCCGTGGGCTCGCCAGTCGTGCTCCAGTGAACCGCCTCGAAGCCGTTCTCCTCCAGAAACCTGACCCACACGGGCGACAGGTTCATGTCGAGGAGAAGCTTCATGGAAGGGGTAGTTCGACTTCCTCAGTGCGCCAGGCGGCATACGACAACGCCGCGCGGATGTCGTCCGCTTCCAGGTAGGGATAGGCCTGCAGGATTTCCCCGTGCGTCCGCCCTGCAGCCAGGAGCCCGACGATCGTGCCAACGGTCACCCGCATTCCGCGAATGCAGGGCCGCCCGCCCATCACCGCCGGGTTACGCGTGATCCGCTGAAGGAGATCCATGGCCGAAGTATATCCGCTCACAGCGCTCACGCGACCCGGAAGACCTTCATCACCTCGTCGCCCAGATGGTTGATCACCTTCACGGCGATGCGGCCCGACTTGGGCTTGTCGAAGGCGCGCGAGGTGTCGCTGTGGAGAGTCGCCCACGCCTCCTCGTCGATCTCGGCCTTGAGCGTGGTCTTGAGCGCGCCGTAGGGATCGTTGGCGCCGAGGAAGTAGGCGTGGCGGACGAAGAAGCTCTCCTCATTGTAGTCGGTGTCGACGAACCAGCACGCAATGCCGTCGGGGCCGTCGCTGCGCACCTCGCCCGTGTTGGGGTCGAAGACGTCCACACCGTTCACCTTGACTCGCATGCGGCCGCCGTCGGCGGGGAGCAGGCTGATGTCGGGCTCACCGAAGATCACGAACAGGTTGCCCTTGCCGGTGTTCTTGAGGTCCTCGGCCATGTGCAGGTCGGCGTTCATGCGCGCCTTGAGCACGGGGATGCGACCGAGCTTGCTGAACTCCGTGGCGTGCGCCTCGTAGTTGAACGCGCAGGCGATAAGCACGTCGAAGCCGGCGTCCCCCGCCTCGCGGGCGGCCTGCACCAGGTCGGGACGGGTGACGGTGCCGAACTCCGGCCCGATGAAGATCGCGGCGCGCCGCTCGATGGCCGCTGTGCCCTCCCCTTCCATGTAGCGTCCCTCGGCAGCGACCAAGTCGCCGGGCCAAGGCGTGAGCGCGGTGAAGGTGATGCGCGCGTCCTTGTGCGCCTGCTGCACGCCGGCGGTACCCAGGTTTTCGAGGATCATCTGCGGGAACGTCTGCCTGGCCGCGTAGTCCGCGCTAGCTTCGGCGAACGGATCGATCAGCTCGTCGTTCTCATCGACGCCGAGCACGCGATGCGGCGAGAGGCTCTCGACGGTGAAGGGCCCAGCCACGCGAATCTTCTTGTCGTCCGGGTAGGGCTTGTCATAGAGGTACTCGAACTCCGCCTTGGCGGCGATGGAGGCGTCGATCGTCTTCTGTCGCGCAATGCGCCCCTGCCACCAATCAGCGTGGAGCTTCGTCGCGGCGTCCGGCCACTTCGAGTCAGCCTCGCGCGGGATCTCCCATTCCTACCACTGCTTCTTCAGCGCCGCGTTGAGCTTGTCGCGCAGCGGCTCCAGCGCCGCCTGCCACTTGTCCCAGATGACGTCGATCTCAGCGTTGTTGGTGATGGACTTGAGCGTGATGTGCGGCACGCGCTCGTAGACGAAGCCTTGACGGATGTTGCCGCGGGTCGGCTGTGACGACGGCACGGTGCGGGTGACCTCGGCTTCCTTGAGCTGGCCCTCGCGCGAGTCGGCGAGCAGGTAGTACGGGTAGCGCGCGCCCATGATACGCGCGCTGGCCAGTGCGAGCGCAACGCGCGAGGTGTCGATGGTGATCCAACGGCGACCCCATTGCTCGGCGACGGTGGCGGTGGTGCCGGAACCGCAAGTGGGGTCGAGCACGAGGTCGCCGGGGTCGGTGGTCATCAGGATGCAACGTTCGACGACCGACCGATTCGTCTGCACTACGTAGACTTTTGCCTCCGCGAACCCGGACGTGGTCGTATCAGTCCAAAGATTGGTCAGAGGATATATGCGGAAGTCATCCAGGAAGCGGACGTATCTCAGCGTGTTCCCGATGAAGATGAGGCGCTTGCTTTGGGAAAGTCTCGACAGCCCCGGGAGATCGCTCTTAAACGTGCCTTTCCTAACAGAGAAGACTTTCCCCTCGTAGGTGAATTCGCGAACGTCTTCGCCTTGAGCCGGACGCTGACTCGTAATGTCACCGTGCGCAAACACACGAAGCTTGGATTGATCGAGATCTTCCGCAGCCCAGTCAGTGAGGGGATGTCGCCGATCCAGTTCGTCCTGACCAAAGGTGTATTGGGTAGCGCCCTCTTCGCCCGGTGCTTTGACTTGAAAAAGTGCACGGTACTTTGGTCTCTCGGTTCTTCCAAACCAAAGCAGGTAGTCGAACACTTCAGATAATTCGTCCGAAGAAGAGGACGAGGTTTTCTGAAACGCCACTTGTGCAACGAAGTTGTCTTCGCCAAACACTTCATCCATCACCGCCCGCACACGATGCACATTCTCATCGCCAATCTGCACGAAGATCGATCCAGACTCCGCCAGTAGATCGCGCGCCACCGTGAACCGATCCCGCAGATACGTCAGGTAGGAGTGGATCCCATCCCGCCACGTGTCGCGGAACGCCTTCACCTGCTCCGGCTCGCGCGTGATGTGCGCGGCGTTGCCGTCCTTCACGTCACGGCTGGTGGTGCTCCACTGGAAATTCGAGTTGAACTTGATCCCGTACGGCGGGTCGATATAGATGCACTGGACCTTGCCGTGCAGCCCCTCGCGCTCGGCGAGGCTCGCCATCACCTGGAGCGAGTCGCCGAGGATCATGCGGTTCGACCAGTTCTGGTCGTGCTGGTAGAACTCGGTCTTGTCCACGCCCTTCGGGATGCCGTTGAAGTCCGCGAACAGGTCGGGCGTCGTCTCCCCGGCGTCGTGACGGCTCTCCCGCGTCTGGCGCAGCAGGTCGTCGATCAGCGCCTTGGGGTGGACCTTCTCCTGGATGTAGAGCGGCGGCGCGTGGACGACGAGGTCGCTCCAGTCCTGCTCGTCCTTGCCGCGCCAGACGAGCTGCGGGTCCAGGTCGCGGTTGCGCCGCTCGTAGGCGACGCGCACCGGGTCCTGCGCCTCCTTCTCCAGCACCGACTGGTATTCCGCGGTCGGGATGTTCCTACGCTTCGCCTCCTCGTGGCGGAGGGCCTCGACGCTCTTTCCGGCTGGTGGCTTCGCTTTTTTCGCCATCGTGTCTACCTCGCCAGGGGATGGAGCACGTCGATTGCGTAGCCCACGTCGAGAGGCTCACCGAACCAGCCAGGGATCGCGGCCCCCACATGAAGCGCAAGCCCATTCGCCTCGTTCCGCCCGCGGATGATCGCCACGGGATCGGCGCGCACGTCGCAACGCGGCGGGACATCGGGGATCACCCGGCCGTCGGGACGCCTGAACTGTAGCTCGCCGTCCGTCTGGCGCTCGACCTGGTAGCCCTCCTCGTGGACGGCGCGGTGGTGCCGGCGACAGAGCAAGGCCAGGTTCAAGAGCGTCGTGGGTCCGCCCTGGGCCCAGTGACGAAGGTGATGGCCCTGACCGAACGGCAGCCCGCAACCCGGGAAGCGACAGCCCCGGTCCCGGTGGTGAAGCGCTCTGCGTAACGCCGGCGGAATCGTCCGGGTCCGGGCGCCGACCTCGAGCAGGCGCCCCTCCGCGTCGTGGCGCATCACCACCCGGCTCGCGTCGCACGCCAGTCGCTGAGACGTTCCGTCCGGTACGCGCATGCCGCCCTCTATCACCGACTGCCCGGCCTGGTCGGGATCGGCCAGGACGGCGGCGTCGACGTGAACCACCACCTGGTAGCGTTCTCCCGGGGCGCCGGGATCGATGCCGTGGTGAAGCGCGGTCTCGGCGAGCAGCGCAAGGGCGTCGGCCTGCTGTTGCTCCATGGTCGGCGGGTCGACGTCCGGCATCTGCTCACGCCGGCGCTGATACAGGGTCTCGCGGGCCGCGTCCAGCGCCTTCAACAACAGGGCTCCGACCTCCGGAGCCAGTCGCCCTCGAATCCTCACCGTGCCGTCCTCGTCCTGATACACGTGCAGCGCTCGGCCGGCGTGCTGACGAGCGGCCTCGCGGATCTCGGCCTTCCGATCCATCCGCCGCCACCCGCGCACGATCCGTTCGACGTTCTCGGCGGTGCCGGCGCGGCCCACTGCCAGCAGCCGCTCCTCGGTGTCCGGGGTTGCGACACGGGTCAGCTCTCGAACCTTGGCGTAAGACAGCTCGCCTCGAGCAAGCGCCTGCGACAGCTGCGGCAGCGTGCCGAGCGCGCGCGCCACCCGCACGTGCTCCCGGGCGGCGCCGGGCGCAAACCCCACGCGCCAGGAGAGCCAGGCGGCGCAGGAGCGGAAGCCGTTGTTCCACCCGCCCCGCGCATCGAACTCGCGAATGAGGTCGAGGAGGCGGGCGGTGGCGGCGTCCAGGTGCACCGATAGCTCGGCGATCTCGTTGCCGAGCCGATCGAGGTCCGTCATCTGAGCGTCGGGCGTGAAAGCGTTCATCGCGAGTTCCCCTTCCGCTGGGGCGACTCTACACCCGGGTTTTTGAGCCCTCGTCGAGACACGCCACGCGGTTATCGTCGGCGGAATCGACATTTTCCGCGGTGGCCCACCCGCGGCGACGTTTCCAGGCTTGCAAGGGCCGCTGGAGCTGCGTCCAGCAAGCACTGCCGACATGCGGGCGTTGTCTGCGCAAGAGGCTGTCAAGCGGAAATTGCAGAGCGCGAGCCGCCGGCCCGCTCGATCATCTCGTCGAACGCGCTCTCCACCTTGGCCTCGAAGTCGGATTCGATCTGGTAGATCTCGGTCAGCTCGGCGAACGCCCAGCGGCCCATCGTGCCCAGGTGGTTGACGGCTGGCACCCGATAGGTGTCCATCGTGGCCTTCTTCTCCTTCGCGTCCTCGCGCCGGTAGCCCTTGATCTCGACGACGAGGTGCAGCAGGTCGTCGCTGCCGTGGCCGTCGTCCACCAGCACGATGAAGTCGGGGAGATATCGCCGCATCTCGGAGCCGTAGCGGTACGGCACCTCGAGGCCGAGGTTGTGGTTCTTCACGTACGCCTTCACCCGGGGGTGGGATTCGGCCACACGGCAGAGCTCGGCCTCCCAGTCGCTGTCCAGCACGACCCAGTTCACGTGGCAGCGCGTGGGGTCCGTCTGCCAGCGGTGCGTCCTGGATGTGTTGAACCGGACGTGTGCCGTCGAGCCGACCGGGTTGTACGAGTCGAGCACCGCCTTGATCGGACGCTCGCCGGCGAACGCCGCCGTGATTCCCGCCGTGATGCGGTTGCACGCCATGTCCGCGAGCTCCTGGTACAGGAGCTGCGCCGGGTAGGTGCCTCCCTTGCACACCAGATGATTGTCGAGCCAGTCCCGGGTGATGCGCTTGAGCTGGCCGAACAGGTGCAGCTTGGGCGCCTCCCCCGCGTCGCGCCACTTGGTGTAGAGCAGGCGCTGAGTCAGGTTGAAGAGCACCGTTGACGGCCGTACGTCTTCCAGGCGCTCCAGGTTCAGGTCGACCGCCTCGCCGATGATGCCCGCGTTCCTGGTGACGGTCGGGCCCACCAGGTCGGGCGTCAGCACGAGCGTCGAGTCGTCGTTGAACGTGGCCGTCAGCCGCTCCTCGGGCAGCTCCACGCGGTAGCCCGTGACCCTCGGGAAGCGGATCTCGAGCGCGTCGCGCTCCGGGCGCATGGCCTTGACCTGGACAGTCTCGCGCGGGGGCTGCGGCGGCGCGACGACCGGCTTCGCGGTGAAGTCGAAGGGGATGCCGAGCACGTCGGCGTACTCCACGTTGAACAGGCCCTCGTCGTTCAGGTCGTACGACTGGCGGCGCAGCGCGCGCCCGATCACCTGCTCGCAGAGGAGCTGCGTGCCGAAGGCGCGCACTCCGAGCACGTGGGTCACCGTGTTGGCATCCCATCCCTCGGTGAGCATGGCCACGGAGACCACGCAGCGGATGGAGCCGCCCAGGCGGCCCAGGCGGCCGACGGTGTTCATCACCTCGCGGAGCAGATCCTGGTCGGTCAGGCCCTCCGCCTCGCGGCGGTCGCCCGTGCGCTCGACGATCTCGCG
>JBGPTW010000030.1:0-48646 GCA_041490825.1 Methylomirabilia bacterium | reverse complement strand
GTGGGGATGGGCGTGGACCTTCGTGCTTCTTTCTCTGGGTTTCGCCGCGCGGGCGACAGCTCGCGGAATTCCGGAGCGCCCCCCGGCCCCCCGCTCGCGGTCGTGTCGCCGACGCCGTGCGGCTCGGGCGCGATCGTTCATGCATAGTGCGGGCTAGCGCGGCGCCGGGAAAACTAGCCTGCTGTGTAGCGCTGGAGATCTCGGGGAACGTACCACTCCCGGAAGTTGTACCGGATGCCGTTGGCCGACGGCACGATGTGCTGAACCCTCGACGACACCACCGGCAGCGTGTCCCTGAAGAAGAGGAAGACGAGCGGCTGGTCCTCCGCCAGGATTTCCTGGAGTCGCCGGTAGTACTTGACCCGGTCGGCCTGGACGCACGACGACCGCCCGCGTTCGAGCAGCTCGTCGACCTCGGGGTTCTGGTACGAGACGTGGTTCAGGTCATCGGGCCCCGTCTTGGACGAGTGCCAGATCTCATACTGATCGGGATCCTGTCCGATGCCCCACCCCAGGATGATCGCGTCGAACCGCCGTTTTTTGACGTACTCCTTGATGAACGAGGCCCATTCGAGGATCCGGATCTCGACGCCGACGCCGATCTCGCGGAGCGAGGCCTGGACGATCTGGGCGACCTTCTTGCGCTCCTCGTTCCCCTGGTTGGTCAGAAGCTCGAAGGTGAACGGAGTACCGTCCTTCACGAGCAGTCCGTCCGCGTTGCGCTCGTGCCAGCCAGCCTCGGCGAGCAGCGCGCGCGCGCGGGCGAGATCATAGGGATACGTCTTCACGTTCGGGTTGTACGGCCACGTCCCCGGCTTGTACGGGCCGGTCGCCTCCCGGCCCAGTCCGAGGAGCACCCCATCGATGAGCTCACGCTTGTTGATCGCGTGCGCGAAGGCCTGGCGCACGCGCTTGTCCGCGAAACGCGGGTCCTTCATGTTGAACCCGACGTAGGTGTACACGTTTCCGGGATAGCGGTATTTGGTGTAGGCCTTCCGGAAGGCCGGATATTCGGTCTGCCGCTTGTACTGGAGTGCCGTGAGTCCGGCGGCATCGACGCCCTTGGCCTTGAGCTCGAGGAAGATCGTTGCCTGGCTGGGGATCACACGGTACACGACCCGTGAGATGTACGGGCGCCCTTCGTAGTAGCTCTGGTTGGCCAGGAGGACGACTTTCTCGCCGGACTTCAGCTCGTGAAAGCGGTACGCTCCGGTTCCGACCGGATCGGCCCAGTTCTGCGGCGCGTCGCGTAGCCGGCCCTCGGCGACGAATTTCTGGAGGACGTGCTTCGGGAGCATCCAGGTCTCCCAGCTCTGCAGGGCCTTGGCGTAGGGCTTCTTGTAGCGGATGTGCACGGTGTACGGGTCCGGCGCGTCGACCCGCTCCACCGCGAGGAAATCCTCCCGGTACGACGTCGGGGTCTTCGGATTCACCATCGTGTCGTACGTGAACACGACGTCACGGGCATCGAACGGCTGGCCGTCGTGCCACCGGACGTCGCGGCGGAGATGGAACGTCAGGTCCAGACAGTCCCGGCTGAAGCTCCAGGAATCCGCGAGCGCGGGGACGATGTTGAGCTCCTTGTCCCGTGTCACGAGCCCGTCGTAGATCATGCCACCGACCTCGAGCGATGGGCCGTCACTCAAGATGTTCGGGATGAGGCCGGAGATGTTGCCGAGCAGCGCGTCGATGAGGGTGTCGCCGTACGCGGGCTTGTCCGCGCCGCGCTTCGACGCGGTGGGCTCCGCTGCGCCGTCGATCTTGCTCGAGCATCCCGCGAGAAGCAGGATGGCGAGGACGAACGGCCCGATGCGCCGCGGGGCGAAACCGCCGGCGCGCCCCACCTACTTGGACTTTTCCGCGGGTGCTGGCACGGCAGGCGCAGTCGGCGAGGCAGGGCTCGTCGGTGCCGGCGCGGAGACCGGGGCAGGCTCGCGGACCACGGAGCTGCGGCGCTCGCCGCCCAGCAGCGCGAGCGCGAACGACGTCAGGGTGAAGAAGATCGCGATCACCGTGGTGATCTTGCCGAGCACGGTCGGCGTGCTCATTGAGCCGAAGACGGCCTGGCTGCCGGCGCCGCCAAAGGCCGAGCCGATGTCAGCGCCCTTGCCGGCCTGCAGGAGCACCATCCCCATGATCCCGAAGCACATGAGGACGTGGACGACGATCAGAAGCGTGTACATCTACTCCCCTCTCGAGCCGGCGCGCGCGGCCTTTTTGGCGATCCCGATGAAATGCTGTGCGTTCAAACTGGCCCCTCCGACGAGCGCGCCATCGATTTCGGGCTCGGCCAGCAGCGCCTCGGCGTTCTCCGGCTTGACGCTACCGCCGTAGAGGATCGCGATCTGCTGCGACATCTCCTTCGAGATGAGCTCGGACAGGAGCCCGCGCAGGTACCCGTGGACCTCTTCGGCCTGCCCGGGCGTGGCGTTGACCCCGGTCCCGATCGCCCACACCGGCTCGTAGGCCAGCACGCTGCGCACGATCGACTCCGGGGCGATCCCGGCCAGACCGGCACGCAGCTGACCCTCCACCGTGGTGAAGGTCAGTCCCTGGCGGCGCTCTTCGGCCGTCTCGCCGACACAGAACACGGGCGTCAGCCCGTGGGCGAGCGCGGCCTTCACCTTGCGATTGATCATCTCGTCAGTCTCGCCGAGCTCTTTTCTCCGCTCGGAATGTCCCACCAGCACGTAACGGCATCCGAGCTCGGTCAGCATCGGCGGTGAGATCTCGCCCGTGTGCGCCCCGGCCGTTTCGTAATGGCAGTTCTGCGCGCCGAGTCGAACGGAGCTGTCCTTCAGGATCTCCGCGACCGCCGCCAACGCCGTGAACGGAGGGCAGATGACCACGTCGGTGCCCCGACTCCTGCGTAGCCCGTCCCGGACCGCCGTGGCCAGCGGCCGCGCTTCGGCCAGGGTGCCCTGCATCTTCCAGTTGCCGATGACGAGCGGTGTTCGCATCAGCCCGCCTCGGTCAGCGCCTCGACACCGGGCAGTTTCCGGCCTTCGAGGAATTGGAGGAACGCGCCTCCGGCCGTCGAGATGTAGCCGATGCGATCCGTGACGCCGGCTCGCTGCACGGCCGCAATCGTGTCACCACCGCCGATCACGGAGAACGCGCGCCCGTCGGCCACCGAACGTGCGACGGCCAGCGTCCCCTCGGCGAATGGCGGCTTCTCGAACACGCCGAGCGGTCCATTCCAGATGATCGTCTGAGCCTCCTTCAGCGCGGTAGTGAAGCGTGCCACCGTCAGGGGACCGATGTCGAGCCCCATCTGGTCCGATGGGATCTCACGAACCCCGACCGCGCGACCCGCGGGGCTGTCGACGGACGCCGCGACGACGGTATCGATGGGCAGCAAGAGCTGGACGCCACGTCGGCGCCCCGTCTCGATCACGCGCCGCGCCGTGTCCAGGCGGTCCGGCTCGAGCAATGAGCGCCCGACGTCGTGGCCCATGGCTCTGAGAAATGTGAACGCCATGCCCCCACCGATGATCAGGATCTCGACGCGCTCGAGCAGATGCTCGACGAGCGCCACCTTGTCGGACACCTTCGCGCCACCGAGGATAGCGGCCAGCGGGCGGGCCGGAGCCTGCAGCACGCGGGCGAGAGCGTCGAGCTCGCGTTGCATCAGCAGCCCGGCCGCCGCGGGCTGGAGATGACGCGTGATCGCCTCGATCGACGCGTGAGCGCGATGAGCGGCGGCGAACGCATCGTCGACGTAACAGTCGGCCAGCGCGGCGAGCGAGCGGGCGAACCCGTCGTCGTTCTTCTCTTCCTCCGGATGGAATCGAAGGTTCTCGAGCAGCAAGATCTCGCCGGGCTTCAGCGCGGCCGCCTGCGCTTCGACCTCCGGCCCGATGCAATCGGCCGCGAGGGACACCGGTCGCCCGAGCAACGTCGAGAGCCGTTCCGCCACCGGCCGCAGACTGAGCCCCGGCGCCGGCTGGCCCTTCGGCCGGCCGAGATGCGAGGCGAGGACCACCGAGGCTCCCGCGTTGAGCGCGTGCTCGATCGTCGGAACGACGGCCCGCAACCGCGTATCGTCGGCGACCGCCCCGTCTTCCAGGGGAGCGTTGAGGTCGGCGCGGACGAACACGCGCTTGCCAGCCAGGTCGAGCTCGCCGATGGTCAGCTTCGGCACGGACTTGTTGTCGCGGGGACCGCGAGACCGGAATCACCGACGGTGGGCTGAGTCAAGGTGCGGCGCGCCTCACAGCGACTTGGCGATGAACCTTACGAGATCGCGAACGCGCGACGAGTACCCCCACTCGTTGTCGTACCACGCGAGCACCTTCACGAGATTGCCGTCGACCATCGCCGTCGACGGCAGGTCGACGATCGAGGAATGCGGGTTGCCATTGAAGTCCACCGAGACCAGCTCCTCGTCGGTGGCATCCAGGATCCCACGCATCCGGCCGGCCGCCGCCTCGCGGAATGCGTCGTTGACCGCCTGCACCGAGGCCGGCTTCGCGAGCTCGGCCGTGAGATCGACGAGCGAGACGTTCGCCGTCGGCACGCGGATCGCGATACCGTCGAGCTTGCCCTTGAGATGGGGCAGGACCAGCCCGACCGCCTTCGCGGCGCCCGTGGTCGTCGGAATCATGCTCAAGGCCGCGGCGCGCGCGCGCCGCAGATCCTTGTGCGGGAAATCATGGATCTTCTGGTCGTTCGTGTAGGAGTGCACGGTGGAGGCGAACCCGCGCTTGATCCCGAACGCGTCATCGAGCACCTTTGCGGTCGTCGCCAGGCAGTTGGTCGTGCACGACGCGTTCGAGATGATCCGGTGCTTGGCCGGATCGTACACCGACTCGTTGACGCCGAGCACGATCGTGGCATCGGGATCCTTCGCCGGCGCCGTGATGATCACCTTCTTCGCACCCGCCTGGAGGTGCTTGGACGCGGTGGCCGTGTCGACGAACAGCCCGGTCGATTCCACGACGATGTCGACGCCGAGCTCCTTCCACGGCAGCGTCGCCGGATCCTTCAGCGCGCAGACACGAATCTCACGGCCGTTGACGAAGATCGCTTCGCCCTTGGCGGTCACTTCCGCCTGCAGGTTGCCATGGACGGAATCGTGCTTGAGCAGGTGCGCGAGGGTCTTCGCGTCGGCCAGGTCGTTGACGCCGACGACCTCGATGTCCTGAGCGCCCAGCACCGTGCGGAAGAATACGCGACCGATACGGCCAAAGCCGTTGACGCCTACTCGAATGCTCATGGAAGGGCTCCTTGTGGGGACTGCGGGACTCCGCTCGGGCCCAGTATACGGCCCCTCAGACGACGCGGGCAACTGTGAGGACCCCCACCCGGCGTGCGCCCGCTGTCCTCAGTGCACGGCAGCATTCCGCCACCGTGGCGCCCGTGGTGAACACATCGTCGACGACGATGACGTCGAGCCCTCTCACCGCCGGCGCCGCCGTGAAGGCCCCGCGCACGTTGGCTCGTCGCGCCGTCGCGCCGAGCTCACTCTGCGGTGGAGTGGCACGCGTGCGGCTGAGCCACCGTGACTTCACGGGGACGCCAAGCGAGCGGGCGAGCCAGTCAGCCAGCAGCTCCGCCTGGTTGAAGCCGCGCTCGTGCTCGCGCTCGGCCGCGAGCGGCACCGGGACCAGCGCGGCGAAGCCGCGCGCGACGTCGGCTTCGTACTGCTCGAGCACCAGCTCCGCGAGCGGTCGCGCCAGCGCGCGCTTGCGGCCGAACTTGAACGCATGCAGCGCGTCACGAAGCGGCCCGGCATAGTGCGCGGCCGCACGCGCCCAGACGAACGCCGGGGGCTCCTCGATGCAGCCCCGGCAGTGTCCCGGATCAGCCGACGTGCCGAGAGGCCTCTCGAACACCGCGAACGGCAGGCCGCAGGTCGCGCAGCACGGTGGCCCGATGCGATCGATGCGGGACCAGCAATCTCTGCAGAGCGGATCTCGGCGTCCCTCGCCGAGCGCACGCTGGCAAACCGGGCAGACGGCCGGAAAGACGAGATCGAGCGCCGCGAGGAGCCATGGACGCGCGCTCGACACCGCCACGAGGCTCAACGGCCGTCACTCGGCCGCAGCGTGTTCCAGCGCTGGCACTGCTCGCATTGCTCGCGCCACCCCGGTGATGCAGCCCCGCACGCGCGGCACCGATGGGGCCACGTGAACCCGTGGCCGAGCCCGAGCGCGCGGCGGTATTCTTCCAGCGCCTGCGCGATGTCCCCACGCCGCTCGAACACCGCGCCGAGAAACGCGTGCACCACCGGCAGGTCCGGAGCGCGCACCTCGACCTTCTCGAACTGATCGGCCGCCTCGTCCAGCATCTCGAGCTCGAAGTACACGCGACCGACCGCCATCGCGAGAGCGAGATCGTCGGGCGCCCGGTCGGCGGCCCCGCGGTAGAGGGAGATCATGCGGCTCGGTCGTCCCTCACGCCGGTACTCGCGCTCGAGCCGGGCGAGAACCGGCAGCGTGGGCTCGAGCTCGGCCGCACGCTCCCAGATGCGCACGGCTTCCCGGAGATCGCCGGCTGCCTCGAAGGCGTCGCCGAGCGCCAGCGACGCAGGAACGAAGTGACGGTCGGCACGCAGCGCGTGCTTGAACTCGACGATGGCCGCGTCGTTGCGGCCGGCGCGCAGCTCGACGCGGCCTTGCTCGTAGTGGATCACGGCCAGCCATTCCGACTCCCGTGCGCGCTCCGTCGGCGTGACCAGGCCGATCAGCCGCTCCTGGAGGTCGAGCGCCTCTCGCCACTGCCGGGCGCCGACCGCGATGTCCCGGAGGGCACGGAGCGCCGCCAGATGGCTGCGGTGTCGCTGGAGCACCTGCCGATACAGCGTCGCCGCTTCCGCCGACCGGTTCGCCAGCTGAGCCTCGGCGGCCCGGCGCATCACCTCGCGGGCCTCGGGGTCGTCATTGTCCGCCCGTGACGGCGCCCCCACGCTCGCCCAGCGAGTCACGGCGCGAACGAGCGCCGTCAGCGGTTCGAGGCGAGCCAGGAGAGGTAATGAGCGGGGCGACGGGGAAGACGTCACGGGGCCAGGAGCGGCGTCCTGGCGCCGATCAACCCGTGGCCATGCGCTCCTCGGCCTCCACGGCGCGCTGGCAGGCGATGCAGTAGCGGGCGAACGGCAGCGCCTCGAGCCGCTTGTCGGAAATCACCTCGCCGCAGCGCTCGCAAGTGCCGAACAATCCCTCGTCGATCCTCTGCAGCGCCGAGACGACATCGCGCAGGAGGCGACGGTCGCCGGTTCCCAGCTCGAAGAAGAATTCGCGCGTATAGGCGGTGTTGGCCTGGTCGCCGAGATCCTTGATGGAGTCGTCTTCCTGGTCCTTGCCGTAGAGCGCAGTCTTCCCGACCTCGTCGAGAAGCTGACGATGTTTCTCGGCCAGGCGCTTCTTGAAGTACGTCAGTCGGTCCTTGCGCATCCAGTCCCCCCTCACGACATCCACGACGCCGCGAAGGCAAATACGCTAGCACGCGTGTCCAGGGCGCGCAACACCAGAGGGCCGCATTCACCCTTCGAGCTCCACGGCCGGCGCGTCACCCCACAGCCGCTCGAGCGCGTAATACGCGCGCGTGTCGTCGAGGAAGACGTGCATGAGGACGTCGCCGTAATCGAGCAACACCCAGCCGCTCTCGGCCATGCCCTCCGCGTGAAGCGGTCGCACGCCCTCGGCTTTCAGGTCGGCGCGGATCGCCTCCGCGATCGTCGCCAGATGCGTCGTCGACCGCCCGCTGCAGACGAGGAAATAGTCGGCAACGTTCGACACGGTCCGCACGTCGAGGACGCGAACATCGACGGCCTTCTTGTCCCGAGCCGCGCGACCCGCCTGCTGGACCTTTCGCTCGGCCGAGAGGCGGCTCACGCCGATGGCTCCTCGCGATACAGGCCGTGAGCGCGGATGTACTCGATCACAGCGTCCGGCATCCGGTAGACGATCGAGCGTTCCTCGCGCACGCGACGGCGCAGATCGGAGGCCGAGATCGGCAGCGAGGTCGCGTGCACGATCAGGACAGCGCGCTCGGGTACCGGCTCGACGCCACCCGCCGCGAATCCGGCGGCGCCGATCTCTCGCACCACCTTGAGCGCGGCCGCGCTTTCGGTGTCGAACACGCTGCCCGTCCGCGGGACGACGACCAGCCGCGCCAGACTCGCGATGCGGCGCGGCTCGCGCCACGACAGCAGATCGAGGAACGTCTCCGAGCCGACCAGGAGGAAGAGTTCCTGCCCCGGCGCGCGCAGCGCTTCCAGCGTATCGACGGTGTACGACGGACCACGGCGCCGAAGCTCGACGTCGCACACCGAGAACGCCGGATGTGTGGCGACGGCCCGCTCGACCATGGCGAACCGGTCCGCCGCCGGCGCGAGCTGCGCCGCCGGCTTGTGAGGCGGGGCAGCGGCCGGCACGAAGACGACCCGGTCCAGCCGCAGGGTCTCACGGACCTCGTCGGCGAGAACGAGATGGCCGTAATGAACGGGATTGAACGAACCGCCGAGAATGCCTGTCCGTGTGACGGGTCCGGGTCGATCCGCAGTGCCGCTCACTATTCCCGCACCTGCCCGTCCCCCTGGACGACGAACTTCGTCGTCGTGAGCTCCTGCACGCCAACCGGCCCGCGGGCGTGCACGCGCGACGTGGAAATCCCCATCTCGGCGCCCATGCCGAACTGGTTCCCGTCGACGAGCCGCGTGGAGGCGTTGACCAGCACCGCCGCCGCGTCGACCTCGCGGGTGAAGCGCCGGGCATTGGCACGATCGTTCGTGACGATCGCCTCCGCCAGACCGGAGCCGTGCCGGCGGATGTGCTCGATCGCCGCGCCCACGTCATCCACCACACGGATCGCCAGGATGAGATCGAGATACTCGGCGTCCCAGTCTTCCGCAGTGGCCGGCTGCGCCTGCGGAACCAGCGTCAGGGTCTGCGAGCAGCCGCGGAGCTCGACGCCCGCGTCGACGAGACGACGGGCGACCATCGGGAGAAATCTGGGGGCGATGTCCCGATGCACCAGGAGCGTCTCCAGCGCATTGCAGACGCTCGGTCGCTGCGCCTTGGCGTTGATCACGATGGTGCTCGCCATGTCGAGATCCGCGTCCGCGTCCACGAAGACGTGCACGAGCCCCTTGTCGTGCTTCAGCACCGGGATACGCGAGGTCCGCGCCACCCAGCGCACGAAGTCCTCGCCGCCGCGCGGAATGATCAGATCGATCAGGCCGTCCAGGTCGAGCATCGCGCCGACGGCGTCACGATCGGGTGTATCGATGAACTGGATCACCTCCGCGGGCGCTCCCGACTTCTCGAGCGCCTTCGACAGCACCGCGGCGATCATGCCGTTGGACTCGATCGCCTCGCTGCCGCCGCGAAGGACGACCGCGTTCCCGGACTTCACGCAGAGTCCGGCGGCATCGGCGGTGACGTTCGGGCGCGACTCGTAGATGAAGCCCAGGACGCCGAGCGGCACCCGGACGCGCGCGATCTCGATCCCGTTCGGCCGGCGCCAGGTCTCCACGACGCTCCCGACCGGGTCCGGCAGCATTGCCACCTGTCGGAGACCCTGCGCCATCGCGTCGATCCGGGCGTCCGTCAGCGTGAGTCGGTCGAGAAACGCTCGCGTCACGCCGCGAGTCCGCGCGCGCTCGAGGTCGCCGCGGTTCGCGTCGAGCAGCGCTTCCATCTTCTCTTCGAGCCCCCGGGCCATTTGCATCAGCGCGTCGTTCTTCGTCTTGGTGGGGCACAGCGCGAGCGACTGCGCCGCCTGGCGCGCGGCCCGAGCTTTGGATTCCACCAGTGCTTTGACGTCCATGCCTGCTCCCGACGCCTCCGAGCCCATCTAGAGGATCACCAGATTGTCACGATGGATGACTTCATCGAAGCTCTTGTAGCCGAGCCGCTGCGCGATCTCCAGTGTCTTGGCTCCCCGGATCCTGCGAAGCTCCTCGGCATCGAAGTTGACGAGGCCTCGCGCGAACTCCTTGCCCTGCGTCGCATCGAGGACCGCGACCACCTCGCCCGACGCGAAATCGCCCTCGACGCCGACGAGCCCCGAAGGCAGCAGACTCTTCCGATCTCGCGTCAGCGCCCGGAACGCGCCCGCGTCGACGGTGAGTCGGCCCTGGGGCGGTACCGCGAACGCGATCCAGCGCTTCCGCGCCGCCAGCCGATCGGCCCGCGGCGCGAAATAGGTGCCCACGAGCTCGCCGCCGAGGATGCGGGCCAGGATCCCGCGCTCGTGGCCGTTGGCGATGACCATCGGCACACCTGAGGCCGTCGCCTTCTGTGCCGCCTCGAGCTTCGTCGCCATGCCACCGACCGAGCCGCCAGCGGCGTGATCCCAGACGAGCTGCCTGATCTCCTCGGTGATGGTCTCCACTGTATCGAGCTTGCGGGCATTGGGATTCCGGGCCGGATCGTCGGTGTAGAGACCGTCCACATCGGTCAGCAAGACGAGAAGGTCGGCGTCGATCAGCGCAGCGACCAGGGCGCTGAGGTTGTCGTTGTCTCCAACCTTGATCTCCTCGATCGCCACGGTGTCGTTCTCGTTGACGATCGGCAGCACACCGAAGCGGAGCAGGGCGACCAGCGTGTTGCGCGCGTTGAGATACCGGGCGCGGTCGCTGATGTCTTGCGCCGTCAAGAGCACCTGGCCGACGGCGAGCCCGTGTCGCTTGAAGGCGGCTTCGTAGTGCCACATCAGCGCCGATTGTCCCACCGCCGCCGCCGCTTGCTTGTCAGGAATCGACCGTGGCCGCGCGCCGAGCCCGAGCCGCGCCATCCCCGTGATGATCGCGCCCGAAGTCACGAGTGTCACGTCACGACCCTTGGCGACGGCGGCAATGTCCGCGGCGAGGGACTCGATGCGGTCGGCGTCCGCGCCGGCGCCGATCGTGGTGATGAGGCCGCTGCCGACCTTCACCACGAGGCGCCGCACGCGCCCTAGCTGGCGGCGCGCAGCCATCCGACCGCTTCGAGCCGGTGGGCAATGCCGCCGACGAGATCAGAAAGGCCGCGTCCCGTCGCCGCCGAGATCACGTAGAGCTCCCGCCCTTCCACAGCGCACATGTCCTCGACCAGGCGCAATCGCGCGTCTGCCTCGCCGGTACCGAGCAGATCGGCTTTGTTCAGAACGACGATCTGCGGACGGGCGGCCAGCTCCCGGGAATAGGCCGCGAGCTCCGCGTTGATCACGCGAAAGTCGTCGCGCGGGTCACGTCCGTTGGTGGGATCGAGATCCAGCACGTGGAGCAAAAGACGTGTGCGCTCGGTGTGGCGAAGGAATTGATGCCCAAGCCCCTTGCCCTCGGACGCGCCGAATATCAGCCCGGGAAGGTCGGCGATCACGAACGTGCGCTCCGCGTCGAGCCGCACGATGCCGAGCGAGGGCGTGAGCGTGGTGAACGGATAGTCCGCGATCTTCGGTGTCGCCGCCGACACGCGCGACACGAGCGTGGACTTCCCGACGTTCGGAAACCCGAGAACCCCGACGTCAGCGAGAAGCTTCAGCTCGAGGTGGAGCCAGCGGCCGTCGCCGGGACGGCCGAGGTCGGCGCGGCGCGGCGCTCGGTTGGTCGACGTCGCGAAGCGTGCGTTGCCGCGGCCGCCCCGGGAGCCGGCGATCGCGAGGACTCGCTGGTGCGGCGCGGTGAGATCCGCGATGAGCTCGCCGGTATCGCGGTCGGTGATCACGGTGCCGACCGGCACGCGCAAGACCAGATCGTTTCCACTCGCCCCGTGCCGGTTGGCGCCTTTACCGTGCTGACCGCGCTGGCCCTCGTAGTGTCGCCGATAGTGGTAGTCGAGGAGCGTGGTCAGCGCTGGATCGGCCTCGAGCCACGCGCTGCCGCCGTCACCGCCATCTCCGCCATCGGGCCCGCCGCGAGGAACGAACTTCTCGCGACGGAAGCTGACGCACCCGGCACCGCCGTCACCGCCCTTGACGAAAATATCGATCTCGTCGACGAACATCGCGGGCCCGGACGTTGCGCGCCCGAGGTCACGCGGGCTGCGTGATGATGCTGATGTAGCGCGAGTCGCCCCGTCGCTCGAACCGGACGACGCCGTCGACCTTGGCAAAGAGGGTGTCGTCCGAGCCCCGGCCCACGTTGAGCCCCGGTTTGAAGCGCGTGCCCCGCTGGCGCACGAGGATGCTGCCTCCGGTGACGACCTGTCCGCCGAAGCGCTTGACGCCGAGCATTTGAGGATTCGAATCCCGGCCGTTCCGGGAACTACCGACGCCTTTCTTGTGGGCCATCCTTCTATACCTCGATGTTGGTGATGCGGACCGACGTCAATGGCTGCCGATGGCCTCGGCGGCGGCGATAGTTCTTGCGGCGCCTGAACTTCACCACGAGGACCTTGCGCGCCAGGCCCTGTCGGACCACTTCGCCCGCCACACGCGCCGAGCCGAGCTGCGTGCCGGTCAAGACGTCGCCGTCTCGAGTCACCATCAGCACGGTTTTGAACTCGACCGCAGCTCCCTTGTCGCCAGGGAGCTTCTCCACCGAGATGACCTGGCCGGGCGTCACCCGGTACTGTTTACCGCCGGTTGCGATGACCGCTTCCATGAATTGTCAGACCTTCCTGAATCGTGAATAGCGACGAGCGCCTATCAGACCATAGCGCGTCGCTCCGCGTCAACCTAATGGGGGCCTCGAAGGCCCCCATACCCCCGCGCCCGTCTCGACCCGATACACCCTCGACGGGCCCGGGGGAACCCCGCGCCCGTCCCGGCCCAGACGATCGACTCAGCTCGCCGTTTGCATGTACCCAGCCAGCCGCTGCCGCAAGAACAGCCTGGAGCGATGCACGCGGGACTTTACCGCCGGGAGACTGATACCGAGGGTCTCGGCGATGTCCGGGTTCGATATTCCCTCGACGTCATGGAGCACGAGCGCGGTCCGGTAATCCGGAGGCAGCTGGGCGATCGCCTCCTCCAGCACCTGTCGCAACTCGCCCTGGAGCGTCTGCTCGTCGACACGCTGAGACCAGTCGTCCATCGGCTCGAAGTGACGCCCCTCCCCGTCGAGCGACGGCAGCACATCGTCGAGCGCGATCTCACGCGACTTCGCCTTGCGAGCCCGCAGCTTTTGGTACGCCGAGTTCGCGGCAATGCGGTACAGCCAGCTGCCGAACGCGGAGTCGCCCTTGAACATGTGGATCTTTCGCGCGGCGGTCCAGAGGGCGTCCTGCGCGGCTTCCTCCGCGTCCTCGTTCGATCCCGTGATCCGCAGCGCCAGACGATAGACGCGATCGCCATACCTCTCCACGAGCATGTCGGGAGCGCTCGGATCGTCTTGTCGCAGCGCCTCTACGAGCGCAGCATCGGGATCGAGCTTGCGGGCCATGGCGGTCATGATGACCGACCACTGTCGTAGAGCGACAGATAGCGCTTCATCTCCGTCACACATTGCTCCATGACAGTGATGTCCTTCGTCAGCTTCGTCATCAGAATCGCGCCCTCGAGCGACGCGACGAGGAACTGGGCGATCGACTCGGGCCGGCAGTCCGCGCCGACCTCACCGCGCGCCTGCCCCTCCTGCAGAGCCGACGTCAGCCGAGCACGCCACGCCGAGAAGACGTCCGCCAATCGGGTCCGGAATCCCTCGTGAAGATCCGACAGCTCGGACGCGAGATTCCCCAGCGGACATCCGCCCACGCAGTTACGCGCGCGCTGGGCTTCGACGATGCGGTCGAGAAAACGCCGGATCTGGGAGAGCGGCGGCGCCTCGGAGTCCGCGAAGCAGGGCTCGAGCGTCCGCTCGATGAACGCATGGACGAGCCGGTCGAGGATCGCGTAGCCGAGATCTTCCTTGCTCTTGAAATAGTGGTAGAAGTTCCCCTTCCCCACACCGCTCTCGCGTAGGACGTCGTCCAGGGAGGTGTTGTGGTAACCGTTGACGTGCATCAGCCGGGACGCTGCGGCCACGATGACGTCTCGGGTCGAGCGACCTTCCTTCGGCTTCGCTGGGCTCGCGAGTGTGGTGTCTGTCATCTCTGTACCGACCAGTTGGTACACACGCTAACACGAGAAGCCGGCGACGGTCAACGGACTGGCTTAAACTGGCGCTATTTCAAGTACTTAGAACGAGATCCGCACCCTGCAAGCGCCAGGGTTTCAGGGTTAAAAGAGCGGCGCGGCGACTCGCAGCGCAGCCATGACCACGGGCTTGGGATACACCCCGATCGCAACGATGCCGAGCACGCACAGGATGAGGGATAGCGCCAGCGTCGGCGAGACTCGCACGCGGTCGGGGCGATCCGGCGGCTCGATGTACATCCGCTTGGCCACCGTCAGATAGTAGAAGAGCGCGACCACGGTGAGTACCGCGCCCAGCAATACCAGCCAGTAGAGGCCCTGCTGGGCTGCCGCCCAGAACACGTACAGCTTCGCCCAGAACCCGGCCACGAACGGAATGCCGCCGAGCGACAGGAGGAAGAGCAGCATCGCCAGCGCCAGCAACGGCGACCGCTGCGCCAGGCCACGCAACGCGGCGGTCTGCTCGGAATCCTCCGCTCGCGACACCGCTTCCACCACCAGGAACGCCCCCATGTTCGCGAAGACATACGCAACCAGATAGAAGAGCACCATCGCGGCGCCCGACGCCGAGGCCGCCGCGATGCCGACCAGCATGTAGCCGATGTGCGCAATACCGGAATAGGCGAGCAACCGCTTCGTGTTCTGCTGGGGCAGCGCCATCAGGTTGCCCGCGATGATCGTGATAGTGGCGAACGCAGCCACGATCGGCATCCAGACGCTGACACGGTCGCCGACACCCTCGAAGTAGACCCGCAGCACCGCGACGAAACCTGCGGCCTTCGGCGCCACGCTCAGCCAGGCGACGAACGGCGTGCTTGCGGCCTCGTACGTGTCCGGAACCCACATGTGAAAGGGGAACGCGGCGATCTTGAATCCGAACCCCGCGAACGCCGCGAGCAATCCGAAGAGCACGAGTGGATCACCGGCGGCAAAGGTCTTCGCCACGCCGGCGAGGCTCGTCGTGTGGGCGCCCCCGTACACGAACGACAGACCGTAGGCCATGATCGCGGACGACACGCTCCCGACGAGGAAGAATTTCAGTGAAGCTTCCACCGCCACGGCCTGGCGCTTGAGGAACCCGGCCAGGACGTAGAGCGGAATCGACATCAACTCGAACGCCACGAAGAGCAGCACGATGTCCCGCGCCGAGACGAGCACCATCATGCCGAGCAGCGAGGCCAGGATGAGGAGGTGATACTCGCCTGCGCGGCGCGCGAACGCCGGGTCCGGCGATGCGACACCAGCCAGCAGGCCGATGAACGTCGCCGCGAGGAAGAGACGCTTGGCGAAGATCGCGAGACCATCGAGCACGAAGGCGCCGCCAAGCGCCGGGGGCTCGGGCGCCAGTGTCATCGCCACGCCCGCGAGCACCAGCACGCCGATCGTCGCAATCCAGGCGAGATGCCTGCGATCGGGGCCAACCGCGACGAGATTCACGGCGAAGACCAGCACCATGAGAATTCCGAGGCCGACCTCGAGCACGAAGGGGGCGATTGCGCTGCTCACGGGACGGCCAGCCGAGACAGCAACGGCACCGTCGCCGTGTCGACAGGCACCAGCGCAAGACCGGGCGCCAGCCCGAACACGACGAGGACCACGACCAGGATCACGAGCGCGACCCATTCAGGTCCCTGCGCGTCGACGAGGTGATGGAAGTGCGGCGACGGCGGCCCCCAGAAGATCTGCTTCACCACCCTCAGCACATACACCGCCGTGAGGAACGTGCCGGCCACCGCGGGCAGGAGCCACCACGGATGATCCGAGCGCCAGGCCCCCATGAACGTCAGGATCTCGGCGACGAATCCGGCGGTGGCCGGAAGCCCGAGCGAGGAGAGGCCGCCCACCGTGAATGCCGCAGCCACGCCCGGCATGACGCTGCCGAACCCGCCCATGCGGAAGATCTCGCGCGAGTGCGCCTTCTCATAGACGAGCCCGACGAGGGCGAAGAACAGCCCGGTCATCACGCCGTGCGCGAACATCTGGAAGACCGACCCGTTCAGGCCCGCCTCCGTCAGCGTGGCGGCGCCGAGCATGACGAGGCCCATGTGCGATACCGACGAATATGCGATCACGTACTTGAGATCGACCTGCGCCATCGCGGACAGCGCGCCGTACACGACGTTGATGCACGCGATCGTGCCGACCAGCCAGGCGAGACTCACGGCGCCTTCGGGAAGAAGGCCCATCCCGACCCGTACCACACCGTACGCGCCGAGCTTCATCAGCACACCCGCATGCAACATGGACACCGCGGTCGGCGCCGATGCATGGCCGTCGGGCGACCACGTGTGGAGCGGCCAGATGCCAGCGAGGATGCCGAAGCCGATATAGAACGCGAGGAACACCCAGCGCTGCAGCGTTGGATCGAACGCCGTCGCCTCGAGCTCGATGAACGAGAACGACGAGGCGCCGGCGTTGACGTAGAGCGCGAAGATGCCGACCAGGATGAAGGCCGACCCGAACAGCAGATAGAGCGTCAGCTTCATCGCGGCGTATTCCTTCGTCCCGACCCCGGTCTCGCGATACGCCCACGCGAAGATCCCACGCGGCCGCACCTCGCCCGTGGAGCCCCAGATTCCGATCAGGAGGTACATCGGCAGCACGGCGAGCTCGTAGAAGAGGAAGAAGACGAAGAGGTCGAGCGAGACGAAGACGCCGTAGACCCCGGTGACCAGCGCGAGGAGGAGCGCGTAAAACTCCTGACTCCGGACCGCGACGGTCCAGGACGCGAACACGCCGGCGAAAATGATGACGGACGTCAGCAGCACCATCAAGAGGCTGATGCCGTCCACGCCGAGCTCGTACGAGATCCCGAGCGGGGGCACGAGCGGAAGCTTCTCGTAGAACTGGAACCCCGCCGCCTCGCGGTCGTATCGCACGTAGACCCAGATGGACAGCACGGTGGAGATCGCCACTGAAGCGGTGGAGATCAGGCGCACCGCCAGCGGGTGGCGACGCGCAGTGAACATGACGAGCAACGCGCCCGCGAACGGCGCCCACGTGATGATGGAAAGCACGGGAATCATTTGTAGCGGGGTCCGCGAGCCCGCAACCACCGAGGGTGGGCTGCGTCCAGATGCGACGCGTCGAGGATCATCTCTTCCACCACTGGGCCGCGATGAACAGGAGCAGCACGCCGAAGGCGACGCCGTACACGTAATCCTGCGCCTGGCCGCTCTGGATCCGGCGCAGTCGATCACCGCTGCGGAGAGTCCAGGCGCTGACGACGTTCAGGAGACCGTCCACGACGTAACGGTCGAGCCAGCCGATCAGCCCCGAGAACCCGAGAATGAAACCTCGGTAGAGCCCGCCGTACAGCGCATCGAGACCGTATCGGCGGCGCGCCATGAAATCGATCGGCCCGAGCGCTCGCGACAGCGCCGCGGCGTCGACGGCGCCGCGCTGATAGACCGCCCACGCCAGCACGATGCCCGCGAGCGCGAGCAGCACCGAGAACGGCGCGAGCCAGGCCGGACCGTGGGGCCCGGCCTCGGCCGGTGCGATCGCCAGGGCGAGACCGATCACGACGGTGAGCGTGGCGAGGATCCACAGCGGCCCACGCATGAGCCAGGGCGCCTCGTGCGGATGGCCCTGCGCGTGCGCCTGGCCGAAGAAGGCGATGAAGACGACCCGGAACATGTAGAACGCGGTGAGGAACGCGGTCAGCGCGAGCATCACGAAGGGCCCGATCATGCCCGCCCGCCACACGCCGCCGAGAATCGCCTCCTTGGAAAAGAACCCCGCGAGGGGTGGCACGCCACTGAGGGCGAGCGTGCCGACGAGGAACACGATCGCCGTATGTGGCATCGCCCGGAAGAGGCCCCCCATCCGGAAGATGTCGTTCGTGCCGACGGCATGGATCACGGCACCCGCGGCCAGGAAGAGCAGCGCCTTGAAGATGCCGTGCGTCAGCAGATGGAAGAAGCCGGCGGACGCGGCGCCAGCGCCCGCCGCGGCCATCATGTAGCCGAGCTGCGACACGGTGGAGTACGCCAGAACCCGCTTGATGTCGCTTTCGACGCACGCCATGGATGCCGCGAGCAGCGCGGTGAAGGCGCCGTTCACTCCAATCAGCCACTGCACGTGAGGCGTCAGGGCAAACAGCGGCGCGGTCCGGCTGACCAGGAACACGCCAGCCGTCACCATCGTCGCGGCATGGATCAGGGCGGAGACCGGCGTCGGGCCTTCCATCGCATCGGGCAGCCAGACGTGCAGCGGGAACTGGGCCGACTTTCCGACCGCGCCGAGATAGATCAGGAACATGACGATCGAGAGACCCTCGAGCGGCAGCTGATTCTGCGCAATCATGAGGAACAGCTCGGAAAACTCGAACGTGCCGGTCGACGCCCACAGCAACACGATGCCGACGATGAAGCCGCTGTCGCCGAGCTTCGTGATCCAGAACGCCTTGACGGCGGCGCTGGCCGCGGCCGGGCGCTGGTACCAGTAGCCGATCAAGAGATACGAGCACAGGCCGACGAGCTCCCAGAACACGAACATCTGGAGAAACGTCGGCGACAGCACCAGACCGAGCATCGCGAAGGCGAAGAGCGACTGGTACGTGTAGTACCGCCCGAGCGAGGGTGCGGGCTCCTCGTGCAGATAGCCCAGCGAGTAGATCTGCACCAGCAGCGACACGAGGGTGACGAGCACGAGCATCGGACGCGACAGCTCGTCGACCATGACACCGACCCGGGCCATCGGTCCGCCGTCGCCCGGCAACCACGTCCACAGCTCCTCGAGCGTCGTTCCGCTCTGCCATACGGCGACGGCGGTCGCGAACGCGACCGCCGTCGCCGCGATCGAGACGGCGCCCGCCAGACGCCCGCGGCGTCGGATCGGCGGCGCGGCCGCCAGGATCAGGAACGCGACGAACGGCGACGCCAGGACGACGAGGGGCAACGGGAAATCCACGCCTCAGCCTCGGAGGAGATCGAGGCGGTCGGCCTCGATAGTCCGGCGGACGCGAAAGATGACGATCACGATCGCGAGTCCAACCGCGACCTCGGCCACGGTGATCGAGATCGTGAACAGCGTGAAGATCAGTCCACCGAGGTCCGCATGGAACCGTGAGAACGCGACGAGATTGATGTTGACCGCGTTCAGCATGAGCTCGATCCCGAGCAGGATGCCCACGGCGTTTCGGCGCGTGAGCACGCCGAAGAGTCCGATCGAGAAGACGAGCGCGGCCACGACGAGGTAGGCGTGCAAGCCCATTCAGTCCTCGGTCCGCGCGAAATACACCGCCCCGAGCAGCGCCGCTACCAGCAGGACGCCGAGCAGCTCGAACGGCACCACGAACGGTCCGACGAGCGCCCGACCGATCGCCGCGGTCGTGTCGGACGCGATGGCCGGAGGGAACGCGGGCGCCGGCGACTGCAGGAGGAAGCCGACGATGCCGACGAAGACCGCGGCCGAGACGATGGCCCCGTTCACGATGTACCGGCTCGTCTGGCGAATACTCTCCCCGACGAGCCGCTCGGTGAGCATGATCGCGAAGACCATGATGGTCACGACACCCCCGGCATAAAGCAGGAGCTGGACCCCGAACAGGAACGGCGAGCCGAGCAGGAGGAACATCACCCCGGTCGCGACGAGAACTGCCGCCAGATACAGCACGGCGTGGAACAGGTTCGGCGTCAGGACGACGGCGAGACTTCCGGCTAGCAGCACCGCGGCCACCACCCAGAACCCCACCGTCTCGAACGTCACTCGGTCACCGACCCCTTCGCCTCGGCTTTCGCCGCCTTGGCCGGCGCCTGCATGTCCCGGAGCTTGGTGCCCGTCGCCCACGACGGCTCGAAGGTCAGCCCGAGCGTGTGCAGCCGGTCCTTGTCGAGCAACAGCTCGCGCCGGTCGCTCGTCGCCAGATCGAACGACTTCATCATCACGATGGCGTCGGTCGGACAGACCTGCACGCAGAGCTCGCAGAACTCGCACGCGTACAGCTCGAGCGTGAAGCTCTTGGCGTAGTTCCGCTCCTTGGTCTTCAGCATCTCGACCTTGATGACGGCAGGCGGACACACGTACTCGCAGAGGCGGCAGCCGATGCAGTTCTCCTCGCCCGTCTCCTTGTCGTACGTCAGCGCGAGGATGCCGCGAAACCGTTCCGGATACTCTCGCTTGATGTCCGGATACATGACCGTGACCGGCTTGCGGCCGAAGTTCTTGAGCGTGACTCCCATCGCTCGGCCGACGGCGGCGACGAGCTGGACGGTCTCGGCCCAGAAGCCGTGCGGCCGGCGGCCGTTAGCCTGCATGCGGGCTTCCCAGCGCCACCACGAGCGCCGTGGCCAGGAGCAGCAGCACCGTGAACGGCATCAGCAACTTCCACGAGATGGCGAGGATCTGGTCGACCCGGATGCGGACAAAGCTCCAGCGGACCCACGTGATCAGCAGGAACACGATCAGCGCCTTGATCAAGAAATAGATCGGTCCGAGCCACGTCGGACCGGGTCCCAGCCAGCCGCCCAGGAACAGCAGCGCTCCGAGGAAGGACGTGCCGAGGATGTGGGCGTACTCACCGAGCTGGATGAGCGCGAACTTCATCCCGCTGTACTCGACGCGAAACCCGGCCACCAGCTCGGACTCGGCTTCGAGGATGTCGAACGGCACGCGGTTCTCGGCGGCGATCGTCGCCACGACGTAGGCGACGAATGCCAGCTGCCCGATCACGGGATAGAACACGAACCAGCCGAGCAGGCCGCGCTGGGCCTCCACGATCGCCGACATCTGGAGCGACCCCACGAGCACGACCGGCACCAGCGACGCGAACACGAACGGCAGATCGTAGGAGATGATCTGGTTGACCGCGCGCATGGCCGAGAGGAGCGCGTACTTGTTGTTGGAGCCCCAGCCGCCCATGAACAGACCGACGATCTCGAGTGAGGAGACGGCCAGGAAGAACAGCACGCCGATCTTGAGGTCGGCCACCCCGAGACCCGGGGCGAACGGAATTGTCGCGAAGATGAGGATGCACGGAATGAGGAATACGATCGGCGCCAGGTTGTAGACCCAGCGGTCAGCGCTCGTCGGGACGATGTCCTCCTTCAGCATCAACTTCAGCGCATCGGCGATCGGCTGCAGCCAGCCGTGCGGACGGCCGACGTAGTAGGGACCGATGCGTGACTGCATCCGCGCCGCGAACTTGCGTTCGAGCAGCGTGACGTAGGTCACCATCCCGATCACGGCGTTCAGGACGATGAACGCGGCGATGGCGTGCTGGGCGAGAGGCGGCATTATCGGTCCAACTGGTGGGGGGCCCCGACATGGCCCCCCACACCCCCCGCCGCTCCGAGCGCCCCGGCCCAGCCGTGGCGCTCGTCGACCACACCCCCCGCCGCTCCGAGCGCCCCGGCCCAGCCGTGGCGCTCGTCGATCACGCGCGCAGTCACCGGTCGACTTCTCCGAACACCGGGTCGACCGATCCCATGATCGCGACGACGTCGGCCACCTTCGTCCCGATCAGGATATGGGGCAGGATCGCGAGATTCGAGAACGAGGCGCCGCGCCACTTCATCCGATAGGCTTTCGGGCCCCCGTCCGCGACGATGTAACAGCCGATCTCGCCACGCGCGCCTTCGACGCGCGCGTAGCCTTCACCTTTCGGGATCCGGACCTGGCCCACGGATTTCACGCCGGGGCGCGAGGAGATCGGACCCTGGGGCAGCCCATCGAGCGCCTGACGGACGATCTTGATCGACTCGCGGAATTCCACCATCCGGACGCGGTAGCGCGCGTAGCAGTCGCCGGCCGTCTCGACCGGCACCTTGAAATCGAAATCCTGGTACGAGGAGTATGGCTCGGCCCGGCGCACGTCGTAGTCGATGCCGGAACCGCGGATCAGCGGTCCGGTCACACCAACGTCCTGGGCCAGCTCGCGCGAGATCACGCCCACGCCCTGGGTGCGCACCTCGAAGAACGTGTTGCGCTCGAGCATCGCCTCGTACTCGTCGAGCCGCCGCTCGATCACGGCGATCGTCTCCCGTACCTTCGCGTCCCAGCCGGCCGGCACGTCGTACCGGATGCCGCCGACCTGGTGGAAGCCGTAGAGCAGCCGCGCGCCGGTCAGCGCCTCGAAGAGGTCGAGCACCATCTCGCGCTCGCGGATGCAATAGAGGAACACGGTCGCTCCGCCGCCAAGCGCGCCGCCCATGTCGAGGCACCAGGTGCCGAGCCAGAGGCAATGGGACGCGACCCTCTGCAGCTCGGCCGCGATGACGCGCAGGTACTGCGCGCGCTTCGGAACCTCGATCTTGCCGACCTTCTCGACGGCCGACACGTAGGCGAGCTCGGCCGTCATCGCCGCCACGTAGTCCGTCTTCGACGCGATGGACGGGTACTGCACGTAGGTCAAGGACTCCCCGAGCTTCTCGTGGCAGCGGTGCAGGTACCCGATCACCGCGTCGACGCCGACGACCGTCTCGCCGTCGAGGGTGAGGATCGCGCGGAACACACCGTGCGCAGAGGGATGCTGCGGCCCCATGTTCATCACGAGGCGCTCGGTGCCTCCGTAGCCCATCTCGATGACTTTCCGCGCTTCCGCGTCGGGCATGGGTTACTTCATCGGTGAGACGGTCGTCGGCATCAGCACCACGGCCTGCATGTTCGCCAGAAGGGGCAGCGCCTTGCCGAGAAACGCCTGCCACTCGGGATCCCCGAGGGCCTTGGCGCGCGCGGCCGCGCGCTCGTTGAGGTCCTTGTACACCCAGAGATGCACCGCCTCGTTGAGCTGGGCGACCTCGGTCTGCCAGTAGCACACGTTGCGAGAGTACTTCTCGCGGCTCGGCAGCACGGCCTTGGCAAGCGCGAGCCACTCCCCAAGCTTGCCGACGTGCGCGCGGTACCAGCGCAGCTCGTAGACGTTGCCGCTGTCTGCCGGCGGCTTGAATGCCGTCACGGCCGACAGGATCTTGTTCTCCTGCGCCAGCATCAGCGGCCGGATGTGCGGCACGTATTCCTTCGCCCAGGCCTCGTTCTTCGCCAGCTCGCCGCGCAGTCGTTCGCGCTCGTTCAGATCGGGATAGCTCCAGAGGTGGACGTACTGGTTCAGCGTTCCGAACTCGGTCGTCCAGCCGCCCTCGAACTTGCCGTACTTGTCGCCCCGGATTTTCCGACCGACTTCGGCGTTGAGCTTCAGATACTCACCTTGCTTGCCCGGCATCAGCGTGTACGTCCTCAGTTCGTAGATCATCAGTGACTCCTGTTATAGCTGGGGGCCTTGAAGGCCCCCAGACCCCCATACGCTCGTCGGTCGCCGGGGAACCCGGCGCCCGCCTCGAGCCCCCATCCGCTCGGCCGGCGCCGGGCCACCCGGCCCCCGCCTCGAGCCCCCATCCGCTCGGCAGCGTCCCGGGGAACCCGGGACGGTCGTCGATCCTCCGACACGCTCCTAGCCTAGCGGCCTGTCGGAGAAATGCCGAAACCGATCAGGCGCGTCGGCCGTCCCACTTCGGCTGTCCTGAGCGCCATTACGTGGGTGGAGACCGGAGAAAGAAGTGGTGTCTCTCGTCTGGTCATCCCACGTTTTTTCGCGGTCATCATTTCTCCGACAGGCTCCTAGCGGTACGGGGCATAGCCCGTGTCGATCCAGTCTTTGCGGAGCGGATGACCGACCCAGTCCTGGCCGAGGAGGATCCGGCGGAGATCCGGATGGCCGTCGAAGACGACGCCGAGCAAGTCATAGCACTCACGCTCCATCCAGTCCGCGCCACGGTACACATCGGTCAGCGTCGGACAATGCGCGTCGCCAGGCGGCAGCTTCGCGCGCATCATGATCGCGAGCCCGGACTCGAGATTCTCGACCCGGCACACGACCTCGAGACCCTGGTCCTTCCAGTCGATGGCGGACAGCCAGTTGAAATAGAGACAGCCGAGCTCGGTCTTGGCGAACCGCCCGGCGTCCGGCCAGCGATCGCGCTCGAGCGGGACCGTGACCAGCCGATCTTCGACGGTCGGTTCGGTCCCGAAGCGCTCGCGGAGGAGCGCGGAGGCTTGTCCCGGAGTCACGCTCACTGTTCGACGGCTGCGGCGACGGGGCGCGTCCCGGTCTTCTGAAACTCGGCGACCTGCTCCTGCAGCTTCAGCAGGCCGTACATCAGCGAGTCAGGCGTCGGCGGACAGCCGGGCACGTAGACGTCGACCGGAACCACGCGGTCGACGCCTTTGACGACGTGGTAGCCATGGCGGAACGGCCCACCCGAGTTGGCGCACGAACCCATCGAGACGACCCACTTCGGATCCGGCATCTGCTCGTAGATGCGCTTGAGCATCGGCGCCATCTTGATGGTCACCGTCCCCGAGACGATCATCAGGTCCGAGTGCCGCGGTGACGCGAATGGCACCATGCCGAAGCGCTCGACGTCGAAGCGCGAGGCGAACGTCGCCATCATCTCGATCGCGCAGCACGCCAGCCCGAACGTCACCGGCCAGATCGACGACTTCCTCGCCCAGTTGAAGATTTTCTCGGTGGACGTGACGAGAATCCATCCGCCGGGCATGTGATGGATCGCGTCGGCGATCGACGTCAACGCGCTGGAGATTTGATCGTCGGTCGGACGCTCCTGGTGGTACTTCTCCCACTCCTGGAGATCCTTGAACTCCGTCCACACCGGCGGAGGCACCTGCGGTACCGGCGCTTTTATTTCCATTCGAGCACGCCCTCCCGGTACGCATAGAGCCAGCCGAGCAGGATGATCGCGACGAATCCGGCCATGGCCCAGAATGCCTCGAGGCCAACCGGGCGAAGAATCAACGCCCAGGGGAAAAGGAACACGGCCAGCGCGTCGAAGACGATGAAGACGATGGCGACGAGGTAGAATCCGACCGGAAACTGGACCCAGGCGGGACCAATCGGCTCGGCGCCGCACTCGTAATTCATGAGCTTCACCGCGTCCGGCCGGGATGGCCTCAGGACGCGGGCCGCGACCAGGGACACGATGCCGAACCCCAAGATGAAGACGGCGAAGACTGCCACGGCTAAATAGCCGGACACATTACTCCTCCATTGAAAAACAGACCCAACGTATGAGTATATCACCGGTCCGACCACGCCGGCCGGCGAGGATTCGTCGGGTATCCACCGAGAAACAGTTCGCACGAAAGCAGGACACGCGGACGTCACTTTTGATGACGTCTGTATCGAGTCCTCGGGGCGCAGCGGCCGGAATTCCCGGAGTTTCACAGATTCCGGGTGAGGCACGGCGCTTGCGTCTCGAGAACGGCGTGAGAACCCACCTGTCCTCCTCGCTCGACATCTGTCGTCGATGAGTCCCGGCGGCCATCTGGTCACGACCGCCGCAGCGTGCGCCGCCTCGGCGGCGTTCACCGGATCCGTCCCCCTGACGCTTGGCATCGCCGTCGGCGGCTTCCTGATCGACGTGGATCATGCGGTGGATTACGTACTGTTCGAACGCCAGCGCGATCTACGGCCAAGGACGTTCCTGCGCTACTACATCGAGGGACGCGTGCAGCGCGCCGTCCTCGTGCTCCATTCCTACGAGCTGTTCACGCTGCTCGGCGTCCTGGCCTGGCTCGTCGATGCATTACCGCTCTGGGGCTACCTGATGGGCGGCTTGACGCACCTCGCGCTCGACATCACATTCAACGGCGAGTACACGCCGCGGTCGATCAGTGCGTTCTACAGCTTCTCGTACCGCCTCGCCCACGGATTCAGGATGCACGCTCTCCTCGGGCGAGCTGGCGTCGTCGCGCCGGACGGATTCTGGAGCGCGTTTTTCCGTGGGGCGAAGCCTCTCCCGGATCTCCCGCGGCTCAGCGGTCTCGAGAGCGGCAGAGCCGCGGATCAGTTGTAACGTCCGCGCGCCGTCGTCGCGCGGACGTCCGACGGGGGGACACGATCACTTGCAAAACGTACATGCTGTACTACGCTGGAATTGTCCTCACGAAACGAACGCACCCGCGCATCGTCATTCCGGAGGAGTCGACTATGCGATTCTTTCGGCCTGAAGTCGAGGCCACGCTCAAAGCCATCGGTCTCATCATGCTGCTCGGCTTGGTGGCCCTGCCGGTGGCGTGGGGTTACGAGCAGCGGCAGAAGGCGCGCACGTGGCAGAACGTCGCCTGCGCGTACCGGATCCGGGAGGCGGAACGGCGCGCGCCAATCCTGGCCGGCGTCGACTACGGTCGTGATGCTTGCGGTATGCTCCAGCGCCTCGGACTGGAGCTCGACATGCCGCGCTGAGACGCGCGTGCGCGCGCGCCAGCGCTGACGGCGCTCCGCCTACGGGCCCTCCAGGGCAGCGAGCGCGCCGGCCCGGTCGCCACTGCTGAGTCGCTCCAGCACCCGCTGGGCGAGCGCTCGAGCTGCGGTCTCACCGTCGGGCCCGCGGAGCGCCAGCGCGCGATAGCGCGCCGCAAGCCGCGGCGCCGCCGGGTAGCGGTCGCCGTGCTCCAGCCCGGCGACCGCCATGACGGTCCCCAGCAAGTCGTCGAATGCCGCCTGCATCCGGCGACGCACGTCGCCGTAGCCCTTGACCAGCTGCGCGGCCTGCGCCACCTCGCGCGCCAGGTCCGAGCTCCACGCCGCGCATTGCGCCACGGCCGCGAGCCAGCGCTCCATGCGCTCGTGCTCGAGGCGCGCGCGATACGAGATCGGACGGAGACGCCGGCAGCGAGCCAGCAGCCAGAGCCGTAGATACCCGGTCACCGTCGTGGTCTTCACGTGCTGTCCAAGCGTCGGGCGGCCATGCGGCCACCGCCGCTCGGCCCACCGCGCCAATGGCGTGACCAGCCGATCGGGCAGGATGCCGTAGATCTCGTCGAGATCCGGCTTGAGATAATCGGTCACGACCAGCGAGGCGTCCGATGTCACGGCCTCGCGACGGATGCGTTCGAACCGTTTGGCGCGTGTCTTGAGATCCGCCACGCGGATCGCGTCCTCGTACGTCATCCACACCGCGAGCAGCCGCGCGATGAGACGCGCGAGCTCGACGTCGTGAGCGTCTTCGACGAACGGCCGCAGCCGCTCGACGTAGCGAGCCGCATAGGCGCGATCCTGATAATCGATGAGCCGGGCGACGGCCTCGGCGGCCAGCGGGCGGAGGGATTCGGGTAACGGCGTCAACAACGGATCGGACAGGTCGCGGGCGGGCGGGACCGCGCCGGCATCCGCGCTCGCGCCGGGAACGCCGGCTCCGGTGACGTGCTCGAGGCCAAGCTCGAAACCTTTCAGATTCGTTGCGACCTGAATCCCCTTCCGCTCGATCGCCTTGCGGTATGCGGCGGCGGTCAGCGGAAGCACGCCGCTCGCGGCCAGCGCGCCGAGCAGCACGGCGTTCGGCTCGGTGCCATGCTCACGGGCGAGGGCAAGCGTGTCGAGCGCGTGAAGCTCGCGTGAGAACGCGCGCGCCGCGGTCATCACCTGGTCGGTCGGATAGACGCTGCCGGCCGTCGAGATCTTTTCGTGGATCGAGTAGAGCCGGTGCGTGCTCGCGATGATGGTCGTCCGCGCCGGCGACGGGAACCCGAGCTCGATCGCTCGACCGACCTCGAGGAACTCGGGCGCGAGCAGCACGTCGAGCGCCCCGGGCACCGGGTACAGCGAGAACGTCGGCGGTTCGCCATTGCCCTGGAAGATCTCGACGTAGTACGTCGTCGATCCGGTCCGCTGCGCGACGCCGGGAATCGACGTGCTGTGCGCGACGTACCCCTCGGCCAGCGCAGCGTCCACGATCCACTCGGACAGCACACCACCGCCCTGGCCGCCGACGGCCGGGATGAGAATGGTGACGAGCCGCGGGACTAATTCTTGTGGGGGCCCCGACATGGCCCCCACACCCCCAACGTTCGGAGCGCCCCGGTCAAGCCGGGACGCTCCTCCACCCCCAACGTTCGGAGCGCCCTGGCCAAGCCGGGACGCTCCTCGATCGTCCGACATCGGTCAGCCCGACACAGCAGCCAGGCGGCGGATGACGAAGCCCCGCACGCGATCGAGCCACCGCCGCCACGCCGACGGATTGGAGATCACGCGCGTCTCGTAGAACGACGGACACAGTACCGCGGCGTGGGCAACTTCGCCGCAGACGCCGCAACCGACGCATGTCTCGTCCACGTGGGCGATCGGATCCTCACGGAATGGATCGGGGTTGGGGGCGAGTGTCAGTGACGGGCAGCCGTTCAGGCGCATGCACGAGTGGTCGCCCGTGCAGACGTCCGGGTCCACGCCGAACCGCGGCTGCACCACCGTTTCGCCGGCGGCGACTCGCTTGCGTGCGAGCGGCCGCTCGCGGCGCTGGCGCTCGAGCTGGCATTCGCCGCGCGCGATGATGACCTTGAGGCCATTCGCCCGTGTGGTGAGCGCCTCGCGCAGCGTGCCGATGAACTCGCTGATCCGGTAGGAATTGACGGTCCGGATCCACCGGACGCCGACGCCCCGTAGCGCCGCGGGGATCGTCATGCCGGTTGGCTCGTTGCGGGCGTTCGTGCCGGTCGAGGGATTGTGATGTTGTCCCGTGGCTGACGTGTAGAAGTTGTCCAGGATCACGAGCACCGAGTCTTGCTTGTTGTAGACGGCATTGGCCACGCCGTTCGTGAGCCCGTTGTGCCAGAAGCCGCCGTCGCCCATTACGGAGACGACCCGCTTGCCGAAGAGCGGCGCAACGGCGCTGGCCGACGCGAGCCCCATGCCGTAGCCGAGGACGGAATTGCCGACGTTGAACGGCGCCTGCGTCGAGAAGGTGTGGCAACCGATGTCGGCCGCGACGTGTGTGTCACCGACGCTCGGATCGGACGACCGCAAGATTTTCATCGCGCTGAAAACCGGGCGCTCGGGACAGCCGGTACAAAACGATGGCGGGCGCTTGGCCACCGGCTGCGGCAGCGCTTCACGGATCTTGCTCTGGTGGCCGATCAAGCGCTGATAGCGGTCCTCGATGTCGCTGGGGAGAATCGTCTGGAGCCTGGAGGTCGTCAAGAACCGCCGCAGCCCACCGATCACGAGCTGCGGCACGTACTCGCCGTGCGGGGACAGGACGTCCTTGCCGTGGATCTCGACGTCCAGCTTCTCGTCGTGAGCGAGCGCCTTCAGCTCTCCCTCCAGGAAGTTCGGCATGCCTTCCTCCACGACGAGGACCCGGCGCTTGCCGCGAAGGAAACCGATCAGCTCCTCGGGCACGAGCGGGTGGAGCGCGTTCAGGACGAGGAGGGGGATCGGCGTCCTCCCGTACACGTCGGCGAGCCCGAGGACGTGCAGGCCACGGACTGTGGTGTTCCACAGCCCGCCTTGCATGACAATGCCGATCTCGGCCTCGGGGCCGGGATGATGCTCGTTCAGCCTCCGTTCGACGATGTAACGCCGGGCTGCCGGCAGGCGATGCTCGAACTTCTTCGCTTCCATCGCGTAGGTGAACGGCGGGAGGTTGATCCGCTCGATGTCGAAGCTCGGCGCCGCGAGCCGGGAGCGCATGCTGACCCGCGGGCGGACGTTGTCCTTGCACTCGAGCGTCCCGCGCATGTGGCAGGCGCGGATGCGGATGGAGAAGAAGACAGGCTCGTTGCACGCCTCGGAGAGCCCGAAGCCCTCTTCCACGAGCCGGGCGAACGACGCGAGACTGTTCTTCGGATCGAGCAGAGGGATGCTGGATTTCAGGGCAGCGGCGTGCGTGCGCTCCTGCAGGATGCTCGCGCCCTCGCCGTAGTCTTCGCCGATGACGACGAGGGCGCCGCCGAGGACGCCGGCGGAGGCGACGTGCGACAGCGCGTCCGACGCGACGTTCGTCCCGACCACGGATTTCCAGGTGGCGGCGCCGCGGATCGGATAATTGATGGAGGCGCCGAGGAGAGCTCCAGCCGCCGCCTCGCTGCCCGAGACTTCGAAGTAGACGCCCATCGGCTTCAGCAGCGGCTCGTTGGCGTCGGCCAGCACGTCGAGCAGGTGCGATATCGGGGCGCCGGGATATCCGCCGACGTAGCTGACACCCGACTGGAGCAACGCCTTCGTGATGGCGAGAATGCCTTCACCGCGCAGCGTCTGCCCGGCGCCGTATCCGAGCTGCTTGACGTCCTCGGCAAACGATCGCTCCATGACCTTGGCCTCCCGTCAGATCGTCGTAGTTCTAGCATAGAACGGCTGGCCGGCGCCGTCTCTCCGGTCCGCCGTCGCTGTGATAAAGTCGGGCCTGACAGGAGCCCTTGATCACCGCGTGAGACGTACGCTTCTTATCGGCCTCGCTTTGCTGGTTGCGGTCGCGGCGCTCGCCTACGGCGGCTACGCGTGGTACCAGGCGGTCACCTACGTCGAGACCGACGATGCGTACGTCGACGGAACCGTCGCAACCGTGAGCGCCAAGGTCTCCGGATACGTCGCCGAGCTCCTGGTCGACGACAACACCCAGGTCAAGAAGGGCGATCTGCTCCTGCGCATCGATCCCCGCGACTACTCGGCCAAGCGTGACCAGGCGCGAGCCGCCGTCGCCATCGGCGAAAGCCGCTTTCGCGCCGCGAGGGAACGCGTCGGCCTGAGTCGCGAAATGGCGACGAGCCAGGTGGCCCAGGCGCACGCGTCCTCGCTGAGCGCCGCCTCGGCGCGACGCTCCGCCGTCGACTCCATCGTGTCGAATCAGGCCGTGGTGGCCGCACGGCAAGCCGCGCTCGGCGCGGCCCAGGCCGATCTCGAGCGCGCCGAGGCGGGGCAGGAGCGGGCTCGCCAGGATCTCGACCGCATCGCTCGGCTGATCAAGCAGGAGCTCATCGCGCAGCGGGACTACGACCAGGCCGTCACCGACGTCAAGAGCGCCGAGGCGGCCGTGCGGGCGGCCGCGCAGCGCGTGACTCAGGCCGAGCGCGATCTCGCGTCAGCGGAAGCCGACGTCAAGGTCAAGGAAGCCGGGTTCGAGCCGATGGGTATCGGCCTGGGTATGGCGGACGCGCGGATCGTCGACGCCAAGGCCAAACGCATGGAGGCCGAAGCCAAGCACCAGGAGGTGCGCGTACGGGAGGCCGAGCGTGAGCTGGCCGCCGCCGAGCTCAAGGAAGCCCAGGCCAATCTGGCCTTCGTCGAGCTCCAGCTCGAGTACACGGAAGTCCGCTCACCTGCGGACGGGGTCGTCTCGAAGCGAACGGTGGAGCTCGGTCACGTCGTCCAGATGGGCCAGCCGCTCATGGCGATCGTTCTGCTGCACGACGTGTGGATCACCGCAAATTTCAAGGAGACGCAGCTCGGGCGCATCCGGCCCGGGATGAAGGCCGAGATCGCCGTCGACACGTTTTCCGACCGGAAGTACACCGGCGTCGTCGAATCGATCAGTGCCGGCACCGGCTCGCGTTTCTCGCTGCTGCCGCCGGAGAACGCCACCGGCAACTGGGTGAAAGTGGTGCAGCGCGTGCCGGTGAAGCTGCGCCTCGTGGGTAATGCGTACGGCAACCCGCACACGCTGCGCACGGGCATGTCGGTAGTCGTCACGATCCGCGTCCAATAAGTCGGTCGACCAGCGCGTCCTGGAGAAAATAACCCGAGGCTGTCCGTGTATATTGCCGCCCGGAGAACAAAGTCGCGCTCGGCTTTGTCGAGGGCCTGAACAACAAAATCCGCGTCCTCCAGCGTCGCGCGTACGGACTCCGTGACGAAGAGTACCTCCGGCTCAAGATCCTCACCTGCATGCTGCCGGTGCTCTGACCGGGTCGTCATACCCAAATGCGCCGGCCTTCATGTTCCAGTAGAGTCCGATGCGCGCACCGGCGAGATCACTGTGGCGGGGAGAGGGCTTGACGGAGAACTCGACGGTCTCGGCAATTGGATTACAGATCACGAGCTCGGCCATGGTCGTTCCTCCAGCGTGATGTCGACAGATGATTGAGTCGCGGACCTCATCGACGATCGATCCACACGTTCGTGAGCCTTCCCCAGTTGTAGATGCCGTTGTGCGGCACGAGGTTGTGGACGTACGGCCAACGGATAAAATAGTCGAGCCGCCATCCCATCGTCGGTCTGGCGCCGTCCAGCTCGAGCCGCTCCTCGATCTCAGCAACGAGCGCGTGTCGCTTCTTCGCATCGAGCTCCTGCGACTGCCGATCGATGAGCCGCATGATCTCTTCGTTGCAGTAGCCCGTATAGTTTCGCACCGAGCCGCAGGCGTAGTTCTCGTAGAAAACCGGGTCGGGATCGTCGAGCCCGAACCCGGCGACGTTGGCACCCGCTTGGTAGTCCTTGTGCGTCATTGCCGAGTACCAGAGTGGCGTATCGACCTGCTTCATATTTGTCTCGACACCAATCCGTCGGACGGCATCGACGACGAACGACGCGAAGTCGACGTACGCGAAGAGCGCGCGAGTGAGAACCTCGACCTTCAACGGATTCGACGGGCCATAGCCGGCCTCGGCGAGCAGCTTCCTCGCCTTCGCCTGTTCGTCCGCGGCCTTGCCGTAGCCGGGGAGTGCGGCGAGCGCCGGGCCGCTCAATCCCCAGATCCCGTAGGGGGGAGGGGCGAGCGCGGCACCGACCACGGCCCCGCCCTGCGTGACCGCCTGGACGAGGGCGCGCCGGTCCAGCGCATGGCTCATCGCGAGCCGCACGCGCCGGTCATTGAAGGGTGGCTTCGTGGCGTTGAGGAGGAGATGCGGCGACGTTCCGGTGCCCACGGTCGTCACGATCAGCTCCGGGACGGCCGCTTTGAGCTGATCGGCGCCCGGCTTCGTCGTGTCGCCGGGGAACGAGACGTCGACGCGTCCCGTCTGGAGCGCGGCCATCTGCGTACCGCGATTGGCGATGATGTAGTAGCGCAGCCCGTCGAGGTACGGTCGCCCCTTGACGAAGTAGTCCGGATTCTTCACGTAGTCGACGTACTCGCCGCGCCGCCACTCCTTGAGCTTGAAGGGCCCCGTGCCGATGCAGTGCGTGCGCAGCTCCGCCGGCGGGACGTGCGCAGGATAGACGGGCGACTGACCCGACGCGAGCATCAGCAGGAGCGCCGGCTGCGGGCGCTTCAGCTTGAACACAACCGTGGATGCGTCGGGCGTCTCGATCGCTTCGACGGTCTCGTACCACTCCTTGCGCGGGCTTGTGCGGAGCTTCGCCGGCGCGTCGGCCGCCTCGCGCACCATGTCGAACGTGTACTTCACGTCCTTCGAGGTGAACGGATGGCCGTCGTGCCAGCGCACGTCGTGGCGCAGGAAGAAGACGAGGGTCCGGTAGCTCCCCTGCCACGACCACCGCTCGGCGAGCTCGCCGACGATCCCTTCCGTGCTCTCGACCGGATTCATCGGGTCGAACATCACGAGGTTCGAGAAGCAGGGAGAGGCTGGCCAGACTGTCGCGATGGTCGCCGTCTCGTGGATCGAGAATCCGGTGGCGAGCTCTTCGCGCTGAAGGAGATTCAGCACGCCGCCCGGCTTGCCCGTTGACGGTGCCAGCGGGCTCGCTGCCGTCGCCGCCGTCACCACTAAGAGCACGCCCGCGATCACGAGGGCCCACGTTCTTCGAGAGTCACTCGGCATAGTCGCCTCCGTCCGATGCTTCACATCGCTCGAAGCATCCTTCTGCACCCCCAGCGTGGCACACGAACGATCCGCTCACATCACGTGAGACGGATGATCGGCCATGCGCGTCGGATCACTGCGACCAGCAGGTTCGCTATCACGCACGCGAGGGCCAGCCACACCAGCGCGCCGGAGTCACACCGCCGCGCCCAGGAGCGGCACGCCGAGCGGCGGTGGCCACCGACGGCCAGGAGGCGTCAGACGCAGAGAGTACGCAACCCGCACCTTGGTGACCGGCGGCTCGTGCATCGTCAACCCATCTGGTCTCTGGGCCCGAGAGCCGGGGTTCAGCGGGGCCCTCCTTCACGCCAGCAGGTGACCCGGAACGTTCGTCTCACCGCGGCCCGGCGATCCTGAGCTGCATGACCTCGAAGAAGCTCGTCAGCACGCGGTACGTGAGCCCCCAGATGTAGCGGCCCTCGTAAAGCACGGCCGGCTGGTCGATGGTCACGCCATCGCGGTGAGTGCGTCTCCGGCTGGCGTTGCGAGGATCGAGCAAGTGTCGCAGCGGGACCCAGAACGCCTCGGCCACCTCGTCGCTAGGGGTGAGCGGCTCGAGCGTTTCCCCGAGGTAGAACACGAACGAGAAGAGCGTCATGCCGGTCGGCCGGCCCGCCGAGGAAACCGGCCGGGCCTCGAGCCCTCCGAGGCACAGGAACGGGTCGAGCCGGAGACCAACCTCCTCCCGGCTCTCGCGGACGGCGGCCGCGCAGGCGCTCGTATCGTCGACTTCCACCCGCCCGCCAGGCAACGCGACGTGACCGGACCAGCGGTCGTGCTCGTGGTCGGCGCGACGGATCAGGCAGACGTGGAGATCGGCCGACTCGCCGGCCAGCACGACCGCGACGGCGGCCTGCTTGCCGTCCGGGGACAGGTCGGGAAGCTCGGTGCCCGCTAGCGCGCCGCGGATGCGATCCAGATCGGGCGGAGCGAGGTCATCCATCATTTGTTCAATCGATACATCTCTCCGCTCGCGGACACACGGCCCTCGTGCGTGAGCTTGATGAGATCAAATAGGTGTTGGTGACGCCAGGCGCGGGTGCCTGTTCGGTGATGACGTCGTGGATGCCGGGCGCGATTTCCATAGTCCTTCCTTGTCTGAGGGCTCATCAGCGCTTGGGACTGGCCGCAGATCGATAGGAGGAGTTCACCGAGGCCGGGCTTCCTGATGTCGAGCTGTCGCGTCGGCTGGGCGCGGCCTGACCCATCTCGAACTGGTGACGGACTTCGCCGGCGATTTCCCCATCGGCACGATAGCTGCGCTCCGCGAAGTCGATCGTGCCTGCAGAGGTGATCCGCACCACGGTGGAGCACCGGGTCCCGTATCCGGCCGACAGGATGCGCAGCGACGACAGGCGGCGCTCACGCTCGATATCGACGCTGGCCTGCGGCAGGTCGCGCTCGTCCGCGGGAACCGTGTCGTCCAGTAACGCGAGGTAATCGTCGACGCTGAAGGGCGACCCGGTCAGTTGCGTGAGGCCTGCGCGTCCCTTGACGACCTTGGGCCACGGGGTATCGAGCAGATGGTTCGACAGGCCGTGAATGCCGGGCTCTACCTCGAGGGGCGCCTCGGCGCGGTTGGAGTAGAAGAAGAGGTGATCGCTGTCCCCGACCAGCAGGCAGAAGCCGTTGTAGGGCTTGGCTTCGCGCGCGAGACCATGAACATAAGACGTGGCCGACATCCGGCCTGTCAGGAAGCCTTTGACCAGTCCCCCCCGCGAAGGAGCATCATTGCGATGGTCTGCGGGATTGCGGAAGTTCGTCAGCGCGCCAAATCGCCCCGCCCTCGACACACCGAGCCACGTGCCACCGGCTGAAAGGTCACGGCCCGCCAAGACTCCTGGATGGTCTGCCCACAGGGCCGCCGGCGCCGCTGGACGGGCGAAGTATTCGTCGCGGTTCGCCGCCACGATGAGTGGCGCGCCAGGGACGACACGATAGGCGAACAGGATCAGGCACATGATGGTTTCATTAGTTGGGGGGTTCCGGGCGCCCCCCAAGCCCCCCAGCGCTCGGGGCACCGCGGCTGCGCCGCGGCGCCCCTCGAGAACCGCGTCGAGAGATGTTCTTCGCGTTCACCCCCGGCGCAGCTTCGGGTCGAGAGCGTCCCGCAAGGAATCTCCGAAGAGGTTGAACCCGAACACCCCCAGGCTGATCGCGATGCCAGGGAACACGGCGATCCACGGGGCCTTTTCGGCATACGACGCGGCGGACCCCGAGAGCATCAGCCCCCAGGATGGCGTCGGCTCGGCCGTGCCCAGACCGAGGTAGCTGAGGGCCGCCTCGGCGAGGATGGCGCTGCCCAGTTGCGCGGTCAGGATGATGATGTAAGGGGCCATGACGTTGGGGATGATGTGCTGGAGGACGACCCGGCGCCGCGCGGCGCCGAGCGCGTGCACGGCCTCGACGTACGGGTTCTCCTTCACCGAGAGGGCCGCGGACCGCACGACGCGCGCTGCCCGCGGGACGATCGGGATGGCGACGGCCACCACCACGGTCTGGACCGCCGGGCCGAGGACCGACGCGACGGCCAGGGCGAGGATCAACTGCGGGAACGCGAGCAGGATGTCGATGAGGCGCTCGAGGAGAAGCTCCACCCTCCCGCCGCAGTACGCGCTCACCACTCCCAGCAGGGCGCCGAGCGTGCAGCCCCCGAATGACGCCGCGAAGCCGACGAACAACGCGATCCGCGCTCCATACATGATCCGGGTCAGCACGTCGCGCCCGAACTCGTCGGTCCCGAGCCAGTGCTCGGCACTCGGCCGTGCAAACTGCAGGGCGTAGTCGCCCTGGTACGGGTCGTAGGGAGCGAGCGCGTTCGCGAGCAAAGCCACCACGAGCATCGCCAGGATGATCAGCCCGCCCCCGGCGCCCACCGGCTTCGTCCGGATGAAGTTCACGACCACGTCGCCCGCAGTGCGGCGTGGCGCCAGGGATGCCGAGGCTGTCTCGTGCACGAGCGGATACTGGAGGCTCATCGGATCACCCGGTACCGGATGCGCGGGTCGAACCACGCGTAGGTGAGGTCGATGAGGAGGTTCACGATCACGAAGCCGAACGCGATGACGAACACGAGGGCCTGCACCACCGGGTAGTCCCGGTGAGCGACGGCGTCCACCACGAACCGCCCCACCCCGTTCAGGGTGAACACCGTCTCGGTGACGATGAGGCCGCCGATGAGGAAGGCGAACTCCGTCCCGATCAGCGTGATCACTGGCAGCATCGCGTTCTTCAACGCGTGACGGATGACGATCTCCCCCTCCCGCAACCCCTTGGCCCAGGCCGTGCGGATGTAGTCCTCGCGCAGCACCTCGAGCAGCGTGGACCGCGTCATGCGGGAGGTGACGGCGGCGTATCGATAGCCGACAGTGAGCACCGGCCACACCATCTGCTGGAAATTCGCCCAGGGATCCACCCACGGCGGCGTGTACACGAGGGGCGGCCCCCAGCCGAAGAAGACGACCAGGAACAGGATGACCAGGATGCCGGCCCAGAACGACGGGATCGCCAGCCCGCCGATGCTGATCACACGGACGACGTAGTCGATCCAGGTGTCCTGGCGCACGGCGGCGAGCATCCCGAGGGGGATCGAGATCAATACCGCGACCATCGTGGCGAGCACCGCCAGCTCGAGGGAGAGCGGTAGGCGGATGAGCAACTCCTCGATGACCGGACGCCCCGTCCAGAGCGAGGTGCCGAAGTCGAAGCGGAGCACGCCCGCGAGCCACGTCCCGAACTGCACTGGCAGCGGCTGATCCAGCCCGAGCCGGTGGTGCATGGCGGCGAGCTGCGCCCGATCGATCTGGCCCGAGTCGCCGCCGAGGATCAGGAGGGCCACGTCTCCGGGAATCACGCGCATGATCACGAACACCAGGGAGGCGACCCCGAGCAACGTGGGGACGATCAGGAGGATTCGCGTGACCAGGTAGGCTCGCATGCCCGGGCTTCCGTCTTCTCAGTCTTCGGCCAGCCAGACGTCCTGGAGCTTCTGGTTGGAGTAGTAGTTGGGTGGGGCGACGTAGTTCTTCACCTTTGCCCAGTGGACCAGGTTCCGCGTCCACCAGAGCCCCGGCAGGTAGTACGCGTTCTCCAGCACGATCCGTTCGATCTCGTGGGCGAGCTTCCTGCGCTCGACGGGGTCGAGCGTTCTCGCCTGCCGCGCGAACAGGTCGTCGACCCTGAGATCGGAGAAGCGGCCCCAGTTCCGGCTGTCGCGGCTCGTGTAGATACCGAGCCACAGATCGGGATCATCCATGAACTCGACTGGGGGGAATACGATCAGTTCGAAGTTGCCCGTGTCCCGTCCATCCGCAAACCAGGCCGCCGTCTCGAGCGGGCGGTGCTCGGCCTCGACCCCGATCTTGCGCCACTCCTGAATCACGAAGACCGCGAAGTCCTGGTAGGGCAGCTTGATGTTGCGGTTTTTTAGAATCACCTTGAGGCCGTTCGGGTAGCCCGCCTCGGCCAGGAGCCGCCGTGCCTCGGCCCGGCTCTTCTCGATGTCCTTGCCGAACCCCGGGAGCTTCTGCAGCTCGGCCTCTGGCATCTCCCACTCCGAGCCGGGACGCATCAGCCCCCCGATGAGCTTAAGCCCGTTGAGCGGATACAGCACGCGGCTCGCCGTGTACCGATCGAGGCCGAGCGTGAGGGCCTTACGGACGCGGATGTCGTTGAAGGGCTTCAGGTTGTTGTTGACCGAGATTCCCCAATGGGCGCTCACGGGCGTTTGCTGGACAACGATCTTGTCGCCGAGCTGCTTCCGGATCGCCTCCACCTCGGGCCCGGGCAGGTCGCGGAACTCGATGTAGGCGCGCCCGGAGCGGATGGCGGCCGCCCGCACGGACGTCTCCGTGCTGATGAAGAACCTGTAACCGTCGAGGTACGGCCGATCCTTGACGAAGTAGTCGGGGTTGCGCTCGCCCTCGAACGTTGAACCGTGCGTATAGCTCTTGAACTTGAAGGGGCCGGAGCCCACAACGTGCGTCTTGAAGTAGTTGGGGTCCTGGTCCAGATACTTCTTCGGGAAGATCGCGTTCCACGGCGAAGCCAGATTGGCGAGGAGGGAGGCCGACGCGAACTTGAGCTTGAAGACCACGGTGCCCGGGTCGGGGGCCTCGACCCGCTCGATCGCCGTGAAGCTGCTCTTCCGAAAGCTCCCGACTCCCGGTGGCGGAGAGATGATCTTGTCGTAGGACGCCTTGACGTCGGCGGCCGTCAACGTCGAACCGTCGTGGAACCGGATCCCCGGCCGGATCTTGAAGGTGTAGGTCCGCCCGTCGGGCGCGAACTTCCACTCGGTGGCCACGTCGCCGATGATCTTCGAGAAGTTCAACGGGTCGAACTGCAAGAGCGTGCTGTAGCACGGTGCCACGAGCTGGATATTGGCAAAGGTACCCTCCTGGTGAGGGTCCAGGCTCGGCGGCTCTGCACCGATGACGGCCAGCAAGATGCCCCCGTGGCGCGGAGTGTCCGCCGCCTGGACTCGTGGAGGAGTCCCCAGGGCCGCCGAGGCGAGCAAAAGCGCGAGCGCAGCAACGGTGAACAGCGTCCGGTGAGGTCGGATTCTTGCCGCCATGTGCGACCCCCTGCGGGTGTGGGGACCGATTGCCCGCTCCCCTTGTCTTCTCAATCCTCCGAGAGCCAGACGTCCTGGAGCTTCTGGTTGGAGTAGTAATTGGGCGGGGCCACCCAGTTCTTCACCTTGGCCCAGTGCACCACGTTGCGCGTCCACCAGAGGCCCGGGATGTAGTACGCGTTCTCCATGACGATCCGACCGATCTCGTTGACGAGCCTCTTGCGCTCGACAGGGTCGAGCGCCCTCGTCTGTCGAGCGAACAGATCCTCGAGCCGGGGGTCTGAGACGCGGCCCCAGTTCTCGGTGTCCCCCGTGGTGTAACGATTGAGCCACAGATCGGGATCGTCCATGAACCGGACCGGCGCGGAAACGATCAGCTCGAAGTTCCCGGTGTTCTGTCCATCCGCGAACCAGGCCGCTGTCTCGAGCGGGCGGTGCTCCGCCTCGACGCCGATCCTGCGCCACTCCTGGATCACGAACACCGCCCAGTCCTGGTAAGGAAGCTTGATGTTGCGGTTCTTCAAGACGACCTTGAGCCCGTTCGGATAGCCGGCCTCGGCCAGGAGTCGCCGGGCCTCGGCCCGGTTCTTCTCGGCATCCCTCCCGAAACCCGGGAGCTTCTGCAGCTCGGCCTCCGGCATTGCCCATTCCGAGCCGGGACGCATCGTTCCCCCGATGTGCTTGAGCCCGTTGATGGGGTACAGCACCCGGCTCGCCGTGTACCGGTCGATCCCGAGCGTCAGCGCCTTGCGGACGCGCACATCGGTGAACGGCTTCACGGTGTTGTTGACCCAGATTCCCCAGGAGGCGGTCACGGGCGTTTCCTGGACGACGACCTTGTCCCCGAGCTGCTTCCGGATTGCCTCCGCCTCGGCCAGGGGCAGGTCACGGAACTCGATGTAGGCGCGGCCGGAACGGATGGCCGCCGCGCGGACCGATGTCTCCGTGCTGATGAAGAACCTGAAACCGTCCAGGTACGGGCGGTCCTTGATGAAGTAGTCGGGGTTACGCTCCCCCTCGAGCATGGAGCCGTGCGTGTAGCTCTTGAACTTGAAGGGGCCGGAGCCCACGACGTGCATCTTGAAGTAGTTGGGGTCCTGGTCCAGATACTTCCTCGGGAAGATGACGTTCCAGGGCGAGGCGAGGTTCATCAGAATAGAGGCGGACGGAAACTTGAGCTTGAAGACGACGGTGCCGGGGTCGGGGGCCTCGACCCGCTCGACCGCCGAGTAGCCGGTCTTCCGCGTGCTCCTGACCCCCTCCGGCGGGAAGATGATCTTATCGTAGCTCGCCTTGACGTCAGCGGCCGTCAACGTCGAGCCGTCGTGGAACCGGATCCCCGGCCGGATCTTGAAGGTGTAGGTGCGCCCGTCACGCGCGATCGTCCAGTCGGTCGCCACGTCGCCGATGATCTTCGGGAAGCTCTGCGGGTCGAACTGCAGGAGCGTGCTGTAGAACGGCGCCACGAGCTGGATGTTGGCAAAGGTGCCTTCTTGATGGGGGTCGAGGCTCGGCGGCTCGGCGGCAATGGCTGCCAGCAGGACGCCGCCCCGGCGCGGGGTTTCCGCCGCGTGGACCACCACCACTGCCGAGGCGACCAAGACCGCGAGCGCGGCAGCGGTGGACCGCATCCGGTAACGGCGTATGCTCACGTGACCTTCCAGATGCTTCCCGTCTTCGCCAGATGCGTGATCGGCGTGAGGGACTCGACCCGCCATCCTTTCTGTTTGAGCCACCCCGCGAAGTCTTCCTGCTTGTTGGCGTGGCACTCTGCGACCAAACGGCCGTCTCCGAGCGCAAAGACCGTCGTGACGGTGGTCTGCGCGTCCGGCCGCCACTTGCTCGTCTCGCGCAGTTCGGCGCCGAACTTCGCGAGATCATCCCATCCCGGCGCGGTTCCGATGGCGATCCAGCGTCCCATGTCGCCCTCCTCTCAAAGCGCGTGTACGAATCCCGTGGTCGAGGGGCGCCCCGGGTTCCCCGGGGCGCCTCCGAGCGCTGGGGGTCTGGGGGCCATGTCGGGGCCCCCAGTTCCAGTCAGTTCTTCGGCGGCACGAACGGGTACGGGATCGGCCTGCCCCCGCGGATCGGAAGTACGATGGTCGCGGTCCCCGGACAGCTCTCGATGTCGTTCTGGAGTCGCATGCCGACCTCGAGATCGACGAACCCGAGTCCGTCCCGCTCAGTCTTGCGGGTGACCACCGCCCAGCAGGTGATCGTGTCGCCCGGCACGATCATCGCCCGGTGCTGGAAGGACACCTTCCACATCCAGCCGTCGGGCAGGCAGAGATCCTTCAGATAGCGGGGCAGGATGCTCTGCTTCCACGAGCCCTGGATCAGGATGTTGGGCAGGCCGTCGTGGTAGATGGCGAAGTTCTGGTCGTAGTGGATGCGGTGCCAGTTCTCGATCGCCGAGCTCCACCGGAAAGCGTGCGTGGGGGTCATAGGGCCGAGGACCAGCGGTGGCAGCGCCAGGCCCTCCTTGACGTCGTCGTAGTAGAGCTGCTCCTTGTGCCGAAGCTCGCCTGCGGTCACCATGCGTGTCTCTCCTCTGACGATTCCGGCCCAGTTCGTGGAAACAGTCGGGCGCGGAGCGGTCGATTGTTTCACGAGCTCTCAGCGGCGGAGCGAGGATGCCCTGAGGATGCAGAGCACCTCACCGTGCTGGTTCGTGTAGACGGTCTCGGTGGTGATGAAGAGCATTGGGCTGCCGTCTCGGCCGACACGCTCCTTGATGTCCGCGATCTTGGCCTGGGAGAAGATCCGGTCCCCGAGGGTGGGGTACTTGCAGACCTCGATCTCGTTGCCGGCATTCATGATGCGCTTGAGGTTGGTGGGAATCGGCGGCAGCGCGCCCCGCCGGTCCGTGTCCACGCCGCCGATGCCGTCGGACTCCGGGTTCTCGCGGAAGGCGCGCGTGATCGGGTCATCGGCGCCCGGCGGCGTCTTCCTCGAGAGGTACGTGCAGTAGATCGGCGGGGTCACGATACCGCCGAACTTCGTGGTCCGGGCGAACTCGTCGTCCCAGTAGCGGGGATCCGGGTCCATGATCGCCTGCGTGAAGCGACGCAGGTCCTCACGCTCGAGACCCCAGAGACTCGCTTCCACCTTCTCGCCTGTGACGCCGATCAGGGCGCGGATCTCGTCCGTGAGCGCACTCTTCGTCTCAGCCATGGGAGGCCCCTTTCCGCTGGTCAACTGCGCTATCGGGACGGCTTCGGAAAGAAGTCTTCCGTCCACGGCCAGTCGCCGTCCACCTCGTACGGCGGCAGTCCCTTCTCGACGCGCTCGCGATACGGGCTCGAGATGGGGACGTCCCACGGGTTGATGCACCCCTCGTACGTCTTCGGTCCCAGCTTGAAGTGCTTGGCCTGCTCGACCGTCTCCACGAAGGGCGCGTTCGGGTCGTAGAGCTGTTCCAGTTTGGTCGGCCGCGGTCCCGTCCGGGACACGTGTCCCCAGGCGTACCGCCCGATCATCTTTTCCAGCATCCAGACGCAGTCGATGAGCTTGTCCAGATCGACGCCCATGTCGAGGCCCATGCCTTCGAGCATGTGCATGAAGTCCTCGGTCGGGGCCATGCCCGTGGCACGGCCGTTGCCGCAGTACGGGCAGCCGCCGATGCCGCCGATGGTGCCCTCGAGGTGCAGGGTGTCCCCGGCGTCGAGCGTCTTGATAGCGGCGTACGCGGACGTCAGCGCCATGCCCCGGCTGTTGTGCAGGTGGGCCCTGAACTCGGTAACCTCCGGCCACTGCCTCTTCACTCGGGTGAAGATCTCCTCCACCTTCACGGGATGGCACCACCCCATCGGGTCGCCCACGCTCACGGCCGTGACCTTGATGCCGACCGCGTCCCACAGCGCGTGCTCCTTCTCGAGGAACTTCATCGTCATGTCGACGGTGAAATCACCCACGAAGTTCGAGCCGAAGGTGGCGTTCGTTCCAATCCCGGCTTCCCTGGCGCCTTTCTCCTTAGCCGCGGCAATCACCTTCGGCCACACCGCCATCTCCTGCATCTGGGAGCGGTTCGTGTTCCGGCGGGCGAAGACGTCGCACTGGTGGACGAACAGTCTCGGCTTGCCGCTCCCGCGCTCGATCGTCAGCGGGGGCGAGTACTGCTTCGCCCGCTCGACGCCCTTCTCGTTCAACGCGAGGGCGGTGTAGGTCACACCCGGCTTGGGGCGGAACTTCTGCACGATCTCGTCGATGCGCGCCATCTGCGGGGTGTACTTCGGGCTCACGAAGGAGCCGACCACGATGCGCCTGAGTCCCGTCTCCGAGAGCGCGTTCAGCAAGTCCACCTTCGCGTCGACGGGGATCGCGGCATCCTCGATCTGCATCCCCTCGCGCATGCCCTCTTCGGTATAGACGATCGTGGGATATCGCGTGGCCATGGGTTCCTCCTTGCCTTGAGCCTCTAGCTCCCCGTCGTCACCGCGTCCATCAACTCGGTCACGTCGGTCATGGTTTCCAGGCGCTGCATCAATTCGATGGGCCGGCCGACCCGCACGGGGTCGAACACGAGGCCGGCGTTGGCGCGGAACTTGTCGACCACGGCGTCCCCGGTGAGGTGCATCGCCGGCCCGAACACGACTTCGTGCACGCGGCCGTCCCGCATCCGCACGCGCAGGCGAGCCTCCGGATTGCCGTCTGCGATGTGCGGGCGGCGCATCGCCACGTCCGGGTTTCGGACGAGGCGCACCCGCGCCATGAACGCCTGGAGGTCGCCCTGCTGGGCGCGCTTGTCGGTGAAGGTCTCGAGGTCGACCTTGCCGTCGATGACGGCCGCCGCGATGTTGTATCGCAGACAAAACTTTCCCTCCAGTCCCTCATGCACCTCGTCGCGGAGCAGAGCGCCCGTGCAGGGGACGTTGGGCCCGATGTGCTCGATGAGCTCCACCTCGTCGGCATTGATGGCCTGCTTCCGGAGCAGGTCCAGCAGCCCGGTGAGCGTCTGGTGATTGCCGCCGCAGCAGGGCCACGGCTTGATGCGCGTGCCCTCGGACGCGAGGTGGTAGAACTTGCCGAGGAACTGGGTGACGGCCGGCAGGTTGCACTTGGCGCCGCCGAAGTTGTCCGCGTATCCCTGGCGGCCCTCGATGATGTCCGGGTCGGCCGTGTATCCTCTGGCGGCCAGCTTGGCGGCGACCACGCCGCTCCGCGCCGCGTTCCCGGGATGGAACGGCTTGGTCATGGTGCCGAAGTTGCGGCGCAGCCCGGCCGCTTGCGAGCCGGCAATCCCCAGCGCCATGCGGGTCTTCCCGACGTCGAAGCGAAGCAGCTTGCTGGCGACGACCGCCGCTGCCATCGTTCCGAAGATCGCGGTCGGGTGCCAGTCCCGATCAGGGTGCAGGTTCGCGGAGAGCCTCGTGCCGACCTCGTAGCCGATGGCCCAGGCGAGGAGCACGTCACGGCCGGACAGGTGGAGCTCTTCCGCGAGCGCGAGCGCCGGAGGCGTGAGGACGATCGCCGGATGCCCGCCAATGCCGCCGAGGTCGTCGAAGTCCTCGGCGTGCCCGAGCGCGCCGTTCGCAAAGGCGGCGCTGGCGGTGGCGGTGCGGAGGCTCGTCGCGATGACGCGCGCCTGCGGATGGCCCCCTTGTTCCTCGGTGAAGTCGATGATCATCCGCCCGAGCTCGGTCGTGGAGCCCAGGATGGCTGTGCCCAGGAAATCGAGAATGGATTTCTTGGCTTGCTCGTAGGCCGTGGCCGGCACGTCGTCGTAGGAGGTGGCGACGATCCACTGCGCGAGGGTTTCCGTCGTCCCCATGGCTTGCTCCCCTTTCACTCGTGCCTGCTGGCGATCACGCTCACGCTCGAGTGGGCCAGCTCGTCCTCGATGCCCAGGCGCTTCTTGAAGTCGGGGTCGTGGTAGGCCAGGCGGCCCTGTCTCACCCGCTCGTCCATCGACATGGGCGAGGGAATGCGCGGCCGGCTGGGACGGGCCGCGAGGATTCCCGCCTCCTCCAGTTCCGCGCACCGCCTGGCGCTGTATCCCAGGATTCCGTGGATGACGTCGGCGTTGTGCTGCCCGAGGGACGGGCCGGGACCTCGCACGGCCAGCGGCGCCTTGCTGAGACGCCAGGGACGGCCCATGATCACGCGCTTCCCCATCCGGCGATCCTCGGGGAACTCGACGGTCTCGAGGAATCCCCGGGCCCAGTAGTGCGGGTTCAGGTTCACGTCCCTGGCGTCGAACACCGGCCCGGCGGGGACACTCACGGCTTGCAGACGTTCCATCACCTCGAATTTCGTCAGACTCCGGGTCCACCGGCCGATCGTCGCGTCGATCTCGTCGTGGTGCGCGCGGCGGTCCTGGGTGGTGGCGAAGCGGACGTCTTGCGCGAGGTCCGGCCTGTCCATGACGCGGCAGAGCGCCGCCCATTCCTCGTCGGTCCGCACGGAGACGACACACCACTGATCGTCGCCGGCGCATGGATAGCACCCTTGCGGCGCATGCCAGGGATGGCGGTTGCCGAGACGATCACCGAGGCGCCGGTTCGCGAGCCAGTCGAGGATGTATTCGCCGACCGTGTAGCACCCGAGCTGGTACATGCCGACGTCGATCCAGGCGCCCTGTCCCGTCCGATGCCGGTGCCGGAGCGCCAGCGCGACGCCCGTGAGGCACGCCCAGCACGCGAGGAAGTCGACATAGGACTGGCCGGCCTTCGAGGGGATGTCAGAGCGATACCCCGTGACGTGCGCGAGCCCGTGCGTCGCTTCCTGCGTCGTGGCCTGCGCCGGGTACTGCGAGTACGGCCCGGCGCCGTGCCCATAGCCGGTGTTGGACACCATGATGATGTCGGGCTTGAGCTGCTTCACGTCTGCGTACTCCAGGCCCCAGCTCCGCATCACGCGCGGCGTGAAGTTCTCCATGAAGACGTCGCTCACCCGGATGAGATCCCTGAGGACGTCCCGGCCTTCGGGCCGGCTCAGGTCCAGCACGAGCGACTTCTTGCCGCGGTTGATGAGGTTGAAGTTGGAGGTGCGATTCCAGGGATCGGCGCCCGGGTCGTTGTCGGCGTGCACGCCCGAGAACGGACTGTCGCGGGTGATATCGAGGCGCCCCGGGCCTTCGACCTTGATGACCTCGGCCCCCATGTCGGCCATGAGACCGCCGGCGTACGGGACCGCGAACACGTAGCCGCAGTCGATCACCCGGATCCCTTCGAGCGGCAACCTCGCCATCGTGCCGGCGCCTCCTCCTCAGAGTCTGTGAGCAAATCCCTGGTCGAGGAGCGCCCCGGCTCCGCCGGGGCGCTCCGAGCGCAGGGGGCTTGGGGGCCATGTCGGGGTCCCCATCTCAGATGACCCCGAGGTCGCGGAGTCTCGTTATTGCGTCGTCGGCATAGCCGAGCAGCTTGCCGTACACCTCGGCGTTGTGCTGTCCGAGCAGCGGCGCGGGCCGGCGGTAGGCAGGCGGGGTCGGGGTCATGTTCCAGAGACGGAAGGGAACCTTGATCGTGCCGATGACGGGATGCTCGACCTCCTGATAGAACGCCCTCGCCTCGAGCTGCGGGCACTGCGCCAGGTCGGCCGGGGTCTGGACGATCCCGAAGAGCATTCGATACTGCTCGGACGCGCTCTTGAACATCTCGGCCATCGTCCGGTCCCTGGAGGCCTCGAGGAGGATCTCGTCCAGGGCATGGCCGTTGACGATCCGCTGATCGGTGTCGGCAAACCGCTGGTCCTTCAACTCCGCGCGCCCGTAGAAATCCGCCACGCTGTCCCAGGAGGCGCCCCCGCCCCCCTGGCTCACGACGTAGCCGTCCTTGCACGGCATGACGTTGCCGAACATCGTGCCCCCTGGCCGGCGTCGGGCCTGGACGCCTCCAGCCCAGCTGTAGAAAGGCTGGTTGGCCACGAGCGTCGAGCTGACGACCTCCTGGATGGAGACGTCCACGTGCTGGCCGATGCCGGTGGCATCGCGAAGCACGAGCGTGAAGAGCGTGGCCAGGGCGCCGTTGAAGCCGGCTTCGTACTGCGCCTGAAATCCGCCGTGCTTGAGGGGTTCCCGGTCAGTGGTGCCGCTGATCGCCATCATGCCGCTCATGGCATACGCGACGATCTCTTCGCCTTCGTAGTGACTGTACGGACCGCTCTGCCCGAACGGGGTGATGGACGTCATCACCAGGGCCGGATGCTCGCGCTCCAGCGAGGCGTGGTCCAGCCCGAGACGCGCGAGGTAGCCCGGGGGGAAGGTCTCCACCACGACATCGGCGAGACGCACGAGCTCCTTGAAGATCGCGGCGCCCTGCGGCGTTTCGACGTCGAGCGTGATCCCGCGCTTATTCAGGTTGAGCAACAGGAAGAAGAGGCTCGTCTCCGGATCGGGGTCGTCGTGAAAAAACGGCGGCATGCGCCGGCCGCACTCGCCACCACGCGGCTCGACCTTGATGACGTCGGCTCCGAAGTCACCGAGGAGCTTGGCACACATAGGCCCGGCGATCCCCCGGCTGAGATCGAGGACCCGGAGATCATCGAGCGCTGATGGTGTCGTCGTCGTCGTCGTCCTTCCCATTGTTGGGATTCGGGCGATGCTGACGCCATCCTTCGACAAACCGGGCGCGGGGTCAATGGGTCAGAAGGAGCAAAGAATTGTGTCGCTTGCTCTATATCGGAAACGCCACGGACGCGGTATGCCTCTGGTCGTGACCGTTGGGAGCCAGGTGCTGCCGGAGTTCAGGTAAAGGGGGGACGAGCATGGATTTCGGATTCACGCCGGAGCAAGAGGCCCTGCGGCGACAGGTGCGCGCGTTCATCGCGGAGCACATGACCCCCGATGTCCTCCGGGAGATGGAGGGGCAGAGCGAGGGCTTCGGCGTCAGCCGAAGCGTCGGACGCGGACCGCTGGTCAACGAGCTCTTCAGGAGAATCGGTGAGCGGGGCTGGCTGGGGATCAGTTACCCGAAGGAATATGGCGGTCAGGGCGGCGGCCGCATCAGCCAGTACATCGTCGAGGAGGAATTCGCCCGGGTCAACATTGCCGTCGGGCTGGCAGGCAGCGGGGCGCCGGCGATCCTGGCCGGGGGCACGGAGGAACAGAAGCAGCACTTCATTCCCCGCTTGATCAGCGGCGAGTACTCGTTCGCCCTCGGCTTCACCGAGCCACAGGCGGGCGCGGACCTCGCCTCGCTCCAGTGCCGGGCGGTCCGCGACGGCGACGAGTACGTCATCAACGGCCAGAAGATGTACACCTCCGCCGCTCACACGGCCACGCACATCTACCTCATGGCGCGGACCAACCCCGATGTCCCCAGGCACCAGGGCATCTCGATCTTTCTCCCCCCCATGGATACGCCGGGCATCACCGTCCGGCCCTTGTGGACGATCCAGAACGAACCCCGCGCCCCGATCGGGACCACCTATGGCGCATACCGGACCAACGAGACGTTCTTCGACGACGTGCGGGTGCCGAAGACGGCGCTGCTGGGCAAGGAGAACGAAGGGTGGGGTGTGGGGTCCATAGGGCTGAACCTGGATCGGGTCGGCGCCGCCCGGTACCTGATCTCCGTCCGCCGCGACGAGGACATCATCAACTGGGTCAAGGCGAACCGGTTCGATGGCTATTCCCCG
>JBGPTW010000029.1:0-49670 GCA_041490825.1 Methylomirabilia bacterium | reverse complement strand
TGGGCTTCGACGGCGTCGATGTACACGCTCCACATGTCGCAGGAGACCGTGTGAATCGCGCGCGCCCGGCGCGGGCCGAGCCACGCGAAGAACCGCTCCATCGTCGCCGCGTCGCGGTCCCGGCCCACCCACACCACCCGGCCTCGGTCGAGGTCGTAGACGATCGTGACGTACCGCTGGCCCTTGCGGCGGCTGACCTCATCGATGCCGATCGCGGGCAGCGGCTCCCAGCGGCGATGCTGCAAGCCCCAGAGCACGGCGCCCTCGACCACGGCGGCGATCGTCTTCCAGTTCACGCGAAAGTGGTGGGCGACCGCGCTCCAGGTCAACTCGCGTGCCAGCGCGGCGACCGCGGGGGCCAGCGCGTGCGTCACCCGTGGCCACTTGGCGGCCCACGGGACGCGTTCAACGCGCAACCCGCAGTGCGGACACCGCACGCGGCAGGGCGCGTAGACGAGTTCAACGATGTGCTCCCGAAACGCGAGGTCTCGCCACCGTCGCGCCGGCCGGCGCGTTGGGGCGATGCGCACAGCTCCGCGACCGCACTCGCCACACTGCAGCCGACGGTGCTCACGGCGGTCGAGATGCACGACGAGATTCCTGGCGGTCTCGTCCTCCTCGATCTTGACGACGCGGTGGGCTTTCAAGCCGAGAGCTTTCCTGATCAACGTTTCCATGCGCATCGGTCCTTGGCCTCCCTGTCTTGAGCTTGGCGGCCCGAGCCGGATAGCTGAGGGAGCCGATGCGCTCTGCGTTTTAGGACCCTACGTCACGCGACACTTTTGGGAGAGGAGCCGTTTGACGCAGCCCCTGGCCTCACCGGTCGGATTGAGGCCCGTTTCCCAACCTCACCCACCCGATTTCCGGAAGAGCCTAAGCCGGCGTAGCCGGAACCAAACAGGGGGTTTGGGCGGCGGCGGGTAATTTCGTACGAGTCCGATTGTGTCGCCGCTGCGCAGTTGAGCGAGAATGCCGGCCATGAGCACGTTCGCCGACCGCCACGCCGCCAAGATCCTGGGAGTTCTCTCGTGCTTCGACCGGGTGGTGATCATCGGCACCCTGCCGGACATCTGTCACGCCGGGGCGATGGCCCAGTACCTTCGGAGCACGGGCACGCGGCTCTTCGATTACCCACGGTTCGCCGAACCCTTCCGGGACGAGATCCGCGAGCACGCCGACCGGCTGGCGCGCGAGCACGGGCTGGAGATCGAATACATCCAGCGCAAGAACTTCCGGAAGGAGGATCGGATCAAGGCGATCCTCGCTCAGCGCGGCGCGCACGACGGGCTCGTGCACATCTTCTCGGCGATGGAGCCCTGTGAATCGTTCCGGCCCTGGCACGACAAGGCGACGGGCCAGCCGTTCCTCAAAGCGGTCCCGGGCAAGTGCCTGCATTACTACCCGACCGAGCGACGCATGCCTGACCTCTGGGATGGCAAGGCGGCCGAGCGCATTGCTGAGACCTACTTTCCGCACTTCCCGAAGATGATATCGGACCACGGGTGGGACGGCTAACTGAGCTTTGCGTTGGTGAATTCCTGGGGTGAGATCCCGAGGAGATCGAGCACCTGCCGCTGGAGGGGGGTGAGTTCGGGGGGGAAAGTTTGGATGAGAGTGCCCCGTCGATGCAACTGGTGATGTTGGAGGCCGGCAAAGACCTGAAAGATGCCATCGGCACTTGGGGCAAGGCATTCGCGGTCTTCGGGGTACAGCGGTAGCGACGGGAGGCCGCGCTCGGTCATGGCCCGGCGCACGTCCCGTTCGAGGAGGGCCTGGACGAGGAGGACGACGAAGTAGAGGAAGAGGAGGGCTTCGATGCGGCCCTCGTTCTTGAGCAGCACGGGGGCCACCGCGTACACGGACTTGAGCTGCTCGTGGCGCTTCTCCAACCGGGGTTGGTATTTGTAGGCCGTGAGGATCTCGGCCAGGGCCAGGTCGCGTTCGTTGGTGATGAGCGGGAAAATGCCGTCGCACCGCGCGTCGTACTCGATGGTCGCGGCGGTGGCGCTCCACGCGACATCAAACCGTCGACGCTGACGACGCAGGTAGCGAGTCGCGCGGCCGGGGCGGCCGCGGTGCTCCTGGCGGAAGACCGGCTCGGCCTGCTCGAGCACCTCGACGCCGACCCAGCGCGGCGCTCCGGCGTGGTCCACGAGCTGGGCGGCGGCGTCCGCGACCGTCCCACGGCTCTTGTAGCGGCAGCGCGGACTGCGCAGGCGCGTGCGAAAGTCCTCGAGCGCCAGGCCCGGCCTTCTCGATGCGCGCCGCCCGCGCCTGTTCGTCCTGCTCGGCCTTGAGGGAACTCCAGACCCAGACGATGCGGTACCCCTCCTGGGACGGGATGGGCGACTCCATGGCCTTCCACACGTCCGGCGGGCCGGACTGCCGGCGCGGATTGCGGCGACGCGCGACCTCTTGCCACGCCGGCGGGTGGGTTTGCAGCCAGTCGCGGAAGAACGCCTCCTCCCGCCGGGTGCGCGGCAAGACCGTGATGAACCGGCCCTGGCGGGCGTCGATGTACCGCATGGTCGCCTCAGTGCACAGCTTGGAGTCGGCCACATAGAGGAAGTCGGGCCGCCCCGCCAGAGCCCGGAGCACTTCCCACGTGTCTACATGGGTCGTGCTGTCCTCGGTGTTGCCGTCGCACGCCTGGTAGTGGATCGGCACGGCGCCGTCGGCACTCACCGTCAGCACGAACAGCAGCTGCTTGAGATCAGGGCGATGGTCTTTGTTGTGGCCGTGGCCAATGGTCAGGGCCCGCTGGCCGCGCAGCGTGCGGCCCCGCGCCTGCCGGTACTCGCCCGTAAAGGTCACGGTCGTCGAGTCGTTGTGCCACTGGGCCAGATCAACCCCAAAGGTGCTCACCGCCCGCACCACCACCTGCGTCAGGAGCGTCGCCCGGTCAGCGTCGAACAGCCGGTCCAGCGCCCGCCCGACCTGATCATCGGTGAGCCGGGCGACCTCTGCCGGCAGCAAGCCGAGCAGGGGCGGCACGGCGCGCGCGGCCCACGCCGGCTGCGCGTAGAGCGGGACGCGGGCGAGGAGGAGGTTGCGCACCAGGACGCCTAAGGCCTTGGCGGGGGCGAGCCGTTGGCGCCGGTCGCCCGCGGGGACGTGCTGGGCCAGCAGGTCGCCGAGCCGCAACCGAGCGAGGAGGTGATTGACGAGCGGCAGCGCATCAATGCTGCGGGACTCCAGGGTGAACGGCCGTTCCGTGGGCATCCCCCGCCTCCCCGGCAGAACTTGACAGCGCGTGAGTGTATCGGTATATATACAGACAATACTCGGGCAATGTCAAGACATCATCGGCCTGACCCGGAGAGCACGGCGGATCCCGCCCTGGCTCGGTACGCGCGCCAGTACCGGGTGTTGAAGGACGCCCTCGCGACGCTCGGGTACTTCTGCAAGGGAAGCGTCCTGAGCCGAACCTTCACGTGCGGGCGGGCGGCGTGCCCCTGTAGCCGCGACCCCGAGCAGCGTCACGGGCCATACTTCGAATGGACGTACAAGGTCGCGGGCAAGACCGTCTACCATCGGCTCAGCCCGCAGGAAGCGAGAATCTACAAGGAGGGCGCCGCGGAGTACCGCAAGCTCAAATCTCTACTGCGCCGGCTGGAAACCCTCTCTCGCCGTGTCCTCGCGTACAAGGCGCGCCGGGTGTGACCCGAAGGCGCCCGGGCGCTACGCTGTGGCGCGATATGATCGGCGGGATCTGCGGAAGGTAGGGTCAAGACGCTCGACCGAATGCTGTAGAGACGCGCGAACTGCCGTCGGGTTAAGATGACGATCGCGCTCGCGAACCAGGGATGCGTGCGGCAGTTTCGCGTGGGGACGACAGACCCGCTCGATCGGGCGACCGCGAATTGGCTCACACCCATTGCTGGCTCGACATCTCCCAAGGCGAGGGTCAATAGCTCGATGAACAATTATTGGAGGAATCTCCGCGTCTTGGTTACAGGCGGTAGCGGCTTTCTCGGCTCGTGGGTCACACGGCGACTTCAGGAAGCTGGCGCCGAGTGCGTGATTGCGCGGGGGTGCGGGGTGTGCGATCTGCGCGAACAAACGCAGGTCATGCAGTTGTTACAGGAAACGCGGCCTGGCATCGTCATCCATCTGGCCGCCGTTGTCGGAGGGATCGGCGCCAACCGAAAGAGTCCAGGCAGATTTTTCTACGAGAACGCCGCGATGGGACTTCATCTGGTCGAGGCCGCCCGCCGCTGCGGCGTCCAGAAATTCGTGGGGCTCGGCACGGTGTGCTCCTATCCGAAGCTCACCCCTATTCCGTTTCGAGAAGAGGATTTCTGGGACGGATACCCCGAAGAGACGAATGCCCCGTATGGGCTGGCCAAGAAGATGCTGCTTGTGCACCTGCAGGCGTACCGGCAGGAATACGGGTTCAACGGCATCTACCTCATGCCGGTCAACCTGTACGGCCCGGGCGACAGCGATGATCCAGAGACCTCGCACGTCATCCCGGCCCTGATCCGAAAATGCGTGGAGGCGAAGAGCGCCGGCAAGCGGTCGATCGACGTCTGGGGTACGGGCCTGGCCACGCGGGAATTTCTGTACGTCGAAGACGCGGCGGAAGCCATCCTCGTCGCTGCCGAGAAGTACGACAAGCCCGACCCGGTGAATCTCGGCTCAGGCCAGGAGATCAAGATTCGCGACCTGGTGAACCTGATCGGCGAGCTGACCGGATACGAAGGGGAAGTGCTCTGGGACGAGTCGAAACCTGACGGGCAACCTCGTCGCTGTCTGAACACGGATCGCGCCTGGCAGGAGTTCTCCTGGCGCGCCAAGACGCCGCTGCGCGAGGGCCTGCGGCGGACGATCGACTGGTATCTCGAACATCATCAGCGGTAAGTCGGTCGTCTCCGGTTCGCCCGCCGCTGGCCACCGTCCCTCCATCCTGATGGTGACCGGGGCCTACTATCCCGAGCTCAGTGGCGCAGGTTTGCAGTGCCGCACGATCATTCGAGGGTGTGGGGATGCCGTCCGGTTCTCGGTGCTCACGACGGCGGTCGATCCGGCACTGCCGCGTGACGACGAGGTCGAGGGGGTGCCGGTGCGCCGCGTGCTGGTCAGTGTGCGCAGCCGGATTGCGCGCTGGCTGAAGGCCCCTCAGCTCATCCAGGCCTGCCTCGGGATGGCGCGCCAGGTCGACATTCTCCACCTGCACGGCTTTTCGGCGAAGTCTCTGGTTGCCGTCGCGATCGCGAAGCTGCTCGGCAAGAAGGTCGTCGTCACGCTCACGTCCGTCGGTCACGACGACGCGGTGTCGATGCGTGCCAAGGGCCTGTGCGCATTCCGGAGCTTCAGGACTGCGGATCGGTTCGTGGCGATCAGTCCGCGTTTCGGTGAGCTCCACGACGAGGTCGGGCTCCCGCCGGAGAAGTATCGTCTGATTCCGTATGCCGTCGATCTCGAACGCTTCCGGGCGCCGCGCGACGGCGAACGCCGCGCTCTTCGCCGCGAGCTCGGCCTCGATCCGAACTTGCCGCTCGTGCTCTTCGTCGGCTTCTTCTCGCACGAGAAGTGTCCGGATCTGCTCTTCGACGCCTGGACGGATACGTTCGCGTCAACGCCCGCAAGCGGCCTGGTCCTCGTCGGGGCCACGCGGGCCGGTTACTACGAGATCGACTCGCGGCTTGCCGATCGGATCCGATCCAATGCAGTCCGGCTCCGTTGCGCTGATCGCCTTGTCATGGCCGAGCCGACAGCCGCGATCGAGAAGTATTATCGAGCGGTGGATGTCTTCGTGCTGCCGTCCAAGCGGGAAGGATTGCCGAACGTCGTGCTCGAAGCGATGTCCTCGGCGCTGCCTTGCGTCGTGTCCCGCCTGCGCGGTGTGACGGACTCGATGATCACCGACGGGATCGACGGCCTCCTCGTCGAGCCCAGCGATCGCCACGCCCTCGCCGGGGCGCTCCGTACGGTCTTGACCGATCTGGATCTGCGCACGCGTCTGGGCGCCGCCGGCCGACGAACGGTCGAGGCGCGATTCTCACTCGCGACGATCGCTGCCGAGCACGTCAAGCTATATCGGGAGCTGACGTCAAGCGAAGAACGCCCGGATTCACGGTAACGCCATGTGCGGCATCGCGGGGCTCGTGAGCTTTTCTGGCCGGCCGGTCGAATCCACGGCCTTGCTGGCGATGTGCGAGGCGATCCGCCACCGGGGTCCGGACGATCGCGGCATCATCACGCTGCCGGCAGACAGGCAGTCAGGGCAGGCGAGCGTCGGGTTGGGGAGCCAGCGGCTCAGCATCATCGACGTGGCCGGCGGCCATCAGCCGATCCCGAACGAGGACGAGACCGTCTGGGCCGTCCTCAACGGGGAGCTCTACAACTTCCAGGCGCTCAGGCGAGATCTCGAGGCTCGCGGTCATCGGTTCCGCACGTCCTCGGACACGGAAGTGATCGTTCATCTCTACGAGGACAAGGGGGACGCGTTCGTTGCCGATCTCGAGGGCATGTTCGCGCTGGCGCTGTGGGACGCTCGTCGCGAGCGGCTGCTTCTCGCGCCCGATCGCTTCGGCAAGAAACCGCTGTTGTACGTGGATGAAGGCGAACGATTCCGGTTCGGATCGGAGTTCCGGGCGCTGCTCGCCGCCGGTGATCTCCCGCTGGACCTCGATCTCGACGCGCTCGACGCCTCGTCGGCGATCCCGTCGTTCTACCTGGCACGGCTCACGCGGCAGCACGTGACCGTTGCCCTCAACGGCGACGGTGGCGACGAGGCGTTCGCCGGCTACGGCCGGCACCTGGCGAATCGGCTCGCGGAGTCGTGGCAGGTGGTTCCCGGTCCCCTGCGCCGCGCGGCGGCAGGGGTCCTGGGGCATGCGCTCGGCGAGAACGGCGACCGCCGATCGTTCCGCTCGCGGGCGCGTCGCTTTCTTCGCGCTGCGGCCGGCGACCGTGCGGCGCGCTATCAGGGCTGGGTCGGGGTCTTCAGCGACGACCTGAAGGCCGAGCTCGTCAGCGCGAAGTGGCGGAGCCGATACACGGCAATCGAGATCGCGGCGCTCTTCGGGCGCCGCCGCAGGCTCGATGCCGTCGACGCATTCCTCGCCGCGGATACCGACTGGTATCTGCCGACAGATCTGCTGGTGAAGATGGACATCGCGACGATGGCCAATTCGCTGGAGGCACGATCGCCCTTCCTCGATCATCACCTCGTCGAGTTCGTCGCACGGCTCCCGAGCCGGTTGAAGCTCCGCGGCCGGAGATCCAAGTACGTTCTCAAGCGGGCCGTGAGCGATCTCGTTCCGCCCGAGAATCTTCGGCGCGCCAAGCGCGGCTTCGCGGTGCCGATCGGCCGCTGGTTCCGTCGAGAGCTGCGGGAATTCCTCCACGATCACCTGTTGGACCGCCACGCCTCGGAACGAGGGCTGTTCGACCGTCGGGTCATCGAACGTCTGGTGAACGAGCATGAGGCCGGCCAGCGAGATCATGCGCACCACTTGTGGGTCCTGCTCATGTTCGAGCTCTGGTCTCGCGAGTTCGTCGACACGGAGCCAACCCGCCAGGCGGCGGCGCACGACGCCTGATCGATGTCTCGAAGGGCGTTATTGCTGTCTCGCGACGTTCCGCCGGCCACCACCGGGTCGGCCGTCATCGTCGGCAATCTGGTGAAGCAGTTCCGGCGCGATGAAATGATCGTCGCGGGTGAAAGGCCTATCGGTCGACCGCCAGTGTCATGGCGGGCCGAGTGGCCGGAGATCTCCTACGTTGCGATCGGGTATCCGCTGACGTGGCGAGGAGTCCGGTGGTGGAGACTGATTCAGCTGCCGATGACGTTCTTGAAGATCCTCTACCTGGCTCGGCGACATCGATGCTCAGCGATCATCACCGTGTTCCCCACCGGGATCTATCTGTTCGCCGGGTATCTGGCGGCGACATTCAGCGGCGCGAGATTGTTTCCGTATCTCCACAACACGTTCGTCGAGAACCGTCGTGGCGTCGTGAAACGGATCGCGACGGTGGCGCAGAAACTGATCTTTGCGAGGTCGGAACACGTTTTCGTCATCAGCGACGGAATGCTGGACCTCTACCGAGCCCGGTACCCTGGTCTGAAGTGCTCGGCGCTAGTTCACTCATTCGGCGAGATCATTCCGACGGGCGACGCGCTGCCGAGACTCAAGAAGCCCACCGATTTTCTGATATGCGGGAGTATCAATGAATCCTGCCGTGATGCCACTGAGCGAGTGTGCGAGGCCTTGCGGCAGGCGAAAGATGCGCGGCTCACGTTCTTGACCGGGACTCCAAAGGCTCACTTGTCACGACGAGGCTTACTCCGCGCCGGAGTCGACTACGAGACAGTGTCGCGTGACGAGGTCGTCGGGAAATTGCGGACGGCCGACATCGTCATTCTGCCTCACGGATTCGTGGGCGCCGAGGCCCCGGAGGAATACGAGACTATTTTCCCCACCCGGACTATCGAATATCTGATCTGCGGTCGGCCGATTCTTGCTCATTCGCCGGATAGCAGTTACTTGACCAGATTTCTGAGACAGCACGAATGCGCCCTCGTCGTCGACGAGCCCAGCGTGTCAAGGTTAGTGGAGGCGATCGAGCGGCTGCGAAGCGACAGCCGCTTGCGTGAAGCGCTCGTGGGCAATGCGTTGAAAGCAGCCGAACAGTTTCGCGCGACCCATGTCGCGCACGCATTGCGATCACATCTCGACCTCGGATGAGCAGGTGCCGTATCGGCGGTCGGTGTCGGGGTAGGTGAACGATCTCCGGCTCGGCAACGCCATGCCCCGCGCCATCGCCCACGTCGACATGGACGCGTTCTATGCGTCGGTCGAGCGGCGCGATCGGCCCGAACTGCGCGGCCGGCCCGTCATCGTCGGCGCCGATCCGCGCGGGCGCGGCGTTGTGTCGGCGGCCTCGTACGAGGCTCGTGTCTTCGGCGTGCACTCGGCGATGCCGATCTCCCGCGCTGCTCGGCTGTGCCGGCACGCGGCGTTCCTGCCGGTCGACATGGAGAAGTATCGCGACGTCTCGCGGCAGGTCATGGAGATTCTCGGAGAGTTCTCTCCGCTGCTCGAGCCGATCTCGGTGGACGAAGGGTTTCTCGACCTGACCGGAACGGAGCGGCTCTTCGGCGACCCGGTGACCACTGTCGGACTCATCAAGCGCCGGATCCGCGACGACGCCGGCCTGTTCGCCTCGGCAGGCCTTGCCGCCAACAAGTTCGTGGCCAAGGTCGGCTCCGAGCTGCGGAAGCCGGATGGGCTCGTGGTTGTCGCGCCGGGCCGGGAACCGGAATTCCTCGCGCCGCTTCCCGTCGATCGGATTTGGGGCGTGGGCCGGGCCATGGCTGCCGCGCTCGCCACGCTCGGCGTGCAGACGATCGGTCAGCTCCAGCGGTTTCCGCGTGACACGCTGCGCAGCACTTGTGGGTCCTGCTCATGTTCGAGCTCTGGCATCGCGAGTTCGTCGACGCGAGGGCGACGGTGGGAGCCGCAGCCGCGCCCGACGACTGAGCGCGTTGTGTAGTTGGTAATATTATAATAACGTTCGGTTCTCTCGGGGAGTGTCTCAAGCGTAACGTCGCCTCGCTGGCGCTCCTCTTATGCGTGATCGGTGCCGCTGTAACCGCGTGGTCCATCTATCCGGCCGCTTTCTACAGGCATCACGGATATTCTCCTGCCGCTCTCGACGTCGCAGAGCCCACCTCTCGACTTTCAGCGAATGCATTTTTTCTGGTGAAGAGCGGGATTTGAAAGCGTAGCCGCGCCGCGAACTGCGGCGAGCGAAGCCTTCCGTGAAGGCTGTTGTCGAGGAACGCCGCGGAGGACGGGATCAGGGGTTCGCTCTCGAACTGGCGAAATCGTTCTGCCCAATGAGGTGATGCGAGTATGGCCTCAATGGTCCTACGCGTGTGTCTCGCACGATATTGGCTCAAAGGGAGCGAAGCCACCGTTGCCGCGGTTACGGCAAGCATCGCAATTATGCGCGAAATCATTCCTCTCTTGATGCGATCGACGGCGACTGCCACCTTGTCGTCGCGGAGCTCGGGCGCATAGACTGGAATCACCTGTTCTCTATTTCGCCTTGCCAGACGCCGCATGCGTTGGTTACCTTCGGCGGCGGAGCTCGGCGATGCGCGCGACCACGCTACGGATCTGACTTTCGGTCAGCTTGGGGCTGCTTGGTAAATCCAGCCCGCGCACCGCAAGGTCCTCGGCGACAGGGTAGGACTCGTTCGCGTGGTCGCGGTAGTACGGATGCTGATGCAGGGGCTGGTAGATCGCCCGAGCCTGAACGCCGCGGACACTAAGCTGCTCAACTGACTCGTCGCGGGAGAGTGGAAAGTCCGGGTCGACCAGGATCGTGTAGCGCCAGTACACCGAGCGAGCGCCTGTAGCCTCAGGGATGATGCGAACTCCCTCGATCGGGGAGAGCAGCTCATCGTACATTGCCGCAATCTTCCGCTTCGCGGCAACGACCTGTTCGAGTCGCTCTAGTTGCGCCAGCGCCACGGCGGCGTGCAGGTTCGAAAGACGGAAGTTGAACGAGACCTCCGCGAAGGTCGTCCGATTCTCAGGGGCAGGGGTCTTCAACAACGCGATGCGTTCCGCGAGGCCGCGGTCCTGCGTGGTGATCATGCCGCCCTCGCCGCTCGCGATCAACTTGTTGTGGAAGCTGAAGCACGCGAGGTCGCCGAAGCTGCCCACGCGCCGGCCGTGATAGCTGGCGCCGACCGCCTGAGCGGCGTCCTCGATCACGAGGATGTTCCGCGCCTTCGCGATGGAACCGATGGCGTCCATCTCGGCTGGCCGCCCGTAGAGATGCACGGGAATGACAGCACGTGTGCGCGGCCCGATGCGGCGCTCGAACGACTCGGGGTCGAGCGTCATCGTACCGGGGGCGCAATCGGCGAAACAGACAGTCGCGCCGACCATGCTCACGACGAAGGCGGTCGCCGAAAACGTCAGCACGGGTACGACGACCTCGTCGCCGAGGCCGATGCGCAGACCCTGCAACGCTGCCAGCAGCGCCATTGTACCGCTCGCCATCGCGAGCGCGTAATTGCACTGACAGTAGGCGGCAAACTCGGTTTCCAGCCGCTTGACGTACTGGCCCTGCCATGAAACCCAGCCGCTGCGAATACAGTCGGTGAGGTATTCGATCTCGCGATCACCGAGGATCGGCTCGTCGATGGGCAGCGACTCGGTCGCGGGAATCACAAGACTCGCTCCTTCTCCTCGGTCCCCGAGTACGGCCCCTGCTTGATTTCGAGAAACACTGTGTCCTCCAGCAGTCGAAAGCCATGCCCGCCTTTCAGCGCCACGAGGACATCGCCCGGGCGAAGTTCTCGCGTAGTCACGAGCTTTCGATTGTCCGTGTAGATGTCCACTTCACAGCGTCCCTTCTTCACGACTAGGACCTCGAAAGTCCCCCTGATTTGCCTTTCGATCGGCCGGTGAAGGTGTCCCGGTATTTCGGCGCCCGCGGGATAGACGACGAATCCTACCTGAACGTTCGAGCCCTCGGGCGTTAAGAACATCGTCCCCGTTGGCGCCAGTTCCTGGCGGAGAATATAGGCGAGCACCGTGTCCCCCTCAGCGATATGTTCGATGAGTTCCATAAGCTCTTCCATTGGCCGGGACCTGCGCTGCCGCATACTCGATCGCCTCGATGAGCCTCGAGCGGAAGTCCTCGGGCGTGTAGCGGGCCAGACGGCAGCGTCCTCGCTCGATGAGGTCCTCACGGAGCCCTTCGTTGATCCAGACTTGGAGAATCGCAGTCGCGATCGCTTCGATCGACGTGGGATCCACGAGCATCGCGGCATCGCCAACCTGTTCGCGAATCCCTCGAATGTCAGAAGTGATCACAGGGCAGCCGAATGCCCACGCTTCCACGATCGGGATGCACGTGGCCCCGAACAACGTCGGCATCACGAGCGCGGTGGCCATCGCATAGAGCGGACCCATGTCGGCGTCTGGAGCATACCCGACGCAGATCACGTCGTCTTCGATACCACCCACCCGGGCCTCGGAACGCACCTGAGCGAACGTCTCCTGGAGAATCTTCCCGTCGCTCGAGCCCGAGAAGACGATGGGAGCCGTGATCCCGCTCTCCCGCCTGAGCAGCGCGAGCGCCTGAACGATTCGGCGATGATTCTTGTGCGGCCAGAACTGCGCCGGATAAAGGAGATAACGGTCAGGAAGGTTGAAAGCGCGGCGAACGCGGTCCCGTTCCGTTTCTGACACATGCGCTGGCAGATATGCCGCGGGCACGAAGGGCAGCACCCTGACCCTTTCCGGGGTCACGCCATAGTGGCCGTAGACGTCCAGGATGTCTTCCTTGCCGACCTCCGAGTCGGTCAGGAGCACGGTCGCGTTGCGTGCCGCATTCCTGAACAGATACTCGCGCCGCTCCCACTCTCCGTCGGCCGAGACTTCGGGGAACTCCGGGTAGAGTCGGTGATGAAGATCGTGGACGGCCATGATGGACGGGATCGGTGTCTCGAACGCCAGCGTGTTAGGTTCGGGATAGAGCATGAGCTCAATGCCGAGCCGGTTGAGTCGGCGCGCCTCCTTGGGACGGGATCGAACGACATCGACGTTGGGGATCGGTGTGGCGCCAGTTGGCATGCGCTCGCGTATCCGACGAACCACGCCCGCGAGACCCGCACGCGCGAGCACGCGTTTGGCCAGACGCCTGACCGATGGCGGCCGTAGAGGTTCTACAGACCACGCGTCGAGATTGAGATCAGGAAGGCCTGAGTGCTCGCGGTCGTTGGTGAGGACGACGAAATCATAGGTCCCACCCAAGGCGTCATAGTGAGCGAGCGCGTGGAGTACCGTGATGCTGTACTGATAGACTCCGCCGAAGCTGCGCCGTAGCTGCGGAACGATGCCGATACGCATCGTCAATGGATGCGGCGGTCCGTATGTTGCCGGTGCTTGCGTCCAGTCATCGAATGAAGCATACGTCCTGCTGGGATCGGGCTACAAGAAATGCGCTTGCAAATCTCTCGCTGGTTCGACGATATCATATCGACCGGCAGTGAGTCTTGGACAGCTGGGGTTCATCCGAAGTGCTGATAGACAGATGAGCGGCCGCTACTGGAAAGATCTTCGCGTCCTGGTCACGGGAAGCACCGGATTTGTCGGCTCGTGTGTCGTCCGGCGGCTTCGAGCGGCCGGCGCCGAACATGTGATCGCTCCGGACAGCCGGGCCTGTGACCTCCGTCAGCAGGCGCAAGCCATGCGGCTGCTGGAGGAAACGCGTCCGCACACCGTGATCCACCTAGCGGCCGTCGTCGGAGGCATTGGGGCGAACCAAAGGAGTCCGGGACGATTCTTTTACGACAATGCGGTGATGGGGCTTCATCTCGTCGAGGCGGCGCGGCGCGTCGACGTGCAGAAGTTCGTTGCCGTCGGAACGGTCTGCTCGTACCCCAAATTCACCGCGGTTCCCTTCCGTGAGGAGGATTTCTGGAACGGATATCCGGAAGACACCAACGCACCCTACGGCCTCGCGAAGAAGATGCTACTCGTGCAGCTTCAGGCGTACCGGCAGGAGTACGGGTTCAACGGGATCTACCTCATGCCCGTGAATCTCTACGGGCCCGGCGACAGCGATGATCCCGAGGCCTCCCACGTGATTCCGGCCCTGATTCGCAAATGCGTCGATGCCAAGAGCGCCGGCCGGCCGTCGATCGAGGTGTGGGGGACGGGTCTGGCCACGCGCGAATTCCTGTACGTCGACGACGCCGCGGACGCCATCGTCCTTGCGGCCGAGAAATACGACAAGCCCGAGCCCGTGAATCTCGGGTCCGGGCAGGAGATCAAGATCCGCGACCTCGTCAATCTGCTCTGCGAGCTGGTCGGGTACGACGGGGAAGTGCTGTGGGACGAATCGAAGCCTGACGGGCAGCCTCGCCGCTGCGTGAGCCCGGATCGCGCGTGGCAAGAGTTTTCCTGGCGCGCCACGACGTCACTCGGCGAAGGATTGCGACGCACGGTCGAGTGGTACCTGGACCATCGGCAGCCTCGATGAGTGGACGTCCCAGCCTCACGGTGTTCTTTCCCTGCTACAACGACTCCGGGACGATCGGCAGCCTGGTGGCGGCGGCGGACGCGGTGGCGGCGGAGGTGGCCGAGGACTACGAGATCATCGTGGTCGACGAACGGCAGCCGTGACTCGAGTCGCGAGCTCTTGCTGACTCTTCAGCGGCGGTACCCGAAGCTCCAGGTCGTGTTCCACGAGCAGAACCTGGGCTACGGCGCTGCGCTCCGCTCCGGCTTCGCTCGCGCGACCAAGGACCTCATCTTCTACACGGACGGCGACGGACAGTACGACGCCTTCGAGCTGCGGCGGCTGCTGCCGCTCGTGCAGGAAGGCGTCGACGTGGTCAACGGGTACAAGATCGTGCGCTCTGATCCGACGCATCGGGTGATCATCGGCGCGATCTACGTCCGGCTCATGCGCCTGCTCTTCAACTTCCGCGTCCGCGACGTCGACTGCGACTTTCGCGTGATCCGGCGGAGCGTGTTCGACACCATCACGCTTCATCACAGCTCGGGCGTCATCTGTCTGGAGCTCGTGAAGAAGCTCGAGATGGCCGGCTACCGCTTCGCGGAATTCCCGGTGCATCACTACCATCGCCTGCACGGGCGCTCGCAGTTCTTCCAGGTTCGCCGGCTCGTGGTCACCGGCGCGAACATCTTCAAGCTCTGGTGGGAGCTGATGGTGCGGCGCGCGACCCCGATCCGTGTCGCCTACCGGGACGAGAAAGCCCCTGTCCGATACTGACGTCGACCTGTGCGCGGCATTCCAGGGCCGACGCGTGCTCATCACGGGCGGGCTCGGGTTCATCGGCTCGAATTTGGCCCGTCGTCTGGTCGATCTGGGCGCCGTCGTCACGCTCGTGGACTCGCTGATCCCGGAGTACGGGGGCAACCTGTTCAACGTGGCCGGGATCGAGTCGCGGATTCGCCTCAACATCGCCGACGTCCGCGACGAGCACAGCATGCGCTACCTCGTCCAGGGACAAGACATCTTGTTGAACCTTGCCGGCCAGACGAGCCACCTCGACTCGATGCGGGATCCCTACACGGATCTGGAGATCAACAGCCGCGCCCAGCTGTCCATCCTCGAGGCATGTCGCAAGTACAACGCTGCGATCAAGGTCGTCTATGCGAGCACGCGCCAGGTCTATGGCGTGCCAGCCTACCTACCGGTCGACGAGTCGCACCTCGTTCGTCCAGTGGACGTGAACGGCGTCAACAAGGTGGCAGGCGAGTCCTACCACATCGTGTACAACAACGTGTATGGTGTCCGCGCGTGCGCCCTCCGTCTGACCAATACGTTCGGCCCACGCATGCGCGTGAAGGATGCCCGGCAGACGTTCCTCGGATGGTGGATCCGTCAGATCCTGGAAGGCCGGGAGATCCAGGTGTTCGGTGACGGTCGCCAGCTTCGCGACTTCACGTACGTCGACGATGCCGTGGATGCCTTTTTCCTCGCCGGTGCGAGTGATGCGTGCAACGGGCAGGTCTTCAACGTCGGTGGCGACGGACGCGTCAGCCTCCTCGAGCTGGCTGAGCTGCTGGTCCGGATCGCGGGTGGCGGGTCGTTTGCGCTGGTGCCGTTTCCCCCGGACCAGAAGGCGATCGACATCGGCGATTACTACGCTGACGACAGCCGGCTCCGGAAGACGCTGGGATGGCGGCCGGCGACATCGCTTGCCGACGCATTGTCGCGAACCCTCGCGTACTACCGCGAGCACCGGCGTCACTACTGGGAGCACGCGTAAGGGCGATCTCACGCGCCAACCACGGTGATGGAACGGCTGAAAACCCCAAGTCGGCGAATGATAGTCGCCGTCGCCTGCCTGACCATGCTGCTGCGCGTCTGGCTCATCTTCGGCTACGGAAGCTCTGGCGAGGTCGAGGTCTTCGAGTACGACGAGCTGGCCCGTAACCTGCTCGCGGGACGCGGCTACGTCTACCATCACCTCGGGACCGACTACCAGGCGTACTTCAGCGGCGTCCCGTACGTCGCGATCTGCGCCGCGCTGTACAAGTTCTTCGCTCCGGGCTCCACGGCGGTGCTGCTCGCTCAATCGCTGTTTTCCACGCTGCTCACGGTCGTCGCCTGGGCGATCGGGCGCGAGGTATGGGACGACGCCGCCGGCCTGGTCGGCGCCGAGCTGGTCGCGCTTCATCCCGGCTTGCTCTTCTACGACACGAACAAGCTCCATCCCTTGAGCTTCGATGCCTTGACGATCGCGCTGGCGACGCTCCTCGTGATCCGGATGCGGACACGGACGACGGCGTGGGCCGCCATGCTGGCGGGGCTGACGGCAGGGGTGGCCGTCCTTCAGCGCGGGACGATGATCCTCTTCGTGGTGTTTGGCCTCGGTTGGCTGTGGTGGGTCCATCGCCTCCCGCGCCTCGCCGTCCGCCAGGCCGTGGTCTTCGTCGCGGGGACGCTCCTGGTGCTAGCGCCGTGGATTACTCGGAACTATGCCGTCTTCGGCACCATGGTCATGAGCACGAACGCGGCGGAGAACTTCTGGGTTGGCAACGCGCCGCACTCGGTTGGAAGTTCGTAACTCCCTTCGGGCGTGACCGTTCTCGAGACGGCTCCACGGGAATTGCAGGACGCGCTCCGAGGCAAGGATGAGATCGGGCAGTCCCGCGCCTTCCGCGAATCTGCGCTCATCGATATTCACTCGCATCCGCTGGTCTTCGTCGGCAGGTGGATAAGGAAGTGCGTCATCTTCTGGGCTTTCGGTCCCGTGTCGGGGCTGTCGTACCCGCGTTGGTACTTCCACCTGTACTTCGCCTATTACGTGAGTGTCCTGACGCTCGCTGCCATTGGCGCCGTGTGTTGCGTGCGTCAGCGGTGGGCGCGCTCCGGCGCTTTCCCGGGCTTCGCCGCGATCCTGGCAGCGATGTTGTCCGTCGCCATCGTGCAAAGCGCGTTCTACGTCGAGTTACGCCACCGGTGGGGCGTCGAGCCGTTGATCCTGGTGCTCGCCGCGATCGGCACGCTCCAGCTCTGGGCGTCGTCGCGACACGTGCCTGCAGCCGCTACGACGGGCGGCGCGCGGCGCCCGTCGGTCATGATGGTGACCGGCGCCTACTATCCGGAGCTGAGTGGCGCTGGTCTGCAGTGCCGCACGATCATCCGCGGGTGTGGCGATGCCGCGCGGTTCTCGGTGCTCACCACGGCAGTGGACCCGAAGCTGCCGCGCGACGACGAGGTCGACGGAGTGCCGGTGCGCCGCGTGCTGGTCAGTGCGCGCAACCGGCTGGCGCGCTGGTCCAAGACCGCGCAACTGGTGTGGGCGTGCATTAAGCTGGCCCGCCAGGCGGACATCGTCCACCTCCACGGTTTTTACGCCAAGTCGCTGGTCGCGGTCGTCGCGGCCAAGCTGCTCCGGAAGAAGATCGTCGTCACGCTCACGTCCGTCGGCCACGACGATCCCGTGTCGATGCGGGCCAAGGGTGCGATCCTGTTCCAGAGCTTCGGCGCCGCGGACCGATTCATCGGTCTGAGCCCACGCTTCAGGGAGCTCTACGACGACCTCGGCTTGCCGGGCGTGAAGTATCGCGCGATCCCGTGCGGCGTCGACCTCGATCGGTTCCGGCCCGCGTCGCCGGACGAACGAGACGTGCTTCGTCGGGAGCTTGGCCTGCCAGTCGATCTGCCGCTGATCGTCTTCGTCGGGTTCTTCTCGCACGAGAAGTGCCCGGATCTGCTGTTCGACGCGTGGACCGATACGTTCGCGACCGCTCCCCCGAGCGGCCTGGTCCTGATCGGCGCGACTCGCTCCGACTACTACGAGATCGACGCGAAGATTACGGATCGCATCCGATCGGACGCGGCCCGGCTGGGGTGCACCGAGCGACTCACGATGGTCGAGCGGACATTGACCATCGAGAAGTACTATCGGGCGGCGGATATGTTCGTGCTCCCGTCCAGGCGTGAGGGGTTGCCCAACGCGGTGCTGGAGGCAATGGCATCCGGGCTGCCGTGCCTTGTGTCGCGGCTTCGGGGTAACCGACACGCTGATCACCGACGGGGTCGACGGGCTGCTGGTCGAGCCCGGAGATCGAAGCGGCCTCGCGCGGATGCTCGGTACGCTCCTCGCCGACCTGCGTCTGCGCGCGCGCCTCGGTATCGCTGCGCGGCGGACCGTCGAGGCTCGCTACTCGCTCGCCGGGACGGCAGCCGATCACGTCGCACTGTATCGCGAGCTGATCGCCGAGACTCCACGGAGACGGTGAGAATCGAGCCATGTGCGGGATCGCCGGAGCGGTGAGCTTTTCAGCGCGGTGGGTCGAGGAAACGACCCTGCTGGCGATGTGCGAGGCGATCCGCCACCGGGGTCCGGACGATCGCGGCATTGTCACGCTCCCGGCGGACAGACGACCCAGTCAGGCGAGCGTCGGGTTGGGGAACCAGCGGCTCGCCATCATCGACGTGGCCGGCGGCCATCAGCCGATCCCGAACGAGGACGAGACGATCTGGACGGTCCTCAACGGTGAGCTCTACAACTTCCAGGCGCTCAGGCGAGATCTCGAGGCCCGCGGTCATCGGTTCCGCACGTCCTCGGACACCGAGGTGATCGCCCACCTCTACGAAGAGAAGGGCGATGCGTTCGTCGCCGACCTCGACGGGATGTCCGCGCTGGCGCTGTGGGACAGCCGTCGCGGGCGGCTGCTGCTCGCGCGCGATCGCTTCGGCAAGAAACCGCTGCTGTACGTGGACGAAGGCGAGCGGCTGCGGTTCGGGTCGGAATTCCAGGCGCTGCTGGCCGGCGGCGATCTTTCGCTGGAGCTGGACGTCGACGCGCTCGACGCGTACCTGACGTTCATGTCGATTCCGGCGTCGCTCACCATCTATCGCGCGATCCGCAAGCTGCCGCCGGCGTCCCTGTTGATCCGGGACAAGAATGGTGTGCGCATCACGCCGTACTGGACGCTCGACTACGGGCCGAAACACGATCTGTCCGAGCAGGAAGCGGTCGAGCGCGTCCGTCAGTTGCTGACCGGCGCCGTGCGCAAGCGGTTGATCAGTGAAGTGCCGCTTCGGCGCATTCCTGAGCGGCGGGATCGATTCGAGCGCCGTCGTCGCGATCATGGCCGGATTGACCGAGGACGTTCTCGATCGGCTTCGCCGACGCCGATTACAACGAGCTGCCCCACGCGCGCCGCGTGGCGTCCAGGTACGGCTGCGATCATCACGAGTTCGTCGTGGAGCCGCGCGCGGTGGACGTGCTGCCGACGCTGGTGCGGCACTATGGCGAGCCGTACGCGGACTCGTCGGCGATCCCGTCGTTCTACCTGGCACGGCTCACGCGGCAGCACGTGACCGTCGCCCTCAACGGCGATGGCGGCGACGAAGCCTTTGCCGGCTACGGCTGGCACCTGGCGAATCGGCTCGCCGAGTCGTGGCAGGTGGTGCCCCGCCCCGTGCGCCACGCGGCGGAAGGACTCCTGCGGTACGCGGTGGGCGAGAACGGCGAGCGCCGATCGTTCCGGTCGCGGGCGCGTCGCTTCCTTCGCGCCGCGGCGGGCGATCGTGCGGCGCGCTATCAGGGCTGGGTCGGTGTCTTCAGCGAGGACCTCAAGGCCGAGCTGGTCAGCGCGCCGCGGCGGAGCCGATACACGGCCAGCGCGATCGCCTCGCTGTTCGCGCGTCATCGGGGCCTCGATGCCGTCGACGCGTTCCTGGCGGCCGACACCGACTGGCATCTCCCGACCGATCTGCTGGTGAAGATGGACATCGCGACGATGGCCAATCCACTGGAGGCCCGATCGCCGTTCCTCGATCACCACCTCGTCGAGTTCGTCGCGCGGCTGCCGAGCCGGTTGAAGCTGCGCGGCCTGACGTCGAAGTACATTCTCAAGCGGGCCGTCCGCGATCTCGTGCCGCCCGAGAACCTCGCGCGCGCCAAGCGCGGCTTCGCCGTGCCGATCGGCCGCTGGTTCCGCCGCGACCTGCGGGAGTTCCTCCACGATCACCTGCTGGACCGGCGCGCCTCGGAGCGAGGGCTGTTCGACCATCGGGTCGTCGAACGTCTGGTGAGCGAGCATGAGTCCGGCCAGCGAGACCACGCGCACCACTTGTGGGTCCTGCTCATGTTCGAGCTCTGGCATCGCGAGTTCGTTGATGCGAGGGCGTGTCACAGCGCCGAGCGCTGACGCGCGACGCGCCCTCTCCTTGAACAGGGCATGGGCACGATGACATCCGGGGTAGAGGGCAGATTCTTGTGGATGGCACGCCGACCCTTCTGGGTCGTGGCGGTTCTCTTCGTCGTCCTGGCGCTACCCGGTACCTATCCGGCATCGCGTAGTCACGAGGAGTTGTTCACCTTCAGCATGGACGAGCCGATGTTCATGGTTCCGCCCATGCGCGACATCGTCATGGGCCGCTATCCCCGTTTTTACACGTACGGAAATTTTCCGAGTTTCATGACGAGCGTGATTTTCCTGCCGGTCATCCTCGCGTTCAAACTCCTCCATGTCGAGGTGAGCTATTTCCATATCGTGATGATGCTGCGACTCGGCGCGCTCGTTGCCGCGCTCGGCGCGCTGGTCTTTCTGTATCGGCTGGGTCGACACTGGTGTTCGCCCGCGACCGCGCTGGCCGCGGTCGTGCTCGTGATGACGGCCGGCACGCTGTGGGAGTGGACCTGGACGCTGCACCCTGACGTCTTTCAGGCGTTCGCCCTGGTCGCGTCCGTGTACTTTCTCGTGAAATACCATGACGAGCGGCTCTCGCAGTGGCTCTGGATATCGGCCGTCTTCGCGGGCTTCGCGGCGGGCTCGAAATACTGGGGAATCTTCATCGTGCCGGCTGCCCTCGTCTCGATCTGGTCGAACGATCACCTCGGCAGAGTTTCAGCGAAGGTGATCCGGGCCGTCGGGTATCTCGCGCTCGTGATCGGCGTGTTCGTCGTCGTGAATGCCGAGTTCGTCGTGCATTTTCGGCGACTCATACACATCGGGCAGACGTACGCCGTGCAGCACGGGATGCTGCACGCGTCGGTGTTCAATCCATTGCTGAAGGCGAAGCTCGATTGTCTCGGCTCGGCGTACTACTTCGGGACATTGTTCTGCGTCGTGTATGCGACCGCCTTGATCGAAGACATCGCCCGGTGGGCCCGCGCGCCGGCGAAGCCGCACTCGATGCTGCTCATTCATCTCACCATCGTCACGCTCGGGCTGTATTATTTCGTCTTCTTCAATGATCCGGCGAACGTGGAGGATGGAGAACGGTACCTGCTCGGCTTCATGATGCTCATGGTCCTTCCTGCTCTGGCTCTTCTCGAAACCGCCTTGGGGGAACAACGAACGCGGATGCTCGGCCTCTGTGTCGTCGCGGTTCTCGTGTGCTCCCAAGCGGCACGGATCGCAGGGGTTCCGGCCAGCACCGTATGGCTCGGTCAGAGCGGAGTGTTCAACCAGGGACAGTTTTCTTCGTTGCCAGACATTCTGAGGGAGTATTACGACAAGGAACAACAGGGGCGGTTTCTGGTCGATCAGTGGGTCTCCCGCTGGGTGGACTGGCATCGCTCGCTCTATATCGAGGCGTACATGAATGTCCGGAACGAACGGCGGGCGCTCGGTGAAGGCAAGGTCCTGTACGACTACGCGATACGTCGGGAGCGGGTCGCGAAGGAGCAGCCCGACTACGTGTTCACGAAGGATGTCGAGATCGCCAATGCCGTCGTGCGGGAAGCGCCATACGATCTGGTGACGGTGTTGGGGATTCCGGAGAGCGGCCGAGTCTACGTGCTGCGAAACAGGACAGTGCGTTGAGGGTCTCGCTCGATGGCGGCACCCCGCGGTGGAATTACTTTGGTTAGCCTGTCCAGCCCCGCCCGCGCCATCGCTCACGTCGACATGGACGCCTTCTACGCGTCCGTCGAGCAGCGTGATCGGCCGGAGCTGCGCGGCCAGCCGGTCATCGTCGGCGCCGACCCGCGGGGGCGCGGCGTCGTCTCGGCCGCTTCGTACGAGGCGCGCGAGTTCGGCGTGCGCTCCGCGATGCCAATCGGGCGGGCGGCGCGACTCTGTCCCCAGGCCGTGTTCCTGCCGGTCGACATGGAGAAGTATCGCGACGTTTCGCGACAGATCATGGAGATTCTCGGAGAGTTCTCCCCGCTGCTCGAGCCGATCTCGGTGGACGAAGCGTTTCTGGACCTGACCGGAACGGAGCGGCTCTTCGGTGATCCGGTGGAAACGGTCGGACACATCAAGCGCCGGATCCGCGACGATCTCGGCTTGTCGGCGTCAGCAGGGCTGGCCGGCAACAAGTTCGTGGCGAAGGTCGCCTCCGAACTCAGGAAGCCGGATGGGCTCGTCGTGGTCCCGGCGGGCCGCGAGGCGGAATTCCTCGCGCCACTGGCGGTGGATCGGATCTGGGGCGTGGGCCGCGCGATGGGGACGGCCCTCGCCACGCTTGGCGTGAGGACCATCGGTCAGCTCCAGCGGTTTCCGCTCGACACGCTGCACCAGCGCTTCGGCAAGCACGGTGTCGCCCTTCACGATCTGGCCTTCGGCCGGGACGATCGACCGGTGGAGCCATTTGCCCCGCCGAAATCCATGGGCGCCGAGAACACCTTCGGTGTCGACTCCTACGATCTCGCGCGCCTCGAGACCGAGCTCCGGAGCCAGGCGGAGCGCGTTGGCCGTGAGCTCCGGGCCGAAGGATTTGCCGGCGCGTGCGTGACGTTGAAGCTCAGGTTCGCCGATTTCAGGACGCTCACCCGGAGCCACACGGCGGAGCCGACGCAGGACGGGCTCGAGATCTATCGTCGCGTTCGTACGCTCCTCGCGCGCGAGCCGCTGACGAAGCCCGTGAGACTGATCGGGGTGTCAGTGTCGCGGCTCGGGCCGGCGGCCGCCGGCCAGTTGCAATTGCTCGATCCGGCGGCGGTCCGCCGCGAGCGGCTGGCCCAGGTCATCGACCGCCTGGTCGATCGCTTCGGTGAGGGTGCTGTCGTCCCTGGGACGCTCGTCGACCGGCGATCCCGACGCCCCAGGCGCCGGCACGCGACGTAGCGCAACCGATGTGCTAGATCGTGCTGAGCAGCCATCCGTAGTACATTGTATGACATGAGATCTGCCGTCACCATTCGGCTGGACCCCGAGCTGGAAAGGCTCCTTGACCGGCTCTGCAAGCAGACCAGGCGGACGCGAAGTGAGCTGGTGCGGGATGCCCTCCGGCGGCAGCTGAGCCTGATGAGATTCGAACGGCTCCGACGTAGAGCATTGCCGTTCGCTGAGGCGCGGGGATACCTGACGGACGAGGATGTCGCCCGCGATGTCTCGTGAGGGTTTTCCTGGACACGAACGTCTTGATCAGCGCCTTCGCAACCCGGGGGATCTGCGCGGATGTATTGCGCGTGGTGCTTGTCGAACACACCCTGGTGACGGGGGAAGTGGTGCTGCGAGAACTGGGGCAGGTGCTCAGGAAGCGAATCGGCCTACTGCCAGGGGCCGTCAAGGAGATTGACGAGTTTCTGCGGGAGCACGAGGTCGCTCCCAAACCGGCGGCGCCAGCCGCGGCCCCAGAACGCGACCCCGATGACCAGTGGGTCGTGGCTTCCGCAGTCGAAAGCCGCGCAGACGTGTTGGTGACCGGCGATCGGGACCTCCTCGATATCGCTGCCGACGCTCCCATCAAGATCGTTGATCCTCGAGGGTTTTGGGACCTCGTCCGCAGGAATGAGTAGCAGCCTCTATCGGTCCGTCCTACGCTTCGATATCCCGATATGGTTCAAGGTTGCGAGCATGTACGCCGAGTGCCCAGAAGGAGGCCGCCTCGGTGTTTCTCGATCCCAGGGCGCTCACGTTTTGGGATCCAGATCACTCTGAGGAGGAAGATCGCGAGATCACGATCGGCCGTTCCGCGAGGCGGCGAGTGCTCTTCGTGGCACACACAGCACGCGAGGGCGGTGTCCGAATCATCAACGCCAGGCGGGCGACACGCCGGGAGCGGAGACAGTATGAAGAAGGAATCGGCGAAGCGACGTCGTGACGATCTCCGCCCCGAATACGACCTCGCCCGCTTGAAGGGCGGGGTTCGGGGCAAGTACTACAAGCAGGCTACCGCGGGAACGAACTTGGTCCTGCTCGACCCAGACGTAGCTCGCGCGTTTCCCGACAGCAGCTCGGTGAACCGCGCACTTCGGCTGCTCCATGAGGTAGCGACGAAGAGCTCCAGAATCGGTCGAATGTCGGCGGGCGCGCGCCGCAGCGCGCCGGGATAATTCCTCGCGCCGCTCGCGGTGGATCGGATCTGGGGTATGTCCCACGCCATGCGCGGCTGCAAGAGAACGGAGGGCCTGCAGGTCCTCCTTGTAGAGACCTGCTCCGCCCCGTGCTGCGGATCGACGAAGCCCAGGAGATGCCCCGGTCGTCCTCAGCGAGTTGCGCCTGCTGGCCAGCGCGAACTTCGACTCGCGCGCTCTGCTCAGCGTGGTGCTGGCGGGCGACGGCCGTCTCGCCGACCTCTTGCGACGCGACGAGCTCCGGCCGCTCGACAGCGACGATAGCCGCTGCGGCAAAGCCTGAGAACACCCGGCGGACAGTCACTGGATCACCTGGTCGGCGCGGAGGAGGAGCGATTGCGGGATCGTCAGGCCGAGGGCCGTCCCTGGGGGGCAGCACTCGTGGGATGATGTCAAAGGGCCAGGGCCCGACGAAGCCCCGCGACCACAACCTCTTTCCTTCCACGATTGTAGGCGGATGAGCTGATCACCAGGGCAGGGCGCAGCTTCTGCCCCGACTCGTCCGAGAATACGAATCCAACCAGGACGACGTCGCCGCGCTTATAAGCGGTCATACTCCGCGTCTTTGCGGTTGTCCCAGAGCCCGGCCAGCACCGGATCGGCGCTCGCGGTCAGGCCTCCGATCCCCTCGACATCATCCCCGAGGTCCTCGCGGAGGCGTTCCTCGATGGCCTGGAGCACGTACCGTCCGATCGTCAGGTCCCGCTTCGCAGCCGCGAGCCGCAGCCGCCGGCGGATCTGCGGCTGTACGTCAATGCTGATCCGGGGCCGCTTCGCCGCCGATTCCATTTCTCGCGCCATGTCCGCCGCCTCCTGCGGCAGGATGGCACGGCGGTTTGGTGGTGTCAATGACACCATCTCGGTCGCCGCGGCCAGCGTCCGCCAAGACCACAGCGGGACGAAGCTTCGCTTGCGACAGATCTGAAAAGGGAAACGGAACGAGGACTACCCCGCCGGCTGAAGGTACGACCACGCCGCATCTTCCTCGGGCCGGCCCCAATCGGCAAGTGCCCGCTCGCTCAGCAGCGCGGTTTCCTCCGCATGCGGCTCATCGTCAAGAATCATAACGAAAGCCTGTCGTGTGCCGATGGCACAACGTCACGCCGGCCGGCGGGCTTGCCGACGACGCGCCGCTCTGCCCTTGCCTCGCGCCCGCGCGAGCCATCCTTCGAGGACAGTTCTCGCCAGGGTGGTATGTCCCACGCCATGCGCGGCTGCAAGAGAACGGAGGGCCTGCAGGTCCTCCTTGTAGAGACGTACCGCAATCTGCTCCGTGCGCGGGGGACGAATGGCAACGTCGAGATCTTCGAGATGCTCCGCGAACTCCTCCACGCTGTGACGCGCCCAGAAGTCACGCTCTTGTTGGTCATCGCGGAAGCGTGGAATCTTACCCTTCCTTGCCGCTACCGAACGCATTAGCGACCCCCTTTGCTTCCTCGCCACCGGCGATAGCTCGTCATCTCGTCCTGATCAGACACCCGAGCACTGATACAGAGGCGCATCGAGGCATCGAACTTACGCGGAGGCTCTGGTAATCCTGCCGCTGACACCACGAACGCACCTGCCGCGTTGAGATCTCGTGGAAGCGCTGCCCGGAGCACGCACGTCAGCAGTTCACCGCCCTCGAGTGGAGCTATGACGAACCAACGCTGACGAGAACCCCGACCCGCCCGGCGTACACGTGCCGGTCCATGTCGACCGTAGACGGAGTCCACAACATCAGCGGCCTCAACATCCCGTTCTGCCAGGTGGTCTAGACTGACCGCCATAAAGACCAGCGTCCAGTGAACCTGGCCGCTCCGCATACCAAGATGGTATGCAATTGACGATCTTCAGTCAAATGGTCCGAGACGGCGCGACGGGCCCGAAGGCGCGTTTGCCAGAGCCGCCCGGCTTCGGCTACACTCACTGAATAGCGGTTCATTCCTTCGCCGGGAGACCCGATGGATCGACCGATCGCCTATGACAAGCTCGCGCGCGAAGAGCGGTTCGTGCGCATGCGCGCCCGCGAGGTCGCCGAGCTGAAGGTCGAGCAAGGGTTGCCTCCGTTTCCGGACCTCGCCAGCCGTGAATCCATGCGCGAGCGCGTGCACGGGATCTTCGTGGGTGAGCTCCAGGCCATGGAAGGCGCGGGCCGCACCGTCTACGACTTCCCCGACGCGCCCTGGGAGTTCACGCTCGACATGGCCCGCCAGGTCTGGGACGAGTCGCGGCACGTCGAGATCTACTTGCGGCTGCTCGACCATCTGGACGGCTACGTCGGCGAGTTTCCCGAGACGACGATCCTGTGGCGGTGCGCCTGCGCGGAGGACGCGGCGGCGCGGGTCGCCGGTGTCAATCGCGGCCTCGAAGGGCTGGCGTGCGACGTCTTCAACCAGCTCATCCACATTGCCGCCAAGATCGGCGATCCCATCCTCGAGCGCGCCGTCGATTTCGTGCTCGCGGACGAGATCACGCACGTGCGCATGGGATCGCGGTGGCTGAACGAGCTGACGCGAGGCGATCCCGAGCGGCGCAAGCGGGCCATCGACTTCCAGGATTCGATCGACGAGCGATTCAATCTCGGCGGAACGCGGCGTGATGGGGCGCACGACGAGGTCTCGATCTCGATCGCCAAGGACGCGCGCCGGCTCGCGGGGTTCACCGATGAGGAGATCGAGCGGCTCGTCCGCAGCACCCAGCGCTCGCCCGTCTACTGACGGTCGGTTCGCTTCGCGTCGATGAACGTCCATCCGCTGGCCGGCCATTTCTCGGTGGAGCATTCCGCCAAGCGGATCCGCCAGTACCGCTACGTCGAGGAGCGGTTGATGCGGATCCTCGGCGGCTGGATCGCGCTCACGCCCGAGGTTCCGGCGAAACTGGTCATGGGTCGCCACGTCTGGGACTGCGCGCAGCATGCGGACGCCTGGGGAAAGCGCCTCCCCGAGCTGCGCGAGGCCGCGCACCAGTCCGAGCCCGCCAATGAGCAGGTCGTTCGATTCATGGATCTTCTCGAAGGACGCGAAGCTCCCGGCGAGACCCTGGAGCGACTGACGGGCGTGTATCGTGTGCTGAAGCCACACCTCGTCACCACCTACGAGCATCACCTGAAGATCGCGAACGCCGTGTACGAACCGCCGACGTGCCGGATTCTCGCGCGCTGCCTCGATGAGGAGCGGCGGCACGTGGCCGCCGGTGGACTCATCCTGCAGCGGCTCGCGACGTCGGAGTCCGCGACCGCGAGGATTGCCGATTGGGAAGCGCGGCTGCGGCAAGGGCTGACCGGAGCCGGTGGTATCACCGGCGAAGGTGATGTCGCGATGCCTGACACGATCGACACCGCCGGGACGCGACCCGAGCAGGACGTGGTGATCCTCGATCCCGCGTTCGACGCCGCTCGTATCGAGCCGGCGCTCGCGGCCGTGCTCGACCGACATGCCGCCGCGGTGGCCTCCGCCGACTGGGCGCGCGCTGAGCACGACGTCGCCGCCGACGCTCGCGGCAACGTCATCGGCGAGTACGCGCGTCTGGCGGTGCCGTACCGCGATTTCGAGGTCGTGGCGCTGGCGAAGATCGGCGCGTTTCGCACCGCCAAGATCCGTTTCAGCGGACCGCACGGTGTCGCCGTGGTCCAGGTCCGCTGCCGCCGCCTGGACGATGACTGGCGCGTCGTCGTCGCCGAGATCGTTCGCACCGAGCCGGCGCGGTAGTGTTCCGGAGCGTCGTCGTCGCCAATCGTGGCGAGATCGCCCGCCGGGTGTTCCGCGCGTGTCGGGCGCTCGGGGTGAAGACCGTCGCCGTGTATTCCGAAGCGGATCGGGAAGCTCCGCACGTCTCGGACGCAGACGAGGCGGTGCTGATAGGCCCGGCGCCGGCGCGCGAAAGCTACCTGAACGCGGACGCCATCCTGGCCGCGGCGCGCCGATCCGGCGCGGACGCGATTCACCCGGGTTACGGGTTCCTCTCCGAGAACTGGCGCTTCGCCGAGGCGTGCGGCCACGCGGGCCTCGTCTTCATCGGCCCGTCGCCCGAGGCGATCCGCCTGATGGGTGACAAGACGGAAGCGCGGCGCTTGATGAGCGCGGCCGGTGTCCCGGTCGTGCCGGGGAGCGACGGCGCCGTCGCCGATGCGGCGGAGGCGGCCGGTCTTGCCGACCGCATCGGATTTCCAGTGATGCTCAAGGCGGCCGGCGGTGGCGGCGGCATCGGCATGGCGCTGGTCGAGCGCGCCGATCAGCTCGCCAGCGCGTACGCGACCGCGGCCCGCCGGGCGCAAGCGGCGTTCGGGACGCCTGCACTCTACGTCGAGCGGTATCTGGACCGACCGCGCCACGTCGAGGTCCAGGTGTTCGGCGACGGCCACGGCAACGTGGTGCACCTCCACGAGCGCGAATGCTCGATTCAGCGCCGTCACCAGAAACTGATCGAGGAGTCACCGGCGCCGGTGCTTCCCGAAACGACCAAGGACGGATTGCTCAAAGCCGCGGTGAAGGGCGCCCAATCTATCCGCTACGCCAACGCCGGGACGCTCGAGTTTCTCGTCGACGCCGACGGCCACTTCTACTTTCTCGAAATGAACACGCGGCTGCAGGTCGAACATCCTGTGACCGAGGAGGTCACGGGTCTCGATCTCGTCACGGCCCAGCTCCGCGTCGCCGCCGGCGAGCCGCTTCCGTGGCGGCAGCAGGACATCGTTCAGCGCGGGGCGGCGGTCGAGGGTCGCGTGTACGCCGAGGACCCGGCGAAGGGTTTTCTGCCGTCGCCGGGCACGATCACGAAGCTCGACGTGCCCGGTGGCCCCGGAATCCGCGTCGAGAGCGGTGTCGTGGCCGGCAGCGCGGTCACCGTGCATTACGATCCACTGCTGATGAAGATGATCGGGACCGGCGTGTCGCGCACCGAGGCGCTCGACCGCCTGGCGCTGGCGCTGGAGCACACGGTCATCGAGGGGGTTCGCACCACGATTCCGTTCCTGCGTCGCGTGCTCGGCCACGAGGGGTTTCGCCGCGGGATCGCGCACACGCAGATGGTCGAACAAGGAGCGTTCAATGCCTGAGGAGATCAAGGCGCACATCACCGGCGTCGTGTTCCAGATCGCGACGAAGCCGGGCGACCGTGTTGGCGAAGGCGATCCCGTGATCATTCTCGAGTCGATGAAGATGGAGATCCCGGTGGAATCGCCGCGCGCCGGAACGGTCAGCGAGATCAGGGTCGCCGAAGGCCAGACCGTGCAAGAGGGCGACACCGTCGCCCTTCTGGAATAACGTCATGACGCCGACGATGATGCAGGGCCTCTACGACTACCACCGCTGGGCCAATCGCCGGCTCTGCGATGTGGCGGCGGCGCTCGGCTCGGCCACCGAGCGCGACGTCGGCAAGCAGTTCAGCTTTCCGACGCTGAAGGGCATGTTCGCCCACATCCACGGCGCCGATCTGGTCTGGCTGGCCCGATGGAAGGGAGCCGCCCCCACGCGGCTGCTTGGAGACGCGGACTTTCCGAGCATGGCAGCGCTCCGCGCTCGATGGGACGAGCTCGAGACCGACCAGCGCCAGTTCGTCGATGGCCTGGCCGCTGCCGACCTGGAGCGCATCGTCGAGTACAGCAACCTGTCGGGCACGCGGCTCCGCGCGCCGTTGTGGCAGCTACTCCAGCACGTCCCCAATCACGCGACGCACCATCGCAGCGAAATCGCCACGATGCTCACGATGATCAGCGGCTCGCCGCCGGACACCGGCATCAATTCCTACGTGCTGGCGAAGACCGGCCAGGCGTGAGGACGCTGAAGTCGCCCAGCCCGCTGACCTCGATCCAGCGCGGGTAGCGTCAAGAGGGCAGGGTGAACCCTTCGCGCCGTGCGGCGCCCGCGAGCCGGCGGCGTGTCAGTGCGGTCGGGCAAGCGGCTCGTCGCGGGCTGGTACAGGCGACGGTCGAGCTGCTCACCTGTGGCGTGCAGCTCGGACAGACGCTCGGTGACAATGCTGGAGGGCAGGGCTTCGGGGGTGGGTGGCCCCCGGAGTTCCGTGTAGTGAACGCTGGGCTGGTCGCCGAGCGAGGAGTATTGCCCCGAGCGTAGTGCGCGCGCGGAACTCCGGGGGCCACCCACCCCCGAAGCCCGTGGTCGCCGACTAATTCTCGATGAACGCCTTGAGGTTCCGCCCGCGAAGAGGGTGGCGCAGCTTCCGGAGCGCTTTGGCCTCGATCTGACGGATGCGCTCGCGGGTCACCGCGAAGCGCTTGCCGACCTCCTCGAGCGTGTGCTCGCCTTCGTCGCCGATCCCGAACCGCAGGCGAAGGATCTCCTTCTCCTTCGGGGACAGCGTCGCGAGCGCCCGTTCGACCTGGGTCGTCAGATCCTGCGAGAGCAGCGAGTCGTTCGGAGACCCCGTCGACTTGTCCTCGAGGAAGTCGCCGAGCTCGGAGTCTTCGCCGATCGGCGTCTCCAGCGACAGCGGCTTGCGGGACGATTCCAGGATGAGCCGTACTTTCTTGGCCGGCACGCCGGTACGCTGCGCCAGCTCCTCGGGCGTCGGCTCGCGCCCGATCTCGTTGATCATGTTCCGATTCACGCGGGAGATGCGGTTCAGCGTCTCCACCATGTGGACCGGAATCCGGATCGTGCGCGAATGGTCGGCGATGGCGCGCGTGATGGCCTGCCGGATCCACCACGTCGCGTACGTCGAGAACTTGAAGCCCCGCCGGTACTGGAAGCGGTCGACGGCCTTCATCAGGCCGATGTTCCCTTCCTGGACGAGATCGAGGAGCGAGAGATCGCTGCCGAGGTAACGCTTGGCCACCGAGACGACGAGGCGGAGGTTGGCCTCCATCAGCTCGCGCTTGGCCTGTCGCACGGTGCGGTCGCTGCGCTCGATCTGATCGAGCAGATTCTGGAGCTGTCGCCGCGGCAGCCCCGCCTCGCGCTGAAGCTGCCGCAGCTCGCGCGCTGCGCCGCCGGCCCGTGCCTTCCGGGATTCGGCGGCTGCGCAGTCCAGCCGGGCGCCGTGCTGCCGGATCCGGCCAACCAGCTCGTCGATCAAGGCCGGCTTGAGCGGCATGTCGGCGACGATCTTCTGAATGCCTTCGCGCTGTGCCGCGATCAGATTCGTGTAATTGCCCCGGGTGGCCGCGGTTCGCCGCTTGTCCGTCAGCCCCTCCTCGAGCCGGGAGATCTTGCCCTGATACCGGCGGATGCGCGCGAAGGCGAGGAGTACGGGTCGGATCTCCTTGGCCTCGAGCTCGCCGCCTTCCGGCAGCACGATCACGTCCTCCGCGGGCATCTCGTCGCGCCGCAGCTTGTCGCCGACCTCGAGCAGCGCCCGGACGGCCATCGGAATACCCGACAGGGCGCGTCGAAGCGCGATCTGGCCGACCTCGATGCGGCGGCCGATCTGGACTTCCTGCTGCGCGCTGAGCAACGGAACCTTCCCGATCTCCTTCAAGTAGAGTCGGACGGGATCCTCGCCCTTCGCCGGGATCGGCGTCAGGGCTTCCTCGCGGACAGTTTGCAGATTCTCCTCGGCATCATCTTCGATGAGCATCGGCGTCTCCGGCTCGTCCTCGGTTCCGACGAGGGCGGTCGGAACTACCTGCGCGGCTTCACTGCTAGCGTCGTGGTCGGGTTCTCTGAATGTCATGATGTCACCGGTCCGTTCGAGTGCTCACCTGTTCGATACTTCGGCCGCTCAACCTGTTAGATGCATAGTTGGTCGCGAAAGTTTCACCTGTGTGGATTTCAAAAACTACGCCAAGGTGCACGCTTTCCCTAAGACCGTGTAAAAACTCCTGGCGACCCTGTTGCACGGCCGCCGGCCGCGGCTCGTGTGGGTACTCCAGTTCACGTTCTCAGCGCAAGATTCCCCTGGTCAGGGTTCGCCAGCGCGGGACGCCTGCTGCTATGATGGGCCGCCCGGAGGTCGCCTCCGGATTGCGAACCGGCCAGAGATGCTGGCGTGCACGGCCAGTAGATCGTCAACCGGTTGCGGCGCCTCACACTGAGCGAGGAGTACATGACGCGACCGCGCTGGTCGGTGATCGTGCCGGCCTACAACGAAGCCGAGCGGCTTCCCCGGTCTCTCGAGGACATCGTCGCGTACTTCGAGGGCCGCGGTGAGGCGTGGGAAGCGCTTGTCGTCGATGACGGCAGCACCGACGACACGCCGAGGATCGTCGCGGCGGTTGCCCGGGTCCAGCCTGCGGTGCGGCTCATCCAGCTTGCGGGAAACCGCGGCAAAGGTGCGGCGGTGCGCCGCGGTATGCTCGAGGCGCGCGGGGAGTACCGGCTCTTCACGGACGCTGACGGCGCGACGCCGATTGCCGAGCTGAAGCGTCTGGAGCCGACATTGGCCGCGGGCGCTGATATCGCGATCGGCTCACGTGTCGTCGTCGACCCGGCGGTCTCCGTGACGGCCCAGCCGCACCGCGTCCTGGCTGGCCGCGTCTTCAATTGGCTGGTGAGCCACGCCGGGCTGCGCGGCATCGCCGATTCGCAGTGCGGGTTCAAGGCATTCAAGGCCCGAGCCGCCGAGGATCTCTTCGCCCCGCTTCGAACGCGCGGGTTCGGATTCGACGTGGAGCTACTGCTGCAGGCCCAGGCGCGAGGGTACCGAATTGCCGAGGTGCCGGTGAACTGGGTGGACCAGGCGGGAAGCAAGGTCGGCGTGCTGAAGGATGGTCCGCTCATGCTCGCCCAGATCCTGGCGGCGCGGCTACGCCTGGCGCGGGGACGATGATCGGCGCGCGTCGGGTCCAGGACATCGAGCCGTTCCTCGCCGTGGAGGTGGGGGAGCGGGCGCAGGCGCTCGAGCGCCGCGGCATCGACGTCGTCCATCTGGAATTCGGCGAGCCGGATTTCGAGGCGCCCGCCGTCGTGCGCGATGCGCTGGATCGCGCGATCAAGGATGGACGCGCACGGTACACGCATAGCCTCGGTATCCTTCCGCTTCGCGAGGCGATCGCTCAGCACTACCTCGAAACGTACGGCGTCGACGTGTCGCCGGAGCAAATCCTGGTAACGCCAGGCACGTCACCCGCGATGCTGCTGCTCTTCGGACACTTGCTCGACCCGGGCGACGAGGTGATCGTCAGCGATCCGTACTACGCGTGCTATCCGAACTTCATCCGCTACGCGGACGGGGTGCCGATCACGGTGCCGGTGGCGGAGGACGACGGCTTTCAGTACCGCGCCGATGCCATCCGCGCCCGGGTCGGTGCGCGGACCCGGGCCGTCGTCATCAATTCGCCGGCGAACCCGACCGGCTCGGTGCTCTCGGAGACCCGCATGGCGGAGATCGCCGCGCTGGGCCCCACGATCGTGTCCGACGAGATCTACCATGGGCTCACGTACGAAGGGCGCGAGCGGTCGATCCTCGAGTTCACCGACCGCGCGTTCGTGCTGAACGGGTTCTCCAAGCGCTTCGCGATGACCGGGTGGCGCCTGGGCTATGTGATCGCGCCGCGCGACCAGATCCGTTCGCTGCAGAAGCTCTTCGGTAACTTCTTCATCTCCACCAACGAGTTCGTCCAGTGGGCCGGAGTGGCGGCGCTCCGGGAAGCTCAGGAGGATGCCCGCCGTTTTCGGGCGATCTTCGCCGAACGGCGCCGGATCATGATCGACGGCCTCCGACGGATCGGTCTCGGAGTCGGATTCGAGCCGACCGGCGCCTTCTACGTGCTGGCGAATGCCCGGCGTCATACCGCGGACTCGGTCCGCTTCGCGTTCGAGATTCTGGAGGAGAGCCACGTCGCGGTCACGCCGGGGGCCGCCTTCGGTGCCAACGCCGAGGGCTATCTCAGGTTCTCGTATGCAGCATCCGTCGAGCGGATCGAAGAAGGCCTCCGCCGTCTGGCGGCGTTTCTGGCCAGGCGCGGGTGAGCAGTCGCGGCTGTCCCGCGTGCGACGGCAGCTGGCCGTCGCCCGACCAGCGCATCGCTGATCTCGGCCGAACCGTGGCCTATCTCCACGACGATCAGTTCTTTCCGGGCTGGACCGTGCGACGGCGCCTCGGGGCCTGAGGCTCGATGGACGCCGCGTACCGAGCCGTCCACATCGAGGAGGACCGGACGCACTGGTGGTTCCGCGGACGGCTTGCGGTGCTGCAATCCGTGCTTCGCCGGGCGCTGCCCCGGCGACCAGTGCACCTTCTCGAGCTCGGCTGCGGCACTGGCAATGTGCTCGGCACGCTCACCGATTTGGGCCAGGCGATCGGCATGGAGATGAATCCCGAGCTTCGCGCCATCGCCGTTGCCGCCGGTCTCGACGTCCGAGCGGGCGCCCTCCCTCACGACGCCGTCGTCGAACCGGGCTGGGCGGACGTCGTCCTCCTGCTCGACGTCATCGAACACCTGGACGATGACGTCGCCGCGCTCGTCGCGGCCCATCGGGCGCTCCGGGCGGACGGGATCGTGATGATCACGGTGCCGGCCTATCGCTGGCTGTGGAGCGCTCACGATGTGATGCTTGGACATCGGCGCCGCTACACCGCAGCGCGACTGCGTGACGCCGCGCGGACGGCAGGCTTCCGCGTGGAGAGGACCACCTACTTCAGCACACTCATGTTTCCAGCCGTCGCGCTCGTGCGCCTGCTGAAGCGACTTCGCCACCGCGGCGACCACGACCTCCAGCGGCCGCCGGTCCTGGTCAACCGCGCGGCGGCTTGGCTCTTCGGACTCGAGCGACATCTCCTGCGCCTGATCGACCTCCCGTTCGGATCGTCCATCCTCCTTCTCGGCCGGCGATGACCGCACGTCCGGAAGCGGCGCCGCGGAGGGACTGGGCGACGATCGCCGCCGCCTTCGCGGCGATGGCCGTCGTGGTTTCGGTCTGGGTCGCCCTCGATCGCCGACCGCCCGAGTGGGATCACGCGAATCACCTGGAGCGTGTCATCCTCTGTGCCGGCGACATGGCGCGAGGGGACGTGAGCGCTGTGCTCGAGCGCTCGTCCTTCTATCCACCACTCGTGCCGTGCCTGGCCGGTCTCGCGTATCGTCTGGCGCCCTCGGATACGGCCGCCGCTCAGGCCGTGACGCTCCTGTTCCTGGCTCTCGGGATGAGCGCCACGTACGTGCTCGGGCGGGATCTCGTCGGCGGAGCGGCCGGTGTGGCGGCGGCGCTGATCTTCGTCAGCGCTCCGTTCGTGGTGTTCTCGACGCTTCATTTCGATCTCGATCTGCCGCTCGCCGCGCTGGTGGCGCTGGCCTTCGTGTTGCTGCTCAGGACTGAGGGGTTCAGCCGGGTCGAGTGGTCGTTCCTCACGGGACTCGTGTTCGGCCTGGGCATGCTGACAAAGCCGCCGTTCGCGGCGTACGTGCTGCCGCCCCTTGCTCTGGTCGTCTGGCGGGTTCGCACCCGGCGCGCGGCGATGAATCTCGCGCTCGCTGGCGTCGTCGGCACCGCGCTCAGTCTTCCCTGGTATGCGCTCCGACTCGTCGGCCTGCCCGCGCAGATCGGTAACCGGTCGTTTCGGCAGGCCGCGGAATCCCGGCATCCCGAGATCTTTAGCTGGACGGGACTCAGCTTCTATCCGCGCTGGTCCCTGGTGCAGTTCGGTGTGCTCGCGGTGCTGGTCTGCTGCATCGGTCTCGTGCTCGCCGTGCGCCGGCGCCAGAGTTTCCTTCTCGTGGCCTTGCTGGTGCCTCTCGGCCTGCTGACGCTTCTCCAGAACAAAAATCTGAGGTACACGCTGCCTCTCCTGCCCGTGGCCGCCGTGTTTGCGGGGACCGGGCTGAACGCGCTCTGCGGACGATGGCGACGTGCGGGCAGCGTTGCCCTGTTGCTAATGGGCGTGCTGCAGATCACAGGGACGGCGTTCGGCATGCCACCCTCCGAAATCCTGCTGCCCGGCCTCGAGCTGCCCTGGGTGGTGGATTCCCGCCCGACGCGGACCGACTGGAAGCATCGCGAGATTCTGGCGTTGATCGCGCGCCACAGCGCCGGAGGCGCCCGGACGGTGAGTGTGGTCCCGAACTTTGCGGTATTCTCCGTGAGCAACTTCCGCTATTACGCCCTCCGAGACAACCTGCCGCTACGATTCCAGCGGGCCTGGGACGGCGAGCCGATCGGAATCGATTACATGGTGCTCAAGACCGGCAATGTCGGGCCGAGCTGGACGGCTGACAAGCCGAACCGAATCGCCGAGCGCCTGCGAACCGATGGGGACCTCGCTCGCGTATTCCCGACGATCGGAGCCTTCCCGCTGCCGGACGGATCCGCGGCGATCGTACGAGCGCGAAGCATCCCGGCGGTGCCGGGAGCCCGGCCTGCGGCGCTCGGTGAGGCGATCGCGAGCGGGCTACGCCGGCAGCTCCCGGACTACGCGCGCGACGTGGAGGGGCTTCGTGTGGCGCTGGAGTACGACGACGCGATCTTGCAGGGCCGCGTCCGCCGATTGGAGATCACCGCGACAGCGGCGACGGTCGGGGAGCTGCGGCGGCGGAACACCGCTACCCTTCCGCTTCACGACCTCCGCATCGTCGTCGACGACCTGCTGGTCAATCCTTACAGCGCACACGGTGCCGGACGGTTCGATCCGCTCGACGCCGGCCGGGTGACGATCGAACGCGCGACGATCCTCACGCGGGATTTTCAGAGCTTCCTGCATGGCTTGAAGGACTTCAGGCGCGCGTCGGTCAGCCTCAAGGACGGCGCGATGGCCTTCGTCATGGAACAGCCCGGCCCTGACGTGGAAGCGACCGTGCGTCTTGTGCCCGCTCGGGGCCAGCCCTTCGCGCTCGCCGCCGATCGCGTCCGCCTTGGGAGCGTCCCGGTGCCGCAAGCGCTGGTGAATTTCGTGGTGAGAAACTATGACCCGACCCCCGGTCTGGTGAGCCGGCTGCCGGTGCCGGTGGAGGTCGGGCGAATCTCGATCGGCGACGACGGCATCAGGATCTCCACGGACGGGGCAGGAGCGAGGGAGCGATGAGAGAGTCACGCGAGGCCAAGCGGGTCCGGGCCAAACAGATCCTGAAACAGCTCGAGCGGACTCATCCCGACGCCAAGATCGCGCTGAACTTCACGACGCCGCTGGAGCTCGTGGTCGCCACGATCCTCGCGGCGCAGTGCACGGACGAACGCGTGAACATGGTGACGCCCGCTCTGTTCAAGAAGTACCGGAGCGCGGAGGCCTACGCTCGCGCGGATCAGGCGCGGCTCGAAGAGGAGATCCGCTCCACCGGGTTCTATCGCGCCAAGGCGCGGTCGATCGTCGGAATGGCCCGGGCCCTCGTGGAGCGGCATGGCGGAGATGTCCCGCGCACCCGGGACGCCCTCACTGAGCTCCCCGGCGTCGGGTTGAAGACCGCCAACGTCGTCATCGGGAATGCGTTTGGCCAGCCAGCGATCGCCGTCGACACGCACGTGTTCCGGATCTCGCAGCGGCTCGGGCTGGCGAAGTCGGACAATCCGGACGAGATCCACGATCAACTTGCCGAAGTCTTGCCGAAGCCGTCCTGGACTCGCGCCTGCCACTTGATCCAGGCGCACGGGCGGCGAACGTGTACCGCTCGCGCGCCGAAATGCCCGATCTGTCCGGTCCAGGCGCTCTGTCCCTGGCCCGGCAAGACCTCGGGGGCGGCGGCAAGCGCCCGAAGCCGGTAGGGGGCAACTGCAATCCCGCAATCCCCCGGGGTCGTTGACAGCCGGAGGCTTTTCTATTAAGGTAGGGCGTTGCAAATTTTTCTGTCTTGACGCCCACTTGGCGCTATCGAAGGGGAAGCGGATGCCGACGCCGATGCCAAAGGTGAACGAGATCGTCCGGAACTGGTTCCTCGTCGATGCCGAGGGCCAGGTGCTGGGAAGATTGGCCACGCGGATCGCCACGATCCTGCGCGGAAAACACAAGCCGATCTTCGCCCGGCACCTCGACGTTGGCGACCACGTGGTCGTCGTGAATGCCGAGAAGATCCACCTCACCGGACGCAAGCGGCAAGACAAGGTGTATCGCTGGCACACGGGCTACATCGGCGGACTGCGCGAGGTCCGGGCTGACACGATGCTCCGCACCCATCCCGAACGCGTGATCGAGTGGGCCGTGCAGGGGATGCTGCCGAAGAACCGGCTCGGCCGTGCCATGGCGAAGAAGCTGAAGGTCTACCGCGGCACGAACCATCCCCATCAAGCGCAGCAACCTCAAGCCCTGGAGCTCAAGTGATGGCGGTGCTCGATCGGTTCTACGGAACGGGGCGGCGGAAGACGTCCGTCGCCCGCGTCTGGATTCGGCCCGGGTCCGGACGCATCGTCGTCAATCGGCGCGCGTTCGAGGACTATTTCCCGCGCGAGACGCTCAGGATGATCATCGCCCAGCCGATGTCGGTCACGAATACCGGCGGGCAGTTCGACGTCGTCGTGAACGTGGGCGGCGGCGGGCCAACGGGGCAGGCAGGCGCCGTTCGCCATGGCCTCTCCCGGGCTCTCGTGCGATTCGACGACAAGCTTCGGCCGCCGCTCAAGAAGGCCGGCCTCCTGACGCGGGACCCGCGCATGCGCGAGCGGAAGAAGTATGGCCAGCCAGGTGCCCGTCAGAAGTTCCAGTACTCGAAGCGGTAGACGCGGCGCTCCCGTGAGCAAACTGCGCGTTGCCGTTGCCGGCGGCAGTGGCTACATGGGAGCCGAGCTCCTCAGGCTGCTGCTTTTCCATCCCAGTGTCGCCGTCGTCGGTGTGACGTCTGAGCGGTTCGCAGGGGGCCGTCTCGACCGCTCATACCCGCACCTCCGGGGCCTGACCGACCTCGAATTCCACGAGCTGGATCCGGCCTGGCTGGCTGACGTCGCTGACGTCGTCTTTCTCGCGCTCCCGCACCTCGAGTCGCAGCGCGCCGTCCCGGTGTTGCGCGCGCGGGGCCGGAAGGTCATCGATCTCTCGGCGGACTACCGGCTGCGCGACGCCGCCGATTACGTGACCTGGTACAAGGCCGCGCACATCGATCCCGCTGGCCTGGCCGAGGCCGTGTACGGATTGCCGGAGCTCCATCGGAAGGCGATCGCGGGAGCCTCGCTGATCGCGTCGCCCGGCTGTTATCCGACCGGCGCCATCCTGGCGATGGCGCCGTTGCTCAGGATGGGGCTGGCGCGCCTCGACGGTATCGTCGTGGACGGCAAGTCGGGCGTCACTGGCGCCGGCGCGCAGGGCCGGAAGGTGGACCCGATGTATCTCTACACCGAGGCCAACGAGAACGTTCAGGCCTACGCGATCGGGTCTCATCGCCATACGCCGGAGATCGAGCAGGAGCTGAGCGCGCTGGCGGGCGCCCCCGTGCGCGTCTCGTTCACGCCGCATCTCGTTCCGCTGAATCGCGGCTTGTTCACCACCGCCTCGGTGCCGCTGGCCGCGGCGCTGTCCACCGCCGATCTCATCGGAGCGTATCGAGAGTTTTACGCCGGCGAGCCGTTCGTCCGCGTTCTCGGCGAAGGCGAGCGTCCGGCCACCCGGGCCGTCGCGGCCTCCAACTACTGCGACGTGACCGTCGTCGCCGACATGCGCACGGGGCGGGCGATCTGCGTGTCGGCGATCGACAACCTCGGCAAGGGCGGCTCCGCCAACGGAGTGCAAAATCTCAACGTGCTGTGCGGGTGGCCGGAGCGGGCTGGTCTCGAAGCTCCCCCGGTCTACCCGTGACGGTCGGGACGTAGCTTGGCGGATCTCGAGTGGCTGAACGGTGGCGTCACCGCTGTGCCCGGCATTCTTGCGGCGGGCGTGGCGGCCGGGATCAAGCCGAGCGGCAAGAAAGACCTGGCGCTGATCTACTCCTCAGCGCCGGCCCGGGCCGCCGCGGTCTTCACGTCGAACCAGGTCAAGGGTGCGCCGGTGCTCGTGTCGATGGAGCACGCCCGCTCGGGCACGGCGCAGGCCATCGTGGCGTCTGCCGGCTGCGCCAACGTGTGCACTGGAGAGCAGGGCATCCGGGACGCGAGAGAGATGACGAAGCTCGTGGGCGATCTCCTGCGAATTCCCGCCAAGCACGTCCTGATCGCAGGGACCGGCGTGATCGGCGTGCCGCTGCCGATGGACAAGATCCGCGCGGCGGTGCCGAAGCTCGTCAAGGCGCTCTCTCCTCAGGGCGGGCGGAGCGCCAACGAGGCGATCCTCACGACTGACACGCGACCCAAAGAAGCGGCGGTTCGTGTCGACGTGAACGGTCGGCCGGTCACGATCGGAGGCATGGCGAAGGGCGTCGGGATGATCGAACCGCACCTGGCGACGATGCTGTGCTTCATCGCGACCGATGCCGTGATCACGCGCGAGGCGCTCGACACCGTCACTCGCCGCGCCGTGGACCGTTCCTTCAATCGAATCACGGTCGACGGCGATCAATCGACGAGCGACACGGTCGTCGTGCTCGCCAACGGCCTGGCTGAGAACGCGCCGTTGACGCCCGCGGGCCGCGGGTTGAGACAGTTCTCCCGGGGACTCGAGGCTTTGATGACGCGCCTGGCCCGGATGCTCGTCAGCGATGGCGAGGGAGCGACGAAGGTGGTGATGATCACGGTGCGAGGCGCGGCGAGCCGGCGCGATGCGCTGGCGGCGGCGCGCTCGGTGGCAACCTCGCCGCTCGTCAAGACCGCGATCAACGGCCAGGATCCCAACTGGGGCCGGTTGATGATGGCGCTCGGGAAATCGACGGCGCGAGTCGACCAGCACCGCGTGGCGATCGCCTTCGACGACGAGGTGCTCGTCGAATCGGGCGCCCTCAAGGAGGGCGTGCGTCTGGACCGCGTTCGCGAGATCATGAGGGCGCCCGAGTACACGATCACGGTGGATCTCGGGCTGGGGCGCGGAGAGGACAGTGTCTGGACCTCGGACCTCAGCGAGGAGTACGTGCGGATCAACGCCAAGTACACGACGTAACGGGCCCGGCGCGCGCCGGGCGCGCGAACACCCATCACGCACGCCGCGACATTTCGGTCGGGGCTGCCTCTGAGAGCTCTGCACGCGGCGGAGGCTAACCGAAGGAGGAACCATGGCAGCGCTGACGATGAAGGAACTGCTGGAAGCCGGAGTGCACTTCGGCCACCAGACCAAGCGATGGAATCCGAAGATGCAGAAGTACATCTTCGGCGAGCGCAACGGCATCTACATCATCGATCTCCAGAAGACGCTCAAGAAATTCCGCGAGGCGTACGCGTTCGTCCGGGACCTCGCCGCCGGCGGCGGGACCATGCTGTTCATCGGCACGAAGAAGCAAGCGCAGGAGACGGTGTTCGAGGAAGCGAGCCGATGCGGCATGTTCTACGTCAACCAGCGGTGGCTGGGGGGCACGCTGACGAACTTCGCCACGATCCGGAAGTCGATCGCGCGCTTGAAGAAGCTCGAGGAGATGAAGGAGACGGGGGAGTACGAGCGGTTACCGAAGAAGGAAGCCCTCGAGCTGGAGCGCGAGCGCCAGAAGCTCGACAAGGCGCTCGTGGGCATCAAGGCCATGGAGCAGCTCCCGGCGTCGGTGTTCATCATCGATCCCCGCAAGGAGCGGATCGCCGTCGCCGAGGCTCAGCGGCTCGGCATCCCGATTGTCTCGATCGTCGACACCAACTGCGATCCGACCGGCATCGACTATCCCATTCCGGGCAACGACGATGCGATCCGCGCCATCCGGTTGATCACGTCGCGGATCGTCGACGCCCTCAACGAGGGGCGCGGCACGCTCGGCAAGGATGAAGCGGAGGAGGCTCCCGCCGAGGCGACCGGCGAGGTGGAGCTGGCGGCGGCAGAGGCGGAGGCCTAGCGATGGTGTCGGACGCGCACCTCGTGAAGGAGCTCCGGGACCGTACCGGAGCCGGCGTCATGGACTGCAAGGCCGCGCTGCAGGCGAGCCAGCACGATGTCCAGGGCGCCGTGGACTTCCTCCGGAAGAAGGGGCTCGCCGACGCGCAGAAGCGCGCGCACCGGGAGGCCAAGGAAGGCGTCGTGGCGAGCTACATCCACCCCGGCGCCAAGCTCGGCATCCTGATCGAGGTCGCCTGCGAGACCGACTTCGTCGCGAAGACGCCGGACTTCCAGGCACTGGTGAAGGATCTCGCGATGCAGGTGGCGGCCAGCAATCCGAGCTACGTCGGCCGCGACGATGTCCCGCCCGCGGTGCTCGAAAAAGAGCGCGAGATCTATCGGAGCCAGATGGCCGAGCAGAACAAGCCGCCGCAGGTGATCGACAAGATCATCGAAGGCAAGCTCGAGAAGTTCTTCAGCGAGCAATGCCTGCTCGAGCAGGGGTTCATCAAGGACGCCTCGGGCAAGACGCGGGTCCGCGACCTCGTCGACGGCGTGAACGCCAAGACTCAGGAGCGGATCATCGTCAAGCGCTTCGCACGCTTCCAGGTCGGCGAGGCGGGTTGACAGTGACGGCGGAGGCCGGCTCCGCCAGCCCGGTGTATCGCCGCATCGTCCTGAAGCTTTCCGGAGAGGCGCTCGCGGGAGGCCTGGGCTACGGGATCGATCCGGCCGTGCTCGATCGGATCGGGACCGAGGTCCGTGAGGTGGTCGTGCTCGGCGTGCAGGTCGCGATCGTCATCGGCGGGGGCAACATCTTTCGAGGTATCGCGGCGAGCGCCGGCGGCATGGAACGCGCGACGGCGGATTACATGGGAATGCTCGCGACCGTGATCAACGCGCTGGCGCTGCAGGATGCGCTCGAGAAGGCCGGGCTGCAGACGAGGGTGCTGTCGGCGATCGAGATGCGCGCCGTCGCGGAGCCCTATATCCGGCGCCGGGCGATCCGCCATCTGGAGAAAGGGCGCGTGGTGATCTTCGCGGCGGGAACGGGCAATCCTTTCTTCACGACTGACACCGCCGCCGCGCTCCGCGCGGTCGAGATCGGGGCCGACGCGATCATGAAGGCGACCAAGGTCGACGGAATTTATTCAGCCGATCCCAAGCTCCACGCCTCGGCCGAGCGGTTGGCGCACACGACGTACATCGACGTCCTGAACCGGCGGCTGGAGGTGATGGACACGACCGCCATTTCCCTCTGCATGGACAACGCATTGCCGATCATCGTGTTCGACCTCACCAAGGACGGAAACATCAAGCGCATCGTGCTCGGCGAGCCGGTGGGGTCGATCGTGTCGGCGTCCGGAGGCTAACCATGCAAGCGCTGCTCAAAGATCTCGAGACCCGCATGACCACGGCGCTGGACGCTCTCGGTCGCGAGTTCGCGTCCGTGCGCACGGGCCGCGCGTCCACCGCGCTGCTCGATGCGATCCGCGTCGACTACTACGGGACGCCGACGGCGATCCATCAGATGGCCTCGGTCTCGGTGCCGGATGCGCGGACACTGGCGATCCAGCCCTGGGAGGCGAACCAGCTCCACGCGATCGAGAAAGCCATCATGAAGTCCGACCTTGGCGTGACACCGGTCAACGATGGAAAGATCGTGCGGCTCACCATGCCGCCGCTCACGGAAGAGCGACGCAAACAGCTTGCGAAGAACGTCGCGAAAATGGCCGAGGACGGCCGGGTCGCGATCCGCAACCTGCGTCGCGAGGCGAATGACAAGCTGAAGAGCATGGCGAAGGACAAGAAAGTGTCGGAGGACGACGAACGGCGCGGCCACGATCAAATCCAGAAGACCACCGACAAGTTCATCGCGAAGGTGGACGAGCTGCTCAGGAAGAAAGAGCAGGAAATCCTGTTGTTCTAGTAAGATACAAGCGAATGGCCTTCAGATCTTCGCGCGAGGCGGCGGCCCCTCAGCTCGCCAAGCTCGGGGAGGCCGAGCTACTCGACATCGTCCGCGCCCAATCCATCCCGCAGCACGTCGCGGTGATCATGGATGGTAACGGGCGGTGGGCGACGCAGCGCGGGTATCCGCGGGTCGCGGGACACCGTGAAGGCGTGAAGGCGGTGCGCGCTATCGTGCGGGCCGCCGATCGGCTGGGGTTGCGGTACCTGACGCTGTACGCGTTCTCGACAGAAAACTGGAGCCGGCCGAAGCAGGAGGTCGCGATGCTGATGACGCTGCTCGAGCGTTCGATCCGCGGCGAGCTCCCCGAGATGATGGAGCGTGGCGTCCGCCTCCGCGTGATCGGCCGGACCGAGGGCGTGCCGCTTCCCGTGCGGCGTTGTATCGCCGACGTCGTGAGCCAGACGGCCCGGAACACCGGGCTGAACCTGTTGATGGCATTCAACTACGGAGGCCGTGAGGAGCTGATCGACGCATTCCGTAGCCTGGCGCGCCAGGTTGCGGCAGGCGAGCTGACACCCGATGAGATCTCGGAGAGCCATATCACGCGAGCGCTGTATACCCCCGATGTGCCGGATCCGGATCTGCTGATCCGGACCAGCGGAGAGATGCGAGTCTCGAACTTTCTCCTCTGGCAGATCGCCTATACGGAGCTCTGGGTGACGCCGACGCTGTGGCCGGATTTCGGACCGGCCGATCTCTACCGGGCCATTGCGGACTTTCAGGGACGCACGCGGCGATTCGGCGGTGTCTGACGTGACGGCTCCGGCCATCCCGGCCCTCACACTTCGAGGTGACGGTGTGCGGATATCAGGCGTGTGGAAGCGTCTGGCGACAGCGGTCGTTTTCATCCCCGTCTTCGTGTGGGTCGTCCTCCAGGCGCCCGCGGCGCTCTTCTACACGTTGATGATCGCGCTCAGCGGCGGGGCCGCCTGGGAGCTCGCGCGGATGTTCGAGCGCGCCGAGCGCGCGGCCCACGCCGGCATCGCCGTCACCGGCGCGCTCGCGGTGACCGCGAGCTTTTTGGTGGCCGGAGGCCCCACGGTGACGCTCGTCGTGATTCTGTTCGTGGTGTTGACGGCGTCCCTGTGGATGCCGACCGCGCGAGCGGTGGAATCCACCGCCACCACGCTGCTCACGGTGACCTACGTGGGCTGGCTGCTGGGGCACGCGATGCTCCTGCGCGGATTGCCCGACGGAGCGCAGATCGTGCTGCTCCTCGTCGGCGTGACGTGGGCAGGAGAGTCGGCCGCGTATGCCGTCGGTTCCACGCTGGGCCGCCGACGGCTCGCGCCCGTCATCAGCCCCCGCAAGACGATCGAGGGCGCCGTGGCGCAAGTCGTCGTGTCCGTCGGCGTGGCGGCGCTGCTCGGGAACCGGGTGTTGCCGGCCTGGTCGATGGGGCAGCTGCTTGGCGCCGGTGTGCTCCTTGGCGTGCTCGGACAGGTTGGCGATCTCGCCGAGTCCGCGATCAAGCGAAACCTCGGCACGAAGGATACGGGCAGCATGATCCCCGGCCATGGTGGTGTGCTCGACCGATTGGATAGCCTTCTCTTCAACACGCCGGCACTCTTCTACTACGCAACGATCGTACGAGGTGGCTCGTGAAGCGTGTCACCATCCTGGGCGCAACAGGATCCGTCGGACTCCGCACTCTCGAGATCATTTCGAGCTTCCCGGACGACTTCGTGGTCGCGGGCCTCGCTGCCCGCGGCTCGAACGTCGAGCTGATCGCCGACCTCTGCCGGAAGTACGCGCCGCCCGCGGTTGCCCTGCTCGATCCTGCGGCCCGCGACCAGCTCGCCCGCCTGCTTCCGTCTCCGCGGCCGGAACTGCTGGCTGGCGTTGAGGGGCTGGTGGCGCTCAGCCGCGACGTCGACGCTGACATCGTCGTGTCGGCACTGGTCGGTGGCGCGGGACTCTTGCCGACCATGGCGGCGATCCAGGCCGGCCGCACGGTGGCGTTAGCGAACAAGGAAACGCTCGTCATGGCGGGGAGCCTGATGACCGCGGCTGCCCGCGAGCGGCGGGTCGCGCTCCTGCCCGTCGATTCCGAGCACAGCGCCGTGTTCCAGTGCCTCGTCGGCCACAACCGCGGCGACGTTCACCGCATCCTGTTGACGGCGTCGGGCGGACCGTTCCGCGACGTGCCGAAAGCCCGCCTGGCGACCGCCACGGTGGAGGAGGCACTGCAGCATCCGACGTGGAAGATGGGCGCGAAGATCACGATCGACTCCGCGACCTTGATGAACAAGGGACTCGAGATCATCGAGGCACGGTGGCTCTTCGACGTCGCCCCCGACCAGGTGCAGGTGGTCGTGCACCCGCAGTCGATCGTGCACTCGATGGTCGAGTACATCGACGGCGCGATCATCGCGCAGCTCGGCGTCGCCGACATGGGCGTGCCGATCCTCTACGCGCTCGCGTATCCCGAGCGCCGGCCAACGCCTGCGGCCCGCCTCGACCTGCCAAAGATCGGGTCGCTCACGTTCTTCGAGCCTGACGCCGACAAATTTCCCTGTCTCACCCTGGCGCGCGCCGCGCTCGAGGAGGGCGGCTTGGCGCCCGTGGTGCTGAATGCGGCCAACGAGATCGCCGTCGCAGGATTCCTCGGGCGGCGGCTTCGATTCATGCAGATTCCCGAGCTCATCGACCGGGCGCTCCAGCAGCATGCGAGGGGCGCTCTGACATCGATAGAAGAATGCGTGGGCATCGATGCCGAGACGCGCCAGCGCGTGCAGGCCTGGATCGACGCGCGTTCCGGAGGGTAGTGGCAGTGACCACGATCGTGTCCTTCGTCATCGTGATCGGCATCCTCATCCTGATCCACGAGCTCGGACACTTCGTCGTCGCCCGGTGGACGGGTGTCGGAGTGGAACGATTCTCCATCGGATTCGGGCCCGTCCTGTTGCGGTGGCGCGGCAAGGAGACGGAGTACTGCCTGTCAGCCGTTCCGATGGGCGGGTACGTCAAGATGATGGGCGAGGAAAATCCGCTCGAGGGTGGCGCTGCCCTCCCGTATGAGTCCGCCAAGGCCTTCGCCCTCAAGCCGATCTGGGCGCGCTTCCTGATCGTGTTCGCAGGTCCTGCGATGAACCTGGTGCTGGCCGCGGTGATCTTCACCATTGTCCTGGCGACGGTCGGCCGGCCGGTATGGCCCGCCATGCTCGGACGCGTGACGGAGAATGGTCCGGCGGCCGCCGCCGGACTGCAGACCGGCGACGTCGTGAAAGCGGCCAACGGCGCCCCGATCGCGAACTGGGAGGACTTCGAGCGTCGGGTGGCGGCTTCGCGCGGCCGTCCGCTCGAGCTCAGGATCGCTCGTGATGGTCAGGAGAAAACGGTCCCCGTCACGCCGCGCCGGGCAACATTCAATGATCCGATCTTCAAGGAAGCGAAGGAGACGTGGGAGGTCGGCGTGGGCCCACAGCTCACGCCGCAGATCGGATCGGTCAACGGTGGCTCCCCGGCCGAAAAGGGCGGTCTGCGCGCTGGCGACCTGGTGGTCGCGGTGGCGGGACAGCCCGTGTACACGCCCGAGGAGTTGATGCAGAGCATCCAGAAGCGCGCCGGCCAGACGTTCGGTATCACGGTCCTGCGTGATGGAAAGCCGGTAACGCTCAGCGTGACGGCGAGCACGGTGAAGGAGAAGGCGGCTGGCGGCCAGGAGACCGACGTCGGACGGATCGGTGTCGGCATCATCACCAAGACGGTGTCGTACGAGCCGTACAACCCGGTGAGCGCCGTCGGCTACGGCGTCGTCAAGACGTGGGACATGACGGTGCTGACCGTCAAGGGGCTGTGGAAGGTCGTGTGGGGCCAGATCGACCGCTCCAACATCGGTGGCCCGATCCAGATCGCGGCCGAGGCCGGGCGTCAGGCGAAGGAGGGTATCGGATCGCTGGCGCTGTTCACGGCAATCATCAGCGTGAACCTCGGGGTCCTCAATCTGCTGCCGGTGCCGATGCTCGATGGTGGGCATCTCTTCTTCTTCGTCATCGAAGCGGTCCTCGGCCGGCCGCTGTCGCTGAAGAAGCGCGAGGCAGCTCAGCAGCTCGGCTTCGTGTTGTTGATGCTGTTGATGGTCTACGCGCTTTACAATGACCTGGTGCGCATCGACGCCTTCAAATTCTTCAAATAGGACGAACGAATGATCACGCGACGCAAGTCTCGACAGATCCAGCTCGGTAACCTGACGGTCGGTGGCGAATCGCCCATCACCGTGCAGTCGATGACGAAGACCGACACGCGGGACGTCGAGGCGACGGTGCTCCAGATCTGGTCTCTCGAGGCGGCGGGGTGCGACATCGTCCGGTGCGCGGTCCCGGTACGCGAAGCAGCCGAGAAGCTCGGGGCGATCAAGCGCCAGATCCGGATCCCGCTGGTCGCGGACATTCACTTCAATTACAAGCTCGCTCTCATCGCGCTCGAGCAGGGTGTCGACGGCTTGCGGCTCAACCCCGGGAACATCGGCGGCAAGCGGTTCGTCCAGGACGTCGTCGACGTCGCAAAGGACAAGAAGATTCCGATTCGGATCGGTGTCAACGCGGGCTCACTGGAGAAGGACCTGCTCGCGAAGCACAACGGCCCGAGCGCCGACGGCATGGTCGAATCGGCGCTTCGACACATTCGCATCCTCGAGGAATGTCGCTATCCCGAGATGAAGATCTCGCTGAAGGCCTCCGATCCTTCGATGATGATCGAAGCGTATCGCCGGCTCGCCGAGATGGTCGATTACCCGCTTCACCTGGGGGTGACGGAGGCGGGCACGCCGGGCGTCGGCACGATCAAGTCGGCGGTCGGTCTCGGCGCGCTGCTCTCGCAGGGGATCGGCGACACGATCCGCGTGTCGCTGTCCGCCGACCCGGTGGAAGAGGTTCGGGTCGGCATCGACATCTTGAAATCCCTCGGGCTGCGTCGGGGTGGCTTGACGTTCGTGGCCTGTCCGTCGTGTGGTCGCGCGGACGTCGATCTCGTGAAGCTGGCCAAGGACGTCGAAGACGAGTTCAAGGGCCTGAACGAGGAGATCCACATCGCGGTCATGGGCTGCGAGGTCAACGGCCCCGGTGAAGCCCGCGCCGCAGACATCGGCGTGGCGGGCGGCAAGGGGATCGGTCTCATCTTCAAGAACGGCGCGGTCATCCGGAAGGTCCCTGAGCGAGAAATCGTCCAGGCCATGCGCGAAGAGGTCGAGAAATTCCTCGCCGAGCGGCAGGCCGACAAGGCTGCGGCCGGCGCGGCGGGTGGCTGATGGGCCAGTACAAGACGCACGTCTTCGTCTGCACCGGCGGAGAGACGTGTCCCACGCAGGGCGACGTCGAGAAGTTCGTGCAATTTCTGAGAGCCGAAGCGGTGAAGGCCGGCCTCAAGACCGACGTCCGGATCAACAAGGCCGGCTGTTTCTCGCAGTGCGGCCACGGCCCGATGATGGTCGTCTATCCCGACGACGTCTGGTACGCGGGCGTCCAGGAGTCGGACCTCCCCGAGATCGTCCAGTCGCACATCATCGGCGGTAAGCCGGTGGAGCGGCTCCTCTACAATCCCGGAATCAAGGGCCCGAACAAGACGCCCGGCGCTCACTAGCGCGGATTATTCATGAACGCTCACTGTCATCGAGCGCGTGGCGTTGCGGGCCGGCCGGGTCGGTGAGGGGCCTCTGACCACGAGGCCCTTTGACCGATGACCCGCGAGCCGTTCCCACTCACGACCGGGTTGCCCTCGATCGCACGCTCCGGGAACGGGTCAACCGGC
>JBGPTW010000028.1:0-49721 GCA_041490825.1 Methylomirabilia bacterium | reverse complement strand
GACGCGGGCCCTGTCGCTCCTGTGGGACGGCGTGCGCGTGAACGGCGTGCGGGTCCGCAGCGGTGGAAAGGTTCGTGATCTCCCCGCGCGGGCGGTCGTGCTCGCCTGCGGCGGCTTCGAGGCCAACGCGGAGTGGCGGACACGTTATCTCGGTCCGGGCTGGGAGCTCGCCAAGGTGCGCGGCACGCGCTTCAACACCGGTGACGGCCTCCGCATGGCGCTCGAGATCGGCGCCAGTCCCTTCGGCAACTGGTCGGGCGCTCACGCTTGCGGCTGGGACCGGAACGCGCCCGAGTTCGGCGAGATCGACATCGGCGACCAGTTCGAGAAGCACAGCTATCCGCTCGGCATTCTCGTCAACGCCGACGGCAAGCGCTTCGTCGACGAGGGCGCCGACTTCCACAGCTTCACCTACGCGAAGTACGGCCGTGCGGTGCTCGAGCAGCCCGGACAGTTCGCGTGGCAGGTCTTCGATGCGAAGGTGCTCCACCTGCTGCGCCCCGAGTACGGCATCTCGCGCGTGACGAAGGTGCGAGCGCAGACGCTCGAAGAGCTGGCGGCGAAGCTCGAAGGCGTGAACGCCGACGGTTTCCTTCGAACCGTGCATGCGTTCAACAAGGCCGTGCGCACCGATGTGCCGTTCGATCCGTACACGCGGGACGGCCGCGGCACCGTCGGTCTCGAGCCACAGAAATCGAACTGGGCCAACGCGATCGATCAGCCGCCGTTCGAAGCGTACGCGACCACATGTGGGATCACCTTCACGTTCGGCGGGCTTCGAGTCGACGCTGACGCGCAGGTGCTCGATCACGACGCGGCCAAGATCGCGGGGCTCTACGCGGCCGGCGAGATGGTGGGCGGAATCTTCTACTTCAACTATCCGAGCGGCGCCGGGCTCGTCTCGGGCGCCGTGTTCGGCCGCCTCGCGGGCGCGTCGGCCGCGGAGCGGGGCCGAACTTGAACCAGAGCCCTTCGCTCCACCTCGGCAGGAAACGCAACCTCGCACAGCCAGAAACGGCTCGGATGCTGAGCGAAAGAGCGTAGAGCGAAAGGTTGGTAGTGTCTCAGTTTGACGCCGTTGCCGCGCCCCGCACAAAGGCCGCGCGCATAGACTAAAGTCCAATAGCCCAGCAGGATCTCAAACTGAGACATTACCTAATAAGAAATGAGCACTCCAAATACCACACTGAACCGCGGAGCGTCAAAAAAGCAATTGCCTATCAGTTCCGTTCGCGGGATTCCGAGATGAATCGCTACACGCATTGGCTGTGTGCGCAGGCCGCTCTGCTCCTCTTGACGGGTGCGACGCTGCACGCCCAGACGATCGTCTCGGTCGCTGATTTCCCGCCGCCGGCTAGTCACAGCTTCGTCATCGGGCTGGTGAGTCCAATCGCCTCCGGGAAGATTTTCTTGGTGACCGTGGACGACGTGTTTTCGGCCCCCGTTTATGCCGGCAGTAGCCTCTCTTTCGCGCTCCTTGTCAATAAGCTTCCCCTCCATGTTAATGGTATCGACTCTACATCTCTCGTGGCGGCCCACCCCCAGGATGCGACCAAACTCCTCTTTACGAACGTCCCCGACACCACCTTCGAGCCGACCTTGACTACACTCTCGATCGTCATCCCCACCGCCCCTGTGGCAACGGGAGTGTCAATCGATGCCATCGAGGATCCAGTCGGGCTCGCCCTCGATCCGGCTGGCGCAGTGTATGCCTTCACCACCACGGGCGTGGCCAAGTACGCCAACACCTCGACGGGCACGCGCTCGTTCACCATGGGCGCGAGCGGCTCCGGCACGGGTCAGTTGTCCATCCCGGGCGGTGCGCTGGCGGTCGGACCCGGCGGGGTCCTTTACGCCCTCGACCCCGGCAACAACCGCGTCGTTGGCTTCGACACCACCACCGACAACTACCTTGGCAACATTCCATTGACCGGCACGACTGCCACGACCGCGCTTGCCATGAGTGACACCGGCCGCGTTTACACGGCGAACGGCAATGGTGGCGGCACCGTCTACGACGCCGTCACCGGCGCGGTCCTGAACACCCTCGTCTCTGCGGCTGGCGCCGCTGAAGTGAACGGCGGCAAAACCTTAATCCTGCTCGATGGCCGCGGTTACATTTACCTGTACGACGCAGCCACTGGGATGCACGTGTTCTCCGACCCCGCCTCGGCCTCGACCGATCTCGCCGTCACGACGAGCGGGCCGGCCACCGTCACCGACGGGAGCGACATCGCCTACAGCGTCACGGTCACGAACAACGGCCCAAACGACGCGCAAAGCGTAACGTTCAGCGACGCGCTCCCGGCCGGCACCACATTCGTCTCCGAGGCGCAGGGCTCGGGCCCGACATTCACCTGCACGAATCCGGCAGTTGGCGCTACGGGGTCGGTGAGCTGCACAATCGCGACACTCGCCTCCGGTGCCTCGGCGACGTTCACGCTCGTCTTCCACGTCAATGCGAAAGTGACCAGCGGATCGACGATCACGAATATCGCGACGGTCTCGTACGTGGGCGGCGATCCGGTTCCCGGCAACAACAGCGCGTCGACCTCGGCGACGGTTCAACAAACGAAGCCACCGAAGCCACCTAAACCACCGAAGCCACCTAAACCAAAACCCTAAACCAAAGCCGCCACCTCGCGATTCGTTCCGATCTACGGGCGCCAGGCCGGCAAGGTTGGGGGCGGGCCCTGTCGCTCCTGCTCAATCGAACCCGACGATCTCCACCCAGTTCGAGCCTTTGCCCGTCGAGTATTTCTGCAGCAGCTTGAGCGCGCCGCGGGCGCCGTCGATCTCGTAGACCGAGATCGTGTCCGACTTCTCGCCGCTCACCACCATGTAGCGGCCCTTGGGATCGATGCGGAAGCCGCGCGGCTGCTTCTCGGTCGGCGTGCTCGAGAGATAGATCAGCTTGCCGGTGGCCGCGTCGACGCTGAACGCACCGATCGAGCTGCTGGTGCGCTCCGCCGCGTACAGGAACTTGCCGTCCGGCGTGACGTGCAGGTCGGAGGCCCAGATGTCGTTCGAGGTATCGCGGGGCGCCTGTCCCGGCGCGCCGACCGCGCCGCGCGGCGCGCCCGGCACCAGCTTGCTGTCGGCCGGTAGCGCCGAGGCCGAGCTCACCTCGGTCAAGAGGCCGGTCTTCGCGTCCAGCGACAGCGTCGTCACCGTCGCCACCAGCTCGTTCAGCAGGTAGGCGAACTTGTTGTCGGGCGACATGATGATGTGACGGGGGCCGGTCATCGCCTTCATCTGTACCAGCGGCGGCGTGTTCGCCGTCAGCTTGCCGGTCTTCGCGTCGAGGCGGAACTGGAAGATCTGGTCGGTGCCGAGATGCGGCACGAAGACGTAGTGATTGGTGTTGTCGGTGATGATGGCGTGAGCGTTGCGGGCGGTCGGGATCACCTGTATCGGCTCCGACACCTTGCCGTCCTTGGCGACCGCGTTGACGGCCACAAGATTTCCGCCGTACGACGCGCCGAGCAGGTAGCGGCCGGTCTTGTCGATGCGGATGTACGGGAAGCTCTCTGCGAGGGACGCCGTGGAGAGCTGTTTCAGCGTGCCGGTCTTGCGGTCGATCGAGTAGGTGACGACCGTGAAGGGCTTGGAGCGCACCGCGGCGTAGAGGAAGCGCTTGTCAGGGCTGACGCTCATCGGCATCACCGGCTTCCCCGCGTCGAAGCGCGGGCCGGGCTGCAGCGTGCCGTCGGGCTCGAGTGTGTACAGGCCGATGTTTCCGTCCTCGGCGTTCGAAACATAGACAAACGTGGCTGCCTGCGCTGCGCCTGCGAACGTCATGAGCGCGGCCAGAACGATTCCCTTGACCAGGTTGAATGGGTGCATGGACTCCTCCTTGCCTGGATCATAAGATAGTCACCGCCTTCCGGAGAGTCCGAATAGCGCCATGGAATGGAGGAAGCCATGCCGTTCCCAAGACTCAGCGATGTCCCCGTTGCCGAGGAGACACTCGTCACCATTGGCCGCGAGCAGCGGATTTCTGCCGACTCGCACATGACAGAGCCGCCGGACCTCTGGGAGAAGCGGCTCACACCCGCGATCCGAGACCGTGCCCCGCGCTTTCCGAATCGCGGCACTGACAACGGTAATGTGCGTGTTGGAGGCTGGGACCCTTATGAGCGGCTCAAGGACCAGGCGTACGACAGCATCAGCGCAGAGATGCTCTATCCCACCCGAGGCGCTGTTGCCTGGGTGACGGGTGACCCGGAGCTCGAGGAAGCGTGTTGCCGCGTCTACAACGACTGGCTGATCGAATTCTGCAGTGCGGCTCCTCACCGCCTCTGGGGCCTGGCCATGATCTCGTTGTGGAACATCGAGCACGCGGCTCAGGAGCTCGAGCGGTGCCGCAAGGCCGGCCTACGGGGAGCGACCTGGCGGGGACTTGCGGCCGTGGCCCGAGCCCCCTAGTCTAGGCACATGCGTTGGGAAGAACGAATCACGATCACGCCCGGAGTACGCAGCGGCAAACCCTGCATCAAGGGCACTCGGATCACGGTCTACGATGTTCTCGAGTACCTGGCCGGTGGGATGACAGAAGACGAGATCCTTGCGGACTTTCCGTCTCTCACCCGGGAGGACATCCGGGCTACCTTGGCGTTTGCCGCAGCGCGTGAACGACGACTCGCCGGCTCTCCGACCGCGTGAGCCTGCTGTTCGACGAGAATCTCAGTCACCGCCTGATCCGTCGTCTCGAAGCTGCGTATCCCCGGAGCGAACACGTCGAGCTCGTCGGGCTCAAGGGGCAGGTTGACTTGGAGGTCTGGGAGTACGCCGCGCACCACGACGCGACGATCGTTTCCAAGGACAACGACTTTCGTCAGCTCAGCTTTCTGAGGGGCCACCCACCGAAAGTGATCTGTCGCGAGGGCCTTCGCCCCACCTTTGCTCTACGCTCGGCACTGCCACGCTCCGCTTCAGGTCGAAAGCGAGCTGATAGCGCAGAGACCAAGTCGTAATCGAGACGGGCTGAGAGCAACCTTCGGATGCTAGACTCCGCCTTCAAGCGCGATGGAGAGTCCGGAGCACGACGTCATCGTGGTGGGAGCCGGCAACGCCGCGCTCTGTGCCGCCCTGTCCGCGCGCGAGCACGGCGCCAGCGTGGTCGTCCTCGAATGCGCCCCGGAAGTCGAACTGGGCCAACCCGATCGACCAGCCGCCTTTCGAGGCGTACGCGACGACCTGCGGGATCACCTTCACCTTCGGCGGTCTTCGCGTCGACTCGGACGCCCAGGTGCTCGATCACGATGCGGCCAAGATCGCGGGGCTCTACGCCGCCGGCGAGATGGTCGGCGGAATCTTCTACTTCAACTACCCGAGCGGCGCCGGGCTCGTCTCGGGCGCCGTGTTCGGCCGCCTTGCCGGCGCGTCGGCCGCGCGTAGCCGGGACTGAAACCACTCAACTCAGGAGAAGATCGCCATGAACCGTCTGTCCATCATCATCGCGGGGCTGCTCATCGTCGGGTTGACCGTGTTCGGCTGCGCACACATGTCGGGTAGTCAGTCCGACGCGGGCTGGACCACGCTCATCGACGGGGCCACCGGCCTGGACAACTGGAACCGCATCGGCGACGCCAACTGGAGAGCGGAGGACGGCGCCATCGTGGCCGACAAGGGCAAGGGCGGCTTTCTCGTCTCGAAGAACTCCTACAAGGACTTTCAGATCAGGGCGGAGTTCTGGGCGGATCACACCACGAACAGCGGTGTCTTCCTCCGTTGCAGCGATCCCAGCAAGGTGTCCGCCACGAGCGCCTACGAGGTGAACATCTTCGACCAGCGGCCGGAGCCTTCCTACGGCACCGGCGCGATCGTCAACGTGGCCAAGGTCTCGCCCATGCCCAAAGCCGGCGGGAAATGGAACACGTACGAGATCACGGCCAAGGGTTCGCAGCTCACCGTGGTGCTGAACGGGGTCCAGACCGTCGATGTGCAGGACGGCCAGTTCGCGCAGGGACCGTTCGCCCTCCAGTTTGGCAATGGCCCCAAGGACGCGCCCGGCGGCGCCATCAAGTGGCGCAAAGTGCAGATCAAGCCGCTGTAGAGGCCACACGAATGCCGATGAACCGACGCGAGCAGATTCAATTGAGTCCCGACGAGCAAGCCGCGTTCTTTCGGGAGCGCAAGAAGGCCGCGCTTGCGACCATCGACAAGGATGGGTTCCCCCATGTCGTGGCGATGAACTATTTCGCCAGAGATGGCGCCTTCTACATGACCTCGTACGGGAAGGCGCAGAAGGTCGTCAACGTCCGACGCAACCCCAAGGTGGCGCTGATGGTGGAGACCGGCGACACCTACGCCGAGCTGCGCGGCGTGATGATTCGCGGCCACTGCGAGATCCTCGAAGATGACGACGCGGTGAAGGCGGCGTTCGAGTCGCGAGCGGAGGCGCAATCGAATCCGTCGCCGGTCCAGCCGGGCGCGCTCGCCAGCGCGCCCAAGCGCGTCGTGCTCAAGATCGTCCCTCAGAAAGTGATCAGCTGGGACCACAGAAAGCTCGGCGGGAAATACTGAGTCCAGCGCAGCCATGAAACGCACGCTGATGCTGACGGGTGACGTCAACCTCATGAACGTCACCGATCCCCAGGTGCCGTTCGCGCGCGTCAAGGACACGTTGCGGAAGGCCGACGTGCTGTTCGGAAACTTGGAATGCTGCTTCTACGAGCCCGCCATCGGGCATTCGGTGGAACGCGAGGGCTTTTATGCCCCGCTCGTCTCCGCCCAGGCCCTCGTCATCGGCGGGTATCACGCGATCGGCAACGCCAACAACGTGAACTACGGCGAGGAGGCGATTCGGTCGTCGCTCAAGCAACTCGACGGCATCGGCATTCCGTACACCGGAGCGGGAGTGAACCGTGAGGCCGCGCGCGCCCCCGCCATCTCCACCCACGCGGGCCTGCGTTTCGGCTTCGTGCAACGAACCTCCGTCTACTGGGCCACCGGCCACGAGGCCACGGACACTTCCCCTGGCGTCGCCGTCCTCACGGGGCACACCGCGTACGAGCCGATGTTCCAGACGCGACGCGCCGGTGTCCCGCCCGCGAACCGTCCGGGCGTTCCCCCCGCGATCCTCACCTGGGCGGATGCCACGTCGCTCGCCGAGTTCACGGATGATCTGCGCGTGCTGCGCACCAGGGCCGACATCGTGGTCGCCTCTCATCACTGGGGACTGTTCGAAGATGTGCTCGACTACCAGGTCGAGATCGCCCACGCCGCGATCGATGCCGGCGCCGACGTGGTCATGGGCCACGGACCGCACTACGCATGCGCGGTTGAGATGTATCGGGGCAAGCCGATTTTCTACGGCCTCGGCAGCTTCTCGTTCCACACCGGGCATGGCGGCCGGGCACACGGGGACTGGGTCGGCATGCTGGCCCGCCTCACCTTCGACGACTCAGCGCTCGTAGAGGTCGCGTTCTCGATGGTGCGTCACAACGAACGCAATGAAACCTATGTCTGCGACCCGCGCCAGGACAAGGGGGCGGTCGAGCAGATCATGCGCCGGTGCGACAAGCTCGGCACGACGCTCACGCAGAGCGGCAGTGAGATGATCGTGTGGAGGAAGCCGTAGCTTCAATCTGACAGGAGTGCGCCTATCTCCTGACCGGCAAGGCATACGACTGCTACGTGGTGACCGACCTGGCGCTGCTCCGCTGGGACACGAACCGCTTCGTCCTCGACGAAGCAGCGCCAGGGTTCACTCCCCCGGAAGTGATCGCACTTATGGGGATCCGGCGGCCGGCGCTGCTGCGGCTCGAATATCCTCCAGCACGCCACGCTGGTCGGCCTGGGCCAGCACGGCTTCGATGGTCTTCACGAGCTGGCGCGCCGCATCCACGCTCAGCTCCACGGCCACGCGGGCACCCGGGCCGAGCGCCTCGTTGACGAAATCGATGTTGAGCGCGTGTTCGAGCGGCAGATCGTATGGATGGTCGTAGGAGACGTTGGCCTCGCGGACCTCGAACCACTCCGGTCCATTCTTTCCGCGGCCCTCGATCTTCACCTGGTGGGCGATCATCGTGCACATGGCTGGCTTCCTCCTCCTCAGTTAGCGCAGGGTTCTCTCGCAGAACGCCCAGACCTTTTTCCAGCCGTCCATGGCTTGCTCCTGACGGTACGCCGGACGGTCGTAGTAAAAGAAGCCGTGGCCAGCGCCGTCGTAGCGGTGGAACTCGTACTGCTTGCCGTGCTTCTTCAGCTCCGCTTCGTGCTGGTTGACCTGCTCGGGGGTGGGCGACTTGTCCTCGTTGCCGAAGATCCCGATGATCGGGCACGAGAGGTCCTTGGTGTAGTCGATGGGCGCCACCGGCTGGTTCGGGGTGAGCTCTTCCTTCGACTGGACCACGCGTCCGCCCCAGCACTCGACCACGGCGTCGAGGCCCTTCAGCCGGCAGCCGGCGAGAAACGCGTGCCGGCCTCCGGAGCACGTGCCGAAGATGCCGACCTTCCCGCTCACGTATGGCAGCGAGCGAAGCCAGGCGTTCGCGCCATCGAGATCGCCGAGCACTCGCGCGTCCGGGGCACCGCCCGCCGCGCGCACCTTGGCCCCGACGTCCTCGGCAGTGCCGTGGCCGTCGCGGAAGTACAGGTTCGGTGAGATCGACACGTAGCCGTGATGGGCGAAGCGGCGAGTGCACTCCCGGTACCACTCGTCCCAGCCCGGCGCGTGGTGGATGACGACCATGCCGGGAAAGGGTCCGGCACCGAGTGGTCGCGCCACGTAGGCGTTGATGACATCTGCGTTGTGCCCTCTCATGGACACCGTTTCGGCAATCATGCCTTCGTACTGATCGGTCTGGTACATGTGCGCCTTCCTCCGTGTGAGGGGCGGGGAGCACCCCGCCCGAGGTGTTGGAGAGATTCGCGAATCTTACCATCACCTATCACATCGCTGGCCGTCACTTGACGCTGAGGTTCTTTCGGCAGATTCTCGGCGCATCGCGAGGGGGAAGCGGAGGCGTCGACGACTATGAGGGACAACGCGCACTGGGTCGGTACCTGGACTGCAGCCCCTGCGCCCGCCGAAGGCGCCGCCTTCAGCAACCATACGCTGCGGATGATCCCGCGGGTCAGTATCGGCGGCGACAGGCTGCGCGTGCGCATCTCGAATGCCTATGGCACTCGCCCGTTGGCGATCGGCGCGGCTTGCGTCGGCCTGCGCAGCACCGGGCCGGCGCTCGTGCCCGGCTCCAACCGCCGGCTCACCTTCGGCGGCGAAACCAGCGCAACGATCGCAGCCGGCGCGCTTGTCGTCAGCGATCCGGCCGAGCTCCTGTTCGCGCCGTTGTCGGACCTGACAGTCAGCGTGCACCTGCCGGACGACCTGCCGGCGAGCTTCGGGATCACCGGACGCTACGCGCGGCAGACCAACTACATATCGCCGCCGGGAGATTTCGCTGCCGAAGAGATCATGCCGGTCGGCCGCCTCACCGACGACTGGTACTTCGTCTGCGGCATCGATGTCGTTGCGCCGCAGGAGACGGGCGCCATCGTCGCAGTCGGCGACTCGCTGACCGACGCCAATATCTCGACTCATGACGGCCACCACAGCTGGCCCTCGCAGCTCGCGCGCCGGCTCATGGCGCGGCAGAGCGGGCGGCCGATGGCGGTGATGAACCAGGGGCTCGGAGGAAACCGCATCCTGCACGATATCCGGGGCGATAGCGGCCTGCGCCGCTTCGACCGCGACGTGCTGGCGCAGCCCGGCGTCACCCATGCCGTCATCATGCTGGGCACCAATGATCTACGGAACCGTAACGGTAAGCCCGAAGAAGAAGTCACCGCCCCGCAGATGATCGCCGGGCTGAAGCAATTCGCCGTGCGCGGCCAGGCCCGCGGGATCAGGGTCATCGGCGGCACGCTGACCCCATTCGAGAATGAGACCTTCCTCCCCGGCGCCTGGAATCCGAAGCGCGAGGCCGTGCGCCAAGCGGTCAACGAGTGGCTGCGCCAGACCGACGCCTTCGACGCGATCGTCGATTTCGACCGGGCGTTGCGCGACCCCGACCATCCGACCCGGATGCTGCCGATCTACGATTGCGGCGACCACCTCCACCCGAGCGACCTGGGCTACCGCACGATGGGAGACGCGATCGATCTGTCGCTGTTCGAGTGAGGCAATGATTGCCTCAGACCCCTGCCGCCGCGTCAGGCGACGAGGTTGACCAGATGCCACGCTCGTCGAAGCTCGAAGTCCCCAGCGCCGAGGCGGTGGTCGGGCACAGGCAGGAGGCCGTGGCCGGGCGAGGGCCGCTTACCAAAGCCGCTTCCAAAGGGCCTTCATCCCGCCTATGATCCCGCCATTCTGACAGGAGGGAGCTCATGAGCGAAGTCGACGGCGCAACCTTGGTGGTGAGGAGCCTCAAACGGCAGGGCGTCAATTTCATGTTCGGGATCGTCGGGTTTCCGGTGAACCCGATCGCCGCGGCCGCGCAGAAGGGGGGGATCACCTATGTCGGGATGCGCAACGAGCAGTCCGCCTCGTATGCCGCGCAGGCCGTTGGCTATCTGACCGGGCGCCCCGGCGCCTGCCTCGTCGTGTCGGGCCCCGGCGTCGTCCACGCCCTCTCCGGCCTCGCCAATGCGCAGCAGAATGGCTGGCCGATGATCCTGATTGGCGGCGCTTCGGAGTCCTGGCGCAACGGCATGGGCGCGTTCCAGGAAGAGCGCCAGGTGCTGATCGCGACGCCATTCTGCAAGTTCGCGCATGCGGTCGAGCACGTCCACCGCATCCCGTTCTACGTCGAGATGGCGGTCAGGAACTCGATCTACGGCCGGCCCGGCGCGACCTATCTCGACCTGCCGGACGACATCATCACCGGAAAGGTCGACGAGTTGAGGGTGGACGAGCCGGCGCGCTGCCCGGACCCGCCACGCACGCAGGCCATGCCGGAAGATGTCGAACGCGCGTTGGACACGCTCCGGTCGGCGGAGCGGCCGCTCGTCATCATCGGCAAGGGCATGGCCTATGCGCGCGCCGAGGACGAGGTCCGCGCCTTCATCGAGCGCACCCAACTGCCGTTCCTCGCCTCGCCGATGGGCAAGGGTGTGATGCCCGACAACCATCCGCTGTCGGTCGGCGCGGCGCGCAGCCACGCCCTCCAGAATGCCGACGTCGTCTTCCTGATGGGCGCGCGGCTCAACTGGATCATGCATTTCGGTCTGCCGCCGCGCTTCAACAAGAACGTGCGCATCATCCAGCTCGACATCGCGCCGGAGCAGATCGGGCAGAACGCGCCGACCGAGGTCGCGCTGGTCGGCGACGGCAAGACGATCGTCGCGCAGCTCAACAAGGCGCTCGAGCGTCGCGAGTGGGTCTATCCCAAGGACATGCCCTGGCATGCGGCGATCGCCGAAAAATCGGCGGCGAATGCGGCGCAGATCGCGCCCCAGCTCGTCGACGATGCGGCGCCGGCCAACTACTATCGCGCGCTGAGGGACGTCGCCGCCTGGGCGCCGGAAGACGCGATCATCATCGGCGAGGGCGCCAGCACGATGGATATCGGCCGCACCCAGTTGTTCAATGCGAAGCCGCGGCACCGGCTCGATGCCGGCAGCTACGGCACGATGGGCGTCGGTATGGGCTTCGTCATCGCCGCCGCGGTGGTACATCCCGAGAAGCCGATCATCTCGGTCTCGGGCGACTCGGCTATCGGCTTCTCCGGCATGGAGATGGAGACCGTCTGCCGCTATCAGCTGCCGGTCAAGATCGTCGTCTTCAACAACGGCGGCATGGGCCCGGGGCACGCGAAACATCCGGACAACCCGCTCCAGAACCTGAAGCCGAATGCGCTGATCTATGGCGCCCGCTACGACAAGATGATGGAGGCCTTCGGCGGCAAGGGCTTCTTCATCGAGGACCCGAAAGATCTGAAATCCGCCCTGGAAGAGGCGATGGCCTTCCGCGGCCCGGCGCTCGTCAACGTCCGGATTTCCCAAGAGTCCGCCCGCAAGCCGCAAGAGTTCCGCTGGCACAGCTGATCCGCTGAGAGCTGGAGCAACAATCGACCCCGACCCGGGGCCGATTGTTGGCTCCAACTGAGGCCTCACGGCAAGGGGCCGCTCCGCAAGGGGCGGCCCATTTTTGGGGTTCGCCGGCCTCACTCGTCATGAGCCTATCGGCCTTCCGCACCACCTTCCCGTTGCTTGCGCAGGAACTCCTCGACCTCTTGCATCAGCTTTCCCGAGTCGAGCTCTCCGCCAGGAAGCGGTTGCCGCTCCTCGGCGGCTTCCGCATCGTACTGCTGCTCCAGCTTCCGCACGTGCTCCAGGGTGGCTCGATCATGAGCCACCGCCCGATCACATTGGGTGCGGAACTCCTGGATGGCATCGGCGAAATCGGACATGTCCGGACTCAGGTGAAGCAGGCGGGCAACATAGCTCACCAGGGCCTGGATCGCCGCCGGATTCTCTGCATCTTGCAGATAGTGCGGCGCTTGCCCCATGAAGCCGACATGCTGCATTCCCCGTCGCCCCGCCGCGTCCAAGACGATCGTGGAAATACCGGTCGGGCCTTCGTAGGTTGGACGACGATAGATGCCCCAGGCTTCGAGCAACGATCGCGCGGCGGGATCGGTGCAGCGGGCCGTGACACGTACTGGCCTGGTATGAGGAGCGCCCGCCAGGAGCGCCCCGAGCGAGACGAGCCGCCTCACCCCACAGCGCTCGGCCACATCGAGAAACGCCTTCGTATAGGTGCGCCACCTCTGATGGGGCTCGGGGCCGCAAAACAGGAGGAGGCCGTCTCCGCGATCCTCTGGATTCCACGAAAAGAACTCGCTCCGTGGCCACTGGATGTCGCGGCCCCCATCAGCCGTCAACCGCACCTCGGGCCGTTCCTGGGTCAACACGAAAAACTCTTCCGGGTCTATCCGGGCCAACCGCGCGGCCTGGAGCTCACGGACCAAGTGGCGCAAGGCGCCCGTTGCCGCCCGGCCGGCATCAATCCATCCTCCAAACGCCATGACCATCGTCGACAAGTTCGCAGGCGGTTCGCGGTCGAACTCTACGGTCTCCATGATCATCCTCTCGGTAATGGCCCCTACGGCACGCTCACGCTTCTCGAAGCTCGGATCGTTCTGGAGCTGCGGGCGGCGCGTTCACACGCTGTCGAGACCGCTCGACCATCGCCGGCAGATGTGATGTGCGATCGCGATGGGCGCGGGCAGCGATACCTGCGCCGGATCGTCGGAGCCGGCCGCAGCACGCGCCACCATCTCCCGGATCTCCTCGCGGGAGAACCAGCGCGCCTCGGCAAGCTCCTCGGCGTCGACGGTGATTTCCTCCGTCAGCGCCTCGGCGAGAAACCCGATCATCAGGCTCGACGGAAACGGCCACGGCTGCGCGGCCACGTAGCGCACGCGCCCGCAGCGGATCCCCGCCTCCTCGCGTACCTCTCGGCGCACGGCCTCCTCCGGCGTTTCACCCGGTTCGACGAAGCCGGCGAGGCATGAGAATCGGGCGCCCGCGCGCCGTCGGTTGCGGCCGAGCAGGGCCCGATCGCCGTTGATGGCGAGCATGATCACGACGGGATCGGTGCGCGGAAAATGCGACGCCCGGCAATCCGGGCAGCGCCGTTTCCAGCCCGCCGACGCCATCCTGGTCGGCGATCCGCACTGGGCGCAGAAGCGATGTCGGGCGTGCCAGTCGAGCAGCGAGCGGGCCTCGGCGAGGATGGCCGCCTCGCCGGGGGCGAGAGTCGGAGCGAGAGCGCGCACGTCGATCAGCTCACTTCGAGCCAACGATCGAGCGCTGCGCGCTCGATCGTTGCTCGAACTCTCGGTATCGACGTCGGGGGCGACGTTCGCTCCGGCCGCATCGATCGCGAAATGCGCGCGCCCGGCGCCGATGCCGAGGAAGACCAGCGGCGCGCCCGTTTCGATCTGGTCGCGCCACTGCGCAACTGGCTGCCAATCGAGCGCCGGCACTGCCGTGCCGCGAGTGAACGGCTTCAGGTCGCGCAGCGCCAGGATGCGCGTCTGCGCGTCGGCGAGCAGCGCGGCGATCCACTCGCCGTCATCGCGGCGCTCGCTGACCCGATCAAGCGGGTTGCCGCCGAAGCAGTAGACATCGTCCATGTGGCGGCTAGGTCAGTTCATCGTCACCGACCGGCCCGTGGCGGATGACCGCTCGATCGCGTCGATCAGCCTGTGGCGCTGGACGGCAAGGTTGAAGTCGACGTCGAAGGACCCACCGCCGCGCAGCGCATCCGCTGCGCGCGCGTACGCCTGCGCGACGTTGTAAGGCTGACCGGCTAGAGTGCCCTCCGGAGCAAACTTGTACTTGGCCGGCACCGCCATCGCAACCATAGGTTCTTTGCCTTTGCCCGCGTGCACCTGGCTCCCTCCGGTGTTGAACGAGCCATCCGCGTGGATGACCAGCGCGCCCTCGCGCCCGTAGATCTCGATCCGGTTCCCGCCCGGATTCGAGGGAACGGCGGCCACGTTGACCGATACCTCGGCGCCGCTCACCATCCGACCGACGACGTTGATGCTGTCCGGTGAATCGACCGGGATCGGCTTGCCTTCGGGCGTGCGCCACTCCGGGATTCGCGTCGACACGCGCGCCGAGACTTCGGCAAACTCGCCGAGCACTGCGCACAGGGCGTCGATCGCGTGGCCGTGCGTGATGGTCAGGACGTTGGCGCCGTTGGCGCGTACGCCCTGCCAGATGCGGCCGGGGCCCCGCTGAAGCTGGGCCTGCACGACGCAGCTCAGGTGCGCCGTGAGCACTTCGCCGATGTAGCCCTCGCGGATGAGATCACGCGCGTACATGATCGCCGGGGCGCTACGCGCCTGCAGACCGACGATGGTCGCGAGAGACCGCTGGCGCGCGAGCCCGGCCATTTCTTCCGCCTCGGCAAGATTCTTTCCGAGCGGCCACTCGCAGAGCACGGGCTTTCCAGCCTGAAGGCCGGCCATGACGAGATCCCGGTGACCGGGCACCCGCACGCAGACGACGATGAGGTCGATCTCAGGATCGGACGTCATGTCGCTGAACCGGTGGAATGCACGCTCCGCACCAAATGCTGCAGCCGAGGCCTTCGCCGTGTCCTCGTGCGAGGTGCAGACCGCCCTCAACTCGTACTGAGGCAGGGCCTTCAGGGCTGGAACATGGGCATTGGCTCCCCAGCCGCTACCTCCTTGCGTCACGGTCGCTCCCACGATTCCGACGCGAATCTTGTCTGCCATTTGAACCTCCGGTTCCTGTGCGATCTGGCTCGCGATGACGCGACGCCCGTCATCGCGAAGCGGGGCGGTCCGACGTCTGGTTCGGATCCGGCATGTTGCTGGACGACGCGGCGAGCAGTGGCGACTTCGTGACGGCGAGCGCGGCGGCCGCGGCCTCGTTCTCGGTGATCTTCGCCATCACAGCCTGGCGAGCGCGGTTGAAATACTCGCGGTTGTTGATGACGAATTCACGAGACTCTCGCAAACGGACGAGATAGCCGTTGATCTCCGGCACCACGTAGCGCGCGACCATGTCCCAGCTTCGCATCGTGTTTTCCGGATTCGCCCAGTCGTGGACGAAGCCGATGATGGTGCCGAACCCTCCCGAGGCGTCGAGAAGCGACGTGATCCGTTCCACGAGATCGTCCGGCGTGCCGATCGTGGCCACGGCACCGGGGACGAAGGCGACCTTGTCCACGGCTTCATCGGGGGTCTTGAAGGGACGTGCGCCAGGTCGTTGCAGGGTCGCCGTGACGTACTCGTTGTTGTGCCGCAGCAAGCCCTCGCGGGCCTCGGCGCGCGCGCGCTCGCGCGTCTCGGCGATGTGCCAGCTCATCAGCACGCGCCAGTTCTTTCGATCGACGATCTGACCGTGCTTCGCGGCGGCGGCCTCCGCGAAGCTCCATTGCGTCGGCAGCGCGTTCAGACCTTCTTCCGAGAGCGATCCGATCGAGATGACACCGATGCCGTGCTTTCCAGCGAGCGTCATGCCCGAGGGGCTGATCTGCGAGGCGACCGCGAAGGGCATCTCCTCCTGCAACGGCAACAATTGCAGGGCCGCGTCCTGCAGCGTGAACCAGTCGGATGTGTAGGTCACGCGCTCGCCGCGCATCAGACGGCGGATGACGCCGATGGCCTCGTCCTGGCGATCGCGCAGCAGCATCGGATCGATCGCGAGCGTGTGCGCGTCCGACGCCAGCGCGCCCGGCCCGGAGCCGAAGATCGCCCGTCCGCCGGTCATGTAATCGAGCTGCACCATCCGTTGCGCCACGTTGTACGGATGGTGGTAGGGCAGCGATACGACTCCGGTGCCGAGCCTGATGCGCTTCGATCGTTCGCCCGCCGCAGCGAGGAACATCTCGGGCGACGCGATCATCTCCCAGCCGCTGGAATGGTGCTCGCCACACCAGAACTCGTCGTACCCGAGCTTGTCCAGGTGCCCGACGAAATCGAGATCGCGGCGGAACTGCAGCATCGGATGCTCACCGATGGGATGGTGCGGGGCGAGGAACGCGCCAAAGTTCAAACGCGGCATACACAGGTCTCCTCGAGGGTGATGATCAGCGCCCCAACCTTACCATCGGTGGACGACGATGGGCCGATTGCGTAATGGCGCGTGCTTGACACCTCGACCTTGCCAGCGGAACATCCCGCCACGATGCGGGAGATTGCCGAAGACAAGCGCTTGCCGGCGGACATCGACGCTCAGCCCCTCGTCAGGGCCGCGGCGGCGATGCACTCGGTCATTCGCGGCTATCACGATGACCTTGAGCGCGAGCAGCGCTTGCCGAAGGCGCTGGTCGAGCAGTTCCACGCCGCGGGCTTCTACCGCATGCTGAGACCGCGTGAACTGAGCGGCCTGCAGGCCGACCCGCTGACCTTCCTGCGCGTCGTGGAGCTGCTGGCAGAGAGTTCCGGCTCGGTCGGCTGGAATATCTGCAACAACAACATCGCCCAGCTCGTCACGCTCGGTTTGCCCGACGAGGGCATCCGGGAGATCTACGGCCACGGGGCCGACACCGCCATCGCGGGCACCGCCGTGCAGGGCGGCGGACGGGCCGTGCCCGTCGAAGGCGGTTACCGAGTCACCGGTCGCTGGCCCTTCGGGACCGGTTGCCAGGAGAGCGCCTGGATGCTGGGCAGCTTCCAGGTTCTCGACGGGGATCAACCACGCCGCAGCCCGGAGGGGTTTTCATTCTGGCGCGGAGTCTTCGCACGTTCGGAGGTGCAGCTCGTCGAGGGAAGCTGGGACGTCTCCGGGCTTCGTGCGACCGGGAGCTTCGACTGGACGGTCGACGATGTCTTCCTGCCGGAACGGCGGGCGATGGTCCACGCCGGCATCCCGCTCGACAACCAGTGGGCCCACTGGCCAGGAATCTCGTACGCCTTGCCCGCGCAGGCGTGGCTCGGACCGCACCACAGCGCGGTGATCACCGGCATCGCACGCGCCGGCATCGATGCGCTGATCGAGCTGGCCGTCGAGAAGACGCCGCGTGGTCGCAGCGCTCGACTCTGTGAGAATCCGCAAGTGCAAGACGCGATCGGTCGGGCGGACACGATGCTGAACGCAGGTCGAGCCTACCGTACCGAAATGGTCACCGAGGTCTGGAACACCGTCGCGGCCGGTGAAGCCACCACGCTCGAGCAGCGGGCGCGTTGTCGGCTGGCCGCGGCTCATGCCGCCGACAGCGCTCGCGAGGCGATGGATCTGATGTACCGGCACGGCGGCAGCACGTCGTACCGTCGCGAGAGTCGAATTGCGGAATGCTGGCGCGATCTCCAGGTCGTCGGCCAGGCGGTGACGCTGCTGCCGGAGTGGTATCCGATGGGCGGCCGGGTCTTCTTGAACATGGACCCGGGCCCGCGTCTGCGTTAGCGGCCTACCGATGAACTGGCTGGTGAAGGAAGAGCCGACGCACTACGGATTCGACGAGTTCGTGAAGGACAAGAAAGCGGTGTGGAGCGGCGTCCGGAACGCGCTGGCGCAGAAACATCTACGCGCGATCAAGAAGGGCGACCGCGTCTTCTATTACCACACCGGCGACGAGAAGGCGGTGGTCGGCATCGCGAAAGCGGTCTCCAGCGCCTATCCGGATCCCGAGGACGAGAGCGGAAAGTACGTCGCGGTGGACCTCGTACCGGTCGAGCGGCTTCCGAGACCCGTCACGCTCGCGGAGATCAAGGCAGATCCCGCCTTCAAGGACTTTCCGCTGGTTCGGATCTCGCGACTGTCGGTGATGCCGGTCACGGACGCCGAGTGGTCGCGGATCGCGGGCCTCGCGCGGCGCCGGAGCTCGTAACTGGGACGATCGCGCAACGGGTTCTGCTCAGAGGAGGAACCAGCGATGGACGCGAAGGGCATCGTGGTACCGCCGGGACAGGGCGCGGTATTGGACATGGGGCCGGGCCGATCGGCGGCGCTCAAGCTGCTGGGCGGAGCGACCGGCGACAGCGTCATGCTGTTCGAGGAAACCGTTCCCGCCGGAACCAAGAGCACGTTCCATCTGCATCATGACAGCGACGAGGTGGCCTATGTCCTGAGCGGCGAGGTCACGTTCATGATCGGCGGCGAGGTGACGGTCGGCGGCCCGGGCACGTGCGCGTTCATGCCACGCGGCGTGCCGCATGCCTGGAAGAACAGCGGCGCGGAAACCGGACGAGTGTTGTTTCTCTACACTCCGGCCGGCGCAGGCGCGTTTCTGGAGGAGCAGCAGCGGACGAACCGAAACGTGGCGTCGATGAGTGAGCGCGAAGCGACCGAATTTCGCCGACGGTACGGCTGGGAGATCATCGGGCCGTCGCCGCTCTAAACCTGGGTGCTTTGGGCAGCCGCGCCTATTTCGTGGATGCCGGCTGGAGCTGAGTCGCGCCGCTTGTCGCGAGCGGCCACACGTAGCGATCCCACGTCAGACCGACCACTTCCATTTGGCCGGCGGCTCTCGCGCCCGACCGTTCGGCGACGCGCCGCGAGCGGGCGTTTTGCGGAAGAATGGCCGAGATCGCGTACGACAGCCGCAGAACGTCGCGCGCGTAGTCGCGGACGCAACGCACCGCTTCGGTCGCGAAACCCTGGCCCCAGACGGCGGGGTCGAACGTGTAGCCGAGCTCACACTCGAATGTCAGCGCGACGCCAGCGGGTGCCTGCGCGCGCCCGAACCATCCCTTCCGAATCCCGTGCTCGGCTGCCGCGGATTCGACGGCGAGGTCGGTCAAGCCGCAGCGCCCGATCAGCGCTCCGTCTTCCTTGCGCAAGACCGCGAGGTGGCCGAGCACGAGCTGCTCATAGCTCGTCAGAGTGGACCGCAACCAGGCGGCCGACTCTTCGGGCGAGCGCGGCCTGCCTCCGGGATAAAGATACTGCGCGACTTCGGGGAGTCCGTGGATGCGGGTGAAGAACGGCAGATCGTCCGGCACGATCCGGCGCAGCACGAGGCGAGCCGACTCCAGCCGGTCTGTGCCGTGCGCCAGGGTCATCGTGAAGCCGCCTTCATGTCACTCGCATTGTAGAGGCTCTCGCGGAGTCGGAGTTCGAATCCCCCACCTTCGGCCTTACAATCGATCGCCCACGAAAATCGAAAACCGGGGAGAGCCCATGCGCACGAATACGACGAAAGCGAAGCTGGCCGAAGGCAAGGTGGTGTTCGGCGCGATCATCAGCCGGCATGCGCCGGACCTGGTCGAGCTGTTCGGAGCGATCGGCTACGACTTCGTCATGATCGATTGCGAGCACGGGCCGATGAGCCTTGACGAGGTCGAGCACATGGTGCGGGCGGCCGAGGTGTTCGGGATCACGCCCATCACGCGCATTCCGAACCACGAAGACTCGACGATCCTGCGCTTTCTCGATCGCGGGGTGCAGGGCATCATCGTGCCGCACGTCAACACTCGTGAGGCCGCCGAAGTCGTGGCGAGGGCGGCCCGGTACTGGCCGGATGGCCACCGTGGAATGGCTGCAGGCGGGCGCGCCCACGACTACGGCGTTGGAACATCGCGGGACGAATCGACCCGATGGGTCAACTCGCAGCTGCTCGTGATTCCCATGATCGAAGAGACTGAAGCCGTGGACAATCTGGACGCGATCCTCAAGGTGCCGGGCGTCGACGTGTTGCACGTTGCTTCCAGCGATCTCGGGCAGAGCATGGGCAACCCCGGCGCGGCGGCGGTGAGGCAGCTCATGCGCCAGGTCGTTCCGCGGATCAGGACGGGTGGCAAGCTGGTAGGCGTCGGTGGCAATTCGCCGACCGATGCCGCGGGGATCGCCGAGTTCATCAAGCTCGGGGCCACTTTCGTGACCATCTCGGCCCTTGGCCTGCTCCGCCTCGGCGCCGACGACTTTCGCAAGCGCGTGCAGGCAGCGCTGTAACCCGCCGCGCTCGACTGGAGGAACGAGACGATGGACTTCGGGATCTTCAACCTCATGGGGGCGCGCGAGGCCGACAAGCCGACGGCGCAGGTGTTCGGCGAAGTCGCCGAGCAGACGAAGGTGGCGGACGAACTCGGTTACACGATTGCGTGGTTCGCCGAGCACCACTTCTCGAACTACTGTCTGTGCGCGTCGCCGTTGATGATGGTGGCGCATTGCGCCTCGATCACGAAAACGATCCGTCTCGGCACCGCGGTCGTGGTGTTGCCCTTGTACAATCCGGCCCGGCTCGCCGCCGAGATTGCCACGGCCGATGCATTGTCGAACGGGCGACTGATGCTCGGCATCGGGGCCGGATATCAACCTTACGAGTTCCAGCGGTTCGGCGTCGACATCGCGCAGAACCTCGAGATGACGAGCGAGTTCTGCGACATCCTCGACCTCGCCTTCAGCCGTGATTTCTTCACCTACAACGGCAAGCACTACCAGATGCCGAACACGCACATCCCGGCCCGCCCGGTGCAGAACCCGCTGCCGATCTACGTCGCCGGCCACAGCCAGGCGATGTTCCGGACCGCCGCGAAGCACGGCTATCGGGTGCTGACGTCGGGCCGCGTCGGCGGCGTCGCATTGCTTGCCGAGCAATATGCCGACATCGTTGCCGGCTTCGCCGCCGAGAATGTTCCTGTGTCGCGCGCGCACATCACACTCAACCGCTTCGCGCACATCACCGATAGCCGCGAGGAGGGAATGCGTTTTGCCGAAAACGCGCGCTACCAGACGCGGCTCGCGTCAAGTCTGAGGCGCCGGCAGGAGGTCATGAAAGGCACTGTTCTGGTCGACGTGCCGTTCCCCGACGAGCCGCCGCTCGACACCATCTACGAGAATCTACTGATCGGCGACGTCGAGAGCGTCGCCGAAAAGCTCGTCGCCGAGATCGGCGCGACGAAGCCCGAGCACATCTGTTTTTCGTTCAAGGTCGGCAACACGCCCCACAAGGCGGCGATGCGCTCGATGGAGTTGATGATCGGCGAGGTGAAGCCGAGAGTCGAAAAGGCGCTCGCGCGATGAACGCCGCCGCGAAACACATCGCCGTCGTCGTCGGCGCAACGTCTAAGTGGCAGGCGGATGGCCGCAACACGAAGCTCGCGCACGGCAAGGTGCTCGACGACCGTGATCTTCCCGTCGGCATACGGTGGGGCGTCGGCGGCGCCATCGCGCAGAAATTCGCGCGCGAAGGGTTCTTCGTCGTGCTGACGACTCGTCACGCCGGGAATGCCGCCGCGCTCAAGAAGGCGATCATCGAGCAGGGCGGCGCCTGCATGATCGTCGAGCTGGATCTGGTGTCGCGCGAATCGATTACGCGTGCGTTCGAGACGATCCGCACGCACGCTGGTGATCCGGAGGTCCTCGTCTACAACGCCGGCTACCTGGAAGGGCGTGACTTGCCGCCGGACAAGGAGCTGCTGGAGCACGTGCCCGTCGAGATCTTCGAGACGGCCCAGCACATCGCCAGCCGCGGACCATTCCTCGTCGCACAGGAAGTGCTGCCCGCGATGCGCCGGCGCGGGTCCGGCTCGTTTCTCATCTCGAACAACCAGTTTTCACTGCGCGGCCGCAAACGCTTGACGGGACAGTCGCTGTACTACCCGCGCGTAATGATGCGCACGCTGGCGCAGGTGCTCACGGAGGAGTATTCCGAGCACGGCGTCCACGTGGCCAACGTGATCATCGACGGGATGATCGACTCGCCGGGCACGAGAGCGCTGCCGAGGGCGCAGCAGCATCCCGAGGTCGTGATGAACCCCGTGAAGATCGCGGAAGCGTTCTGGTATCTGCACACGCAGGACAGGTCCTGCTGGACGCACGAGCTGCAGCTGACGCCCTTCGCCACGAAGCCGAGCGTGTGAAGCGCGGTTTCCTCTGCTTACCGAGTGAGCCGCAGGTGCGCTCGGTGTGCCTCGAGCGCGACGGCCTCGTGGCTCACGCGCGCGCTGGCCAGACGGTCGTCGACATGAGCACCGTGCCGGTGGCGCTCGCGCGCGAGCTCGGCGCGGCGTTCGCCGCCAAGCGTGTCGCCTTCGCCGATGCGCCGGTTGCACGGACGGCGCAGGCCGCGCGCGACGGAACGCTCTCGATCATGGTGGGTGCCGAGCCCGCCCTGTTCGCGAAGCTGCACCCGTTCCTCACGGAGGCCCTTGCGGTGGCGCGCGCCTCGGGTGCCGTCGACCCGGAGGTGTTGTTCACGACGCTCACGAAAGGATCGGCGGACAGCTTCGTGCTACGGAACCACGGTCTGAAGTCGCTCGTCCCCGACCGCCATCCCACTGAAGGCGCGTTCCCGACGACCTACATCATCAAGGATCTCTCGTACGCGATCGCGCTCGCGGAGTCAGCGGGGCTCACGCTCGAACAGGCGAGCACGTCGCGGCGTCTCATGGAGCGCACGGCCGCCGCGGGCTACCGCGACGAGTACTGCGGCGGCCGCCTCCGCTTGATCGCCCTCGTCGAGGATCCCGCAGCGATTCGTTCGATTCCGGCAGCGCTCGCGCGGGCGGGTGCGGATCGAGGGTCGCCGTGCGTCACGGGACTCGACGCGAGCCGCGCTCTCACGATCGGTGCGTAAGCCCCAGTTTCTCCGGGCGCGTCGGCGCCGAGGCCCGTTAGCTGACGATCCAGCCTCTTCGCCACGAGAAATCGTTTGACAACGCCCTTGTCCGGGCCGTATCCGAGGGGGCAGGCGGGTTGTCCGCGCTGTGTCTGGGGGGCGTGGTGGACGTGAGAGGGCGGGCGCTTCTGGCGCGTCCGGGAACGGCTGTTTATGTCTCCTATCCGCCAGCGACGACGCGTTCAACGTGGAGCCCACGAGCCGACGCGTGGTAGAAGAGGGAGTCGCTCATGGCCAACATCACTAAACGCCGTCCTCTCGGCTCGCGCAAATCGAAGCGCCAGCCTCGGCGGGTTCGATTGGCTGCGCCGGCGACCTCCCACGCATCGCTGGGGCTGCTTGACGTAGAGCCCGCCTATGAGACTGGTTTCGGCGAAATGTACCAGGGCGACTCGCTCGACCTTCTGCGACGCCTTCCCGACCGTTCGGTGAATCTCGTGGTCACATCACCGCCCTACGCGCTCCACTTCAAGAAAGAGTACGGAAACGTCAACAAGAGCGAGTACGTTGACTGGCTGCAGTCTTTTGCCACTGAGATTCGACGAGTGCTTACCGACGACGGAAGCTTTGTCCTGAACATCGGAGGCAGCTACAACGCGGGTGTACCCACCCGTTCGTTGTATCACTTCAAGGTCCTGATCATGCTCTGCGACGTGGTGGGTTTTCATCTCGCGCAGGAGTGCTTCTGGTACAACCCTGCGAAGCTACCGAGCCCGGCGGAGTGGGTCAACGTTCGGCGGATACGCGTTAAGGATTCCGTCGAGTACGTATGGTGGCTCGCCAAGACGCCCATGCCGAAGGCTAACAACGAAAACGTGCTCATTGAGTACAGCCCGGACATGGTGCGACTCCTCAAGAATGGTTATCGCGCTAAAAAGCGTCCGAGCGGCCACAACATCACGAATAAGTTCGTTAACCGCGGAGGTGCTATCCCTTCGAACCTCCTCGAGCGCGGCAATAACGAGAGCAACTCGGATTACATCCGTCTCTGTGCGGAGCACGGAATCCAACCTCATCCGGCGCGCTTTCCGGCGGCCCTTCCAGAGTTCTTCATCAAACTCCTCACCGACAAGGGGGATGTAGTCGTTGATCCCTTCGCGGGGAGCAATACTACCGGAGCAGTTGCTGAAGGGCTCGGTCGGCGCTGGCTTTCATTCGAGATCGAAAAACGCTACGTCGACAACTCCCGTCTTAGATTCGGCCTCGTCCCCCGCAAGGCATAACGCTTGTTCGACACCGTCGACGAGTTACTGGCGGCGGTGGAGCAGTTCTTCGGTACAGATCCGTGGCCGAGTTCGTTCAGACTGCTACGCGCAATGCGGGCAGCGCAAGCCGGTGAGGAGATCAAGTTAGCCGCGCGGGCAGGAGGCACAACCGCTAAGCGCCTCTCCGACGTGTTAGCGGCGCCTGATCCGGTTGCGAAGGTGATCGGGAACACACTGGTCGCGGCGCAGTCCGAACTCCGAGTGTCGCGCGCGCGAGGGACGGTCGGTTCGCTCCTGTTGGCGGAAATCGCGGAGCGCGTTTTCGAAAGTATCTACAAACGGACGATGGATGCCGACGAGCTGCGACTTGAAGACGATCGACGGAGCCGCAACGACACCGACTATCGCGTGTTGAATGGCAAGGGCCGAGCTGTCTTTCGTATCAATATAAAGTTCCACGGTTCGCAGTTCAGAAATGCGCAAGAGCTCGTCGGACTCGAGCCGCTCGACTGCTTCGCTCTTGCGACCTACAAGATCGACCAGGGATTGCGCAAGCAGGAACAAGAGGTAACCCCATATCTCTTCGTGATCGTCGGTGTGCCACACCTGACTGGGGCAATTGCCGGAGCCGTGGTGCCCGATGGTCTCGCGCACATCGTCTCGCTCTGCAGTTCCGGTAAGCGGGACGTGGAAGAGCGTGTCGTACGGTTTCTGCTCAAACGAGAGAATGAGCAAGGTGACGCGCAAATCGCCGAATTTCGTAAACAGATTGAATCTGCTGCTTGGTATGTGTTGTCAGCGCGACGTGCTGACAATCTACTGCGCGACAAACTCTTCGAGCGCGTCTATGCAGTCCGCGTGCGCGGCTTCGCTCAGCAGTACCGCAACGCTGAGGTCGATATGCATTTCTCGTTGCAGTCCGACCTCACGCTCCTGACAAGATTCCTTGACGAACTTAAGGAACGAGGCCTACCCGGTCTTACCGGCACGCTTGAACGTGGAATGTTCTAGATATCGCGCTTAACTCGTCAACGCGTCAACCGTCACGGCAGGGTCGTTCGAAGAATCGGAGGCATACAATGAACCATCAACATCTCACGCCCCGACAAATCTTGGCTGGTGCAGCAACTCTTACTGGCGTGCACAACGATCGATCGCCTTGTAGTTCTCGACATTTCGAAGATCGCTTTCATATGTGTCTGCCATGACCAGGCCCCGATCTGAGCCTCCGGAAGTTACTCCAACCTTCCAGGCAGTACAGCATGGTTGGCCGGATGGGGCGCACGTCACCTGCTTATCAGCTCCGCTCGCGGGCGCGTGACAAAGCAGGACGTGCACATCTGCTTTCGTTCAAGGTCGGCAACACGCCCCACAAGGCGGCGATGCGCTCGATGGAGCTGATGATCGGCGAGGTGAAGCCGCGGGCTGATCGCCACTAGCTACTTTCCGGCGCAAAAATGACGCCGGAAGCCCGCGATTTTGCGTGAGGCCCCCGGCCGCAGCCGTGCATAAGCGGCGCGTGAGCCGCCGTCGCCCCGCCCGCCCTTCGGCTGAAGAAAGTTCTTGCTGCGTCGGTAGGAAATATGTTTCACTAGTAATGATGAAACATACTCCCGTCGCCCAGGCGCAAGCGCGCCTGCTGCGTCGTCTCCCCGACCTCCGGCAGATCGTCCGGGGCTCTCTCTTCAAGCGCACGATCCGCCATCGCCAGGGCTGTCCCAAGTGTGACGCGGGCAACGGCCACCCCGTGTGGATCCTCACCGTCGGCTACTCCGGCGGCCGCACTCGTCAGCTGAGCTTGCGCGCCGAGCAAGTGCCCCAGGTCCGCACGTGGCTGGCGAACTATCGCCAAAGCAAAGCGGCCTTGGAGAAGATCTGCGAACTGAATCAGCGGCGGCTGCGGCCCGCGCCGGGCGCTCGGAGGGCGGCGCGTGATTGAGGCCCGATGGCGGCAGCGCAGTTTCGCCGAGGGGTTTCTCAGCGAGGAAGTGGCCGAGTTCTGGGATGACTGGATGCGGGCGGTCGACCCGGTGCTCGACGATGACGACCTGGTGGCGACCGTCTATGACGCGTTGCGGAAGCGCCGCCCGCAGAGTCGCACGCGCGGCCGGCTCGGGTTTCCGGCGGAGGTGGTGCTGCGGATGTTGCTGCTCAAGCACATCCGCGCGTGGAGCTTTGCGATCCTGGAACGCGAAGTGCGCACGAACCTGCTCTATCGCGAGTTCACGCGAGTGCGGGGTGGGAAGGTGCCCGACGCCAAGACGCTGGGGCGGTTGGCCCAGGCCATCGGCCCCGCCGTGGTGGCCCGCCTCAATCAGCGCGTCGTGGCGATCGCGCAGCAGAGGAAGGTGATTGCGGGGCGGAAAATGCGGGTGGACACCACGGTGGTGGAAACCAACATCCACTATCCGACCGACAGCAGCTTGTTGGGTGACGGCGTGCGCGTGCTCACGCGGCTCATGAAGAAGGTCACGGCCATCGCCGGAGACGCGGGGGCCACGCTCCGTGATCGGACACGGAGCGTGAGGTATCGGCTGATGGAGATCGGTCGCGCGAGTCGGACCAAGGGCGAACCCCGCAAAGAGAAGTTGCAGGGGCTCTACCACAAGCTGCTGGCGACGACGGGCCGGGTGGTCGGGCAGGCCCAACGGTTTGTCCACGAGATTGCCCAGGGCGTAAAGGACGGGGCCGACGTGGTGCAGCGCGCCGCGCTCGACGGCCTGAAGCAGGAGTTGGAGCTGATGCTCCCGCGTGTGCAGCAGGTGATGCGGCAAACCAAGGCGCGGGTGCTGGAGGGCGACACGCGGGCGGCCGGCAAGCTGGTGAGCCTCTTCGAGCCGACCACCGAAATCATCCGCAAGGGCAAAGCGGGTAAGCCGACCGAGTTCGGCAAGCTGGTGAAGATTCAGGAAGCCGAACAGCAGATCATTGTCGACTACGCGGTGTACGCCACGCGCCCCAGCGACAGCGCCCTGCTGGTGCCGGCGATTGAGGTGCATGCCCACCGGCTGGGGCGGGTACCGGAGCTGGTGGCGGCCGATGCCGGATTTTACTCGGGCGCGGGAGAGACGGTCGCCACGGCCATGGGCGTCAAGCGGGTGTCCGTGCCCAATCGGTCCACGAAGAGCGCGCCGCGCAAGCACGAGCAAAAGAAACGCTGGTTCAAGAACGGCCAGAAATGGCGGACCGGTTGTGAAGGGCGCATCAGCGTCTTGAAGCGGCGCCACGGCCTGACCCGCTGCCGCTACCACGGCGACGCGGGCATGCAGCGCTGGGTCGGGCTCGGCGTCCTCGGGGACAACCTCATCAACCTCGGCATTGCGCTGGCGCGAGCCGAGCACCGATCCTAGACTCTTCGTGGTGCTGCCGCAGCTGAACCCAACTCTCGGCATGTGAGCGGCGGCCACGCGGGTGCAGACCTCCTCGGCCCAACCGATTTTTGCGCCGGAAAGTAGCTAGCGCGGCGTGAGCACGCCGCCAGCGGCCGCGCGAATCCGCAAGGACGATGTCTTCGCCCGCTCGACGATCGCCTCGACGTCGTAGCCGACGAGTCTGCCGCCCCGCTTCACGATCTTGCCGTCGATCATCACGGTATCGACGTTGGCTGGCGTTGCCGACTGCACGACGGCGGTCTCGACGTTGGCGACCGGCGCGACATTGATGTCGTTGCCGCGAATGAGAATGATGTCGGCCCGCTTGCCGACGGTGAGTGAACCGGTCACGTCACCGAGACCCAGCGCCCGCGCGCCGTTGATCGTCGCCATCTCGATCACGTCGCGAAAGCCAACCGGCGGCTGCTCCTCCGACGGTGTCCCACGCCACGGGATCCCCATGTTCCAGGTGAACCGCATCGTCTCGAACATGTTGGGCGGCGCGATCGACGTCGCGTCGAACGACAGCGAGATCAGGACGCCGGCCCTGCGCATGCGCAGGAGCGTGACGCGCGGGTCGCCAGCCAGGCCCAGACGGAACTCTGAATGGGTTGCGAAGCTGAGCGGCGTGTTCGTGCGCGCTATGGTTTCGGCGTCGCGCTCGCTGGCCGGCAGGTAGTGACAGATGAGGAGCTTCGGTCCGAGCCAGCCGCGCGCTTCGTAGTCGCGCGCGTCGACGCGGTTTGGTGGAGTCTGGCCGGCATGGAGCGCGACCGGCAACTGGCGCTCGAGTGCGTGCGCCATGTCCTTCTCGTACACCGCCGCGTCACTCTGCGCGAGGCCGCGCAGATTCACGCCGAAGTGCACCAGACCGTCGAAGGCCGTCCCGCGGTCAAAGTACTCGCGTTTCACCCGATCGATGTCGGTGAAGTCGAGCGGCTGACCGGGCGGCATCTGGTCGATGTGGCCATAGGAATACCGGGCGCGCAGCCCTGATTCGCGATGGGCCCTGAGCTCGGCGTCGGCATGCGCGGGCGTGCGCGTGTTGTGCGACCAGTTGTGGACGGTCGTCACGCCAGCATTGGCGAGCTCACAGAGTCCGAGCGTGACGCTCGCGTAGAAGTCGTCGGCGCTGTACAGCGTCGAGGTCGCGGCTTTCGCCGGGAAATACCCGAATCCGTCGTCGCCGATGAAGTTGCGGCCGAGCGCGCTCCACATGTGGTAGTGCGTGTCGACGAAGCCAGGCATCACGATCATCTCGGTGGCGTCGATCACGTCCGCACCGGCTGGCGGCGGAATCGCACTGCTGATCTGGTCGATGCGGCCGTCGCGCACGAGGATGTCGGCGCGAGGCAGGACGCCGAGCGCCGGATCGACGGTGATCAGTGCGCCGTTCTTGATGAGGACGCCGCCGCGCGCCATGGTGAGGAGTGGCATGTTACCAGGTGTTTGCCCGAGCGCTCGTGCGCGACGCTCTCCTGACGCGACGTTACGATCGCAGATCACGAAACACGATCGATGCGCCGACGACCGGGGCGTAGGATATCCTGGACCATGATGCTCGACCTCCGTGCCGAACCGGTGCCGCTGCGCGTAGATACCGGCGGCGTGGTGCGGGTCGGCCAGACCCGCGTCACGCTGCACACCGTCGTCACGGCGTTCCACCAGGGCCTCGGCGCCGAAGAAATTGCCGATAGGTATCCCTCGCTGACGCTGCCCGACGTCTACAGCGTCCTGGGTTATTACCTGCGCCACCGGTCCGTGCTCGACGCATACCTGGAAGAGCAGCGGCTCGCCGCCGAAGAGTTCCGCGCCGAGAACCAGCAGCGCTGGCCATCGCAGGCGCTGCGCAAGAAACTACTCGCGCGACTCCGTCGTCCAGAGCAGTAGCGCAATCATCGCGCTGACCGCAGACGAGGACCTAGATGGACACATCGTCCGCGGCCTCGTTCGCCGGCTGCCCACGATCGACCTTGTTCGAATTCACGACGCCGGGCTTTCGGGTGCAGACGATGCCAGCGTCCTCGAATGGGCGGCAGAGACGGGGCGCGTCCTGGTCAGCCACGACGTCGCTACACTCGGGCGGTCCGCCTGGAACCGCGTGGCGGCCGGCCAGCGGATGCCGGGCGTGATTCACGTTTCTCAATCGCTTCCGGTCGGCCGAGCGATCGAGGACCTGGTTTTGATCGTGACCTGCGGCGTCTCGGAAGATCTCGAAGGCCGGATTACGTTTCTTCCGCTGTAAGGCTGGTCACGCCCCGGCGCACAAAGCTGCTAGGATTCGCCGAGGAGGACAGCGCGATGACGATACTGGCGGGTACCGGCAAGGGACTCTTCGCGATCGCTTCGGGACACGGCGCGACAGCGGTGCTTGCCGAGCGGACCGTGCGCGATCTCAAGAAGAGCGGCGGGCGCCTCCTCGCCGGGACTGATGTTGGGCTGTTCGCCTCCGAAGACGGAGGCCGCACGTGGCGGCCGAGTGGCATCGAGGGACGCATCGTGTGGCAGATATTCGCCGGGCCCTATGCGGGCGAAGTGTACGCGGGGACGCAGCCGGCCGGCCTCTTCCGCAGCAAGGACGATGGTCGCACGTGGGACGAGATCGACTCCTTCGCACACGCGCCCGACGCAGAGCGCTGGTGCGTGCCCGTCATGCCGCGACAGCCGGGGCGCGCGCGAGCGCTCGTCGTCGACCGTGCCGATTCACGGCGAATCTGGGTGGGCGTCGAGGTCGGTGGCGTCGTTCGCACGAACGACGGCGGAGGGACGTGGCGGCTCGATCTGCCGGGCGGCAATCCCGACATCCACATGATGGTCGCGCACCCGGCACGGCCGAACGTGCTGTTCGCGTCGACGGGCTACGGGCGGATCGACGGCGTGGCCGAGCAGATCGAAGGCAACGCCGGCATGTTCCGCTCCGACGATGGCGGCGCCACGTGGCAGTACGTGTGGCGCGGCGTGACCCCGCGCTACGCGCGTCCGCTCTGCGTGGATCCGCGCCCGCCGTACGGCGTCACGGTTGGCGCCTCACCGACGGCGTTCTCGAGCTTCAAGGACGCGGGCGGCGCGCAGGCGATGCTGTATCGCTCGGATGATCTCGGCGCGACGTGGCGCTCGCTCGGCGATCCGGCACACTCGCCGTCGCCCGCGAACTTCCACGGGCTCGTGCCCGATCCGACGTCGCCGGGCGGTGTCGTCGTCGGCACGGACTGCGGCGAGGTCTGGCGCGTGAGCGACGCTGCGCAGTGGGTGCAGCTCGCGTCCGGGCTGCCGATCGTCTGGTCGGTGCTCGCTACGGCTTCTTAACCCGCGCGAGGGCGAGGAAGGTTAGGACGAGCCTCATCGCCATTTCTCCTCGACGGTGTTCGACAGTTGCGCCCTGGTGAGCGTCCTCGGGTCTTCGACGTCGACGGTCAGATGCTCCGTCGGCTTCGGCGTCGCCGTAACCAGGCTGACCCCGTCGGGCGAGTGGAAGCGGTGCCACGTCCCCTGCGGCACGATGATCATCATGCCGGCGCTCACCGCATGGGACTGCGGGCCGTCCTCCGCCATGATGTAGAGCGTCGCCGCACCATCGACGATCTGCACGAGCTCGTCGCCGTTCGGATGACGTTCCCACGCGCCGTCGCCGGAGAATCTGGCGCTGTAGATGTTGCCGTCGCGGAACGGCGCCAGCGTGGCGAAGCCGCCGCTGCGCTGCCGCTCGACCTCGGTCGTCTCCGGTCTGCGCCCGCGCATCAACGTCAATTTGCCGAGCTCGGCCTTGAGATCGAGAATCTTGATCATCACCAGCCTCCTTCAGATCTTCTTCCAGTCGCTTGCCTGCTGGAAGGCGTAACCGACTCGCATCACGAGCGGATCGTCGAAAAATCGCCCGACGATCTGCATGCTGACTGGTAGACCGGCCGACGACTTGCCCACGGGGAGCGCGAGCGCCGGATGGCCAGTGTAGTTGAAGGGCTGCGTGTTGCGAGAGCCGCCCCTCGCCAGCGCGGTGAGGTTCTCCTCGACGGCTTCGAGATAGCTGCCTGCCCGCTGGTTCTTCGGTGCGGTCATGATGCACGTGGGCATCACGAGCACGTCGACGTCCGCGAGAGCGGCGTCGTACGCCTTGATGTAGGCGGGCCGCACGTTCTGGGCCTTGGCGTACACGCGGCCGTGGTAGTTGCGGCGGCTCAGCTCGCCGACGATCAGCGAGAGCTTGGTGCGTGGTGCAAGCATGTCGGCCTGAGAGTCCCACAGCTTGTTGATGGCTGCGATCACAGAGGCCGGGTAGTACGTCCTGGTGAAGGCGCCGAAGAAGCCGGTCTTGAACAGCGCGAGCGCGCCTTCGTTTCCGAGCGCAGCCTGGGCGGTGCGTATCGCATGGTGCGCGGGGATCGAGACCTTCGAGACTCCGGCACCTGCCTTGGCGAGGACGTCAACCGCGGCGAGAACCACGTCGCGCACCTCGTCCTGCGCGTCGTCGAAGCCCTCCTGAAGCACACCGATCCGGAGTCCGGTCACGCCATCCGCCAGCCGACTGAGTACGTCCATGTGGTTGGGAACGTCGCGCGTCTGGCGCGGATCGTACGGGTCGTACCCCGCAGTGGCCTGAAGCGCCGCCGCCGCGTCCGTCACCGTACGCGCCATCGGCCCCGTGTAGTCGATGCTCTGGTCCGAGCCGAACCCGATTCCAAAATGTGACACGAGCCCGAACGTGGGCTTGAGGCCGACAATTCCACAAAATGCAGCCGGGATGCGGATGGAGCCGCCCTGGTCGCCGCCGAAGGAGATGTCGACCTCGCCCGCGGCCACGGCCGCGCCAGAACCAGAGGACGATCCGCCGGTGACGTGCTCGTGGTTGTGAGGATTGAGCGGCCGGCCGTAGTCGCCGATCGCGCCGCCGGTGCCGAAACCGCCACTCAGGCCGTTCATGACGTTCTTGCCGATGATCGTGCCGCCCGACTGCAATACTCGCGTGACCACGGTCGCGTCGAAGTCGGGGACGAAGCCGTCGAGGGCGAAGGATCCAAAGCTCATCGGCATGCCGGCGATCGCGATGTGGTCCTTGAAGCTGACGGTCTTGCCTGCCAGCGGGCCTTCGGCCGCTCCCTCGATCCGGCACTTCCACGTCCAGGCATTCAGCGGGTCTTCTTCAGGCCGCGGCCGATAGCCGGGCGTGCGGGCGGCCGAGACCATCGGCGGTGCGGGTTCCTCCAACCGCGCTTGCACGAACGCATCGAGGTCTCTCAGCTGCTCCATGAGGTATTTCCGGTACAGGACGGCTTCTTCCGGACCCAGGTGGATGCCCAGCTCCTTGGCGACCGCAATCACCTCATCGACGTCGGGGACTGCGTACATGGCTTTCTCCTCTCGCGACCAGCTCGGACACAGTCGGATGCGAATCCGGGGCGATGCTAGCACCGCTCGCGACCCTCGTGGACACGTCGGCAAGAAGTCGGACGCCAACGCTGATACTCTCGCGCTGGCGCGTGAGTCGCCGAGGCAGTTCCGGAGGTGAGTGATGCGCATCGTGGACGCCCAGATCCATCTCTGGGGTAGCGGGTTGCCCAGCAACATGGCCCATCGCCAGGTCACCTCGTTCACAACCGAGGAGGCTTTGAAGCTGATGGACGAGGGCGGCGTCGATGCGGCCGTGATCCATCCGCCGGGCTGGGACCCCAACTCCACCGAGATGGCCTTGAAGGCGGTACGGGATTTTCTAGGCCGCTTCGCGATCCTCGGCAGCTTCCCGCTGAATCAGCCAGACAAGCGCGCGCTCGTCGAGACGTGGCGGGGTCAGCCCGGCATGCTCGGCCTGCGCTATACGTTTCTTCAGGACCCGATGCGGGGCCGGCTGGCCGATGGCACACTCGACTGGTTGTGGGCCGCCGCCGAGCGCGCCGGCGTGCCGATCGCGATGCTGGCGACGGACTCGCTGCCGCACATCGGCCGGATCGCCGAGCGTCATCCGGGCCTCAGGCTGACCATCGACCACCTGGGCGGCCGGGGCGGCACCACCACGCTGAAGGACGACGCCGCGATGGAGCACATCCCCGAGCTCGTGAAGCTGGCGCGGCATCCGAATATCGCCGTCAAGGCGACCGGCGCGCCGGGCTACTGCAGTGGTCCGTATCCGTTCAGGAGCATGCACCCGTACGTGCGACAGATCTACGACGCGTTCGGACCGGCGCGCATGTTCTGGGGAACCGACATCACGAAGATGCCGTGCTCATGGCGGCAGTGCGTGACGATGTTCACCGAGGAGCTGCCTTGGCTGTCAGAGCGAGACAAGGATCTCGTCATGGGCCAGGCCGTGTGCGCGTGGTGGGGCTGGAAGCAGCCGAACTGACCTCACAGGAGAACAGGATGACGACGACGACGGACGTGTACCCCGGCAAAGATCTCGGGACGCTCGAACTCGTGATCACCGACGAGATGGTCCAGCACTACATCAACGGGCTCGACGAGCCGAATCCCTGGTACACGACGACGTCGCCCTTTGGCGGACCGGTTGCTCCGGTGATCGTCTACCAGCAGGCGGACAGCGAGTTCAAGGGCTGGTACCTCGACAACCTCTTCGGCAACCTGTGGCGGCGCCAGGAATGGGAGATCTATGCTCCGACGCGCGTTGGACAAACGCTGCGCTGTAGCGCGCGGATCGTCGATCGCTACCGGAGGCGCGATCGCGACGTCGTCGCGCAGGAGATGTGGGTCCGCGACGAGGCCGGGCAACCGATCGCGCGCAGCGTCCATCACCAGAGCTTCCTGGCGGAGCAGACCAGCGGCGGCGTCACGCTACGCGATCCGGCGAGCAAGGAAGGCGCGAGACAGGCCGTCGAGCCCTCCGGGGAGCCGTTGTCACTGGAGCTGCGCAAGACGTTCACCGAAACGATGTGCAACGAGTTCTTCTACCGCAGCCGGAACTATCACAACGACAAGGCTGCCTCGAAAGAGCTCGGGTTCGGGGACACGGTGATCGGGGGCCGCATGACGCTTTCGTGCGTCACCGAGCTCCTGACACGGCATTTCGGTCGCGGCTTCTACCTGGGCGGACGTCTGGACGTGAAATTCACCAACGTGCTGTGGCCGAACGAGCCGTTCACGACGCGGGGAATCATCACGGGCCGTCGCGTCGAGGGCGACCAGACGCGCGCCGATGTCACGGTTTTCTGCGAGAAGGCTGACGGGACGAAGATCATCGCGGCCAACGCGAGCGCTCTCGAAGGTTGCTGATGTCACTGCGCGACAAGGGTGCGATCACGGGCGTTGGTGAGACGGCGTATAGCCGGAATTCCGGCCGTAGCGTTGTCGCCCTCCAGATGGAAGCGTCGTTGGCCGCCATCGCCGACGCCGGGCTCAATCCAAAAGATATCGACGGGATCATCGCCTACGCGGCCAGCGGGGTCGTGGCCGAGGACTTCGTCACCAACTTCGGCATCCGCGACCTCCGCTTCTCGGCGACGACGCCGATGGGCGGCGCGAGCTGCGTCGCGGCCGTTCAGTGTGCCGTCGCCGCTATCGCCGCCGGCATCTGCCAGCACGTCCTGATCCCGCTCGGACGAAACGGCGCCTCCGAGAGCCGGATCGGATCGAGAGTCCGGCAGATGCCGCAATTCAGGACGGTCGGCGAGTTCGAGATGCCCGTCGGAGCCATCGCCCCCGCCCAACTCTACGCGCCGATGGCGCGACGGCACATGGAGCTCTACGGCACGACCTCCCGCCAGCTTGGCGAGATCGCGGTGACGACGCGCCGCCACGCCGGACTTCACGGCAACGCGATGATGACGAAGCCCATCACGCTCGAGGACCACCAGCAGTCGCGAATGATCGCCGACCCGCTGCGGCTCCTCGACTGCAGCCTCGAGAGCGACGGCGCGGCGGCGGTGGTCGTGAGTGCGGCCGAGCGCGCCCGCGACTTGAAGAAGCGGCCCGTCTACGTCTCAGGCGTCGGCGAAGGCCATCCCGATTCGCCGAGCACGATCACGCAGCGGCTCGATCTCACCACGCTCGGCACCGCGAAGGCGGCGCCGCGCGCGTTCGCCATGGCTGGTGTGACGCCCGCGGATATCGACGTCGCCGAGATCTACGATTGCTTCACCTACATCGTGATGTGCCAGCTCGAGGATCTGGGTTTCTGTCGCAAAGGCGAGGGCGGGGCGCTCGGACTCGGTGGCCGACTGCCCGTGAATACACATGGCGGCCTGCTGTCGCAGGCGCACATGGCAGGTCTGAATCACATCGTCGAGCTCGTTCGGCAACTGCGAGGCGAGGGCGGCGCCACGCAGGTGGCCGGCGCCGAGATTGGACTCGTGACCGGATACGGCGACATGGGAGACGGTGCCGTCGCCATCATGACGCGGGGATGACGATGGCGGAGGACACGTACCTCAAACCCGTTCCCGAGCCGGGCCGCGACACGAAGCCCTACTGGGATGCGCTGAACGAGGGACGGCTGGTGATCCAGCAATGCGCCGCGTGCAACACGCTGCGCCACTATCCGCGACCCGTCTGTGACGTGTGCTATTCGATGGAAATCGCTTGGCGTCAGGTGTCGGGCCGAGGCTCGGTGCACAGCTGGACCGTTGCCCATCATCCGTTCCATCCGGGATTCAAGACGGAACTGCCCTACGTGCTGGTGACGGTCGACCTCGAGGAAGGCGTTCGCATGATCGCGCAGCTCCGCGGTGTTGCGCCCGACGCAGTGACGGTCGGTCTTCCGGTCGAGGTCGCCTTCGAGCGCGCGACAGGAGAGTTGACGCTGCCTGTCTTCCGAAAGCGCGGATGATCGCGTGATCGCCGACGGCTGCCGCCTCTACATCATCACGCCCGAGCAGTTCGATATCCGCACCTTTCCCGATCTGCTCGCCCGGGCGCTCGACGCCGGAGACGTCGCCACAGTCCAGCTCCGACTGAAGAACGTCGCCGACGAGGACTGGAAGCGAGCGATCGATGCGCTCCGCCCGATTGCTCAGGCGCACGGCGTCGCGTTTCTCTTGAACGACCGCGCCGACCTCGTCGAGGCCACAGGGTGCGATGGCGCGCACGTCGGCCAGGAGGACGCGCCCGCGCGCGAGGCACGTCATCTGATGGGCGTCGGTCGTATGCTCGGTGTCACGTGCAAGCAGTCGCATGACCTTGCCGACCGCGCTGTGAAAGACGGCGCCGACTACGTCGCGTTCGGCGCGTTCTTCCCGTCCACCTCGAAGCAGGTCACCAGGCTGGCCGATCCCGAGATCCTGCACTCATGGTCGCAGCAGAGCACAGTGGCCTCGTGCGCCATCGGCGGCATCACGGCGGCGAATCTCGCCCCGCTGGTGCGGGCCGGCGCGAATCTCCTCGCCATCATCGGCGGCGTGTGGAACCATCCCGACGGCCCGGCCGCGGGCGTGCGCGCGATCAACGCGTCGATCGAGGCGGCTCGGCATTGACCTGCAACTGAGGAGAGTGCGATGAGACATCCTGTGGCAAGCCCGAGGCGCGCCCCGGCTCAGCCGGGGCGTGTCCGAGCGTTGGGGGGCTGGGGGCCATTTCGGGGCCCCCAGAAAGATAGTTGAGTTTCGATCTCTTGATTCGCAACGGGACGATCGTCGATGGCTCGGGCGCGCCGCGGTATCGCGCCGACGTCGGCGTCACGGATGGGCGCATCGTCGAGATTGGACGCATTCGGAGCGCGGCGCAGCACACCATCGACGCCGAAGGCCTGATCGTCGCGCCAGGATTCATCGACGGCCACACGCACATGGATGCGCAGGTGGCGTGGGACCCGCTCGGCACCTGCTCCTGCTGGCACGGCGTCACGACGGTGATCATGGGCAACTGCGGATTCGCGCTGGCGCCGTGTCGGCCCGAGGAGCGCGAGTGGTATGCGCGGTGCCTGACAGCCGTCGAGGACATTCCGACCGAGGCGATGCTGGCGGGCATCGACTGGACGTGGGAGAGCTTTCCCGAATATCTCGCGACCGTCGATCGCTTGCCGAAGGCGATCAACTACGGGGCCTATCTCGGCCACTCGGCTCTGCGTATGTACGTCATGGGCAAACGCGCGCTCTCCGAGACTGCCACCGAGGATGATCTCGTCCGCATGGCGGCGGCCGTGAAGGAGGCGATGCGCGCGGGCGCCATGGGTTTCTCCAGCTCTCGCGCGACGACGCACGTAACACCGGACCACACGCCGGTCGCGAGCCGCATCGCCGACTGGTCGGAGCTCGATCGCCTGGTTGGTGCGATGGCCGAAGTCGGTGCAGGGATTTTTCAGATCGGCCCGGACATCTCGGGCGGAGCGGCGCAGCGCGCGTTCCTGACGCGGCTGAAGCGTCTTGCGGTGGAGACACGGCGACCGGTGATGTTCGGCACCATCTCGAGTCGGCAGGGCGACCGGCCGAATCCGTGGACGTATCAACTCGAGTATCTCGACGAGTGCATGGCCGCGGGCGCGCAGGTGTGGGGCCAGACGACCACGAGATCGATCAACGCGATCTTCTCGCTCAAGTCTTACCTCCCGTTCGACGTGTTGCCGGGGTGGCGAGCACTGCGCCGTTTGCCATTGCCGGAGCAGAAGCGCCGCCTCGCGGATCCGGAAACGCGCCGGGCGCTGATTGCAGAAGAAGCGGGCATGAAGCCCCGGGACAACGTGATGCAGGGCGGTGGCGCCGCCACCACGGATCCGAGGAAGCCAGACTACGCAAACCTCTACGTCATGAAAGACGTCAACTGGGACGATCCGACCGTCGCGGAGTTGTCGGCAAAGCGCGGAGCGCACCCGATCGAGGTGATGATCGGCCTGATGCTCGAGAACGAGAACCAGGTGTTCGTGCAGCCGCTCGTCAACGAGCATCCGGACCACGTGCTCGGCATGCTGAAGCATGCGCGGACGCTTGCGACGTTTTCGGATTCGGGCGCGCACGTCTGCCAGGAGATGGGCTCGTCGCTGCAAACGCACATGCTGAGTTACTGGGTCCGGGCGAAGCAGGCCTTCACGCTGGAAGAGGCCGTGCGCATGCTCACGTTCGACAACGCGGCGGCCTGGGACATCGGAGATCGCGGTCTCGTCCGCGCCGGTTACAAAGCGGACCTCGTAGCGTTCGACGAAAGCCGCGTCAAGCCCGCGATGCCAACGGTGGAGACCGACCTGCCCGGCGGGGCTCGCCGACTCGTTCAGAAGGCGGAAGGCATCGCCGCCACCGTGGTCAACGGCCAGGTGACGCTCGAGCACGGTCAGCCGACCGGCAATCTTCCCGGCGCTCTGCTGCGCGGGTCCGGCGCAAAGATCTAAGAGGGAACGCCGCCGGGTGCGGCTGTGACAAGCGCGGCACGGAGGAGAAACACATGGACGTTGGTCTGCAGATGGTGTTCTCCAGCTACGGCTGGAGCGACGTATCGGATGAGCAGGTCTGGGACGAGGAGATCGGGCTCGCGCGCCTCGCGGCCGATCTCGGGTTCGACGTGCTGTGGTCGGTCGAGCATCACTTCAACGACTACTCGTTCTGCCCCGACAATCTCCAAGTCATGTCGTACCTGGCCGCCGTGTGTCCGGACATCGACCTCGGCACCGCGGCAGTGATCCTGCCGTGGCACGATCCGCTGCGTGTCGTCGAGCGAGTCTCCATCCTCGACTACCTCTCCAAGGGTCGCTTGCGTCTCGGCATCGGCCGCGGGCTGGCTCGCCGGGAATTCGAGGCGTTCCGCGGCACCATGGACGAATCACGCGAGCGGTTCGACGAGGCCGCAGAGATGATCCTGACCGGTCTGCGCACCGGGTTCGTGGAGGGCCACGGGAAGTTCTACGAGCAGCCGCGAACGGAGATCCGACCGCGCCCGCGGCGGAGCTTCGACGGACGCGTGTACGCCGTCGCTTCGTCCGACGATTCAGTGGCGGCGGCGGCGCGGCTGAACGCCCGGATGGTGATGTTCGCCGACCGTCCCTGGCCCATTCGCATGCCGGCGATCCAGAAGCACCGCGAGCTGGTGCGGCAGATTCACGGGATGGAGGCAGCTCCGCCGCTGCTCGCGGACTTCTGTGTGTGCACGCCGACGATGGACGGCGCCGAGGAAAAAGCGCGGCGATACATGGGGAAGTTCGTCGAGAGCAACTTCTATCACTACGAATTGCTCGGAGAGCACTTCAGCACCGTGAAGGGCTACGACGCCTACGCGCAGAAAATTGCGCTGGCCAAGCAGGTCGGCATGGACGGGATCGTCTCCGCGTTCATGGAGGCCGCCGTGTGGGGCACCCCCGATCGCATTCTGCGAAAGCTCGAGGAGCGCCGCGGGATCGTCGGTCAGTTCGAGCTGGCAACTTCGTTCCGCTTCGGAGGTACGCCCGGTAATCTGGCGGAAGCCGGGCTGCGACTCTACGCCAAGGAAGTGCTGCCGGTGGTGCGCTCCTGGTAGGCACCGCACGGAGGGAGAAAAACATGGGGCTCTTCAACGTCCACGTGAGCGAGTTCATCGGCGCCGTCGAGGCCGGCCGCTGGGCGGGCTGGTCGGCGTCAGCCGGTTCCGGACGATAATCGCGGCGCACGAGAGGAGAACTCCAGATGGGCCAGGCGCTGTGGCAGGCGAGCGCGATCGAGGTCGCCTCCGGCATTCGCGAGCGAAAGTTCTCGTGCGGCGAAGTGATGACATCGGTCGTCGAGCGAATCCGCAAGCTCAACCCCGCGCTGAACGCGATTGTGACCGATCTGACCGACCGCGCGCTTGCCGAGGCGGCCGCCGCCGACCGCGCGCTCGCGGCTGGCGTCGAGCCGGGCCCGCTGTTCGGCGTGCCGGCGACGATCAAGGTCAACGTGGACCAGGAGGGGTTCGCGACCACCAACGGGTTGCCCGCGCTCACCAACCTCATCGCGCCCGGGGATGCGCCGGTGGTGAGAAATCTAAAAGCCGCCGGCGCGATCATCGTCGGCCGCACGAACACGCCGGAAGTCTCGATGCGCGCGACGACGGTGAATCCCCTTCACGGCCGCACGTTCAATCCGTGGCACCCGGACGCCTCGCCCGGAGGCTCGTCCGGAGGGGCAGGCGCAGCCGCCGCGGCCGGCCTCGGTCCCATCCATCATGGCAACGACATCGGCGGGTCGCTCCGGTTTCCCGCGTTCGCGAACGGCGTGGCGACGATCAAGTCGACGCCGGGCCGCGTGCCTGCGTTCAACCCGTCGGCAACGGTCGAGCGCGGGCTCGTCGCGCAGCTCACGTCCGTGCAGGGCGCCATCGCGCGCACCGTCGCGGACGTTCGCCTGGCCACGCGCGTGATGGCTGCATACGACGCGCGCGATCCGTGGTGGGTACCCGCGCCGTTCGACGGCGCACCGCTGGCGAAGCCGATCCGTGTCGCGGTGACGCGCAATCCGCACGGGTATCCCATCCATCCCGGGATCACCGCGCTGATCGACCGCACGGCGGGATACCTGAGCGACGCCGGCTACGATGTCGTCGACGCCGAGCCGCCGACAATCATGGAGCCCGCGCGCGGCTGGTTCACGGTGCTCCTCACCGAGATGAAGGCCACGCTCGGCCCGACGGTCGACGAGCACGGCAGCCCCGACCTCCGGAACATCTTCGGCTGGTACTACGAGCTCGGTGAGATCCTGGACCTCGACCGCTTCCGCATCGGGCTCGCCGACCGCACGCGTATGCTCCGCGCGTGGAGCGTGTTCCTCGACACGTACCCGCTCGTGCTGACGCCGTTCCTCATGCGGCCGACGTATCCGTGGAACTACGACGCGCGCGGCCTGAAGGAGACGAAAGACCTCTTCGACGCCGCCGTGTACAGCTACGGCATCAACTACCTCGCACTGCCCGCCGGCGTCGTGCCGATCGACCTCGTCGACGGACTGCCCGCCGGCGTGCAGCTCGTCGGGCGGCGGTTTCGCGAAGACACCATCCTCGACGCCATGGCCGCCGTCGAGCAACGCGCCGGCCGGCTCGTCGATCGACTGTGGAGCCAACTCCCGTGAGGAGGAATCGATGAAAGGCGTCGTCTTTCTCGGAGATCGAAAGCTGGCGCTCAGAGAGTTTCCCGATCCGACTCCCGGCCCACGAGACGTGATCCTCGAGATCAAGGCATCGGGCATGTGCGGCAGCGATCTGCACAACTATCGCGCCCCGGCCCAGCCGGCTGGAGTCGTGACCGGCGGCATCAGACGGCAGGCGGGTGTGATTGCCGGCCACGAACCCTGTGGCGTCGTCGCCGCCGTCGGCTCCGGCGTCACCGAGAAGGAGGCCAAGGTCGGCCAGCGGGTGATGGATCACCACTACGACGGCTGCGGCAACTGCAAGCACTGCCGCGCCGGCTGGACGCAGATGTGTCTCGAAGGAACGGTGGTCTACGGCTCGGGCGGTCACGGCGGACACGCCAGGTACATGAAGGTGCCGGTGTCGACGCTGGTGCCGCTGCCGGACTCGCTCTCCTTCGTGACGGGCGCGGCAATTTCTTGTGGCACCGGTACGGCGTGGGGCGCGTTGAAGCGAATCAATCTGCAGGGCGGCGAAACGATCGCCATCTTCGGCCAGGGCCCGGTGGGCTTGTCGGCGACGCAGTTCGCCGTCGTCATGGGCGCGCGAGTCATCGCCATCGACGTTTCGCCCGAACGGCGCAAGCTCGCACAGGAGTTCGGCGCGCACGTCGTGATCGACGGCAAGGCGAACGACACGGTGGCGGCGATCCGCGACCTGACGCACGGTGAGGGCGCGCACAAGACGCTCGACGCCTCTTCGGCGCCGGAGGCCCGCGCCGCAGCGGTGCGCTCGGTGCGCTCGTGGGGCACGGCGTGCTTCGTCGGCGAGCGCGGCCAGGTGACGCTCGACGTGAGTCCGGATCTTCTGCGCCGGCAGGTGACGCTCGTCGGGTCGTGGACGTTCTCCAAGCAAGGCCAAGCCGAATGCGCGGAATTCGTCGCCGATCGGAACGTGGACGTCGAGAAGCTCTTCACGCACCGATGGAAGCTCGAACAGGCGGAGGAAGCCTACAGGCTCTTCGACACGCAGACGACGGGCAAGGCCGTCATTCTGCCGTCCTGAGTACGAGTTGCGGAGCAGGCCATGAAACAGCGTCTGCCGTCCGTGGGGTTCCTGGAGTGGGCCGAAGCTGGTGGCCTGATAGCCTACGACGCGGATATCGTCACCGTATACAACCGCGCCGCCGCCTACGTGGACAAGATCCTCAGGGGTGCGAAGCCCGTCGATCTACCTATTGAGCAGGCCACCAACTTCAAGCTGATGATCAATAGGAACACCGCGAACGCCCTCGGCCTGACGATTCCGCCCTCGCTGCTGCTGCGAGCAGATCAGGTCATCGAGTAGTGCCCTCCGAATATTGGAAATCCCAGCTCACTCTGACGCCGGCCGCCTCCGTGTTGTTGTGCTACAGTCCGAGCTTCCAGGCTCGTCTCTTCGGCCGGATCGAACCTTCGTTCTCGATAGGAGGCCGTACATTGTCCGAGCGTTCCGATGACCGACTTTCCCGGCGCCGCTTTCTAACGGCGAGTGGCGGCCTCGGGGCGACGCTCCTCTGCTTTGGCCGGGGAGCCAGTGCCGCTCCTCCGCGTCAGCACACCGCACAGGCCGCCCCAGGAGCCAGCGGCACCACCCCGGCGCCAGCCGGTGGGGAGGGGCTGCTGGCCGAGCCCGAGGTTCGCCGCGCGGTCAACGGCGAGCTGCGCACGACGCTCCGGGCTCGCTACGCCTACAAGGAGATCGGTGGCCACAAGCTCTACATGCGGACGTACGAGGGGACGATCCCCGGTCCCACGCTGCGCTGCCGGTCCGGCGACGTGCTTCGCATCCGCCTGATCAACGATCTGCCGCCCAACCGCGACGTGATGCCGCTGAACACCTACCACCCGCACCACTTCAATACGACGAACTTTCATTTTCACGGCTCGCACGTGAATCCGGGTGGCATCGCCGACAACGTCATGCGCAGCATGGAGCCCGGGCAGAGCTACGACGTCGAGATCGCCATCCCCGGCGACCATACCCGCGGCACCTACTGGTATCACCCGCATCATCACGGCGGGGCCGACATCCAGATGGCCAGTGGGATGGTGGGCGCGCTGATCGTGGAGGGTGATTTCGACGCCGTTCCGGAGATCGCGCGCGCCCAGGAGCGCACGCTGGTGCTGAGCCAAGTGGTGTTCGACCATCTGGGAACTGTGGAGGATTTCAGCACGCTCTTTCCGGAAACGGCCACGCGCTTCTTCTCGATCAACGGGCAGCGGATGCCCACGATCGAGATGCATCCGGGCGAGGTGCAGCGCTGGCGCCTGCTGCACGCCGGTTATCAGGACACCCTCCCGGTGGCGCTGGAACGCCACGCGCTGCACGCGATTGCCTACGACGGAATCGCCCTACCCCGTGTGGACCGACAGGAGACGATGGTCCTGGCGCCCGGCCAGCGCGCCGACGTGCTGGTGCAGGCGGGGGCTCCTGGGACCTATGTGCTGGGCGGCCTGCCTCACGATTCGGGCTATCCCTCTCCCACCGGACCGATGGCCCGCGTGATCGTGGCGGGCGCGCCGCAGCCGATGAGTCTTCCGACCACGCTGCCCCCGGGACCCGTGCCGGCCATCCGCGATGCGGAGCTCACCGGCACACGGAGTCTCACGTTCTCGGGACGCGCCCCGGAGGTCGACGCGGCCGGACACTGGCAGGAGTTCAGCTTTCTGGTCGACGGCCGACAATTCGATCACAGTCGGATCGACCAGCGTGTCCGCCTCGGGGCCGTGGAAGAGTGGACCGTGACGAATCTCCACGTGCACGACCACGTCTTCCACATTCACACCAACCCGTTTCAGGTGACCAAGATCAACGGCCAGCCGGAGCCGAGGCTCCTTTGGCACGATACGGCGATCGTGCCGCGCCGGGGCAGCCTGACGTTCCGGTCGCGCTTCCTGGACTACACGGGCAAGTTCATGCTGCACTGCCACATGATGAACCACGAGGAGCTCGGCATGATGCAGACGGTCGAGGTGTACAAGGACCCCTGACAACGTCAGAACAAGACCGTGACTCGCATCGAGTGGTCCCCACAGCCAGCTCGGCAATCCTCATATATCCCGGAGCGTCACGATGAGCGAGACAGGAGCGAGCGCCCGTCCGGTTTCGGCCACGGTCGTCATCGCGCAGCACGTGCGACCCGGGCAGGAGCAGGAATACCTCCGCTGGCAGACGGAGATCAACGACCAGTGCCGCACGTTTCCGGGATTCGAGGCGGCCGAGATCGTGCCGCCCGTGCCCGGCGTGCAGGACGACTGCGTGGTGGTCTTCCGATTCGATTCGGCTCAGCACCTCGACGGCTGGCTCCGCTCCGAGGCGCGCCGGACTCTCCTCGCGCGCGGCCAGGCGCTGTTCGCCGGGGAGGCCCGACAGCATGTCGTCGCCGGCGCGCGCCCCGGCGTCGGGATGGTCGTGTCCACCCGCGTCAAGGCAGGCCGAGAGCACGAGTACCGCGAATGGCAGAACACGATCGACAAAGAGGCCGCTCGCTTCCCCGGCTTCATGGGCAATGAGGTGTTCCCACCCGTGCCCGGCCTGCAGGAGGAGTGGGTGGTCGTCGTGCGGTTCGACACGCCGGCAAATCTTCAGGGTTGGCTCGCGTCGGATGTCCGGCGCCGTCTGAACGACCAGGCCGCGCGCCTCTGGCACGAGGCAAGGGTCGAGAGCTTCGGTGGCGGCTTCCCCGGCTGGTTCACCGCCGGCGCGCCAGGCCCGGGCCAGCCGGCGCTGCCGCCGAACTGGAAGCAGGCGATGACCGTCCTGCTCGTTCTCTACCCGATCGTCATGCTGCTGGGCGTGTTCCTCTCGCCATGGCTCGCCAGGTGGCCGATGCCGCTATCGATGTTCCTCGGGAACGCGGCGAGCGTGGCCATCCTCACGTGGCTCCTCATGCCCATCGTGACCCGTGTCTTCGCGTTCTGGCTCACCCCTGCGGGCACCGGCGTCGGCCCTCTGGGCCTCGCCACCATGCTGGCCGGATACGCGTTGGCCGTCGCCGTCTTCCTCGCTCTAGGTTGACCGGACTCGTTTTTCTGGGAGAGATCGACGGACTTGAACACGATCGTCGAAGTCAAACGCCCGTCGTCGGCCGACGAGATCACCGACTGGCCGGACGGGCATGCCTGGCTGGCCGGGGGCACCTGGTTGTTCTCCGAGCCGCAGGTCAAGACCGACACCCTCGTCGATCTGGAATCGCTTCGCTGGCCGGCCCTCCACGCGTCCGCGGACGGACTCGACATCGCGGCCACCTGCAAGATCGTCGAGCTGGATCGGTTCAAGGCGCCCACCGCGTGGAAGGCGGCACCGCTCTTCCGCGAGTGCTGTCGATCATTCCTGGCGTCGTTCAAGATCTGGAACGAGGCGACGGTGGGCGGAAACATCTGCATGTCGTTGCCCGCCGGCCCGATGATCTCGCTGACGGTCGCCCTCGAAGGCGTGTACACGCTGTGGCCGCGCGACGCGGCGCCGCGGGACGTGGCGGCCGTCGACTTCGTCACCGGGAACCACGCCAACGTGCTGCGGCCCGGGGAGCTGCTCCGCAGCATCCGTCTGCCGGCCCGGGCGCTCGCCAGGCGCTTCGCGTTCCGACGTTCCTCGTTGACGCATCTCGGCCGATCGGCCGTGCTGCTGATCGGCACGCGCAGCGCGAACGGCGACGATCTCCTGCTGACTGTCGCGGCCGCGACGGCCCGGCCCGTCCAGCTGCGTTTCGATCGGGAACCGTCCGCCGACGAGCTGCGTCACGCCATCGATGCCAGGATCCCCAGCGGGGATTACTTCGCTGACGTGCACGGGTCCCCGGCCTACCGGCGCCGCCTCACGTACTACTACGCCGAGCAAATTCGCGCCGAGCTGACGGGAGCGGGAAAATGAACTACACCGTCAACACCAGGAAGCTTTCCGCGGAACCTCGGCCCGGCCAATGCTTGGTGCGCGATCAATCCCGTCGCCCCCGCGATTGCCAACGCCGTCGCGCACGCGACCGGCGTGCGCTTCCCGCATCTTCCGCTGTCGCCCGAGCACATCTTCGACAAGCTCGGCGCGGGCGGCACCCTCGGCAACCAGTGACACTGCCATCCTCACGATCTCTGTGACCTAGGCAGGAGACCTCGAATGCCCACGATGCTGGCAAAGAACGCGGCGATGGTCGTCACGATGGACGGGCAGCGCCGCGAGCTGACGAACGCCGGGCTCTTCATCAGGGACGGCTTCATCGAACAGGTCGGTGCCACGGACACGCTGCCGGGGACGGCCGATACCCTGCTGGACCTGCGCGGCCAGATCGTGCTGCCCGGCCTGGTGAACTGTCACCATCATCTGGACCAGATTCTGACCCGCAACATCCCCGCGGGGCAAAACATCAACCTCTTTCCCTGGCTGCGCGCGCACTACCGTCTGTGGGGGGCGCGCACGCCCGCCGCGTCGCGCACCGCCGCGATCGTCGGCCTCGGCGAGCTGGCGCTCTCCGGCTGCACGACGGCCTTCGACCACGCCTACGTCTTCCAGAACGGTTGCCGCGTGGACGATCAGATCCACGCGGCGGCCGAGCTCGGGACCCGCTTCGTCGTCTCTCGCGGCAGCATGTCCCTCGGCGAGTCGAAGGGCGGCCTGCCTCCGGATGACTGCGTGGAGGACGAGGCGACGATCCTGAAGGATTCGCAGCGCGTGATCGAGCAGTACCACGATCCCAAGCCCGGCTCGATGCTCCAGATCGTGCTCGCTCCCTGCTCGCCCTTTTCGGTCACGGCGGACTTGATGCGCGAGTCCGCGCGGCTGGCCCGGCGCTATCGCGTACGACTGCACACGCATCTCTGCGAGACGCTCGATGAAGAGCGCTACACGCTGCAGCATCACGGGCTGCGGCCGGTGGCGTACATGGAGTCCCTGGACTGGGTCGCCGCCGACGTCTGGTACGCTCACGCCATCCACGTCAACGACGACGAGATCCGTCTGTTCGCGAAGCAGGGCGCGGGCGCCTGCCACTGCCCGTCCTCGAACATGCGGCTGGCCTCGGGCATCGCGCCCGTCAAGAAGTATCTCGACGCGGGCGTGAAGACGGGTCTCGGCGTCGACGGAGCGGCGAGCAACGACGGCTCCAACCTGCTCGTCGAGGTCCGGGAGGCCATGCTGCTCGCCCGCCTGAAGATGGGACTCCTGCCGCCGGAGGGGCCACGCACCGTGCTCTCCACCTCGGATCCGCTGCGCGCGAAGGAATGGATGACCGCGCGCGAGGCGCTGGAGATCGCGACGCTTGGCGGCGCTGCGGTGCTGGGCCGGTCGGACATCGGCTCGCTGGAGCCGGGTAAGTGCGCCGACTTCTTCACGCTGAACCTGAACACCATCGGCTACGCCGGCGGTCTGAGCGACCCCGTCGCCGCCGTCGTCTTCTGCGCGCCGCAACCCGCCCGCTACACGGTCGTCGGGGGACGCTGCATCGTCGTGGACGGCCGGATCGCGACGCTGGCCATCGAGCCGGTGATCGAGGAGCACAACCGCCACGTGAGGGACCTGCTCGGCGGGTAAAACTGCGCCCCCTCCGTTGCGCTCCCCGAGGGCTTGGGCTAGGGTGGGCGGCGTGCCGGCGACGGTTCGCTCGCTTTCCTCGTTCGAGCTGAGGGCGTCGACCAGCGCACGGCCAGCGGAACGACACCCGGCAATCGTCCATAGTGCCTTGAGCGCGTAGAGTCGCGGGGCCAAAGACGGCGCGTCATTCAAGCGGCTGTCCAGCATCAGTCATACACTTCAGATCATGCGCCGGTGCGACAAGCTCGGCACGGCGCTCACGATCAGCGGCAGCGAGATGATCGTGCCCTGAATCGAATCAGACGGCGGGACGGTGGCCACGTGAGTCCGGGAGCCCGATGACCTTTACCCCTTCCGCACTCGCGGCCCGAGCGAGGTGCGGGTCGGAGGTGGCCAGAGGCAACCGGCGTTCTTGGGCCAGGGCGAGTGCGTGGCAATCCCCCTGGCTGACCTCACACAGTCGTTTCCGATAGTGCTTGGCCCGGAGGCTCCCGGCGGCCAATGCCATTGCGGTGTCGAGAGCCGTGACTTGAAGGCCCCCGGTGAGGAGCCAGCCGATACGCTCGCGAACGGTTACCTCGTCGTTGCCGTGTACGCGAACACAGACATCGAGGACCTCGGTCAGGTTCGGCGCGCAAACCACACCACTCGAGAGGAGGGGCTCGACCTCGGCACGGGCTCGTTCACCGACCAATGCCGCGATCACCGCATAGGCATCGAGGACCACACTCATCGGCCGAGCCGCGTTGCTTCTCTTGCCCCATCGGCGCGGCGCTCTGCTTGCCGGACCCTGTCGGCCGTCGGACCTCCTCGGTTCAGGGAACCGCAAGCCGCGGCGATTGGATCGTCTGGCAGCGGCCGAACAATGATCCGGTCGCCCAGATCCTCGAGGACCACCTGCGCGGCCTTCCATCTCCGGCGCACCGGCGCGGGGAGAGAAACCTGGCCGTTGGTCGTGATCTTTGCCACCGTAGAACGAATCATGCGTTTAGTCTATAGAATGGCCGTTCATACTACAATACCCTCGAGTGTATGAATACCCTCAGCACTGCCCCGCTCAGCTTCGCGTCGAAAGCGAGCTGATCGCGGAGAGACCACGGCAACGGCACAACCCGTTACCGAACCGGTACAGACTCCCGCTTCCGCGGGAGTGACGACCAAGTGCTTCAAGCCGACAGGATTGCGCTCTACAGCACGCCCTCGCTCTTCAACGCGGTGATTTCGCCGGCGCCGATGCCGAGCCAGGCGTTCAGCACTTCGGCGCTGTGCTGGCCCAGGAGCGGCGAAGGCGTGAGCTTCGGCGGCTTGCCGTCGACCCGCACCGGCCAGGTCGGCATCTTGAACGCCCCGTTCGGGTGCTCCATCACCTGCATGATGCCGCGCTCGTCGAAGCTCGGATCGTTCTGCAGGTCTTCGGACTCCAGATGGGGGTCGTTCTCTCCCTCGCCGGCAGTAGCCCGCGACTCAACGCGACCCCGTACCAGCTGTCTCCGCGAAGACCTTCTGCGCCGCGCGGATCAGGTGATTGAATGATATGACTACCGGAAATGGCAGGACAGGTGACACGACGAAGGATGGAAGCGTGGTTGCTGAACAACGGGTTCCGTCGGCTCAAAGGCGGGATGAGCGGGCACGTTCAGTACGAGGGGCCTG
>JBGPTW010000027.1:0-50380 GCA_041490825.1 Methylomirabilia bacterium | reverse complement strand
CTTCATCACCGCGTGCGACTGGTTCAGGAAGAGCAGATACCCGCCCGCGGGCCCGGCCGGCAGCGTCGCATGGTCGATGTCCTGGAACATCGGCTCGCCCTTGTCGTCCTTGATCTTGTCCTTCTGGCGCTTGGCGACGATGTAGATCGAGGCGCCGTTCAGCGTGGCCGAGATCTCGCCCGCGTGGAACGCGCGGTTGTTGTTGGTGTCGTCCCAGGCGAGCCCACCCTCGTCGCAGCATTCCTTCCAGAATGCCTGCATGAATTTCACGGATTCCACGGCGCCCTTGCTGTTGAGCACGACCTTCTTGCCGGACCTGTCGGTCTCGGCGCCGCCGAACTCCCACAGCAGCGGGTACGTGAAGGTCGGCGAGTCGCCGAAGGTGTGGCCGAGGGTCTGGCCGTACGGCTTGCCTTTCTTCTTCAGGACAGCAAAGACCTTACGCGCCTCGTCCCACGTCTTCGGATACTGGCTCGCCCCCGCCTCTTTCAGCCACGACTTCCGGTAGGCGACGGCGTTGCCGACGATCGAGTGCGGCACCGAGAGCCACTTGCCGTTGACCTGGCACGACGGCGCCCACACGTCGTAGAAGCCGCCCTCGGCCTTGGCGACCGCGCTCGCCACATCGCTGACGTCGACGCACGCGTTCTGGTAGAGATGCGCCCAGTTGTACTGGAAGTTGAAGATGTCGGGACCCGCGCCAGACTGGATCGCGGCGGTGATGCGCGGCTGAAGATCGTTCGCGTTGATCGTCTCGAGCACGACTTCGGCGCCGAGCGCTTTCGACGCTTCCGGCATCTGTCGCTTCAGTTCCACATCTGATTCGGGAATGAAGTCGACCCACCGCACCCAGTGGAGCTTCGTCCCTTGGGCAAACGCCGGCGCGCGTCGAGCCGCCAGGATGCCTTCGAGGCCGGTGACCGTGACCGCGGTCGCGGCGCCGGACACTTTCAGGAAATGCCTTCGATCCATCCCGTCAGCCGCCATGCGCGCTCCTCCTCGTAGAGTCAATCGTGACGGCATCGTCGCGTTTCACCGCTCAGCCTCGTGCCGTCGAGTTGATGCTGATGCGTCACCGTGATGAGGGCTAAGTCTTGATAAACAGTGACGAAGTGATACCACCGCGATCGCAAGGTGTCAATGTCAAAGGCGGCCCGGGCAGAACTCAGTGCGTCGTGGCGGCGACTTCGAGGTGTGGCAGGTACGTGCGAGGAGACCTGAACGTGAAGGCAATGAGCGCGGCGGCCGCTCCGATGCCGCTCGAGGCGATGAAGAGACCGACGTAGCTCCCGAGATGATCGTAGAACCAGCCGCCGGCGTAGGAGCCGAGGCCCATGCCGAGCGTCGAGACCAGGAAGACCCCACCGTAGGCGGTGCCCATGACCTTTTCGCCGAAGTATTGCCGGATCAGAAGCGCGTAGAGCGGCATCACGCCGCCGTAGGCGACGCCGAACCCGAGCGCCAGCGCATAAAAGCCGGCGAGATCGTGGGCGAGGAGAAAGAGCATCACCATCACGGCCTGGATGCTGAGCCCCACGATCAGCGTGCGCTTGGCGCCGAAGCGATCGGCGAGCACGCCGCAGCCGATCCGGCCCGCGATCGACGACAGGCCCGACACACCGAGCACGCTGGCCGCCGCCATGCGTGGGATGCCTTGATCGATCGCGTTGGTCACCATGTGAAAGATCGGCCCCGAGTGCGCCGCGCAACAGGCAAAGTGCGTGAGCGAGACGGCCCAGAACTGGGGCGACCGCACGACGTCGCGCGCCGCGAAATTCCGGTCGATGGTGGCCGGCTCGCCGCCGCGGGCGGTGACCCCGATATCGCTCGGAGCATTCCGGATGAGTAGCGCGGCGGGGACGATCAGCAGCCAGTCGACGTCGCCGAGGATGATCATGGCGACTCGCCAGTCGTACACCGTCGTGAGCCACCGCGTGACCGGCGCCATCACGAACGTGCCGAGTCCGATGCCCGCCGAGACGAGCGCCACGGCGAGCCCGCGGTTGGCGGTGAACCACTTCGAGGCGGTGGCCGTCAGAGGCGCATAGAACGCGCCGACCGCGAGCCCGACCATCACGCCGAAGGTGAGACAGAACTGCGGCAGTGTCGATACCTGGCTCGACAGCACCATGCCGAGGCCGAGCAGGAGACCGCCCATGACGGCGACCGCGCGGCCGCCGATGCGATCGGAGAGCGCGCCCCACAGGAATGAACCGATGCCCATCGCGATCCAGTTGAGCAGCGCGACGCTGGAGATCGCGGTGCGGCTCCAGCCCATGGATTCCTCGATCGGCTTGAGAAACACGCCGAGGGAAAACAGCGTGCCGACACCGAGACAGATGATCAGCGCTGCAGAGCCGAGGACCACCCAGCCATAGAAGAGTCCGCGCTGACTCATGAGCGGGGACTACGATAGCATGCCGGCATGTGGCACCTGTTCTGGCCGATCGTCGCGTTCGTGTTCGTCACGCTGGCCGCGCTGGCGCTCCGCGCTCTGCTGCTGACGCCGCTGAGGCGGTGGGTTCGCTCGCCCACGAGCGTCGCGGTCCTCGACTCGGTCCGCATGCCGTCGGTGCTCTGGGCCACGGTCCTCGGCCTCTACGTCGCGATCGAAGTAGCGGGCGACGTGTCCAATCTGCCTCCGCGGATCAGCACTCATCTCCACAACGTGCTGACGGCCGCGATCATCCTCTCGGTCACGATGACGATCGCCGGCATCATCGGCACAGTCATCGGCCGCGCCGGCGATCGTCTCGGCCGCGCCGTGACGGGGCTGGCGCAGACGTCCGCGCGCGGCGTCATCCTCATCGTCGGGCTCCTCGTGCTGCTGAGCTCGCTCGGCATCGAGATCACCCCGATCCTGACCGCGCTCGGCGTGGGCGGTCTGGCCGTGGCCCTGGCGCTGCAGGACACGCTGTCGAATCTCTTCGCGGGCGTGCATCTCCTCGCGGACCAACCCATCCGGGTCGGCGACTACGTGAAGATCGGCGACACTGTCGAGGGCTTCGTGCTGGACGTGGGCTGGCGCTCGACGCGTGTCCGGCTGCTCCACAACAACATCGTCGTCGTTCCCAACCGAACGGTCGCGCAGTCGATCATCACGAACTACGACATGCCGGAACCACGCATGGCCGTCGTCTTCCGGATCGGCGTCGATTACGCGACCGATCCCGACCATCTGGAGACGACGCTGCTCTCCGAGGTGGCCAAGGCGGTCGGGCAGGTCCCGGGACTCCTCGACGAGCCGAAGCCGACCGTGCGACTCATCCCGGGCTTCGGCGAGTCGTCGCTCGATTTCACGCTCGTGTGTCACGTCGCGTCGTTCGGACACCAGTTCGAGGTTCAGCACGAGCTGCGGAAGCGGATCCTCAGACGTTTCCGGGCCGAGGGAATCGAGATCCCGTATCCGTCACGCACGATTCACGTCAGGACCGATCCGCGCATCGCGGACTCGTGAGCGGCGGGGTGGGGTAGGCCCGATGGCTCGAACACCGAACGCGCCCCTGGGCCTCCCCACCCCGCCGCTCACGAGTCCGCGGTGTGGGTCGGTCCGATGGCTCGAACACCGAACTTGCCCGGGGGGCCCACCCCACCCCACCGCTCACGAGCGTAGGAACGTGTCGGAGTATCGAGGCGGGCGCCGGGTGGCTCGGCGCCGGGCGAGCGTATGGGGGGATCGAGGCGGACGCCGCGTTACCCGGCGCTCGACGAGCGTATGGGGGTCGAGGCGGGCGCCGGGTGTCCCGGCGCTCGGCGAGCGTATGGGGGTCTGGGGGCCTTCGAGGCCCCCAGCTTAGGAGACAGCGCGCCCTTCGAGCCATACGAGACCGAACAGGAGCACCGCCAGCCCGCCCGTGAGACCGCCGGCGACGTCGGTCGTCCAGTGCGAGTTCAGATACAGGCGGCTCACGGCGACGCCAACGATGATCACGCCACAGACGACGATCGCGAGCCACCTCGGTGCCGGTCGCTCGATCAGTGCGCCCGCGACGTACATCAGCGCGCCGAAGACCACGACCGCGGCGAGCGTGTGCCCGCTCGGAAAACCGTAGGCGGAGAGCTTGGGCCGCGGCCGCGCCACCAGCCACTTCGCGACCGGCGAGAGGAGATGGCCGCCCGCGCTCACCGCGGCGACGAAGACGGCGAGCTCGCGGTGGCGCCGCGCGAGCAGCGCGACCGCGACGATCGAGATCGGGATCGTGACCCATCCCGAGCCGAGACGCGTGAGGAGCTGGACCGGACGCTCCAGCTCGGGGTTGCGCCGGGCCTGGACCAGCGTCTGCATGCTTCGGTCGGCGACGAGCAGGGCGCGCTCGTCGGCGACCCAGGCGAGCGCGAGGAAGGCGAGCGTCGACACGAGGGCGCCCGTGAGCAGCGCTCGACGGCGGGTCATCCGTCGCCGAGGTGGTGGGCCCGCCATGACGACATGGTATTCAAGCCGACCGCCGAACGTCAAAGGCTCCGCGGCGCGGCTCCATCACTGGCACGAGCATGACGAGCCCGAGCACCATCGCGGCCGCGAGGCCCACCCACGGCACAGCGTAACCGCCAGCCCGCTCGACGCACCAACCAAAGATCGGTGGACCGACGGTGACGCCACCCGAGGCGATGGCCAGTCCCAGGCCGACGGCTGTCCCCGCCGACCGTGGCCCGGCAAGCTCGGCCATCAGCGTGTGCTGCACGCCGTTCCACCCGATTCCGACGAATCCGAACACGATGACGAGCGTGATCAGCCAGCCGCTGGACGTCCCTGGTCCGGTCGCCGCGATGGCGAGCGAGCACAGCGCTGAGCCGCAGCCGGCGATCAAGAGCGGGGCGCGGCGTTTGCCCTCGAAGAGTCGATCGGACAGCAGGCCGAACCCGATCCGCCCCGTCATGCCCGCGACCTGCGCGAGCGCCAGATACCGGCCGGCGGTCAGCAGCGAGACGCCCACGACTTCCTGGAGGTAGAGGACGAGAAATGCCATCCACACGGTTTGCATCGCGGCGAAGACCCCGGTGGCGAGCGCGACCAGCCACAAGTCGCGCGACACGAGGACCGCGCCGAAGGCGGCTCGTGAGCTGGCCGGTCGAATGGTGACGAGCTCCGGTGGATCGCGGTAGAGAAACCACGAGGCCACGGCCATGACGGCGATCACGACGGCTGAGAGAGCCACGGCGCCCCGCCACCCGAATGTCACGGCGGCGATCGGCAACAGCGCGGCGCCCAGTGCACCGCCGAAGGGGAGACCGACTTGCTTGAAGCCGACCATCGTGGCGCGCTGCGCCGGCGGCGACCACGCCATGACCGCCTTGGTGGACGTCGGGTTCAGCATCCCGTAGCCCAGGCCGGCAAACATCATGAGCACGATCAGCACCGTGTACGAGGCGGAGGCGCTCACCGCGCCGAGGCCGGCCGCGATGACGATCTGACCGAGCACGAGCGTGTGCAGGATGCCCCAGCGATCCGCCGTCGTTCCGGCCGGCAGCGACATGATCAACGAGCCGACGTAGTACGCCGAGATGAACGAACCGGCTTGCGTCAACGAGAGACCGAGGTCGGCGCGGATCAGCGACGCGATGGCCGGGATCCCGAGCGGCCCGATGTTGGCGACCGTCTGGGCCGCCATGATGAGCACGAGGACGGCGTAGCGGTTGGTCACGAGCCGCCCGGTGCGGCCGTTACGCTGGCGGCGCGCGCAGCAGGATCTCGACGGCGCGCAGGTCCTCTTCGGTGTCGACGCCGATCGTCGGCTGATCGGTCTCCGCGACGACGATCGGGATGCCGTGTTCGAGAAAGCGGAGCTGCTCGAGGCCTTCCGCCCGTTCGAGCATCGACGGCGGCAAGCGATGATACGCCTCGAGCGCGTGCGGCCGGTAGGCGTACAGACCCATGTGCTTGTACCGGACGACGCCGATGCCGTCGCGATCGTACGGGATCGGGAACTTCGAGAAGTAGAGCGCCCGGCTCATCGCGTCGACCACGACCTTGTTCACGGTCCGGCTCGCAAGCTCGGCCCCGGTGGCGCGGATCATGAGCGTCGTCACCTGCGTCTCCGGATGCTCCATGAACGGCTGGATCAGCCGCTCGATGTGACCCGGAGTGATCAGCGGCTCGTCGCCCTGGATGTTGACGTAGACGTCCGCCACTCGTCCCTGGGCAACCTCCCAGATGCGATCCGTGCCCGAGGGATGCGCGGGCGACGTGAGGATCGCCGGGATGTTGAAGTGCCGGCAGACATCCACGACCTCGTCCGAGTCGGTGGCGATCAACACGTCGCCGAGGTGCGGGGCCTGCCGCGCCCGCTCGTAGACGTGGCAGAGCATCGGGCGTCCCGCGATCTCGCGCAGGACCTTCCGGGGCAAGCGCGTGGAGCGCAGGCGCGCCGGAATGACACCGAGGACGTTCAGACGTCGAGGCGCTGTCGGGATCACGGGAAGGTACGGATCGTGCGAAGCAACGCCGGTTTCGGCTCCCCGCCGCCGTCGGGCGAGAACGGGAACACGACGGGCATCGTGAGTCCCGCGCGCGCGAACTCCCCGATGCGCGCGCGACAGAACTCGGCGGGCCCGACCACGCCGAGACCGTCGAGGAACCGGTCGGAGACCTGGCGGACGGCACCGGCACGATCTCCCGTGCTCCACGCGGCCCGCACGGCATCGACCTCGGCGGCGAAGCCCGACGAACGGAAAAATTCGGCGTAGGCGTCGACCGTCGAGTAGGCGGTGATCTCGCGGGCCAGCCACTGCCGGGCCGGACCGGGGTCGTCGGTCACGCACGTTCGAATGAACGCGGCGATCTCGAAGCCGTCAAGGCTCCGCTTCGCGCGCTCGGCGCCCGCGGTCAGGTGGCGGATCGACTGCGGGACGGTCTCGGGAGAGATCCAGTTCAGGAGCACGCCGTCCGCGATCTCGCCGGCCAGCGCCAGCGCCTTCGGTCCGAGCGCGGCGAGATAAATCTTGACGCCCTGAGGCACGGACCCGGAGAGACGGAAATTGCGCACGCGGTAGAACTTCCCGTCCACGGTGACGCGCTCGCCGGCGAGGACGCCGCGAATGATCTGCACGGCCTCGCGGAGCTGATCGAGCGATCGATTGAATCGCACGCCGTTCCATTGCTCGACGACGACCGGGCTGGACAGCCCGAGACCGAGCGCGACGCGGTCCGGTGCGAGGCGGCCGAGCGCGGCCGCGGTGAGTCCGAGCAGGACGGGCGTGCGCGTCTGCACCGGGACGACGCCCGTCGCGACTCGCAGCCGTCGCGTGTGGGTGGCGATCAGGGTCAGTGGCGTGAACGCATCGCCGGCAGTGACCTCGCCGCTCCACGCGGTGTCGTAGCCCCGGTCTTCGGCCTCGCGCACGACCGCGAAGAAGTCGTCGAGCGGCAGCGCGTTGAAGAACGAGACCGTGAGGCCGAGGCGACTCATGCGCCGGTCTTGACGGCGTCGCGGGCCGCGCGCGGCTTGCCGGCCTTCAAGGTGTGCGTCACGTGATTCGGGATCATCGGGACTCCTCGTGGGCGGGGTCTCGTGGCATGGTCGCCGCGAGTATAACGCGCGCCGCCGTTCGGCAGTCTCGCCTTCGGCTCCGACTCGCGTTGCGGCCCCGCGACGTCCTGCAGCTCGCAAGACTCCGTCAGGGCGGATCGAGCAGGCGGTAATAGAATGCGCTCGGATCGAGCTGGCCTCCGGCGCTCTCCGCGTAACGCGGAATCGCGCCGACGGACTGCCAGCCGAGCGAACGGTACAGCGACTCTGACGGATCGCCCTGACGGGTGTCGAGCACCAGCGTGGTGCGACCGAGGCGTCGCGCGTGCTCCTCCACCGCGAGCATCAGCGCGCGTCCCATGCCCTGCCGCCGGGCCGAGCGGTGGACCATGAGCTTGGCGACCTCCGCGCGGTGACGGGCGTTCGGCCGCATCGCGAGATCGAGCTGGACCGTCCCGACGGCACCGGCAGTCTCGGACTGCGCGACCAGGAGCAATCGCGACCCGTCGCGCATCGCCGTGACCACGGTCTCCCAGTACGCGACGGCTTCCGCAGCGGGCAGGGGCGGAAGGAATCCGACCGAGGCGCCGCCGTCGACGGTGTCTTGAAGCAGCGCCACGAGACCGGCCTGATGGCGGCGAGCCGCGTCGGGAGTCACGAGCTCGATCGTGGCGTCCATGGTCGGCGTTCGCGTCGGGCAACTTATCACGTCCGCCGCGGGGACGTCACGTCCCCCGCGGGAACGGTATGATGCCCCGGGGGGGCTGACCTCGTCGAGTCGGACCGCGCCCACGGAGGTGGCCGATGGGACTGCTGTCGGGACGGAACGGCATCGTCTTCGGTGTCGCGAACAAGCGCTCCATCGCCTGGGGGATCGCGCAGGCGCTGTCAGCGGCGGGAATGCGTCTGGCCTTCACGTACCAGGGGGACCGCCTGCGCGAAAACGTCGAGTCCCTGGTGGCGGCGCTTCCGGGCTCGCCGCTCTACTCCTGTGACGTCGCCTCCGACGGGGACATCCAGACCGTGTTCATGGGTGTCGAGCGCGACTTCGGGACACTCGACGTGCTCGTGCACTCGCTGGCGTTCGCGCCGCCGGACGATCTCAAGGGCGACTTCGTCGCGACGTCCCGCGACGGCTTCAAGGTGGCCCACGACGTCTCCGCGTATTCACTGCTGGCACTGACTCGGGCGGCGCTGCCGCTCATGGAGAAGGCTGGGCGGGGGTCCGTCATCGCGATGACGTACTACGGCTCCGAGAAAGTCACGGCCGGCTACAAGGTCATGGGTGTCGCGAAGGCGGCGCTCGAGGCGAGCGTCCGCTACGCCGCCGCCGAGCTGGGGCCGAAAGGCATTCGCGTGAACGCGATCTCGGCCGGGCCGGTGAACACGCTTGCGGCCCGAGGCATTCGCGGCTTCACGGACATGCTGAAGCATCACGCCGATCACGCGCCGCTCCGGCGCAACGTCGAGCTCCGCGAGATCGGGGACACGGCGGTGTTCCTCGCGTCCGACATGTCGTCCGGGATCACGGGTGAGGTGATCTTCGTGGACGGCGGCTACAACATCATGGCGGTGTGACCCGGCTCGATGCGACTTCGTCCGGGGCTCGTCCTCACCGATCGGGGCTGGGAGTCGGGGCGCGCGGTCGTCATCACCGATGGACACGTCGTCGCGGTCGAACCCGCGGATCCCGCGCAGGCCGACGATGTCGACCTTGCGGGAAAAGCGCTGCTGCCCGGCACGGTCAACGCGCACTGCCACACCTTCCAGTCGCTGCTGCGCGGTCTCGGCGACGACCTCGACTTCATGGCGTGGCGCGATCGTGTGCTCTATCCGTTCTCCGAGCGCCTGGACCGTGACGGCCTCGCGGTCGGCGCGGCGTTCGCCTTCGCCGAGATGCTGCTGCACGGCGCCACGACGTGCGTCGACTTCTTCTATCTTCACGATGGGAGCAACGAGAACGCCGAGGCGGTCATCACGGCCGCGCGTGACGTCGGGATCCGGCTCGTGCTGGCACGCGCGATGTACGACTGGGACGGTGCGCCGAAGCGATACCAGGAGAGTCCGCGCGACGCCGCGCGGCGAACGCGCGAGCTGATCGCCGCCCATCGAGCGGACGCGACCGTGATGGTCCAGCCGGCGCCGCACAGTCCGCACGGCGCGTCGCCCGCGATGATCCGGGCGGGCTGGGAGATCGCCGAGGCGGAGCGCGTCCCGTTTCACATCCACGTCGCCGAAGGCCGCTACGAAGGCGAGCGCACGCTCCGCGAGCATGGCGCGACGCCGATGCGTCACCTCGACCGTCTTGGCGTGCTCGGCCGGAGGACGATCGGAGTGCACTGCGTCTGGCTCGACGACGACGAGCTCCGGCTCATGGGCGACAAGGGCGCCGCGCTCGCCTACTGTCCGAGCTCCAACATGTTTCTCGGCGACGGCATCACGCGCATCCCCGAAATGCTCGCCGCCGGCGTGCGGATCGGGCTCGGCACGGATGGGGGCTGCACGAACAATCGCCTGTCGGTCTTCGAGGAGATGCGCATGGCGTCACTGCTCCAGCGCGTGCGGCTACTCGACGCCACCGCGCTCCCGGCCGAGCGTGTCTTCGCCATGGGCACCAGCGCGGGCGCCGGCATCCTCGGGCTGAATGCCGGCCTCATCGCAGCGGGCAGGCTCGCCGATCTGGTCGCGATCGACGTCAACGACCCATCGCTCCACCCGCGAACCGACTTGTTGAAGAATGTGGTCTACGCGATGTCGTCCCGCGCCGTCACGGACGTGTGGGTCCACGGCCGGCGGGTGGTCGAGTCCGGCCGGCTCGTCACGATCGATCAGGATCGCGTGCTGGCCCGCGTGCGTGAGCTGACCCGAGGATGGACGCTGTGACGGTCAGCGCTCCGCGGGCGCGTTCTGATCGCGCAGCTCCGCGAGCGTCGTCTCGACGGTCTTCTTGTCGCGCTGACGGGCGACCTGCAGCGTGACGCGCTGATGCCGTCGGGGGAGCGAACGTCGACATGAACCGACAAGACGCCGCTGACGATGAGACCACCGACGACCACGACGGCGAGGACGAGCCAACCCCAGCGGCGCATCACGCTCGTTCATGGGGCAACCGCCATGCCAGTGAGTCCGGTTCGAGAACCGGTTATTGAGCTGGGGGCCTCGAAGGCCCCCAGACCCCCATACGCTCGTCGGCCGCCGGGACACCCGGCGCCCGCCTCGATATTCCGCGGGGCCGGCGCGAGGAGCAGAGGTCCCTGCGAGTGGGGTATTCGAGCAATGGACCTCTGCTCCTCACGCCGGCCCCGACACGTTCCTAGCGCTTGACGGCGACGACCGACAGGTCCCGCGTGGGCGCGGCTTCGACGGGCTTGGCCTTCGTCATGCGGCACTGCCCTTCGAACACCACGCCTTCGTCGACGACGAGCACGGGCGTCTCGATGTCGCCGAAGACCCGGGCGGCGCCGCTCAGCTCGATGCGCTCCGTCGCCACGACATTGCCCACGACCTCACCCCGGACGATGACGGTTCCCGCCCGGATGGTCGCGGTGATCCGGGCCTTGTCGCCGACGATGAGCGTGTCACGCGAGCTGATCTCGCCGCGGAATTTTCCGTTGACCATCGCGGTGCCGGCGAAGGTATAGGTGCCCTCGAGCTCGGACCCTTCGTCGATGAAGTCGGTCAGGTCGCGCTTCTCGACCGTTGCTCGGCCGCTCTTCTTCCACAGCATGGGCGTGCTCGCTTTCCGCGGAGTCCGGAGTCCGCCAGTGAGCCGTAGCACCCCCGCCCGGGCAATGTCAACGGGCCGGCGATGCCTACGCGCCCGACTTGAGCGTGAGCACTCTCGATGCCGGGAATGCCCAAAGCAGCGGCGCCCGCGAAGAGCAAGACCTCCACCAACAAATAAGTCTCCGACCAAGGCGCTGCCAGCGTCGAGGGTCGAGGAGCGTTCCGGGTTCCCCGGGGCGCTCCTAGCGTTGGGGTATGGGGGGCCATGTCGAGGCCCCCACTTGAGCTCAGGCCGAGGGAACTCGAGGAGCGTCACGGCTTGGCCGGGGCGCTTCGAGCGTTGGGGGTGTGGGGGCCATTTCGGGGCCCCCACTTGAGCTCAGAATGAGCGGATAAGTCGCTCGACCCGCTCGTCGTGGGACTGGAACGGGTCCTTGCAAAGGATGGTTTCGCGCTCCGGGTCGTTCAGTTTCAGGTAGACCCAGTCTACGCGGTAGTCCTTGCCCTTCAGGTTGGCCTGGCGGATGAACTCGCCGCGCAGCCGCGCGCGCGTGGTCTGGGGCGGGGTGTGCTTGGCGTTCTCGATCGTCTCGTCGTCGGTGATGCGATCGACCATGTCGTGGGACGCGAGCCGGTAGTACAGGCCGCGGTCGGGTCGGATGTCGTGGTACTGGAGGTCCATCAGCGAGATCTTCGGGTCTCGCCACGACAGCCGGTTCCGACTCATGTAGTTCTCGATCCACTCGCGCTTGATGACCCAGTCGAGCTCCCGACCGAGCTGCATCGGATCGGTCTCGAGCTTGCCGAGCACGTCGGTCCAGCGGGCGAGCACGTCCTTCGTGATCGAGTCCGCCGCGATCGTGTTGACGTAACGCGTCGCGTACTCGAGATATTCGAGCTGCAGGTCGAGGGCCGAAATGGTCCGGCCGTCCTTCAGCTTGATCGTTTCACGGAGCGTCGGATCGTGGGAGATGTCGCGGATGGCCTGCACCGGCGACTGCAGCGAGTAGTCCCGGTCGAAGAAGCCGTCCTCGATCATGTCCAGGACGAGGGCGGTCGTGCCGACCTTGAGATACGTCGCGACCTCGGACATGTTGGAGTCGCCGACGATCACGTGCAATCGCCGGTACCGTTCGGCGTCCGCGTGCGGCTCGTCCCGGGTGTTGATGATGGACCGGGACGAGGTGGTGGCGCCCGAGATCTCCTGACAGATGTGCTGCGCGCGCTGGCTCAGGCAGTAATGGAAGCCGCGGGGCGTCTGGAGCACCTTGCCGGCGCCGGCGAAGATCTGACGGGTCACGAAGAACGGAATGAGGGCCTCGGCCAGCCGCTGGAACGACACGTCGCGACTGACCAGGTAGTTCTCGTGGCAGCCGTAGGAATTGCCGGCCGAGTCGGTGTTGTTCTTGAAGAGCAGGATGTTGCCCGAGATCCCGTCCTCGCGCAGCCGCTTCTCGGCCTGGTGGAGAAGGTCTTCCACGATACGCTCGCCGGCCTTGTCGTGAATCACGAGCTCGGTGACGTCGTCGCATTCGGGCGTCGCGTACTCGGGATGGAAGCCGGTGTCGAGATACAGGCGCGCGCCGTTTTCCAGGAAGACGTTGGCGTTGCGGGCGCCGGGGATGACCTTCTCGAACAGATACCGCGCGACGTTGTCAGGGGACAGCCGGCGCTGACCGTTGAGCGTGCAGGTCAGGCCATACTCGTTCTCGAGGCCGAAGATCCTGCGTTTCATGGCGTCAGCCTAGCATGGTCTACGGGTTCGAGCCCAGGAGTTGGCTGATCGCTTCGGGCGGGATGCGCCGAAACTTGCGGCGGCTCTTCGTGCGGTCGAGAACGGCCACTTCGAGATCGCGCTCCGACAGGGTCTTGTTCTGCGTCAGCGTCAATGCCCGCACGCCGAGCTGCAGCGCCTCGTTGAGCGCCAGGCCTTCGCTGTAATGATCCTTCAGGAACCGTCGGATCTCGTCGGCCTGACCGCCCATCGCCGCGTAGTTGTGCTCGTCCTCGATCGTCCCGTCGTACAGGATGTGGTAGATCTCGTTCCGCGCGCCGTTGTCGTCGCCGACTTCGGCCAGCAGCACCTCGACCTCGAACGGCTTGATGTCCTGCGTGAAGATGTTGCCGAGCGCCTGCGAGTACGCGTTGGCGAGCGCCCGCGCCGTCACGTCGCCGCGGCTGTACGAGTAGCCCTTGACGTCGGCGTGCCGGATGCCGGCCGTCCGGAGATTCTCGAACTCGTTGTACTTGCCGACGCCGGCGAACGCGATCCGATCGTAGACCTCGGAGATCTTGTGCAGCAACGTCGACGGATTCTCGGCGACGAGCAGGATGCCGTCCCGGAACTCCAGCGTCACGGTGGACCGGCCGCGCGAGATGCCCTTGCGGGCATACTCCGCCTTGTCCTTCATCATCAGTTCGGGACTGACGTAGTAGGGCAGCGGCATCGCTACAGTGCCTCGCTCTTGGTCCGCTCGTTCAGGATCGCTTCGACGACCTTCTTGATGTCGTCCTCCGCCACCTCGCCGAAGCCCGACCGGGTGATGGTCTTCACCGTCGGATAGATTCCGCGCACGAGATCCGGACCGCCGGTGCCGACGTCCTCGTCGGCCGCGTCGATCACCGCTTCGAGCGCGATGCGAAGCGCGTCGTCACGCATCATGTCCCTGCGCCAGAGCTTCTTCAGCGAGTCGCGCGCGTCTTTCGACCCCGAACCCTGCGCGTCGTAGTTCGTCTCCTCGTAGCGGCCGCCGGTGATGTCGTACTTGAAGAGCCGGCCCACGTTCGACTTCTCGTCGAAGCCCGCGAAGATCGGGATGACGGCCAGGCCTTGCATGGCCGCGGGGAGGTTCATGCGGATCATCTGGCCGAGCTTGTTGGCCTTGCCCTCGAGCGAGAGATTGTCGCCCTCCACCTTCTCGTAGTGCTCGAGCTCTGTCTGGAACAGCTTGGCCATCTCCATCGCCGGCCCGGCCGCTCCCGCGATACCGACGCCGGAGAACTCATCGGCCTTGAAGATCTTCTCGATGCGGCGGCTGGCCACCTGATATCCGGCGGTCGCCTGACGGTCCCCGGCCATGATCACGCCGTCGCGGTAACGGAGCGCGAGCACCGTGGTGCCATGGGGCACATCGGGGACGGCACCGGGCGTCGATTGGAAGATGTTCGGAAGCATCTGCGGGAAATCACGCCGAAGCAGGTCGACGAAGCTGGCGTTCGCGTAGTCGCCGAAGACGTGCTCCCAGTGAGAGCCGGACGAGAATTCCATGTGCGGCGTCATACTCCGTAGCTCGGACGGGCGATGTTTCTGAGAAGGTCGGACGCCGTGGGCGATTCGGTCAGCAACTGCCGGACGTGCGCTTCGGTGCCGCGGAGCGGTTCCAGCATGAAGATCTTCTTCAGCGGCCCCTCCTTCAGATCGAAGATCACCGAGTCCCAGCTCGCGGAGACGACCTCGTCCGCGTAGCGCTGCAGGCACATCCCGCGGAAGTACGCGCGGGTATCCTTGGGCGGATCGTAGATGGCCTTCGAGATCTCGTCGTCGCTCACCATGCGATCCACCGCCCCGGCCTCTTCGAGCTTGTAGTAGAGGCCCTTGCTCGGCCGGATGTCGTGATACTGGAGATCGATCATCTGCACGCGCGAGTCGTTCCACTCGAGATCGTGTTTCGCCACGTAGTTCTCGATGAGATGCCTCTTGATCACCCAGTCCAGCTCGCGACCGAGCTGCATCGGATCCTCCGCCAGCCGGTCGAGCGTGCGTTCCCATCGCGCCAGGACGTCATCGACCCACGGCTCGTGCTCCTGGTCCTTGTAGTACCGATAAGCCATGGCCAGGAACTCCCGCTGCAGGTCGACCGCGGTGATGGTGCGCCCGTCCTTGAGCCTGATGGTCTCGCGGCACACGAGGTCGCGCGATACCTTCCTCAACGCGAGCACGGGGCCGTCGATGGACAGGTCGCGGTCGATGAAATCGTCCTCGACCATGCTGAGGACGATCGCCATCGTGCCGACCTTGAGATAGGTGGCCGGTTCCGCCATGTTGGCGTCTCCGACGATGACGTGGAGCCGGCGGTACTTTTCGGGATCGGCGTGCGGCTCGTCACGGGTGTTGATGATGGGCCGCGAGTGCATGGTCTCGAGACCCACCTCGGTCTCGAGGAAATCCGCCCGCTGGGAGATCTGATAGTCACAGGGGTCGGCGTTGTTCTCGGCGCCCACCTTGCCGGCGCCCGTGAAGATCTGCCGCGACACGAAGAACGGCATCATGTGCTGCACGATCCGCGCGAACGGCACCTTGCGGTCCATCAGGTAGTTCTCGTGGGTGCCGTAGGAATTACCCTTGCTGTCGGTGTTGTTCTTGTAAATGAGGATGCGCTGCTCCGGCGGTGACACCGCCTCGGCGCGCTGGCGCGACAGGTTCAGGATTCGCTCGCCCGCGCGGTCCCAGATCACGAGATCACTGGGATTTGTCGTCTCGGGACTCGAGTACTCGGGATGCGCGTGGTCGACGTAGAAGCGCGCGCCGTTCGAGAGGATCAGGTTGATGAGGCGCGACTCCTCTTTGGAGGCGACCTCTTTTTCCTCCATGTACTCGAAGCCCCGGGCATCGCGCAGGGGACTCTCGGCCTCATAGTCCCAGCGGACGCGCGATGACCGATACGTCTCATAGGAGTTGATCAGGAGCAGCGAGGACAGGATCGGGTTGAAGTCCGGCTGGTTCTTGACCGTGATGCCATATTCGGTCTCGATCCCCATGACTTTCGGAATGGCCATAACTGCTCCTCGCATGACGAAAAACCCCCCGGCCCTGTGAGAGACCGGGGGGACGTGGGGGGCCCTTCGAGGCCCCCCACGGTTTACAGGTACTGGCCGGTGTTGACGATCCTTTCGACGCTGCGCTGCTTGTCCTTCGGTTCGCTGATGAGCGGCTTCACGTAGACGATCCGCTCGCCCTTCTTCCCCGCGATCTTCGCCCAATCGTCGGGGTTGGTCGTGTTCGGCAGATCCTCGTTCTCCTTGAACTCCTCGCGCACGGCCGTGAGGAGGTCGTCGGTGGAGACGCCCTTCTCGCCGCGGCCGATATACCGCTTCAGCGCGAGCTTCTTGCCCCGCCGCACGATGGACTCGATCATGGCGCCGGAGGCGAAGTCCTTGAAGTAGAGGACCTCCTTGTCGCCGTTGGCGTAGGTCACCTCGAGGAAGCGATTTTCCTCGCTCAGGCTGTACATCGCCTCGACCGCCGCCGTGATCATGCTCTCGATCGTGGCCTCCACGTCGTCGTTGTTGCGGCGCTTCTCGGACTCGGCGATCGGGATTTCCGCAGTCAGGTACTTCTTGAAGATGTCCTGAGCCGCTCCCACGTCGGGGCGCTCGATCTTGATCTTCACGTCGAGGCGGCCGGGCCGCAGGATGGCCGGGTCGATCAGGTCCTGCCGGTTGGAGGCGCCGATCACGATGACGTTCCTCAGCCCCTCGACGCCGTCGATCTCGGCCAGGAGCTGCGGCACGATGGTCGTTTCGACGTCGGACGAGATGCCGGTACCCCGCGTGCGGAACAGGGCGTCCATCTCGTCGAAGAAGATGACGACCGGCACGTCCTCGTTGGCCTTTTCCTTGGCCTTTATGAAGATCTCGCGGATCTTCCGTTCCGTCTCGCCGACGTACTTGTTCAACAGCTCGGGGCCCTTGATGTTGAGGAAGTAGCCCTTGATCTTCTCGCCGCGCTTTTCCGAGATCTTCTCGGCGAGATTGTTGGCCACGGCCTTCGCGATCATGGTCTTGCCGCAGCCGGGCGGGCCGTAGAGCAGCACGCCCTTGGGCGGCGTGAGCTTGTGCTCCTTGTAGTAGTCGGCGTAGAGGTACGGCAACTCGACGGCATCCTTGATCGTCTCGATCTGGGTGCCCAGGCCGCCGATGTTCTCGTAGCCGATATCCGGCACTTCCTCGAGCGACAGGTCCTCGACCTCGCTCTTCGGCAGCTTCTCGAGGAGGTATCCGGACTTCGCGTCCATCAAGATGTGGTCGCCGGTCTTGAGCCGGTGCAGGCGGAGTGGGTCGGCGATGATGCCGACCTTTTCTTCGTCCGCGCGAAGCGTGACGACCGCGCGCTCTTCGTCGAGCTGCTCCTTGAGGATGACGACGTCGCCCTGGATCTCGTAGCCGGCCGCCTCGACGACGTTGAGCCCCTCGTTCAGCACGAGCTCCTGCCCGGGCTTGAGCGATTCCGCCTTGATCGAGGGGTGCAGGTTGACCTTGACCTTGCGGCTCTGCGACAGGATGTTCACCGTGCCGTCCTCGTTGACGGACAGGTACACGCCGTACGTCGACGGCGGCGCGCAGAGCTTGTCGACCTCTTCCTTGAGCGCGGTGATCTGCTCGCGTGCCTCGTAGAGCGCGTTCACCAGCTTCTCGTTCTGGTTGAAGGCCTGGACGAGCTGCCGGTTTGCCTCGCGGAGCTTGTTCTCGAGTACCATAAACTCCTTCGGAGCGTCCTCGAGCTTCTTGCGCAGGTGAACCGTCTCCGTCTCCAGCGAGCGCACGTACTCTTGCAGGTCGTGCACCTGTATCTCGAACTCGGTCAACCGGCGACGTGTGCTCGAATCGGACATGGAGGCAGGAAGGAACTTCGAGAAACCTTCGCGGCTCGGGCTACCCTTCTTTTCGAACTCCTTCATAGCCCATCCCTTCTCTCTTGACCTCTCATACTCCGCTCGTGCGGAATGGACCCCACTCGTTTCCGAGTATAGGCGGCGGTAAAAAAGAAAGTCAAGGTTGTCCGCTCGTTTTTGGGCGATGAGTCGCTGAATTCGCGATCATTTTGCCCACGCAGATTCGTTTCACCACACCGTGCGCCACCTCGGAGGCGCTGATTCCTAGGTTCAGCAAGTTCTGTACCCAGACCGCGGCACGTCCGTGTACCGGCGAAACGGCTGGCGCGCCTGCCGGGTTCCACGTATAAAGAGCCGAATGCCGGGAATGGCTCGCGTCCGACCTCTCCTCATCGGGCTCGCGCTCCTGGCGATCGGCCTGACGCTCGGCGTCCCTGATGTGACAGCGCAGGGACGACGTGAGCTGCGGGTGGGGCTGCCGCGGGTTCCCGCCGGAGTGGAGCCGTCGAGTATCACCGACCCCGGCGCCTTCATCATCGTCCGCCAGGTCTTCGACACGCTCGTGAGTTATCGCGAGCTCACGACCGACGTCGAGCCGGCCATGGCCACCCGCTGGAGCGTTTCTCGTGACGGTCTCGTGTGGCGGTTCACGCTCCGCGACGGCGTGAAGTTCCACGACGGCTCGCCCCTGGCTGGGCAGGACGTCGTCGCGAGCTTCCAGCGGCTCCTTCATCCTGAAGATCCGCAGGCGCCGCCGAACCCCTTCTGGCCGGCGCTGCTACGGGGCACTCCCGGCGTGGTGAAGGACCTCCGGGCCGTCGACGCGCACACGGTAGAAATCGTCTTGACGCAGCCGTACGCGCCGCTCCTCACCGTTCTCGCCCATCCAGTGTTCGGCATCGCCCGGCGCGCCAGCGCCGCCGACGCCGGTGGGGCAGCCATTGGCACGGGTCCGTATCGCGTTGTCGACTCGTCGCCGGGGCGTCTCGCTGTCGAGGCGGTGAGCGGGCACTGGACCGGCACGCCGCGGGCGCCGCGGATCGTTTTTCTCGACGTTCCGACGGACGAGCAGGCTGACGCTGAATTCGCCGCAGGATCGCTCGATGTCTGGTTCCCGGCGCAACCGCCCCGACGAGCCGATTGGACACTGTCGGTTCCAGGCCTCACGATCGGGTATCTCGCGTTCCAGACGGAACGGGACCCGTTCGCGCGCAAGGCGATCCGCCAAGCCGTGACGGCGGCGCTGGATCCAGCCATCATCGGTGTATCGGTCGGTCGAGCCGGAGTGCCGCTGCAGTCGTTCTTGCCGGTCGGCGTGTGGGCGCGACACGAGGGCGCGCCCCTGTTGACCGCGAACCGAGAGGCGGTGAAGAAGCACCTGGCTGATGGCGGTTGGCCTCGTGGCTTCATGCCAACGCTGCTGGTGGGCGAGGACCCGTCATCGACCACGCTCGCGAAGCTTGCCGAGGCGCTCCAGATGATGCTCGGAGCCGCAGATATCCCTCTGCAGATCAAGACGGACACGGCCGCCAACGTCCGGACCGCCTTGCAGGCAGGCACCTATGATCTGATCCTGAGCGAGACGACCATCGCGGGCGGCGATCCGCAGGCCGTGAACTTCCTTTTCTATCGGAATCCCCGACTCGGCGACATCCTGGCGCGCGCGAGTCAGCTCGCGTTCCGCCCCGAGCGGCAGCGCCTCTACCAGCGCGCCCAGAGCATGCTGGCGGCCGAGGTCCCCTGGATTCCGCTCTACGCGCGCCTGGTGTGGGCAGTCGCGCGTCCGGAAGTTCGTGGCCTGCGCCTGCACGCGACCGGATTTCACCGTCTCACGACCGTGGGTCTCGACGCGACGCCGCTGCCTTGAGATTCCTGCCGGGGGACCGTGAGATCGCACGAGGTCGGTCGAAGCGAGGCCCGGTACGTCGAGGCGCGCGCGTCTCGACGCGCGGTATCCGGCGCCGAAGGTGGATCTGCACCGTTGGCGCGACGCGTCCCATCTGGATGCAGACGGCTCATCTCGCCGTTGGCGCGACGCGTCCCATCGGGATGCCGACGGCTCATCTCGGCGTTGGCGCGACGCGTCCCATCTGGACTCAGCCCAACCGCGGTGGTTGCGGGCAGGCGGTCCTCGCTACAAGGGAGAGATCGCCATGAAGCTCGAAGGCCGGATTGCCGTCGTGACGGGTGGTGGCTCGGGGATCGGTCGTGCCATCGCCTTGCTCTTCGCCGAAGAGGGCGCACACGTCGTCGTGAATGACGTGACGCTGGAGCGGGCTCAGAAGACCGTCGACGAGATGGCCGGGAGCTCTGGCCGGGGCCGCGCCATCGCCGCCGATGTCTCGGACAGCAGCCAGGTCCGGCGCATGTTCGCCGAGGTCGAGCGCGAGGTCGGCGGGCTGGACATCCTCGTGAACAACGCCGGGATTGCGGAAGGCGATCCCGAGCGGCGCCGGGCGATGGCCGACAAATTTCAGTCGCGCGTCGCCGAGATGCTGAGCGGCGAACCGATCCAGACCCACTGGGACATCACCGTGTCGCTCAGCGATGAGGACTGGCACCGGATGATCGGCGTGCACCTGAACGGGACGTTCTTCTGCACCCGGGAGGCGCTCCGGCTGATGAGCCCCCGCAATCGAGGATCCATCGTCAATATCTCGAGCATAGCCGCGCTCACGGGGCTGGAGCTCGTGCCGCACTACAGCGCGGCGAAAGGCGCGATCCTGGCGTTCACGCGCGCGGTGGCCCGCGACGTCGGCGCTCGCAACATCCGCGTGAACGCGATCTGTCCGGGATACATCGATACCCCGATGACCGAGGGCATGCCGGCGATGATGAAGACGGCCGTCCTGAGCCGGACACCACTCAACCGCTGGGGTGAACCGCGCGAGGTCGCCGCGACGGCACTGTTCCTGGCCTCCGACGACAGCGCGTTCTACACGGGCCAATGGCTCTCGCCGAACGGGGGTCTCTTCATCGGATGAGACCCGCTATCCATACGTCAATCCCTGGCCCCGCCCGCTTCAGAAGCCGCATCCACCGGTGTGGTGCCCGTCGCAGGGCAGCTCCGAGACGGTGGAGTGGGCGGCTCAGCGGCGATTCCCGCACCTGATGGTGTTCACGCCCGTTGCGCGGATCGCGCAGATCTACGCCGAGTACCGGGAAGCGTGCGAGAAGGATGGCTATCGAGCGAGCCGCTATCAGCTCACCGTGAATCTCCCGATCGTCGTCGCCGAGAATGACGCGAAGGCGTACGAGATCGCGCGCCAGAACGTGTTGTGGGTGTACCACGTCGGTCTCCGTATGCGCGCGCCGTTCTGGCAGCCGCCCGGCTATACCTCCGAGCCGTCATTGCGGCGCCTGCTCACGTCGCGGCGGAAGATGCCGACCGAGCTGACGTTCGAGGATCTGGAGGAAGGCGGCTACGTCATCGTCGGCAGTGCGGCGACGGTTCGCGACAAGCTGCGGATCTTCTCGGACGAGCCGTACGCCGGCATCGTGTGCTCGGGCATGAACGGCGGCAGCCACGAAGCCACGCTCGAGATGATGCAGCTCTTCGCCGAGGAAGTGATGCCGCACTTCCGCGAGGACGCGGACGTGGACGAGACCGCCGGCGTCGGTCGCTGACCACGGTGCTCGCCGCGCGCGACCGCGGTCCAGCGGAGCGGGCTACTTGTCGAGCCAGGCAGCCATCAGCCGCCCGCCCATGTCGTGGCCAATGTTCGGCCCGAAGTTCTTCACGTACGGCGCCCACGCCGCCACCGCGCTCACCGAGGGGCCATAGATGATGTAGGCCCGTTGCGAGAGGTAGCGCTGAAGGTCGTAGATGACCTCGCGGCGCTTCTTGACGTCGAACGTCCGGCGCTGCAGCCGGATCATCTCCGTCACCTTGGGGTCGTTGACGCCGCCAGCGTTCAGCGCCTGTTCGGGCATGTAGTAGCGGTACAGGTAGCTGTCCGGATCGTTCCAGCCGCCGAAGAGCCCGCTCGCCATCTTCTCGAACTTGCCGAAGATCGTGCTGGAGACGTAGGCGCCGTACTCTTTCAACTTGAGGTCGACATCGACACCGGCCGCTTTCAAGTTCTTCAAGTCGATCTGCACGGCATCCATATAGTCGGGGCCGTAGCCGCCGGTCGTGTCGAGCGGCGTCTTGAAGCCATTCGGATAGCCAGCATCGGCCAGGAGCTTCCTGGCCTTCGCGAGATTCTGTTCGTACCCCTCGCGGCCATCGGGAGGAAGCTCCGCAATCGGGATCGACCAATCCTTGAAGGCCGCGGGGATCGCGGGGTTCGGCACCCCGTGGCCTTGAGACCAGGCGTTGGTGTCGAGGATCTCTTGCCAGTTCCGCGCCATGGAGAGCGCGCGTCGGACGCGCAGATCCTTGAAAGGTTCCTGGTCGAGCTTCATCCAGGTGATCCCGCCGAACACCACGATGTAGTCCCGCGTCTGAAGATTCGGAATCTTCTGCTTTGCGAGGTCGAGGTCGATCCGGCGCACGACCATGCCGTACTCCGGCCCGAAGTCGTATTTACCGGTGATGAAGCTCGCGAAACCCGAGGCCGGATCGGCGTCGATGGTGACCTCGACCCCGTCGGCGTGCGGAAGGCCGGGAACGAAATAGTGAGGATTGCGGACGTAGGTGAGCCGGACTGCCGGCTCGTATCGCTCGAGCATCCAGGGCCCGGTGCCCACCACGGACTCGGGCTTCTTGAGATCGCCGAATTTCTCGACCGCTTCCTTCGCGACGATCCAGGTCGACATCGACGCGAGGGCGTCGATGAACCAGGCGAACGGCTCTTTGAGGGTGAACTTGACCGTGTGCGTGTCGGTCGCGTCGATACGGTCGATCGCTTCGAGCAGACCACGGTTGCCGTTGCTCTTGGTCGTCAGGAACCGCTCGTACGTGTACTTCACGTCGTCGGCGGTGAGCTCGCGTCCGTTGACAGGGGGCTTCGGATGCCAGCGCACACCCTTTCTGAGCTTGAAGATGTACGTCGTCTCGTTCGGCTGGGTCCACGATTCCGCGAGATCGCCCTCGACCGGCTGCGTTCCCGGAGCAACGGCGGACCCGGCCTTCACCTTGACCAGGCGACTCATGCAGTAGCTCAGCGCGACCATGGTCGGGAAGGCGATCGTCTGGTGCGGATCGAAGTGAACCGGCTGAACGTGCAGGCGGACCTTGAAGATCCCGCCCCGCCTCGGGCTCTGGGCTTCAGCCGACGAGGGTCCGAGGGCGGCCGTGGCAAGGGTGGCGCCTCCGAGCTTCAAGAGATCACGGCGGGTCAGCGACGAAGCGAAGTCACGATTGGCCATGGCGACCTCTTTCTGGTAGCGCGGTGAATCGCGGCGTCCGGTGCCGGGATGCTAGGGCGGCGCCGGCGGCATGGTCAACGGCAAAATCCTTCCACGCGGGTCCGCCGCTCGGCCCGAACGTTGCTGTTCCCGTAAGCTCGTGATAAACAATGGCCAGGCCCCGCGATCCCGCTGGGGCATATTCATTTCAGTCAATGCCATCGATTGCCGAGACGACCGTCGAGATGGTGCAGCTGGTGTTCCCGGAGCACGCGGGGGCGCCGGGCCAGATTCACGGCGGCCGCATGATGCAGTGGATCACCCAGGCCGGAACGTTGGCGGCGGGCCGCGCGGCGCGCGGCACCGTCGTGCTCGGCGCCATGGACGACATCGATTTCCTCGCGCCGGTTCGCGTCGGCGAGATCGCAATCCTGCGCGCGCAGGTCGAGTACGTCGGGCGCAGCTCGCTCGAGGTCGGGGTCCGGGTCTGGGCGGAGAACGTCGTCACCGGTCGGCGGGTGGCGACGCTGAACTCGCATCTGGTGTTCGTCAACGTCGATGACGCCGTCCGTCCTCGTCCCGTGGCCGAGAAGATCCAGCCGGCGGGCGACGAGGAAGCGGTGTTGTGGGAGGCGGCGCGCATTCGCCGTGACCAGCGCCTGGCGCGCTTCGCTCAGCGGGCGGGCCGGAACGCCGGGGACACTGACGGCGGAGACGACGACGTGCGCTGGAGGTTCGAGTCCGTGCGCTCGGTGCTGCCCGAGGACGCGCTGTTCGGAACCACGATGTTCTCGGGCAAGATGCTGATGGACATCGACGAGGCAGGCGGCATCCTGTCGATGCGATACTGCAAGGGGTTTGTGATGACGGCGTGCCTCGACGCGATGGACTTCTACTCGCCGATCGTCACGTACGAGGTCGTGACGTTCAAGGCCGGTCTGAACCACGTCGGCCGGTCGTCGCTCGAGGTCGGCGTCAAGGTCCTGGCCGAGAAGCCCTGGACCGGCGAGGTGCGCCACGCGTGCACGGCGTTCCTCACGTTCGTCCACCTTGGAGCGACGGACGGCCGATTCCGGCCGGAGCCATGCCGGCCTTTCACGCCGGTGACGCCGGCCGAGCAGCGCCGGTGGCAAGAGGCGCTCGCCCGGCGGGAATTACGGCTGGAGCGAGTCAAGCGGCTGCGCGCGACGCTCGCGGGCGAGGGTCGGGCAAGCTGAGGGGAGATGGTGAGTGTCTCGGGCCGCGGCCCGATCCACTCACATCCCCTGAGTCAGGCGCGCGCGTGAGTCCCGCGCGCACAGAGAGGATGAGACGATGTCAGGGCACTCTCGATGGTCCCAGATCAAGCGTAAGAAGGGCAAGACGGACGTCCAGCGCGGGAAGCTCTTTTCCAAGATCCTGCGCGAGATCACGGTGGCGGCCAAGAACGGCGGCGGCGACGCGAAGGTCAACATGCGGCTCAAGGCCGCCATGGAGTCCGCGAAGGCCGCGAACATGCCCCAGGACAACATCAAGCGCGCGATCCAGAAGGGCACCGGCGAGCTGCCGGGAGAGTCCTACGAGGAGATCACCTACGAAGGCTACGCGCCGGGCGGCGTCGCGGTCATGGTGCAGGTCGTGACCGACAACCGTAACCGGACCGGTCCCGAGATCCGCCACGCATTCGAGAAATTCGGGGGGAACATGGGCTCGTCGGGCTCCGTCGCGTGGATGTTCGAGCGCAAGGGCGTCATCCAGGTCGACGCCGAGAAGATCAGCGAGGACGATCTGCTGACCCTGGCGCTGGAAGCCGGCGCCACCGATATGCGGCGCGCAGAAAAAGCTTTCGAGATCACCACCGCTCCTGGTGAAATAGATGTGGTGCGTGCGGCGCTCGAGAAGCAGCGCGTGCCCATTCTCGAGGCTGAGGCGGCGTTCGTCCCCCAGTCCACTGTTCGGGTGGAGGGCAAGGACGCCCACAGCGTCGTACGGTTGATCGAGGCGCTGGAGGAGCTGGACGACGTCCAGTCCGTGTACGCCAACTACGACATTCCCGACGACGTCCTGGAGGCCATCTCGGCTGCCTAGAGAGCTACCCTCCGGACGTCCTGATCTCCGCGTGCTCGGTATCGATCCCGGGCTCGTGGAGACGGGATTCGGCCTCCTGGCGCCCGGACTTCGAGGGCTCGATGTCCTCGACACGGGCGTCATCGTGACCAGCAAGAGCCTCGCGCTCGAAGCCCGACTCCAGCTCGTCTACGACGGAGTGCGCGCCCTGGTGGAGAAGCACGCACCCGACGTGGTCGTGCTCGAGGACCTCTACACCGAGTACCGCTTTCCGCGCACGGCGCTCCTGATGGCGCACGCGCGCGGGGTGATCTGTCTCGCGGCGCGGCAACGGAATGTCATCGTGAAGAGCATCGCGCCGGGCGAGGTGAAGCGCGCGGTGACGGGCAACGGCGCCGCCTCGAAGGACCAGGTGCAGCGCTGCGTGCAGCAGTTGCTTCGCCTGTCGGCACTGCCGTGTCCGTCGCATGTCGCGGATGCACTGGCGCTGGCGTTCACGGGGCTATCGCGGGCAGGAGCCAGAATCGGATGACGCGCGAATTGCGTCTCGACGCGCCGCATCGCGATCCAGCCCACCCGCGCTGGGTGCGGGCGAGCGGACCCCGCCTCGACTCGCCGCATCGCGATCCAGCCCACCCGCGCTGGGTGCGGGCGAGCGGACCCCGCCTCGACGCGCCGCATCGCGATCCAGCCCACCTGCGCTGGGTGCGGGCGAGCGGACCCCGCCTCGACGCGCCGCATCGCGATCCAGCCCACCTGTGCTGGGTGCGGGCGAGCGGACCCCGCTACCAATGATCGCCACGCTCAACGGTCGCGTGCGGCGCAAGCTCGAGGACCGTATCGTGCTCGAGACCGCCGGCGTCGGCTACGAAGTGTTTCTCCCGCCGATCGCGCTCCGTCAACTCGCCGGCGCTGACGCCGGCGACAAGGGCGCCGAGCTCGAGCTGGTGATCTACTACCACGCCACGCGTGATCAGCCACGCCCCGTCTTGATCGGCTTCACGTCGGATCTCGACAAGGAGTTCTTCGAGAAGCTGATCACCGTGAAGGACATCGGTCCCATGGTGGCGGCCCGCGCGCTGGCCGCTCCAGTCGCGGAGCTGGCCGCGGCAATCGCCCGCCAGGACGAAAAATATCTGCGCGCGCTTCCCGGCATCGGACCGCAGAAGGCCAAGAATATCGTCGCGCAGCTCCAGAACAAGGTCGCGAAGTTTGCGCTCGCCCGCGCCGGCGAGCCGGTCGCGCCGGCGCCCGACAGCGTGCCCAGCGCGCCGGGACAGGAGGCGCTCCGTGAGCTTGTATGGGAGGTGCTCGTCAAGCAACTCGGGCATCGGCCGAGCGAGGCCTCACAGCTCATCGCCGATGCCGTCCGGCGCCGCCCGTCGCTGAGCACGGCGGAGGAGCTGTTCGACGAGATCTACCGAGGACCGCAGCCGTGACCGTGGACGACAAGAATGGCGCCATGCTGAGTCGCCTCGCGGCGCCCGAGGAAGTGACCTTCGAGCGCCAGCTCAGACCGCGCTCCTTCGAGGAGTACGTCGGACAGGAGCAGGCGGTGGCCAGTCTTCGCGTTTCGGTGGAGGCGGCAAAGATCCGCGGCCAGTGCGTCGATCACGTCTTGCTCTACGGTCCGCCAGGTCTCGGCAAGACCACGCTCGCCGGCATCATCGCGAACGAGATGAGCACGAACCTCGTGCAGACCTCGGGGCCCGCGATCGAGCGCGGCGCGGACCTCATGGGCATCCTGACGAATCTCAGCGAGAACGAAGTGCTCTTCGTCGACGAGATCCATCGTCTGCCCCGCGTCGTCGAGGAGCTGCTGTATCCGGCGATGGAAGACTTTGCCGTCAATTTCGTGATCGACAAGGGAATGAACGCCCGGACCCTGAAGTACTCGCTCAAGCGGTTCACGCTGGTCGGGGCCACCACACGGCCCGGCATGCTCTCCGCGCCGCTGCGCGAGCGGTTCGGCATCTTTCATCACCTCGACTTCTACTCGGAGATGGAGCTCACGCAGATCGTGACGCGCTCGGCGTCCATCCTCGAGGCGCGCATCCAACCGGACGCTGCGCAGGAGATCGCTCGCCGGTCGCGCGGGACGCCGCGGATCGTGAATCGGCTCCTCCGGCGCGTGAGCGACTACGCGCTGGTCAAGGGCGACGGGACGATCACGCGGGACATCGCAGAGGGCGCTCTCGAAAAAGAAGGCGTCGACCGCCGCGGCCTCGATCGGCTCGACAAGCGATTTCTCGAGGCCATCATCAAGCATTACGGCGGCGGGCCCGTCGGGATCGACGCCGTGGCGGCGACCATCAACGACGATGCCGAGACACTGGCCGAGCTCGTCGAGCCGTATCTCCTGAAGATCGGCTTCATCGTGCGCGCGTCGCGCGGACGGCGTGTGACGCGGGAGGCGTACGTGCATCTCGGTGAGTCGCCACCGGCCACGGCGGCGGGGCAGGCGGGGCTGTTCGAGTGACCGAGCTCGGCAAACTCTTCATCGCTCTCGGGATCGTGCTCATCGCGCTGGGCGCGGCCCTGGTGCTGGCGGGCCGGATTCCAGGACTCGGGCGCTGGCCCGGCGACATCTACATCCGGCGGGGGAATTTCACATTTTACTTTCCGCTCGTGACGTCGGTCGTGGTGAGCCTGCTCCTGACCGTGGTCATGTACCTGGTCAACCGGCGATGAGGATCGCCACGCTCGTCCTCCTGCTGGCGCTCGGTGCGCCGCTCATGGGGGAGGGTGCGCAAACGATCCGCGTCGCCATCGTCGAGCAGGCGCGTACGGTCGAGCTGCGGGGCACGAACATCGAAGTCGCTCCGCTGGCCGGCTGCTCACGATGCACGGGGCGGCGATGGTTCACAGACGCCGTGAAGGCCGCCGTCAGCGGACCCGACATCGAGATCGACGGGGCGCGAGGCATCGGGTTCCGGCTGCGGAGCGATCGGCCGATCCGGCTGAACGCGCGCGATTATCCCGCCACGCTGGAGCTCATCCGGAACGGCGACGGCATCGCGGTCGTGAACGAGCTCCCGCTCGAGGATTACGTGGTCGGCGTGATCCGCGCCGAGGCCTCCGACCGCTGGCCGCTCGAGGCGCTTCATGCGCAGGCGATCGTGGCCCGGACGTACGCCGCCTATCAACGCGGGCTCAACGCGGCCAAGCCGTATCACATCGTCGCCTCCAGCGCGAACCAGCAGTACGCGGGACAGGTTCCGCCGTCGTCGCCAGCGTGGGATGCCGCGCGCGACACGGCTGGCCAGGTGATGTTGTGGGAGGGGCAGCTGTTCCCGGCCTTCTATCACAGCGAGAGCGGCGGCTACACCGAAGATCCCCGGACCGTGTTCGCCGCGCGCAACATGCCGGGGCTCGTCCCGGTCCGGTGTCCATTCTCGACCTCGTCGCCCTTTTACTACTGGAACGTGGATCTCAGAGTCTCCGACCTCAGCGACATGCTCCGGAAGGGCGACGTCGCGGTCGGCACGGTGACCGCCATCGACGTCAGCGAGCGAACGCCATCGTTGCGCGCGAGCGTCGTCACGATACATGGTTCGCGCGGGAGCGTGCGGCTTCGGGGCAACGACTTCCGGCGGATCGTCGGTTACGACACGCTCAAAAGCACGCTCTTCGCCGTGGCGATCGACGGCTCGATGGCGCGCTTCGCCGGCAGGGGTTATGGTCACGGCGTCGGGATGTGCCAGTGGGGCGCAAAGGGCATGGCGGACCAGGGCTATCAGGCCCGGCAGATCCTGGCCTTTTACTACCGGGGGGCGACGCTCGGCTTCCTCGACGCGCGGTGAGCGGGCCACGATCACCTGGGACGAGTTCGAGAACGTCGATATGCGCGTGGGCGTCGTGACCGACGCTCAGCCGTTTCCGCAAGCCAGACGACCGGCCTACCCCTGTACACTGGCTTCTCGTGGACGTGAGCGAGTTCGACTACGAGCTGCCTCCGGCGCTGATCGCCCAAGCGCCAGCCGAATCGCGGGACGCCTCGCGTCTGCTGGTCATCGACCGCTCCAACCGGGCTTATAACGATTCGACCTTCGCGCGGGTTCCGGACATTCTTCGTCCCGGCGACTGCGTCGTGCTGAACGACTCGAAAGTCATCCCGGCCCGCGTCCTCGCTCAGGATGCCGCGAGCGGCCGGCCCGTGGAGCTCCTGTTCGTGGAATCCGTCACCGCGACGCGGTGGAAGGCGCTGGTGCGTCCCGGGCGCCGCTGCCGTGACGGCGCGGAACTGATTGCCGGTGGTGAGCATGGTCCGCGCCTTCGCGTCGCCGGGATCGAGGCCGATGGAGTGCGTGTCATCGAGTGCCGGGAGGGCCCGGTGATGGAACTGCTCGACGCGCTGGGGATGCCGCCCTTACCGCCGTACATCGCCCATCACAAGAAACCGGGCGTCGAGGACCGTGACCGCTACCAGACCGTCTATGCGGCTGCGCCGGGATCGGTCGCTGCCCCGACCGCGGGACTTCATTTCACGCGCGCGATGCTCGACCGCATGGCCGCGCGCGGCGTCGAGATCCACGCGCTGACGCTCCACGTGGGACCGGGGACGTTCCGGCCGATTCGTGTGCGCGAGGTGGAGACCCATACGCTGCCACCCGAGCGCGTGACCATCCCGCCGCAGGTGGCCCAGGCTGTGAACGTGGCGCGCGGCAGTGGCCGCCGCGTCGTGGCCGTCGGCACCACGACCACGCGCGCGCTGGAAGGCGCGGTCGCCGCCGACGGCCGGGTCACCGCGCTCACCGGTGTCGTGAATCTGGTGATCCGCCCGGGCCATCGGTTCCGTGTCGTCGACGCCTTGCTCACGAACTTCCACTTGCCGCGCTCGTCCCTGCTTCTTCTCGTCGCCGCCTTCGCCGGCCGAGAGCTCGTCCTCGACGCGTATCGGCACGCGATCAGCGCCGGTTATCGGTTTTACTCGTACGGCGACGCAACCTTGATCGCCTGAGGCCGGAGCCAGTCGGGCATGGCGGCGACACTGTTCGATCTTCTGACGACCGAGGGTCGAGCGCGGCGCGGCCGCCTCGTCACGGCCCACGGGGTCGTGGAGACGCCGGCGTTCATGCCGGTTGGCACGCAGGGCACGGTGAAGAGCCTCACCCCGGACGATCTGCGCGAAGCCGGCGTACAGATCGTGCTCGGCAACACCTATCATCTCCACTTGCGGCCAGGGCACGAGCTGATTCGCTCGCTCGGCGGTCTGCACCGATTCATGGCCTGGGACGGTCCGATCCTGACCGACTCCGGCGGCTTCCAGGTCTTCAGTCTGGCGAAGCTTCGCAAGATCACCGAGGACGGCGTGCACTTCCGGTCTCCGGTCGATGGTTCTGACCATTTTCTTTCACCGGAGCTGGCGATCGAGATCCAGCATGCCCTTGGAGCCGATGTGATCCATCCGCTCGACGAATGCCTGGCGTATCCGGCCAGCCACGCAGACACCGAGCGTTCGCTGGCGCTGACGCTGCGCTGGGCCCAACGTTCGCGGCGGGCGCACCAGGCCGATGTCGGGCGTGCTGCACTGTTCGGCATCGTCCAGGGCGGCAGTTACGAGGATCTCCGCCGTCGCGCGGTGGCGGAGACGGTCGCCCTCGGCTTCGAGGGTTATGCGATCGGAGGTATGGCAGTCGGCGAGCCCAAACCGGCCATGTACGAGCTGACCGAGCTCGTGGCCAGCCTGCTTCCACCGCAGCAGCCCCGGTATCTGATGGGCGTCGGGAAGCCGCAAGATCTCGTCGAAGCCGTTGCTCGCGGCGTCGACATGTTCGACTGCGCGTTGCCGACGCGTAACGCGCGCAACGGACAATGTTTCACCGCAGCCGGTCCGGTCACGATCAAGCAGGCTCGCTACACGCGGGACCCCGCTCCGCTCGATGACGCCTGCACCTGTTACGCGTGCCGGCGATTCTCGCGCGCGTACCTGCGTCACCTGTTCATGAGCGAGGAGCTCCTCGCCTACCGGCTGCTCTCGCTTCACAACGTCACGTTCTTCATCGGGCTCATGCGCCTGATGCGCGAGGCGATCGTCGAGGGCCGCTTCGATGCGTTCCGGGCTCGGTTTTTAGATCGCTATGCCGTGGAGTCCGCGTCGTGAAAGAAGGGTGATGCCGGCTCCCGAGTTATGCAGTATCATCCGTGGGTATTTCGCTCGACGATGCCGGCTCGTGACAAAGCTTCGATCCTCGAAGACGGTTCGATAGGGGGGCCTGACGCGCAATGAACGTCGTCGACGCCGCAGAGCAAGCGCTTGCCCAGATGCCGGGTGGCGGCATGGCCGGTTCGAGCGCGATCTTGACCCAGGTCGGTTTCTTCGCGGCGATCTTCGCGATCTTTTACTTCCTGCTCATCCGACCGCAGCAGAAGCAGAAACGCGACCGCGAGCAGATGCTGTCGGCCGTGAAGAAGGGTGATCGGATCGTGACGACGGGTGGTCTCCACGGCACGGTGACGGGGCTGTCCGAGCAGACCGTGATCTTGAGAGTCTCGGACCAGGTGAAGCTCGAATTCGACCGCAGCGCCATCGGGCGGATCGTCGAGGTGCAGAGCCAGAAAGATGCGTAGAGCTCTGTGGCCTCGTATCGCCATCGTCGCTATCGTCGTCGTGCTGTCGCTCTGGTATCTCTACCCGCCGAAAAAAGCCATCAATCTCGGTCTCGACCTCCAGGGCGGCATCCACCTCGTTCTCGGCGTGGAAACCGACAAGGCGCTCGCCAGCCAGACCGACCGGGCCGCCGAGGACTTCAAAGCCTCCCTGGACCGCAAGGGCATCGGGGTCAAGCGAGTCGCGCGGGAGAGCGATACGTCGTTCACGGTGGAGCTGGCGTCGGCCCAGAGCTGGAACGACGCGCTCTCCGTGGCCTCGGAATTTCAGACGTTCGAGCGGCGCAGCGAAGACCAGCCGGCGGGCCGGTTCTCGCTGGTCATGAGCGAGCGCGAGGTCAACCGCTTGAAGGACCTGGCCGTACGGCAGGGCGTCGAGACGATCAGGAACCGCGTGGACCAGTTCGGCGTCGCCGAGCCCACGATCACGCGTCAGGGCCAGGACCGGATCCTGATCCAGTTGCCAGGCGTCCAGGACCCCGAGCGCGCCAAAGCTCTCATCGGCAAGACCGCGCTGCTCGAGTTCAAGCTCCTCGACGAGCGAACGTCCGTCGAGGACGCGCTCCAGGGCCGGCTGCCCGACACGTCGGAGGTGGTGTCCCAGCGTCGGGTCGACAAGGAAAGCAAGACCGAGCGCAAGGTCCCGTTCGTCGTGCAGAAGCGGACACTGCTGACGGGTGCCGAGCTGAACCGCGCCGAGGTGCAGGCCGACCCGAACTCGCCGGGCAACTGGCAGGTCGCGATCGAGTTCAACGCCGTGGGTACGCGGATCTTCGGCGAGCTGACCGAGCAGAACGTCGGCAAGCACCTGGCCATCATTCTCGATGGCAATCTCTACTCGGCGCCTCGCATCAACGAGCGGATCCCGGGCGGCCGCGCCGTCGTCACCGGGCAGTTCACCGTCAACGAGGCGCGAGACCTCGCCATCGTGTTGCGAGCCGGCGCGCTCCCGGCGCCGGTGACGATCCTGGAGGAGCGGACGGTCGGCCCGTCCCTCGGCGCCGACTCCATCCGCCAGGGCATGACGGCCATCATCCTGTCGGCGGTCGTCGTCTTCCTTTTCATGCTCGTGTACTACCGTTTCTCCGGCTTGATCGCCGACGTTGCGCTCAGCCTGAATCTCCTGATCCTGCTCGCGTGCATGGCGGCGTTCGGCGCGACGCTGACGCTGCCTGGCATCGCCGGCATCGCGCTGACGATCGGCATGGCCGTGGACACGAACATCCTGATCTTCGAGCGGATCCGGGAAGAGCTGAGGGTCGGGAAGACGCCGCGGTCGGCCATCGACGCCGGTTTCACGCGCGCGCTCCGAACGATCATCGACACGCACTTGACGGTCATGGTCACGGCGGCCATCCTCTACAACTTCGGCACGGGCCCGGTGAAAGGCTTCGCCGTCTCGCTGTTCGTCGGCCTGGCCGGCAGCCTGTTCACTGCCTACTTCTTCACGCGGCTGCTCTTCGACATCGTGTACCAGGGCCGCCGGAAGGTCGCGAGCATCTCGATATGAACGACATGACCACCGCGAATCCCACGTCCCTGGCCCACCGTCGGCTCCAGGCTCGCGGCCGTCTCGACAACGCATGCTAGAGCTGTTCCGGAACCCGAACTGGGACTTCATCGGCAAGCGGCGATGGGCCTACCTCGCTTCAGGACTGTTCACGCTGATCGGACTCATCTCGCTTGCCAGCCAGGGTCTGCGCTACGACATCGACTTCACCGGAGGCACGCTCATCCAGGTGCGGTTCGAGCGCACGCCGTCGGTGGCCGACATCCGGAGCGGACTTGGCAAGATCGGACTCGGCGAGAGCGTGATTCAGGAATTCGGTCACTCGGAGGAGTTCATCCTGCGGCTGTCGCTGACGGCCAGCTCGTCGGAGGAGGTCGCCAAGAAAGTGCAGGGCGCGTTAACCTCCGTCGCGAATCTCGGGAAGTTCGAGATCCGCCGCGTGGAGTTCGTCGGCCCGCAGGTGGGCAAGGAGCTCCAGTGGCAGGCGATCTACGCCGTTCTCTTCAGCTTGATCGGCATCCTGGCGTACATCGCAGTCCGTTTCGACCTGAAGGGCGGGACGGCGGCGGTCATTGCCGTGGTCCACGACGTGCTGGTATGCCTGGGCGCGATCTCCCTGACCCACCGCGAGTTCTCATTGCCAGTGCTGGCGGCGCTCCTGACGGTCATCGGATATTCCGTGAACGACACGATCGTGGCGTACGACCGGCTGCGCGAGAACCGGGGGAAGTTCGCCCCGAAGGGCAAGACCTTCGCGCAGCAGATGAACGACGCCGTCAACCAGACGCTGTCCCGGACCGTCCTGACGTCGCTCACGGTGTTCCTCTCGACCACGATCCTGCTCCTCTTCGGCGGGAAGGTGCTGGAAGACTTCGCATTCGTGCTGTTCGTGGGCGTCATCACCGGCACGTACTCGACCACGTACGTGGCCGCCGCCCTGGTGGTCGACTGGACGAATTACCACGAAGGTCGGTTGGGGCGCGCGAAAAAGGCGGTGGCGAAAGCCTGATCCGCGTGTAAAATCGGATGTTTAATCAAGGATTTTCGCGCCGTGACCAGACTAGAAACCATAATCGACGAGATTCCGAAGTATCAGCCGGGCGCGGACCTCGGTTTGGTCCAGCGCGCCTACCGATTCTCTGAGGCGTCACACGAGGGACAGCACCGCGCCTCGGGCGAGCCGTACCTTTCCCATCCCCTCGAGGTCGCCCACCTCCTCGTCGACTTCAAGATGGACGTCACCACCGTGACGGCCGGGCTGCTCCACGACGTCCTCGAAGACACGCGCGCCACCAAGTCGGACCTCCAGCGCGAGTTCGGGACCGAGATCGCCGATCTCGTCGACGGCGTCACGAAGCTCGGTAAGCTCGCGTTCTCCTCGCGCGAGGAACGCCAGGCCGAGAACTTCCGGAAGATGCTCGTCGCGATGGCCCGCGATCTGCGAGTCCTCATGATCAAGCTGGCCGATCGGCTCCACAACATGCGGACCCTCGACTATCTCCCGGTCGAAAAGGGTCGGAAGATCGCGCAGGAGACGCTGGACATCTACGCCCCGCTCGCCCATCGCCTCGGCATGGCCAAGGTGAAGGCGGAGCTCGAAGACCTGGCGTTGCGCACGCTGTCGCCCGATGCGTACGTCGATCTCCAGCGGCGCGTGGCCAAGCGCCGGCTCGAGCGCGAAGCCGACATCAATCATGTCATCGCGATCCTCGAGAAGAAGCTCTCCGAAGTCGGTGTCGAGTCGCAGATCCGCGGGCGCCCCAAGCACTTCTATTCGATCTGGAAGAAGATGCACGAGCAAGGCCGCGAGTTCGACGAGATCTACGACCTGACGGCCGTTCGCGTCATCACCAACTCCGTCCGTGACTGCTACGGAACGCTCGGCGTCGTCCACTCGCTCTGGAAGCCCGTGCCGGGCCGCTTCAAAGATTTCATCGCGATGCCGAAGGTCAACATGTACCAGTCGCTTCACACCACGGTCATCGGGCCGAAGGGCGATCCCGTCGAGATCCAGATCCGGACCTGGGAGATGCACCGGATCGCCGAAGAAGGCATTGCGGCGCACTGGCTGTACAAGGAGAAGAAGTCGGGCAAAGACAAGCTCGACGACTCCCTGGTCTGGCTTCGCCAGCTCATGGAGACGCAGCAGGATACGAAGGACCCGCGCGAGTTCATGGACACCGTGCGGGTCGACCTGTTCCCGGACGAGGTCTACGTCTTCACGCCGAAGGGGGACGTCAAGGCGCTGCCTGAAGGCGCCACGCCGATCGACTTCGCGTACACCGTTCACACCAAGGTGGGCGAGCACTGTGTCGGCGCCAAGGTCAACGGCAAGCTCGTGCCGCTCCGCTACACGTTGCGACAGGGCGACATCATCGAGATCGTCACGTCACCCAATCAGCATCCGAGCCGGGACTGGCTCAAGATCGTCAAGTCGACGCGCGCCCGCACCAAGATCAACCAGTGGTTGAAGATCGAGGAGCGCGCTCGGTCCATCGAGCTCGGTCGGGAGCTCTTCGAGCGGGAGGCCCGCAAGTATCGGTTGAATCCGGCGACGCTGCTGAACGGTGAGGAGATCAAGAAGGCCGCTTCCGATCTCGGCGTTCCGGGGCCCGACGACTTGCTCGCCGCGATCGGATACGGCAAGAGCTCGGTCCATCAGCTCCTGAACAAGCTGGCGCCGGCCGCCGTGCTGGAAGCGCCGGAGAAGCCGAAGACCACGACCACGCCGCGGCCGAAGACGGATCAGGGCGTCCGGATCCGCGGCGTCGAAGATCTTCTCGTCCGATTTGCGAAGTGCTGCAACCCGCTGCCCGGGGACGCAATCGTCGGCTTCATCACCCGCGGGCGCGGACTCACGGTCCACACTCGCGACTGCCTCACCGTGGCCAAGAGCGTGCTCGACCGCGAGCGGCTGATCAACGTCGAGTGGGATGTCGAGGCGCCGGCCACCCGGCCGGTCCGAATCGCGGTCTACATCGGCAATGACCGGCCGGGGCTTCTGACCGAGATCACAGGCGCGATCTCGTCCCGCAACGGGAACATCACGAAGGCGGAGGTGACGGTGACCGACGACCGGCGTGGCACCAACAACTTCGTGATCGAGGTCGCCGACCTCCGCCAGCTTCAAGACATCATGGGCGCCATTCGTGCGGTTCCCGACGTCATCAACGTCGAGCGCGTGCGCGGGCTCTAGTCCGCAGCGCACCGGCATCGTTCGGATGTCGGTCCGAGGCGAGCGGGTCCTGTCACCGGGTACGGCTTCCGCCCGATTCCACGTCATGCGGCACGCTCTGATACGGGCGCCTCAGCGTCGCGGCACGCTCGGCGTTGGCAACGCCGCGCTTGCGCGTCGGCCCCGACTAGAAACGTGTCGCATTCTCGAGGGAGGCGCCGGGTTCCCCGGCGACCGACGAGCGTATGGGGGTCTGGGGGCCCTTCGAGGCCCCCAGCTCACCTGGAACGTGTCGGAGAATCGAGGAGCGTCTCGGGTTCCCCGGGACGCTTCCGAGCGTTGGGGAGTGTGAGGGGCCATCTCGGGGCCCTCACGTCACTAGCTTTGGCCATGACACGGAGACAGTTCGAGGCGCTCGTCGAGCGGGCGCTGCGCCGGCTGCCGCGGCGGTTCAAGGACAAGCTTTCCAACATCGCCGTCGTCGTCGAAGACTGGGCTGACGACGAGACGCTCGCCGATGTGGGTATCGACCCGCCAGACACTCTCTACGGGCTCTATCGCGGTGTCGATCTGACTCGTCGCGACTCCTCGTACGGCAACGTGCTGCCCGACACGATCACCATCTACCAGGGCCCGATCGAAGAAGATTGCGACACCCCGGAGGAGATGGCCGAAGTGGTGCGTGAGACAGTCGTGCACGAGCTCGGGCATTATTTCGGCCTCGACGACGACGAGCTCCACCGCATCGAGGAGTCCGAAGGCCCAAGCTAGCCGTAAGGGACTCCTGTCAGTCCCTCTTCCCCAGGTGTTCGAGTGGCGCCCCGTAAGTTTTTGCTTGACAGGGTGTTTCAACACTTCGTACTGTTTCAGCAGATGCTGAAAGGCCAGGATCAAGCGAAAGATGCTGAAATCGTCCGAGATTCGGCGGCAAGCAGCCCAGAGGCTTCGCGAGCTCTTCCCAGGCGCCAAGGGCTGGGAGGAGGCCGTCGATATGACAATCGGCAGTCAGCACGCGGACTTGCTCATCAAATTCCGTCTGGGCGCCCAGGAACAACAGCTCGTGCTTGAAGTCAGCTCCCTCGGTCAGCCGCGTCAAATCCGGGCTGCTGTCACCAGGCTCGAAGAGATCAAGCGCGAGCTGCCTGCCGCATATCCGCTGGCTGCGGCGGTCTATATCGGACCGCAGAGCGCCCGGATCCTGAAAACGCACGGGTTCGGCTACGTCGATCTGTCGGGTAACTGCCACGTGGCCTTCGAGAATGTTCTCATCGAAAAAGAAGGCAAACGAAACGTCCGGCCGTCGAGTCGTCCGCTACGCTCGCTGTTCGCGCCGCGCGCGACTCGCGTCGTCCGAGTGTTGCTCACCGAGCCGGGTCGGCCCTGGCGGCTCGAGGAGCTGTCCCGCGCCGCCGAGGTCAGCCTCGGGCATTCGCACAATGTCGTGAAGCGCCTGGAGGACCTCGCCTGGGTGGAGCGAGACGACAGCCAGCGCATTCGACTGAGCAAGCCCGCCGATCTGCTCGAAAGCTGGTGCGAGTCCTATAGCTACCGCGACAACGACGTGACTTCGTACTTCGTGCCGGAACGGCTCACCCGGCGGTTCATGGGCGACCTCGCGCGGGCGGCCACTGCCGAGGGCCGGCGCTATGCATTCACACTCAACGCCGGCTCGTCACTGGTGGTGCCGCAGATCCGCGTTCCGAGCATTCACTGCTACCTCGAAGGCGATCCGGTGCCGGTGGCGGCCGCGGTCGGACTCAGGCCGGCGGCCGGGACGGACGCCGGAGTTCATCTGCTGACTCCGTACGACGCCGGAGTCTTCTACGGGACGCTCGAGAAAGCCGGGCTCAAGGTCGTGTGTCTGCCGCAGCTCTACGCGGACCTCGTCCATTACGAGCACAAGGGCGCGTCGCAGGCCGAGCACCTACGTCGCGAAGCGATGGGCTACTGAGGAAGAACGGAAGGGAGGTGACGACACCGATGGCGAAGAAGAAGGCGGCCAAGAAGAAGAAGAAGTAGGAACGGCGAGTGCCGTTCACGAAGCGCAGGTCACTCCACGACGGGAGGAGGTGATCCTCGAATGGCGAAGAAGAAGGCGGCCAAGAAGAAGAAGAAGTAAGGTTCTGTGCCCACGGTGGGGGGTGGCGGCCTCCCATCGCGCTACCGCCCGGGAGGGGTTCACACCCCTCCCGGGTGTGCTTAAATGACTTTCGTGACCTTTCCCGCCTTGAGGCAGCGAGCGCACACCCGTACCCGCTGGGCGCGGCCGGCAATCATCGCGCGCATCGCGACGAGATTGGGCAGCCACCGCCGCTTCGTGAGATTGTGCGCGTGGCTGATATTGTGACCGACGGAGGGACCTTTCCCGCAAATCTCGCATCGCTGAGCCATCACTGCTCCTTGAGACACGTCGACTGGGAGACGCGACCGTTTCTTATAGCACGCCGGCGCGGGTGAAGCAAACCTCTCCTGGATCCGCCGCTTCGACCCCGCCTGGCCTTGGCACGTCGCTGCAGTTTCTCAAGGGTATTGGCCCCCGGCGGGCGGAACAGCTCGCCCGGAAAGGGCTGCATACTGTCGAGGACGCGCTCTTCTTCGTCCCGCTGCGCCATGAGGACCGGACGCAGCTCACGCCATTGCGCGCAATCCAGCCCGGACAGACGGTGACCGTGACCGGAACGATTGCGGGCCTCAGCCCACCGCCGCCGGGACGCTCGCGGATGCCGTTCACGGCGATGCTCCGCGACCAGACGGGCTCGGCGACAGTCACCTGGTTCGGCCGCCGTTACCTCGATCGCATCCTGAAGCACGGGCAGCAGCTCGTCGTGCACGGAAAGGTCGACCGATTCCGCGGCAGCATCCAGATCCAGACGCAGGACTGGGAGATCGTCGAGTCGGGCGATGACGAGACCCTCCACACGGGTCGGTTGGTCCCGGTCTACTCGTCCACGGAGGGTTTGAACCAACGCTGGCTGCGCGAACGGATGCACGAGATCGTCGAGACCTTCGTGGATCGGACGCCCGAGATATTGAGCAAGACGACGCTCGCTCGCCGGCAGCTCGTCGGCCGAGCGCGCGCAGTCCACGACATACACTTTCCGCTGACCGACGTCGAGCGGGACATTGCCCGTCGCCGACTGGTCTTCGAAGATTTCCTGTTGCTCCAGCTCGGGCTGGCGATCCTCCGCACACGCTCGTCCCGAGAGCGCGGCCTCGCGATGAGTCCGCCAGGGGCGCTCGTCGCTCGGCTGCGCGCGGAGCTTCCATACTCGCTGACCGGCGCGCAGGAGCGGGTGTGGGACGAGATCCGGCAGGACATGGCGGCGCCCCATCCGATGCACCGGCTCCTCCAGGGGGACGTGGGGTCCGGTAAGACGATCGTCGCGGCGCTCGCCGCGCTGACGGCTATCGAGGCTGGATATCAGGCCGCCGTGATGGCACCCACCGAGATCCTCGCGGAGCAGCACTTCATGACGTTCCGCCTGTTTCTCGAGCCGCTGGGCGTGCCCGTGACGCTGCTGACGTCGTCTCTCAAGCCTCGAGAGCGCAAAGCGCGGCGGGAAGCGATCGCGTCGGGCGAGCTGTCCTGCGTCGTGGGAACGCACGCGCTGGTGCAGGAAGGTGTCGAGTTCCGGCGGCTCGGGCTCGCGGTGGTCGACGAGCAACATCGCTTTGGGGTCGCCCAGCGCGCCAAGCTCAAAGCGCTCGGCGAACATCCCGACGTCCTCGTGATGACCGCGACGCCGATCCCGAGGACGCTGGCGCTGACGCTCTACGGCGATCTCGACGTCTCCGTGCTCGACGAGCTGCCGCCGGGCCGGCGGCCGGTCATCACGAAGGCCCGGACCGAGAGCAAGCGCGGTCAGATCTACGCCTTCCTCCGCGCCGAGATCGCCGCCGGTCGTCAGGCATACGTCGTCTATCCACTCGTCGAGGAGTCGGAGGCGCTCGATCTCAAGGCCGCGACGGACATGGCGGGCCGTCTCGCGCGCGACGTGTTTTCCGATCTCGTGGTCGGCCTGCTGCACGGCCGGCTGGGATTCGAGGAGAAGGACGTGATCATGCGCCGCTTCAAGGCCGGCGAGATCAACATCCTCGTCTCGACCACGGTGATCGAGGTCGGCATCGACGTGCCGAACGCTTCGGTGATGCTGATCGAGCACGCCGAACGCTTCGGTCTCTCGCAGCTCCATCAGCTTCGCGGCCGCGTGGGCCGCGGGCCCTGGAAGTCCTATTGCATCCTGTTGACGGGCGGGCGGCTGACCGAGGACGCACAGCAACGGGTGGACGCGATGGTGAGCACGACCGACGGTTTTCGCATCGCCGAGGTCGATCTCGAACTGCGCGGACCGGGCGAGTTCTTCGGCACGCGGCAGTCCGGCCTACCGGAGTTCCGCCTCGCTGATCTGATCCGGGACGCGGCCGTTCTGGAGGAAGCGAGGCGCGAAGCCGTCGACATCATCGCTCGCGACCTCGAGCTCCGAGACCCCGCAAACCGCGCGCTCCGTCAGGGCCTGCTCGAGCGCTGGCGCGGGAAGCTCGCTCTGGCCTCGGTCGGCTAGGAGCATGTGGGATTTATCGAGGCGGGCGTCGGGTGCCCCGGCGGCCGACGAGCGTATGGGGGTCTGGGGGCCTTCGAGGCCCCCAGCTCACTAATCCATGCGCGTCATCGCCGGCGCGCTCAAAGGCCGCGCGCTCGTCACGCCCCGTGGCCACCGCACGCGTCCGACCGCGGACCAGGTACGGATCGCGTTGATGGACAGTCTCATGCCGGAGCTGCCCGGCGCCCGTGTGCTGGATCTCTTCGCCGGCGCTGGCGGTGTCGGGCTGGAAGCGCTTTCCCGCGGCGCCGCGCAGGCGACGTTCGTGGAGCGTGATCCGCGCGCGGTCGCGGCGCTCCGCCAGAACGTCACCGCGCTCGGCGTGCGCGGTCAGGCGCGGGTGCTGCAGGCCGATGTCGAGCGCGCAATCGATCGGCTGGCCGCGGAGGGCGCGCGCTTCGACGTCGTCTTTCTCGACCCGCCGTACGAGGCGGATCTCGTGGATGCTACGGTCGAGCGTCTGAGCGCCGTCGGCCTCGTCATGCCGGACGCCGTGGTCATCGCTCAACACCTGACGAAACGGCCGCCGGCAGCGACGTTTGGCGCGCTCGCCGCCGTCCGGCAGCGGCGCTTCGGCGAGACGACGCTGACCTTCTTCCGCGTGCCGGCGGTCTCGTCGCCTTGACTTTGTTTGGAGCGCGCGGGTACGATGCCCCGTCGCGAGGAGACACGAAGTGACCAAACGCGCCGTCTATGCTGGCATGTTCGATCCCGTGCACAACGGTCACGTCGACCTCGTTCAGCGTAGCCTGCAAATCTTCGACGAGCTCATCGTGGCCGTGCTGGTGAACCCCTCGAAGGAGGCGCTGTTCTCGTCGGCCGAGCGCCTCGAGATGATCGACGAGGCGACCGCCGGGTTCAGCCATCTTCGCATCCTGGCCTTTGATGGGCTGCTCATCGATCTCGTCTCGCGCGAGCGGGCAGACTGCATCGTGCGCGGCCTGCGGGCGGTCTCGGATTTCGAGTACGAGTTCCAGATGGCGTTGATGAACCGAAAGCTCCGCGCCACGGTGGAGACCGTGTTCTTGATGCCGCACGAGAAGTACACGTACATCTCGTCGCGACTGATCAAGGAGGTCGCCAGTTTCCGGACCTCGGTCGCGGGCCTGGTTCCGCCAGCGGTGGAAAAACGGCTGGCGGACAAGTTTCCTCCCAAGTAGTCGGCGCAACCGCCGGCCAAAGGAGTCACCTTCGTGTTAGCTGATCGATTGAAGACGCTTGCCCCGTCCTCGACCCTCGCCGTGCAGGCCAAGGCGAAGGATCTCCGCCGGCGCGGTGTGGACGTGATCTCGTTCGGCGCCGGCGAGCCCGACTTCGACACGCCATCCCGCATCAAGGACGCCGCCGTCCGCGCGATGCAGAAGGGGCAGACCAAGTACACGGAAGTCGGCGGTATCCCGGAGCTGCGCGCGGCGGTGTGCGCGAAGTTCAAGCGGGACAACGGCCTCGACTACGAGCCGGCCGACGTCCTCATCTCCTGCGGGGCCAAGCACACGCTCTTCAACATGAGCGTGGCGCTCCTGAACCCCGGCGACGAGGTGCTGGTCCCGAGCCCGTACTGGGTGTCCTATCCCGAGCAGATCAAGCTGGTCGGCGGCGTTCCGGTCGCGGTGGAGACGCTGGAGTCAACGGGCTTCGATCTCGATCCCGAGCGACTGCGGGCCGCGATGACGCCGCGCACGAAGCTCGTCATCCTGAACAGCCCGAACAATCCGACCGGTGCCGTGTTCTCGCCCGAGAGTCTTGCCGCGGTCGCCCGCCTTGCGGTTGAGCGTGGCTTGTGGGTGGTGTCCGACGAATGCTACGAGCCGCTCACGTTCGAAGGACGCCACGTCTCGATCGCGTCGTTCGGTCCGGAGATCAAGGCGCGGACGCTCGTCGTCAACACGTGCTCGAAGGCCTACGCGATGACGGGCTGGCGCATCGGCTACGCCGCCGGGCCGCGCGAGCTGATCCGCGCGATGACGGACGTGCAGAGTCAGGTGACGTCCAATGCCTGCTCGGTGGCCCAGTGGGCGGCCGTGGAAGCGCTCGCAGGAGTGCAAGACGACGTGGCAAAAATGGCCGGCGAATTCGATCGCCGCCGGCGCTTGATCGTCCAGGGCCTCAATGCCCTTCCGGGTGTCCAGTGCGTGATGCCACGGGGCGCCTTCTACGCATTCGCGAACGTCTCCGGGCTCTCCGGCCGCAAAACACCGGCGGGCAGCGAGGGTGGCTCGCGTGCGTTGTCGGGCTCTGCCGACGTCGCGGCCTTCCTGCTCGAATACGCGCGTGTCGCGGTGGTTCCCGGCGTGGACTTCGGCTCGGACGCGCACGTCCGCCTCTCGTACGCGACCAGCGCGGATCTCATTCGCGAGGGGCTCACGCGCATGGAGGCGGCGATCGGGATGCTGTTGTAGCAAGGTTGCCGTAGCGGGGAGTTGCGATGCCGGGTCTCGACGTCCCACCAGCCCCGCGTTCCGAGATTCTTCTCGAACGCGTCCTCGCGTCACCCGTCACACTTGTCATCGGCGAGTCGGATACGGGCAAGACCACGCTCGTCCGAGATCTCGCCAACGGTCTGGTGAGGCGCGGGATGACCGTGGGCATCGTGGATGCCGATCTCGGGCAATCCGAGATCGGCCCTCCGACGACGATTGGACTCGGGCGTGTAACGGCGCCAATGGCGCGGCTCGGCGATGCCGAGGTGCTGGCTCTCCGATTCGTCGGCGTGACGTCCGCGGCCCGCGAGCCGCTGGCAACGGTGGCGGCGACCACCCGACTGGTCGATCGGGCTCGAGACGCCGGTCTGGCGCGTATCGTCATCGACACCTGCGGCCTCGTCCGCGGCTATCTCGGGCGCCGGCTGAAGCACGCCACGATCGAGGCGATCGACCCTGACCTCGTCATCGTGCTCGAGCGCCAGACCGAGTGCGCGGCGATCGTCGATCCATATCGCCGGTCGACCCGTCCACTGATCGTGCGGGCGGCTGCGGTCGGTCCGGCGCGCGCCCGGAGCCCGGAGACGCGGCACGGTCATCGTGCGCGCGCGCTCGCGGCGCATTTTCAGGGCGCGCGCGCGCTCGCGCTGGATCTGTCACGCATCGTGCTGCGGAGTCCGCTGCTGTTCACCGGGGACCGGCTGATGCCGTCAGACCTGTCGGAGACGGAACACCTCGTCGGCGGCGTACTGGTCTGGGGTGAGCGCCGAGGCGACGAGGTCACGATCGTGTCGCGCGATCCTCTGGACGATCGTGAGAGCCGCGTGCTTGCGCGCGCCTTCCGTGCCACGGTTCTCGATCACTATGCCGTGACGGAAATCGAGGGCATGCTGGCCGGGCTCGAGGATGAGGCAGGGGAAACACTGGGCCTCGGCGTCGTGCAGCAGGTCGACTTCGCCGAGGCCAGCCTTCGAGTCACGACACCGGTGCGAGAAGAGCGGATCGTGTCGATCGCGATCGGGCGCGAACGCTACGAGGCCGGACGCGACCCGACCCTCGCCGGACCGACTGGCTGATCGGCCCGGCGAGGGGCCAGACGGGAACGCGTTTACTTGGTGGAGCCCGATGGCGGCGTCGTCGGCGTATCGGACGGCGACGTCGTCGAGGGGGGTGGCGGAGTCGACGGCGTAGTGCTTGAAGGCGGCGTCGACGGTGACGTGGACGGCGACGCCGACGGCGCCCGCTCGCCAGGCCGCTCGCCGACGCGGTCGCTGCGCTCGGTGCAGGCTGCTCCGAGCATGGTTACCAGGGCGAGCACACAGAATCCACCGAGTAGCTTCTTCATTGCGATACCTCCTGTCGAGTCGACTCAGCATACTGAGGCAAGCGATGTGCCACGGAGTGCCGTGGGTGGATGGTGTACGCTGGACGACCGTGCAGGCAATTTCACACTGGGGGACTGACCGATGAAGCTCGAGGGAGCGTACGAGATTCCCGTGCCGCGCCAGAAGGTCTGGGAAGCGTTCCTGAGTCCAGCCGTCTTGCGCCAGGCGATTCCCGGTTGCGAGAAGCTGGAGGCCGCCGGTACCGACGAGTACAAGGCCACGATGAAGATCGGTGTCGCCGCGGTGAAAGGCACGTTCGAAGGAAAGGTCCGGCTCAGCGATCTACGCCCGCCGGAGTCCTATCGAATGTCGGTCGAGGGCTCGGGAGGCCCAGGCTTCGTGCGTGGCGACACCGTCATCACGTTGAGCGACTCCGGGACCGGGACAAAAGTCTCGTACACCGCCGACGTGCAGATCGGCGGTCTCATCGCGGGTGTCGGCCAGCGGATGCTCGGCGGCGTCTCCAAGATGATGGCCGATCAATTCTTCAATCGGATGAGCGAGCTGCTGCAGGCACCGTGAAGATTGCCGAGGTCCGCGCGCTGCCGCTCGCGATCCCCTTGCGGGAGAGCTCGCCGCAGTCGCCCTGGGCGACCGCCACCGGCAAGCAAATCCTGGTTCGCGTCACCACGGACGACGGGCTCGTTGGCTGGGGCGAGTGCTTCGCGTACGGCGTGCCGCTCGCCGTGTGCGAGATCGTCGAGGACGCGCTCGCGCCCCTCCTCGCCGGCGAGGATCCGAGCCAGATCGAATCCCTCACCCAAAAGCTCCATCGTGCCCTCATGATCTGGGGCCGGCGCGGACTGGCCATGTTCGCGGTGAGCGGGGTCGAGCTGGCGCTCTGGGATCTTGCCGGAAAGCATCTGGGCGTGCCCGTCTTCGAGCTCCTCGGAGGACGGTCGCAGACGCGCGTGCGCGCGTATGCGAGCCTGCTGCGCTACGGGACGCCATCGGACGTCGGGCGGGTCGCCTCCGCCGCGGTCGCGCGCGGCTACACCGCGATGAAGCTCCATCAGACGGATGTGGCCTCCGTCGCCGCGGCCCGAGACGCCGTTGGTGACGGTGTCGAGTTGATGCTGGACACGAACTGCCCGTGGACCACCGAGGAGGCGATACGGATCGGACGACAGCTCGAGCCCTTCGGCCTGCGCTGGCTCGAAGAGCCGGTGTGGCCGCCGGAAGACTACGTGAGTCTGGCGCGAGTGCGGCAGGCGCTACGGATTCCGATCGCCTCGGGCGAGAACGACGCCACGCTGTTCGGCTATGCCGCGCTCGTTCGCGCGGACGCCGCGGACGTCATCCAGCCGAGCATGACGAAGGTCGGCGGCCTCGGGGAGATGAAAAAGATCGCTGCGCTCGCCGCGTCGGCGGGCGTCACGCTCGTACCCCACTCGTACTATTACGGACCCGGATTGGCCGCGACGCTCCACTTCGCCGCCGCCACGCCGGGCATCCCCTACGTCGAGTTCCCGCCCGGAGAGCTGGAAGCGCCGCTGACGGCGGAGCCGCTCGTGTGCATTGACGGGTCGGTGACACCACCGGATCGGCCCGGTCTTGGCGCGGATCCCTCGCCCGACGTGCTCAGCCGCTATCCGTATCGCCGGGACGCTGTGCGGCCGTTTTATTTGTTGTAGCGGGGACCGCGAGCCCGCAACCCGCGCGGGTGGGCTGGATCGAGTGCGGCGCGTCGAGGCTCGCGCTCGAATCGCCCGATCACGCGCTCGCCGGAGCCGTCACCGCGGCTCGCAACGCCAGGCAGAGCGGGATCGTGACCAGCACGACCACTGCTGCGGTCGTCAGCGTCACCGTCACGCCGGCCGCATCGCTGAGGACCCCGTACATCGTCGGCGCGAGTGCCGAGGCGCCGATGCTCAGCGTGTAGTAGAGACCGTATGCGCGCGAGCGCCGATCGACGGTCACGAGATCGGCGACGGTCGCGTAGAGCACGGACGACGTGCCGTTCAACGCGATGCCGAGCGGCAGCAGCATCGCGAGCGCCACGGCCTGCGGCGCCGCGATGACGACCAGGATCCCGATCGACGTTGCCGCCTCCGTCACCACCACGGTGCGAATCACGCCGGCGCGCTCGGCGACGACCCCGCACACGAATTTCCCGATGGCGCCGCCGGCGAAGAGCAACGCCAGGGCGCCGCCCACGCCAGCCACGGTGACTCCTTTCGCGATCAGCGCAAACGGCAAGAACGTCAGGAGCGCCGTACGCGTCGACGTGTCGATCATGCCCACCGCGGCCAGCGCCTGAAAGCCTCGGGGGTCGCGGATACCCCAGCCTGCAGCGCGGCTCATCGCTCGCGCGGCCGTGGGCTCTGCAGCGCCCTGACCGAGCGATCGCAGCAGCACCAGGATGACGGCCGCGGCGGCGATCCCGACCACGCCGTACGTGGCGGCGGCTGCCCGCCAGCCGAGGAACGACGCGGCGAGCGCCACGAGCGCCGGCACCGCGACTTTGCCGAGGTCGCCGGCGAAGTTGTACGTGCCGAGCGCCGCGCGCCTCGCGCCGGTCTCGTACGCCTTGGAGACCAGCGAGGACGACAGGGGGTGCTGGACGCTCGATCCCGAGCCTGCGACGAAGAGCACCGACAGCAGGGCAACGAAGCCGCCGGCCCAGCCCGCGATGACGAAGCCGCACGCGGTGACGGCAGTGCCGGCCGCGAGAAGCCTCCGCTCACCCCAACGCTCGGCCAGCAAGCCGGCAGGGATCTGGAACAGCGACATGCCGCCGGTGTAGGCCGTGCGGATGATCCCGACCTGAGCGAAGTTCAGCCCGAACTCGGCCGCCCAGACGGGCAAGAGGACGTACAGCACATCGGAGAAACCGTCGTGGATGAAATGCGTGGCGGAGGCGGTGACGAGCGTGGCGCGCGCGCGGTTCCTCACGCCGTGATCATCCCCGACGGTCCGCGCAGGTTCAAGCCATTTCCAGGGCGTCCTCGGGTTCGACGGTGGGATTCGGGAACATCGCGGGGTCGCTCCACTGCACGAGCACCGTGGGGGGGCCTGGGTCCCGGTACACGCCGATCACGCGACCCCGGGGACCGTGGGGATCGGCTTTTCGTTTGACGACGTCGTCGATCTTGAACGACGCCATCACGCGTCTCGGCGAGTGGAGGTGATTGTCGGGTTGCGCATCGCGCTTTTCTCCTGGGTAACCCGTGCACAGCGCGCGCAGCGGCGCAGCGGAGCGGCGTACGACCGATCGAGGCCGATGGTGCTAGTGGTCTTCGGAACGGGACGGAGGCGAGGGCGCTCGAGCGTGCGCCAGGTGCGAGCGCGGCGCGTGCCTCACCCGGGCAGCACGGCTCCACGCGATGGGGGGACCCTGGTCCGAGGCCCTGCGAGTGCTCGACTCGCTGGCACTTGGACCGAGCTCCGGCAATGCCTCGCCGACGGCGTCCGGGGTGAGTTGGACGACGCTGTCGACGAAGAATTGATCGGCATCGAAGGAGAAGACTCCAGGAATCATCGGGTCGACGAAGTCCGCGGTGATGTAGAGGAGGATCGCGAGCGCCAGCAGGCGAAACACACTCATGGTGGATGAAGGATCTTACAACACCGAGGCCGGCGATCTGCGGTAAAACCCGACGCCAGGGCGCTATCGGGAATCGTGTCGTACGAGTATAGTTGGACGCACGAAAACACCGGGCGTGTGACCATTTTTCAGCGAGAAGGGAGACCAGCCGTCATGGACGAAAAGGGCTTGCGGGGAATTCTCAACGTGCTCTCCCTGGTGCTGGTCGTGCTCCTCATATGCGATTTCGCTTGGGTCATCAGGACCGCGCTGCACGCGGAGTGATCACGGCGGCAGAGGGCTGGGCCGAGCCAATCGGATTGCCCCGCTCCACGGGAAAGGACCGACGATGACCATCAGCATCACGCGGGTGTACACGCGCACCGGTGATCGGGGCGACACGGCACTCGTCGGCGGCAAACGCGTGCCGAAGGACTCGCCGCGCATCGTGGCCTACGGGACGCTCGATGAGCTGAACGCGATCGTGGGCTTGGTCCGCGTCTTCAACGAGGAGCGTCTCGCGGAAGGCGAACATCATCGATGGCTCGACCGCACGCTCCGGCTGATCCAGAATCAGCTCTTCGATCTCGGGAGCGAGCTCGCCACGCCGCCGGACGCGGTGTACGAGGGAATGTTCCGCGTCGGTGAGCCGGAGGTCACGGGGCTCGAGCGCATGATGGATGAGTGCCAGAAGACCCTCGAGCCGCTGAAGTCGTTCGTGCTTCCGGGCGGCGGCCGAATCGGCGGATTCCTCCACCAGGCGCGTACGGTGTGCCGGCGGGCGGAGCGAGAGCTTCTCGCCCTGGCGCGCGCGGAGCCGATCGGCGAGTGGCCGCTGCGCTACGTGAACCGGCTGAGCGACCTCTTCTTCGTCCTGGGTCGCTGGGTGGGCAAGTACCTTGGCGAGCGCGAGTATCTCTGGGAGCGCGGACTCGAAGCCCACGACCGCCGGAAGACCCGGCGCGAGAAGCCGGCGCGGGAGAAGAGCTAGCGCCGGCCCGCGCGGCGGTCACACTGCTCGAGGAAGCCGAGCGCCGCGCGGTTCCACGCTTCCGGCTGATCTCGGTTGGCGAAGTGACTCGCCGGCGACAGCACGATCAGTCGCGAGCCCTTGATCTTCTTGCGCATCCCCTGCATCGGCCCGAGTGACGGATCGCGGTCTCCGCCGATCAGGATCACGGGCACGCGAATCTTCGGCAGATCGCCCGCAATGTAGTCCATCGCCAGGAGCGCCCGCAGCGCGTTCGCGTAGCCGATCGGCGTGAGCCGGCGATAGTACGCGTAGAACTCGGCCTTGGCGCCGGGGTCGATCGCAAGCCGGGCGACGACGTTGGGATTGGTCGCCATCGCGAACTCCGCCATCGCGTCCATGCCCTGGGTCAGCGTGACCTCGATCGAGCGTGCGCGCATCACGAGGTTGTCGACCGACAGCGGAAGTCCCGCCGCCGACGATGAGTTCGTCACGAGCAGCGACCGGACCCGCGCCGGGAAACGCAACGTGAAGCGCGTGGCGATGCCGGCGCCGAGCGAGAGGCCGCCGACGTGGGCCGTCTTGATCTTCAGATGGTCGAGGACGGCTTTCAGATCCAGCACCCAGCGGCCGAACGAGTAGCGCGCGGGATCCTCCGGGCTCTCCGAGCGCGCGTGGCCCCGCGGCTCCCACAAGACCACGCGATGGCGCGCGGCGAGCGCGGGCGTGTTGACGTCCCAGAGATCAGCGTTGCCGCCGATGCCGTACGCCAGCACGAGCGGCGTGCCGCTGCCGTGCTCTTCGTAGTAGATCTTCACGCGATCGTCGGTGCGCAGGTACGGCATGGTGTTCCTTTCTACTGAGCTGGGGGCCTCGAAGGCCCCCAGACCCCCATCCGCTCGCCGGTCGCCGGGCCACCCGGCGCCCGTCTCGACCCCCATCCGCTCGCCGGTCGCCGGGCCACCCGGCGCCCGTCTCGACCCCCATCCGCTCGCCGGTCGCCGGGCCACCCGGCGCCCGTCTCGACCCCCATCCGCTCGCCG
>JBGPTW010000026.1:0-52119 GCA_041490825.1 Methylomirabilia bacterium | reverse complement strand
GTTGCGACAGACGAGGATGAACACGGGGGGCCTCGGGTCGTCTGCGCGCTGCTCCCACTCCTCGCGCAGCTCCTCCCACAAGCCGGCCAGCATGGCGACGGGCGTGGCCGCCCACTTCACGATGGCTTCCGGCTTGGGGTTTCCGCGCGACCCGCCGCGCTCGACCGTCGTAAGCCGGGGCATGATCCACCGCCAGATGTTGAAGTAGCCTGGTATATCGGCGCCGGTGGTGTCGCGCACAGCGAGCTGCGGGATCTTCACGAGCCCCGACTCGATGGCGTCGGTCAGGCCGAACTCGCTGACTACCCAGGGAAAGATGCGGTTCGTGTCCTGACCCATGCGCCCGAGGTAATAGGGCGTGGCCGAGAGGTCGACGCAGAAGTTGATGCCACGGAGCTTGTGGATGCGGTCGAGCCCGTCGACCCAGACGGTTGCCTCTCGGTAGAACTCGTCCCGGTCCTCCGCGTCGCCGTCGAGGTTCTCCGACTCGCCATCCTCTGCTTCCCGCCGGATGCGATAGGCGTGGTGCGCCTCGTCGTTGAAGACGAGGACGTTTTGCTTACCGCCCACCTCGCGCTCGAGAACGCGGTTGACGAGGGCCGTGTCGCTCTGTACGTACCGGACGGATTCGACCCGGACCTTGCGGAGGTTCCCTTGACGATCGCGATCCTCCTCCAGGACGGCCACGAGCCCCGCCGCCACCTGGCGGTCCAGCTCTTCTGGCGTGAGGTAACGTCGACCGCGCGCCGTGGTGGTCTTGGTACCGATCGTGATCGTCTCCATCGTGCGCACCGCGACGCCCGCGCGCGTGACCTTCGCGCTCACCCCGCCCGGATTCACGGCCTGCGGCTCGAAGACGTGCCAGTTGGTGACGAGCACCCGGCCCTTGGTGAGGTCGGGCATGAGGTGCGGCGACACCAGGTCGCGCGTGCGGTAGAGGCTGGCGTCACCCTCTCGCGGGTCCAACTCGCGCAGGCGACTGCGGATGGTGACGTTCGGGCAAACGACCAGCACCACGTCGGAGAAGCGCGCGTCGCTCCGGTCGTTGACCTTGTTGAGGATGCTCCATGCCGCCAGCATGGCCATGACCGTCGTCTTGCCGGTGCCCGTGGCCATCTTGCAGGCGTAGCGGCGGAAGGCCGCGTGGCCGTCGGCTTTGCGGTCCTCGCTCGGCTCGTCGAGAGGGATGTCGATCCCCTGCCGGAAGTCTCTCCGCCCCTCGGTGAGGAAGACGATCGTCTCCGCCGCCTCGCGCTGGGCGAAGAAGAGGCGGTGCTGGCGGCCCTCGCGCGTCCAGTAGTCGAGCAGCTCCAGCGTCGTTCGCGTCACGCCAGGCCGGCCCGCGGCCTGCCATTCCTTCAGCCGCTCGCGGATGCGGCTGACCAGCTTCAGCTCGATGAGCGTGCCGGGGTCGTCGCCGGCCGTCTCGCTGACCGGGCCAGGAGGTCGGTAGTAGTACGTGGCGGTCCGGCGCCCGGGCTCCGGTCGCGGCGTCTCGCCCTCGACGATGCGCCAGTGCTCGGCAGGCTCGTCGTAGGGTCCGCAGAGGATGGGTTCGGGAACCTCGAAGCCGCTCACAGACGAAACGCCCGCATCAGGCCGTCGAGCTTCTCGACGACCTCGACGTGGATCTCCTCGCGTGTCATGACCGCCGCGATCTCGTGGTAGCGGGTGTAGGGCAGTCCTGGGAGCCCCGCCGCCGTCAGCGCGGGTGGCAGCAGCCTCGTCCGCGCTTTCGTCGCTTCCAAGATCGCGTGGTCGCCGAGCGGATCGCGGAGAAACGCGGGGGGATAGTTCTCCTCGAAGTGACGTCTCAGGTCCGCGACGTGGGGCGCCGCCGCGGCGGCGCCCACCGTCTGCTCGACGAAGCGGGCGAGGGCGTCCGGATGGACCAGGTAGCTCTCGATCTCGTAGCGCCGCCATCGGAGACGCTGTAACCCGTGCCCGGTGATTTCCGTGGACTGGATCTCCGGCCGCGCATCGCCGTCAACCAGCTCAAGCGCAGGCAGGTCGTCACGGACGAGCCTCAGCGCCTCGTAGTGGTCGCGCGCCGGCACTCCCGAGGCGCCCGGCCGCGCCTCCACCACCGTGCGCTTCCAGAAGAGCCGAGTCATCAATAGCTCGCGCGCCGGGTGGTCCAGCACCCGGGCCCAGGCGCGGAGGATTTCGAGGTCCGTGTAGTCTTCGAGGTACAGCACGCCCGGCGCATCCAGCGCCAGCATGATGTCGGTGTGCGAGAGCACCCGGAGCGAGTCGATGAGCCGCTCCCGCTCCTCCGTCGTGGCCAACATGCGCGGTTGGTCGAGCATCACGCACAGCTCGCGCGGCTCGACGGCATTGATGATCACCTCGGAGTGCGTCGCGATGACGAGCTGTGAACGCTGCCGAGCCGCCACCGTCCGCAGCTCGCTGTAGATGGCGTCCTGGAGGATCACGTGAAGGTGGGCGTCGGGCTCGTCCAGCAGCAGCACCGAGCCTGGGCGAGTTTCTAGAAATGCAAGCAGCATGAGGACCTGCTGGAACCCGCTGCCCGCGCTGGCGATGTCGAGCGCCGGGCCGCCCGGGCGCTCCCGGTACTCGGCGAGGATGTGAGGTCCCGTGGCGTCGGGAAGCACCAGCTCGAAGCTGAAGAGCCGCCGGATCGACTCCTGGAGCGCGGCCCACGCCTGGTCCGAACCGGACGCCTGCACGAGGAGGTTCCGGAGCACGTCACCGGGCTTCGCCTGGCCGAGGAGCTGATCGACTTTCGGGCGCTGATAGAGCGGCTCCTCGGTCCCCAGCCCGCTCATCGCGGGGACGAAGACCGTCGTGAGGTCGGCGCTTCGCACGACGTCCGGGGAGGCGGAGGCGCGCGGGCGGACGTAGATCTGTTCCGTGCTGTCGGCGATCAGCTCCATCGCGACCGTCCAGCCTGCCGCACTCTGGATCTCGATCTCGACGGGCCGCGCGTGGTTGTAGTCCCGCTCCCGCCAGAGGAGGTCGAAGGCGCGCAGAGGCACCGTCGAGAACGCCTGGCGCGCGATGGGAGCTCTCGTGTAGGCGCCGCCATGGCGCTGGAAGTCGTTGAGCTGCTTCCAGCGATTGAGGGCGAGCGACCAGGCCGCGATGGCCTGGAGCACCGTCGTCTTCCCGGTGTTGTTCGGGCCGGCGAGCACCACGTGGCCGGGCAGCACGAACTCGACGTCGCCGAACCGCTTGAAGCGGCGCAGGCCGACGCGATGGATCACGCCGTGGCGTCCCTCAGGCTTTTCACGACCAGCAGCTCGTTGCCTCGGTCGTCGATGACCTTGACGGCGACCTGGCCATGGTCGCCGGCCTCGAAGGGCGCGCTGGTGGTGCCGGCCAGGTGGTCCCACACTGTGTCGTCGAACTCGCCCCGGAGGGCGCGCCGGATGTCGTCCCAGGCGCCGGTGCGGGGGAAGAAGGCCTGGCTCACGTGGAAGCAGAGGCCGTTGTAATCGGTGTCGAGGAACCACGCCGGCACGTCGCTGCCCGCGCGGTGGTCGGGCTTCATGCTGATGGGGTCGAACACGTCGAGCCCGACCAGGTCGACCTGGTACTTGCCATCCCCGACGCGCCGCACCTGAACTTCGGGCAAGCCGCACACGCTGAAGATCTGACTCGATCGCATGTTCTTCAGCAGGTCGCCCATCATGAGATCGGGCGTGGCTTGCACATAGGTGGCGGACGGCAGGCCTATCTTCGCCGAGTTCTCCATGAGCAGTCGCGCGTCGGGCTGAATGGCGAAGCCGATCGCGTAGAGGTGCGCATAGCTCTTGAGGTCAGCTTCCTTGAGGGCTTCGTGCACGGCGAGCTGGCTGAGCGCACCGTTCTCCGGGCCAAAGACGAGGGCCACGCGCCGCTCGTCGCCGTTGACCTCGATGGCTTCGGCCGAGAGCGAGAGCGTCTTCGCCGGCGGCCGGACGTTGCGGAAGCTCACCGTCTTCCCCCCACCGACGTGGAGCACCGGCGACTTCCGCAGCACCTCGAGCATGCGCTCCACGAATGAGCCGTGCGCTTCGGCCTCCGCCATCCCGGAGTCGGGTACGCCGTCGCCTTCCCAGTCCACGGGCGTCGGGATCGTCGCTTCGAATGTGAACCGCCCGGTCACGCGGACGATGCCGCCATCGACTTCGGGACGATCCACGAGAACTTCCTCGTCGGGCGGCTCGCTATTGGCGATGCTTTTCAGCGTGACGTGTGGGACGATCCCTCCGACCTCCTCGCCCTTCCGGTTCTGCTTGCGAACATAGACGAACCCGCCTACCGGCCCACGAGCCTCGTCCTTGAGCTGGTAGTAGGGGAAGGTCGCGGTAAGCAGCCGCTGCCGCGTGAGCGCCAGCGGTACGCGGCTGGTGTCGATCGTGATCCAACGCCGACCCCACTGCTCCGCGACGTATGCCGTCGTCCCGCCGCCGCATGTGGGATCGAGCACGAGATCCCCTGGCTTCGTGCTCATTAGGATGCAACGTTGAATGACCTTCGTCGGCGTCTGAACAGCATAGAGCTTGGGATCCGTGAAGCTTCCAGTGCTCGTGTCTGTCCAAAGATTAGAGATGGGCGCGACCGGAAAATCTTCGAGATAGCGAACGTAGCGCAGCGCGCTGCCTGAAGGAATCAGCCGGCGTGTCTCGCGCAGGCGCCCCATGCCTTCGCGTGTTGTCTTCCAGTGCGTGTTCGCTGGAGGGCGATACACGATGCCTTCAAACTCTACGTCATACACTCCTTCGGGCGTTGCCCCCTGAGATTGAAGGACGTCTCGCGAAAAGATCCGTGAGCCCGCAGGGAGCAGACGTGGATCGCCCTGCTCCTCTGAGGTCATCCCCCGGCGGTCACCCGTTGGCAGCTCAACCCAGTTGTAGGCGACTGCTCCCTCGTCACCCGCGGTCTTGTCTCGGAACAGTTGCGAGAACTCCACTCGTTCCTTGTCCCGGGTATACCAAAGGAGGTAATCAGCGACCGCTGGCAGCAAGACGGGACTCTGTCCACCTGTCTTTGAAAAAGAGATGACCGCGCACATGTTGTGAGGGCCGAACAGCTCGTCAAGCAACTCCTGCACGTGATGGAGTTGTTCATCGTTGATCTGAACGAAGATGCTGCCGGTCGGCGCGAGCAGCTCGCGGCAGAGGAGCAGGCGGTCACGCATATACGTCAGGTAGGAGTGCAGGCCCAGCTCCCAAGTGTCGCGGTAGGCCTTGACCATCTCGGGCTCGCGAGTCATATCGGCGTCGTCGTTGTGGCTGACATCGCGCTTGCGCACGAAGGGCTGGAAGTTGGAGCCGAACTTCACGCCGTAGGGCGGGTCCATGTAGATCATCTGGACCTGGCCGCCGAGCCCCTCGTAGTGTAGGAGCGAGTTCATCACCACCAGCGAGTCGCCGAGGACGAGGCGGTTCACCCACTCGTCCTGGTACTCGTAGGCGCGCAGCACCTGGTCGGTGATGGAGTGCTGCGGATCGCCGAACAGCTCGAACATGCTCTGCTGCTTGTCGCGGCGATGACCGCTCAGCGTCTCGACGATGGCCTTGGTGGAGAGGCGCTCGTGGACGAACAAGGGAAGTGTCGGGACGTCGAACGACAGCCGTTCGGCCTTGCCCGTCCAGTCGAGAAACGGGCGGCCCAGGCGTCGGAGGTGCTCGACGGCCTCGTTCAGCGTTCGGACGGTCGCGAGCACCGTGCCGTCGGCGGCCTTGAACTCCTCAGGCCGGTCGAAGGCGTGGGGTTCGGGGAGCGCGGCAGCCCGTTCGATCAGGCCGAGCAGCCATTCGCCCAGCTCACGAGCGGGGTTCTGGCCGTCCCAGTCCAGCGCGGGGGAGAGCGACGAGTCGTACCGGTAGGTAACCGGAGGCTTTTTCTTCCTGAACTGCGGCTGCGTCCCAACGTCGGGACGCATCGGGCTCTTCGCCTCATAGTGGGCGTAGTTCTCAGCGACCCGTCCCGCCTTGCCCCCTGGTTTGCTCCCCCGGCGTGCCGTGCTCACTCACCTCCTCGTACGTACAGCCCCGCCCTCGCGCTGAGTCTACCAGCACCCGGCGCGGTTATCGCTGGTTCAGGGCGCGGTTGGCGACCTCGACGGTCTTCTTGTCAACGTCGAAGCGGAGGGTCTCTCTGCTCCACAGCCCGAAGTTGGCGGAGCGCGTGCTCGAGCTCGTGAAGTTCTTCCGCGATGAGAGTGTGGTGGCGGGCGGGCTGCGCTCGATCGCGCTCCTGGCGGCGGTACGCTCCTCGGCCGATTACTCCGTCGCAGCCGCTGGCTCGGCCCCGCCATCCTTGATCCACACGGTCTTGATGTTCACGAACTCCCGCAGTCCGTACACGCCGAGCTCGCGCCCGTAGCCCGACCGCTTCACTCCCCCGAACGGCAAGCGCGGGTCCGAGGCCACCATGGCATTCACGAACACCAGCCCCGACTCGATCTCCTCGATGAAACGATCCCGCTCGGCGCCGTCGCGCGTCCACACGCTGGCCGCGAGACCGAACGTGGTGTCGTTCGCGATCCGAATGGCGTCAGTGGCATCACGGGCGCGGAAAAGGGCCGCGACGGGACCGAACAGCTCTTCGCGCGCGGCCGGTGACGAGGCCGGAATGTCCGTCAGCACGGTCGGCGCGTAGTAGTAGCCGGGCTGGTCGAGACGGCGGCCTCCGGTGACCACGCGCGCGCCGGCGTCCACCGACGCTTGCACCTGCGCCTCGAGCCCGGCCAGGATGTCGGCGGTCGCGAGCGGCCCGACATCGACGTTCGGATCCATCGGATCGCCGACGCGGAGTCCGGTCACCGCCTCGGCGAATCGCCGCTCGAACTCGTCCGCCACGGCTTCGGCGACGATGAACCGTTTCGCCGCGATGCACGACTGCCCGTTGTTGATGGCGCGGGCCTTGACGCCGGTGCGCACGGCTTCGTCGAGATCCGCGCTCGCCATGACGATGAACGGATCGCTGCCGCCGAGCTCGAGCACGGTCTTCTTGATGCGCGCGCCCGCCTGCGAAGCGACCTGGCGACCCGCGCCTTCACTCCCCGTCAGGGTCACGGCCGCCACACGGTCGTCGCCGATGACCATCTTGACCTGTCGGCTTTCGATCAGGAGCGCCTGGAACACGCCTTCCGGAAAACCGGCACGCCGGAAGATGTCTTCGATCGCGAGCGCGCACTGCGGGACGTTCGAGGCGTGCTTGAGCAGCGCAACGTTTCCCGCGATCAGACTGGGTGCCGCAAAGCGAAACACCTGCCAGAACGGAAAGTTCCACGGCATGATGGCCAGCACCGGCCCGAGCGGCTGATAGCGGACGAAGCTGCGGCTCGCGTTCGTCTCCACGATCTCGTCGGCCAGCAGCGCCTCGCCGTGCTCGGCGTAGTACCGGCAGGCCCACGCGCACTTCACCACTTCCTCGACGGCCGCCTTCAGCGGCTTCCCCATCTCAGTCGTCATGAGGCGCCCGAACGCCTCCCGCTCCTCCTCGAGAACGTCAGCCACGCGCTGGAGCATGCGCGTCCGATCGGCGAACGACGCGTGCCGATAATCCGCGAACGCCGCAGCGGAGCGCGCGAGCTTCGCCTCGATGTCGTTCGAGCTGAGCGGCTGGAACACCTGGATCGTCTTGCCCGACGCGGGATTCACGCTGGCGATCGCGCCTGGCCGCGACGGCGCTCGACGACGCGCCGCTCGATGCCGGCCCAGCGATGCGATCGTCGCCGGCGACTTGCGGTCGCCCTTACCGAACGCTCCCGCCACCTGCCTCGTGTCCGGCACCGGCTCGACGCCGTGACGCGATGAGACCCGCTGTCGTGCGGCGGACTGTAGCCCTTTCTTGCCGGATGCCTGTCGGCCCATCGCGGTCCTCCTGGCCGGGCGTCCACGCCCGGCGATTGGAATGTTTTCAAGCGGCGCGGCGGCGCGCTTCCTGTCGGCCCGCGCGTTGCAGCGTCAACCCTCGACTTCAAAACAGTGCGGAGGACTGAACATGAATCTGACGTCGCTCGCCACCGCTCCCATGAAGCTCGTGCCGCGCGAGTTGAAACAATCGCTCCTGCCGAGGTCAGCCCGCCGTCCGTTCGTGAAGCTCGCACGGCGGCTTCCCTCGGCAGCACGCGCGCTGCCGTTGGCGGCACGCGTCCCGACGCGCGCCTGGATGGCGCTCGGTGCGGTCGCCGCGATTGTACTCGCGCTGGCCCGTCGCAATCGGCGCCGCCGTGTCGAGGACGTGATGATCGAAGACGTCATCACCATCGACGTGGGTGCGACCGTCACCGAAGCGGCGCAGCGCATGCGCGAGGCCAACGTGGGCGCGCTACCCATCGTCGAGAGCGGCCGACTCTGCGGCATACTGACTGATCGGGACATCGTCGTGCGAGCCGTGGCCGTCGGAGTCAATCCGTCGACGGTCAGGGTCGGCGACTGTGCCACCAGGGATCTCGCGTGCGCCCGGCCCGAATGGTCGGTCGACCAGGCCCTCACGCTCATGTCGGATCGGCAGATCGGCCGTCTGCCTGTCGTGGACAAAGTCGACCGTGTCGTCGGGATCGTGACGCTTGGCTCGCTCGCGCTTCGGTCGCGCAAGCCGCATGGCGCGCTGAAAACGGCACAGGACGTCTCGCGGCGCTCGAGCCGCATCGCGTAACGCGGTGCCCGGCATGGGAGGGCGCGCGACCGTTCGCCGCTTGAATACCCCACTCGCGCGAACGGTTGCCCGCCCTCCGATGCCGGCGCCAGGCGTGACGCGCGGAATCCGGGCGCGCGACTGCGAACGAGCGAGATATTCGAGCAGCGTGAGGCGAGCGGCGCGGCATGGCAGCGGGGCGACCGTGCGTGCGAGTGGGGTATTCGAGCAGCGCAGGGTCGCCCCGCTGCCATGCCGCGTGCGCGCGCCACGTCACGCCGCTTGAACCTCGATCTTGCGCCCCAGAGCCTGCTTGCTCTTCGGGACGTGAACCTCCAGGACGCCGTTCTTGAACGTCGCCTTGATCTTGTCGGGATCGACGCCCGGCGGCAGCATCATGCCGCGCGAGAACGTCCCGGACCACCGCTCGCAACAGTAGTAGTCCTCCTCCTTTGCCTCGTGCTCTGATTGCCGCTGGCCGCGGATCGTCAACACGCCGTTCTCCACCGTGACCTGTATGTCCTTCTGCTCGAGACCCGGGATGTCCGCCCGCAACACGATCTCGTCGTTGCGGTCCACCATGTCGACGGCCGGCGACCAACCTCGCGTCTCGCCGGTCCACGACGATGGCCAGTCGCCGAAGAAGCGGTTGAAAAGATCATCCGTTTCGCGCGGCAAGTCCCACGAGGATTTCCGCGCCAGCCCAGCTCTTGGGCGCCACCGTTCCAGTGCCATCGCGTCCTCCTCCTTTTCCCAACGTGTGAGTTCGAGAGAACACCGCTGAGCATGCAACGCAAGTGCCGGCGGCAACAGGTAGGCGATGCGATGACGGTCTTACAGTGAGACGTCTTCCTGGCCCGGTGCGCTGGCATGCAATTCGCTTCGACTTCCCAGAGGTATATGCAACGGTTTCTCGATCGACGGCATGCGGGTCAGGCTTTGGCGGAGCGGCTCGGTGACTATGCCGACCGTCCGGACGTCGTGGTGCTCGGGATCCCTCGGGGCGGCGTCCCGGTAGCGTACGAGATCGCGCGCCGTCTCCGAGCGCCTCTCGACATCTTCCTCGTCCGCAAGCTCGGCGCACCAGGCCATGAGGAGCTGGCGCTCGGCGCAATCGCATCCGGCGGCGTCCGCGTTCTGAACGAGGACGTCGTCCACGATCTCGGCGTCTCCCGTGACATGCTCGATGCGATCACGCAGCGCGCGCAGGCCGAGCTCGAGCGCCGCGAGCGGCAATACCGCCGTGACCGTGCGCCCCATGAGCTCAGCAATCGCGTGGCGATCCTGGTTGACGATGGACTCGCGACCGGCGCCACGATGCGCGCGGCGGCGATCACCCTTCGGCGGCGAAATCCGGCTCGCGTCATCGTCGCCGTTCCGGTGGCTGCCGCCCACACGTACGCTCTGCTGAGCGACGAGGTCGACGACGTCGTCTCCGCTGAAATACCCGATCCGTTCTACGCCGTCGGTATCTGGTACGAGGACTCCTCGCAGACGACCGACGAGGAGGTGCGCGATCTTCTCGACCACGCGGGCGGTACCCCCCAGGCGGCGTGACGGCCAAGGCTGATCCCGCCCTTGCCCGAGCACGCCGGTCTCGGCCTCCTGGGGGGCGACGCTCGTCGGGAACATCGGCCAAGGAGGCGTAGCTCGACGTGGCAACGACCGGGGCGGAATCCCCGGAGGCGAGAATCGGCGTTGGTGGCATGGCCTTCCTGGCGCGCGGCCTCACGAATCTCGAGCTGCGGCGGCTGATCGGCATCGCGGCGGGTCGGCGAGCCATCGCGCTGCAGAAAGCGATCACGGTCGACGCTCCCGTGGCAACGGTGTTCGACTTCTGGGATTGCTACGAGAATTTCTCCCGCTTCATGCCGCACGTGCACGAAGTGCGCAAGACCGATGGCAACCGCTCCCACTGGGACGTCGCCGGGCCGGCGAGCACGCTCTTCGAGTGGGACGCCGAGACGACGGGCTGAGCTCCGCCGAGATTCGCCGAGCCATTCGCGCCTGAAGCGGCCGGCGGCGACCCCGGGTACAATTCGGACGTCGTGGAGCGAGCCGACATCGTGGTCATCGGAGCGGGCGTGATGGGCGCCAGCATTGCCTACCACCTCGCTCAGCGTCGCATCGGCCGCGTCGTGCTTGTCGAGAAGAACACGGTATGCTCGGGCACCTCGGCGAAATCCTCGGCGATCGTGCGGACGCACTACTCGACGCGCCCGACCGCCGCGATGGCACTCCTCGCCCGCCGGATGATGGCGAGCTTCCGTGACGAGATCGGCGTGGACAGCGGCTTCGTCAACACCGGCATGCTGTTGATCGGCACGTCGGCCGAGCGAGCCAGTGTCGAGCACACCGTGGCGATGAACCGGGAGCTCGGTATCAATACCCGGCTCGTGAGCGCTGACGACGCGAGAGCGATCGACCCGCTCCTCGACCCGCCCGCCGACGCCCCGATCGTGTGGGAACCGGAGTCCGGCTACGCGAGCCCGCACGAGGTCGCGCACGGCTATGCGCGACGCCTTCGTGAGCTGCAGGGCGAGCTTCGGCAGGATGCGGAAGTCACGGCGATCGACGTGATCGCGGGGCGCGTGACCGCCATACACACGACGCGTGGAGACATCGCGACCGCGCACGTCGTCATCGCCGCAGGTCCATGGGCCCATCAGGTCGGGCAGCTCGCCGGTCTCGATCTGCCCGTGATGCCCAGCCGGCAGTCGATCGTCACGCTGCGCCCACGATTCGAGTACGGCGTCTCCCATCCCGTCGTCATCGACCTCGCGCGGGAGGTGTACGTGCGACCCGAGACAGGTGGCCTCATGCTCGTGGGCAGCGTTCACCACGGCGACGATCAACCCGGCGATCCCGACCATTACGAGGATCGCCCCGACGCCGGGTTCGTCGAGGACGTCGTCGAGCGACTCTCGGGCTTGATGGCGCCGGTTGCCGAGGCGGAGATCGTGGGTGGGTGGTCGGGTATGTACGAGATCACGCCCGACTGGAATCCGATCATGGGAACGGCGGCGGTCAGCGGCCTTCACTACTGCGTCGGATTCTCCGGTCACGGGTTCAAGCTGGCCCCGGCGGCGGGCAAGCTGATGGCGGAGCACGTCATCGACGGCCGCGCCTCGACACTCGACCTCGATCCCTACCGGCTGGAGCGGTTCGCCGAAGGCCAGGCGCTTCGAGTCGCGTACACCCACGCAGGCGTCATCGCCTGAAGCTCTGGTGCCGGCCGGTGAAACGGGCCGGGCGAATACGAGAAATGGTTGCTCAGGGGACCGCCCGAGGGGCGTGGTTTCAACCGTTTCGGTTTGGCACCGGCCTTGCCTTTTGATCCATGACGACGAGATATTCGTGGATCTTCACGGGGTCGCCCTCCCGGGATCGGGAGGCGACCGTCGCAGAGGAGCTTCATGATCGAAGGCAACGACGGTCAAGGCATGGCAACCGAAGCGGAGCAGCGGCAAATCGCCGCGTGGAATGCCACGGCGCGGCCATATCCTACGAATTGGTGCGTACCGGACCTCGTGGCGCTCCGGACCGCCGAAATGCCGATGCAGCTTGCGGTGGACGACGGGGCCGACGCGCTGACCTACGCCGAGCTGAACACGCGCGCCAACCGGCTCGCCCGCCGCCTGCAGTCGCGGGGCGTCGCGCCCGAGGTTCCAGTCGCCCTGTTCCTCCCCCGATCCGTGGGACTCGTCGTGGCCGCGCTCGCTGTCATGAAGGCAGGCGGCGCTTACGTCCCCCTCGACCCAGCGTACCCCGACGATCGCCTGGCGTCCGTCCTGAGCGATGCAAAGCCACGAGTGATCGTCACCGAGACACGACTCGCCGAGCGGCTGCCGACCGTCGATCGGCACCTTATGATGATCGAGGGCGTGATGGACTCGACGGAGCGAACGGAGGCACCGGAGGATCCGCGCCTCACACCGGATCATCTCGCCTACGTCATCTACACCTCGGGGTCCACAGGTCGACCGAAGGGCGTGCAGATCACGCACGGCGCGCTGCTGAATCTCGTGTTCTGGCATCGTGAGGCCTTCTCGATCACGCCGGACGATCGCGCCTCGCAGCACGCGAGCCCGGGCTTCGACGCAGCGGTATGGGAGCTCTGGCCCTACTTGACCGCGGGCGCAAGCGTTCACGTGATGGACGATGCCACCCGGCTCGACCCCGAAGGGGTGCGGGACTGGCTCGTCAAGCGCGGGATCACCGTGAGCTTCCTTCCCACGCCGCTCGCCGAGCGGGTGATGGCGGCGAGCTGGCCCGAAGAGACACAACTCCGTCTCTTGTTGACGGGCGCCGACACGCTCCACGTGTACCCGCCGCCGTCCCTGCCGTTCGAGGTGGTGAACAACTACGGTCCGACGGAGTGCACCGTCGTTGCCACGTCGGGTATCGTGCGGCCGAACGAAAATTCGGAACGCTTGCCGACGATCGGCCGGGCGATCGCGAACACCCAGATTCACATCCTGGACGATCAAATGCGCCCGGTGCCGATCGGGAGGCCGGGCGAGATCTACATCGGCGGCGCAGGTGTCGCGCGCGGCTATCTCGACCGAGCGGGGCTGGACGCACAGAAATTCGTTCGCGATCCATTCCGCTCCGAGCCGGGCGCGCGGCTATATCGCACGGGCGATCTCGGCCGGTATCTGCCCGGTGGTGAGATCGCGTTTCTCGGACGAATCGACGGGCAGGTCAAGATTCGCGGGTACCGCATCGAGACGGATGAGATCGTCGCGGTCCTGAACACGCATCCGGCGGTCGCCGCGAGTGCCGTGGTCACGCGCGAGGATACGCCGGGAGAGCGACGGCTGGTCGCGTACGTGGTTCCGAGGGATGGCACGGCGCCTCCCCAGGGTGAGCTCATCGCCACACTCGAGGCCGCCCTGCCCGACTACATGGTTCCCGCCACGTTCGTGCTCGTCGACGCCTTGCCGCTCTCGCCCAGCGGCAAGGTCGATCGCGCGGCGTTGCCGGCACCGGATTCCTGCAATACGCTACGCGAGCAGGCGTTCGTCGCGCCGCGCACGGTGGTCGAGGAACAGCTCGCGTCGATCCTGGCCGGGCTCCTGTCCCTCGACCGCGTTGGCGTCAACGAGAACTTCTTCCTGCTCGGCGGCCATTCGTTGCTGGGCGCGCAGCTCGTGTCGCGGATCCGCGAGACGTTCGACGCCAACCTGGCGCTCCGGACACTGTTCGCCAGTCCCACGATCGAAGCGCTGGCCGCGGAGATCGAGCGCGACATCCTGGCCAAGATCGAGGCAACAGAGCCGATCGAGCGCGATGCGGCCTGAGCCGGCCGAAAGAGGACACGGAACCCATGGCATCACTGAGCGCTGCGCGCGGCACGGCGAAGCCCGCATTCGATCCGAGCCTGAGCCTCTTCCACTTGCTGGATCCGACCGTGGTCGCGGACCCGTATCCGCTCTATCGCCGCTTGCGCACCGAGGACCCGGTGCATTGGGACCCGTTCCTTCACGCCTGGGTCGTCACCCGCTACGCGGACGTGGTCACCGTGCTCCATCGTTTCTCGGCCCGCGCGACGCCAACGCCGGAACAGCTCGACGCCATCGGGCTCCGCACGCTCACGCCGGTCGCCCAGGTGATGGTGCGTCAGATGCTGTTCATGGACGCCCCGGCGCACACCCGCATTCGCGGCCTCGCCTCGTACGCCTTCACGCCGCGGCGGGTGGAAATATTACGGTCGCACATCCAGGACATCGTCAACGGCCTGCTCGACCGCGTGATCCCGGCGGGCAGCATGGACGTGCTGGCCGACTTTGCCAACCGCCTTCCCGCGATCGTCACGGCCGAGATGTTCGGGGTCCCGATCAGCGATCACGAGCAGCTCAAGGCGTGGTCGGCCGATTTCGCCGAGGCGCTGGGCGCCTTCCAGCATGACCCCGAGCGCGCCGTGAAGGTCTTGAAGACCACCGAGGAGATGACGCGGTATTTCCAGTCGGCCATCCGGGAGCAGCGCGTCCATCCACGTGACGGCCTGATCCACGCATTCCTCACGGCGGAGATCGACGGCGACCGCCTCACCGAAGACGAGGTCGTCGCCAACTGCATCATCACGATGGTCGGCGGCCAGGAGACCACGACGAATCTCATCGGCAACGGCACGCTGAGTCTCCTGCGCAACCCCGCCGAGCTCGAGCGGCTCCGGCAGGATCCCGGGCTCATCCCTTCGGCGCTCGAGGAGCTGCTTCGTTACGAGAGCCCGAGCCAGCAGACGACCCGGATGGCGCCCGACGACGCGGCCCTCGGCGGCAAGCGCATCCGCCAGCGTCAAGCCGTCATCGCCGTGATGGGCGCGGCCAATCGGGACCCCGACCGATTTCCCGATCCGGACCGCCTCGATCTGGCGCGGACCGACAACCGTCACCTCGCCTTCGGATGGGCGAGCCACTTCTGCTTCGGCGCGCCGCTGGCGCGCATCGAGGGCCAGACCGCGTTTGCGACGATGCTTCGCCGCCTGCCGAACCTGACGCTTGAGCCGCATCCCCTGGTCTGGCGCCCGCATCTCGCGCTCCGAGGCCTCACGTCTCTGCACGTCAGGTTCGGTCGTGGCGTCGTGGCCCCGAGCGAGGCCGCACACGGTGCCGATCGAGGATGAGTGAAACCCGCTCGCTCGCCAACGGCCGCCAGCGCCGCGTCGACACCTATCTCAAGCGCCGGCTGGCGCAGGCAGCAAGCTGGCGCGGCTGACCCGCGCGATGCTCCCCGACGGCTGGCGGCGTGCGGCGGACGCGGACGCGAGCCCGTCGTTCGAGCCGTCGAGCGTGCCCCACGCCGGAAGCCAGGACCGCTTCCTCTGCAGCCGCGACATGCATCAACGATATCGGATGACGGCCATGGCATACGTCCCGGGCCCGTTCTCCGGCCGTGTCGTGCTCTTCTGGCCGAGCAGCGAACACCGGACTCCCTGGGCGATCCGAGCATGGGCTGGGGCAGAGTGGCGAGCGCGGCGGAAGTCCACCAGATCGCGTGCAGCCACACCGAGATCGTGGCTCAGCGAGCGGAGCTGATCACCGAGCGGTTGAAAGGCCGTCTCGACGAGATCGACGGATGCTCGCCCGTCGACCACGCGCGGCGACGGTGATCCGCATCGCGATGTGGCAAGACGGACCGGAGGTCCCGCAGTGCTGTGGACCCGGAAGGAAGCGGTGCTCAAGGCGACCGGCGAAGGGATCGCGGTCGGGTTCGACCGGTGTCCACCGCCGGGCTGGCGCGTGCGGAGGTTGCCTCTCGGCTCCAGCTACGTTGGCGCTGTCGCCGCGCAGGGAGATGACTGGCACCTCACGTGCTGGAAATGGACGCCACCATGTGGCGACGTCGCTGACCGGCTGGAGACGACATGGACGGTCCGCTGAAGGTATCCGTCGTCCTTCCCACGTACAATCGCGCGCACAGCGTCGGCGAGGCGATTCGCAGCGTGCTCGGCCAGACGTACGCCGACCTGGAGCTGATCGTGGTCGACGACGGCTCGAGCGACGACACGGCGGCGCGCGTCCAACAGTGCTCGGACTCACGCGTGCACTACATCCGCCAGGAGAACGCCGGCGTGTCGGCCGCGCGCAATCGCGGCGTCTCGACGGCGCGAGGAGAACTCATCGCGTTCATCGACAGCGACGACGTCTGGAAGCTCGAAAAGCTCGCGGTGGACGTCGCCGTTCTCGACCAGCATCCCGAGGCCCAGGCGGTCTTCAGTGACGTCGAGAAGCACGACGGCGCGGTGATCGTGCCCTCCTTTACCCGGGAAACGACATTCTTCAAAGGGTACCTCGCGCAGCATCCGTGTCCCGACGGCGTGGTGCTGGACCAGCGGCAGATGCTCCTCTGCCTGCTTCAAGAGGTGCCGATCCTCCCGAGCACGCTCACGATGCGCCGGGCGGTGTTCGAGAAGCTCGGCGGGTTCGATACGTCCTGGCGCTGCTTCGAGGACTGGGAGTTCTTCATCCGGTTCAACCGGACGGAGCGCTTCGGCTACATCGACCGCCAACTCACGATCTTGAAGATCTCGCCGGACTCGCTCCATCGCGTCCTCTCCGTGGTCGGGCGCACGGCCATCGTCGCCCTGCTCCTGCGCGAGCGGGCCAGGCTGCGCGCGGATCCCGAAGCCCGCGCCGCCATCCGGGAGGGCGTCCTGCACCAGCGCCGAATGATGGGCTGGCAGTACGCCGCCGAGCGCCGGCGCCTCGCCGCGCTTCAGAACTACGTCCGCGGCTTCCAGGAGATCGGCGCCTTCGAGCTGCTGCTCCGGTCAATCATGCTGTGGATGCCGCGGTCGTGGAAGGCGGCAGTCCGTGCCGTGGCACCCTCGACTCCTGCCTGACGGCGCGGCTGGCGCTCGATTCCACCCGCTGCAACGCCGTGCCCGATTGATGCACCGTCCTGCACGGCGGCTTCCGCGAAAGTCAGCGATTGCGGCGGCTTTCGGTGTGGCACGGGACGTGGAGTTTCTTCGGGGTATGCTTCCGACGTCGTCGCGTCCGTTCCGGCTCGCTCTCCTGGCGTTCCTCGCGTTTGCCCTCGTCCCAGCGGCCCGGCCCGCGCCCGCGTACGCGCAGGCGAACGTCGTCGGTCAGTGGCGGACGCTGGCGTCTCTGATGCCGATCAACCCGATCCACGTCGGGTTGATGCACACGGGAAAGATCCTGGTGGCGGCCGGCTCGGAGAACGAGCAGACCAACACGACGTACCGCGCGGCCGTCTTCGATCCGGCCACGGGAACGACCACGGTTCAGACGGTGCCGTGGGACCTGTTCTGCAACGGCCTGGTGTTCCTCCCGGACGGTCGCGCCCTCGTCGTCGGGGGAAATTTGCAGTACTACCCGTTCTACGGGCTCAAGACGACGACGGTCTTCGATCCGCTGACGCAGCAGTTCATCCAGGTCCAGGACATGGCGCACGGCCGCTGGTACCCGTCGAACGTCAACCTGAACAACGGCGGCACGATGACGTTCAGCGGCTACAACGAGACCGGCTCGACGAACCGCGCGGTCGAGATCTATTCCGTCCCCGGCGGCTGGAGTCCGGAAGCGCTGGCGCCCTGGACGCCGCCGCTCTATCCGTGGCTCCATCTGCTGCCGAACGGCAAGGTGTTCTATTCGGGCTCGACGTCCAACTCGAGCCTCTTCGATCCGAGCATCTCGACCTGGACGACGAACATCGCTCAGACGACCTACAACCAGACGCGGACGTACGGCTCGTCGGTGCTGCTGCCGCTCCTCCCGGAAACCGGCTACAAGCCCCAGATCATGATCATGGGCGGGAACGACCCGGCAACCGCGACCGCCGAGATGATCGACCTCTCGGTGGCGACGCCGGCATGGCACTCGCTGCCGCCGATGTCAGGACCGCGAGTCGACATGAACGCGGTGATGCTGCCCACCGGCAAGATCCTCGCGCTGGGCGGTTCCGGCCAGCACGAAGTGGCGAGCACCGCGACACTGCAAGCCGATCTCTTCGATCCGACGTCACAGACCTGGTCGCCGGCCGGAACGGCCGCGTACGCGCGTCTGTATCACTCGGTCGCGCTCCTGTTGCCCGACGCGACCGTCTGGGTGGCCGGCTCGAATCCGAGCGACGGCACGTACGAGCAGCACATGGAGATCTACTCGCCCGCGTATCTCTTCACCACGTCCTCCGGGTCGGTGGTGCCGGCAACGCGCCCGAGCATCTCTGGCGCGCCGAGCGTCGTCGGCTACAACTCTTCGTTCCAGGTCACGACCCCGGACGCCGCCAACATCGCCAAGGTGGTCTTCATTCGGCCCGGCGCCGACACGCATGGCTTCGACATGGAGCAGCGCTACGTGGGGCTGCAGTTCACCGCCGGAAGCGGGGCGCTGACCGTGACCGCGCCGCCGAACTCGAACATCGCGCCGCCCGGGTACTACATGCTGTTCCTCGTCAACACGAGCGGCGTGCCGTCGGTCGCCACGTTCGTCCAGCTCTCCACGACCCCGACGAACCAGCCGCCCAAAGGCACCATCAGCACGCCGTCGGGCAACGTGACGATCGCGCCCGGCCAGTCCGTGACGTTCGCCGGCAGCGGCACTGATCCGGACGGCCAGGTGTCGAGCTACAACTGGATCTTCCCGGGCGGGTCGCCGGCGACGAGCACCGCCGCCGTCCCTGGCGCCGTGACATTCCAGAATCCCGGTGTCTACATCGTGTCACTCACGGTCGTCGACAATCAGGGCGTCAACGACCCGAGTCCGCCGTCGGTCACGGTGACCGTCCAGTCGTCGTCCTTCACCGCCGCCTTCACGAGCCCGGCTGCCGGCACGACGGTCAGCGGGACGACGACGGTCGGCATGACGTCCTCCGCCCATCCCGCCACCTACGTACTGTCGATCGATGGCACCCAGGTCTCGAGCCAGAGCGTGTCGGGCACTTCCGCGAGCTATTCGTGGAACACGACGACGTACACGAACGGCTCGCACACGTTGACGCTCACGGTGACCGACAGCCACAACACCTCCACCACCACCTCCGAGACCGTGACGGTGAGCAACGGCAGCACCTCCTTCACGGCCTCGATCACGTATCCGAGCACCGGAGCCACCGTCGGAGGCACACAGAGCGTCGGCATGTCGACGACGCTGGCATGGAGTGTTCCCAAGACCTTCAAGCTCGCAGTGGACGGGTCTCTGATCTACATCAATTCGGTCTCGACGGGCACGACCCAGTGGTTCGACTGGGACACCACGGGCACGCCGAACGGCACCCACACGCTGCAGCTGACCGTCTCGGATTCGTCAGGCAACAGCGCGAGCGGCACGCTCAGTGTCACCGTCTCCAACAGCGCCTCGGCCGTGCACGCCTCGTTCACGGCGCCGATCGCCGGCAGCACGGTGACTGGCACCACGACCGTGTCGATGGCGGTCTCCGGCGCTTCGGGCAGCTCGAACACGTTCGTGCTGTCCGTCGACGGCACGACGGTATCGACCCAGACCGTGAGCGGCACGACGGCGAGCTACGCTCTCGACACCACGCGCTACGCGAACGGGTTCCACACCCTCTCTGTGACCGTGACCGACGCGACATTGCGCTCGGCGACGAGCAGCGAGACCGTCACCGTCAGTAACAGCACACTGCCACCGCTCACGGCGTCGTTCACCTCGCCGGCGAACGGCGCCACGGTCTCCGGCACGGTCACCGTCGGCATGGCGGACTCCGGCGCCTCCGGGGCGTCGACCTTCGCGCTCGCGATCGACGGCGCCAACGTCTCGACCCAGACCGTGGCCGGGACGACCGCCTCCTATAGCTGGAACACGACCACGGCCACGAACGGCTCGCACACGCTGACGCTCACCATGACCGACGGCGCCGGTCGCAGCGCCACCGCGAGCGAGTCGGTCACGGTGTCGAACTCGACGGCGAGTCTCGCGGCGTCGTTCACCTCGCCGGCGAACGGCGCCACGGTCTCCGGCACGGTCACCGTCGGCATGGCGGACTCCGGCGCCTCCGGGGCGTCGACCTTCGCGCTCGCCATCGACGGCACCAACGTCTCCACGCAGACCGTGACCGGGACGACCGCGTCCTATAGCTGGAACACGACGACCGCCACGAACGGGACACACACCCTGACGCTCACCGTGACGGACGGCGCCGGCCACACCGCCACCGCGAGCGAGTCGGTGACCGTGTCGAACTCGACGGCCAGCTTCACGGCCTCGTTCAGCTATCCCGCCTCCGGCGCGACGGTGGGCGGCGGCCAGAGCGTCGGCATGTCCACCACGGCCACCTGGGGTCAGTCGAAGACGTTCACGCTGACCGTGGACGGCGCGACCATCACGAGTCAGACGCTGACCGGCACCACGCTATGGGTCACCTGGGACACGACGACGATCGCCGACGGCAACCACACACTGATGCTCGCGGTGACGTACAACGGCGCCACGGCGACGGCGACGCTGCCGGTGTCCGTGTCGAACGGCGGCACGCCGCCCCCACCACCGCCGCTGAGCGCCTCGTTCACGAGCCCGGCATCCGGCGCGACGATCAGCGGCAACACCACCGTGGGCATGTCGTCCAGCGGCGGCGCCACGGGGTCGCGGACGTTCAACATCCAGTTCAGCGGCCCCAGCACGGTCGCGCCCGTCAACCTCACGGGCACCGGGACGACCGCGTCGTTCTCGTGGAACACGACGCAGGTGACGAACGGTGCCTACACGCTGGCGCTGACGGTCACGGATGCCGCCGGCACCACCGCCACGGCGAACCTGTCGGTGACGGTCTCGAACACCAGCCCGCCGCCGGCGAGCTTCACCGCGTCGATCACGTATCCGAAGAACGGTGCGATCGGCGGCGGAAGCCAGACGGTCGGGATGTCGACGACCGCCGCGTGGGGAACGGCCAAGACGTTCAAGCTGTCTGTCGACAGCACCGTCATCGTGACGCAGTCGAGCACTGGGACGACGTTCTGGTATCAGTGGGACACGACGTCGACGCCGAACGGCACGCACACCCTCACGTTGACCGTCACGGACGGCTCGGGGCAGGCGGCGACGGCGAGCATCAACGTGACGGTCAGCAACTGAAGACACGGGAGGACACGACCACGCGCTTCAGCATCGGAGCGTACCTGATCCCGATCGAGCCGGAAACGGGGACCCGGGTGCAGCGGCAACGCGCGTGATGCGCCGGAGGTCGCCACAGCACCCTGACCGACGCGGCTTCTCAGGGGGTCTAGCCGCCTTCTGAGAAGTTTCTCATCCCGCCCTCATGGCGCTCTCATGTCCGCCGCGTAGACTTCGGTTCGGCTATTTACTTTTTCGCAATCCGGATCGCCGTCCGCAAGGACAGGAGGATTCACCGATCATGACACGTCACAGGTGGCAGAGCGCCGTGCTGGTCGTTCCCGCGATTGCTGCGGGTTTGCTCGTCACGAGCTGCGCCAAGCAGCCAGCCATGACCACGGCGACGTCCGCACCCGCGCCCGCCAATACCACGGGAGGGGCCACGCCGGCGCCGGCCCGGAACGACGCGGGGAGCGTGAAGCGCGTCGCCACGTCTCCCTCGACCACCGGGGGCAACTCGGCGCGCCCGAGCTTGGCCGATTTCACGGCCCAGCCCGCCCTCGAGGACGTTCACTTCGATTTCGACAAGTATGAGATTCGCCCCGGTGACGCAAAGATCCTCGATGCGGACGCGCGATGGCTGAAGGACCACGCCTCCGATCGCGTGCTGATCGAAGGACACGCCGACGAGCGGGGAACCAACGAATACAACGTGGCTCTTGGCGAACGCCGGGCAAAGGCGACGATGACCTATCTCGTGGGCCAGGGGATCCGCGCCGAGCGGATGACCATGATCAGCTATGGCGCGGAGCGTCCCCTCTGCAACGAGCACCACGAGAGCTGCTGGGCGAGGAACCGCCGCACACATCTGATGGTGAAGGCGGGATAGTAGCTCGGGTCCCTCCTCCGGCGCACCGCTCTTCCCTTCACATCGGGCTTACGATGAAAGAGGAGTCCGGTCGTGCCGCTGCGACCGGCCGGTCAGGGGGATTTCATGCGCGTCCTGCTCGTTCACCCGAGCCCGTTGATGTACTCGGAACTGTATCTGCGCCTCGAGCCCCTCGGTCTCGAACGCGTGGCGGCCGCGCTCGAGATCGCCGGCCACGAGGTGCGGCTCGTCGATCTCCAGGTCTTCCGTCACGGTGACTACTACCGTGAGCTCGACGACTTCCATCCCCGGGCCATCGGGTTCTCGGTGAACTACCTGGCGAACGTTCCCGAAGTGGTGGACCTCGCGAAGGACACCAAGCGCCGGTTCCCTGACTCGTTCGTCTTCGTCGGCGGTCACAGCGCCTCCTTCATCGCGCCCGAGTTCCTCGACCACGCCGGAGGCGCAATCGACTGCGTGGTCCGCGGTGAGGGCGAGGTGATCGCGCCCCGCCTCCTCGACGCGATCGGCGATGTCCGGCTCGAATCGCTGCCCGGCATCGTCACACGGCACGGCGCCGGTCCGAGCCCGACGCTCCTCGACACTCTGGAGCGTTATGCCCCGGCCCGCCATCTCGGCCGGAAACGCCACCGCTATTTCATCGGCGTGCTGGACCCGTGCGCCTCCGCCGAGCTCACTCGCGGCTGTCCCTGGGACTGCGCCTTCTGCAGCGCGTGGACGTTCTACGGCCGCAGCTACCGCAAGGTGTCCCCGGAGGCGGCTGCCGAAGATCTCGCGCGGATCCGCGAACCGAATGTGTTCCTCGTCGACGACGTGGCGTTCATCCAGGCGGAGCACGGGTTTGCCATCGGCCGCGAGCTCGAGCGACGCCGCGTCAGGAAGCAGTACTATCTCGAGACGCGCTGCGACGTCCTCGTCAAGAACCAGGAGGTCTTCGCCTACTGGAAGCGGCTCGGGCTCTTCTACATGTTCCTCGGCGTGGAGGCGCTCGACGAGGAAGGCCTGAAGCTGCACAGAAAACGCGCCACGCCCAGCGAGAACTTCGCGGCGCTCGAGATCGCCAGGAAACTCGGCTTCACGGTCGCGATCAACCTCATCGCCGATGCCGACTGGGACGAGCGTCGCTTCGCCCTCGTGCGCGAGTGGGCGCTCAGCGTTCCCGAGATCGTGCACCTCACCGTCGGCACGCCGTATCCGGGCACCGAAACCTGGCTCACCGAGGGCCGGCAGCTGACGACGCGAGACTACCGGCTCTTCGACGTCCAGCACGCCGTGCTCCCGACCCGACTGCCCCTCAAACGATTTTACGAGGAGCTCATCACGACCCAGGCCGTCCTCAATCGCAAGCATCTCGGCTGGGGCGCGCTGCGCCGCTACGGCATCCCCGCGATCCGCGCGCTGGCACACGGCCAGACCAACTACGTTCGGATGCTCTGGAAGTTCGGCTCCGTCTACAATACCGAACGACAGTATGCCGACCACGCCAGACCGGTCCGCTACGAGATGCGCGCGCCGCGCACGCTGACGACGGTCAAGCCGACGAAGGCCGATCTCTACGTCCACGCGCCGGCTCCACGCGTGGCGCAGACCACCTGAGGCGATGGCCCGAGCTCGCTTCGACCGCGATTACTACGGAACGATGGGGCTCCACCCCGAGGCCACGGAAGACGAGATCAAGCGCTCGTATCGCCGCCTGGCCCTCGAATGGCACCCCGACCGTAATCCGGGCAATCCCCATGCCGAAGAGCGGTTCAAGGAGATCAGCGAGGCCTACGCCGTCCTCATCGATCCGGTCAAGCGGCGCGATTATGACCGTGCCCGTCACACCGGTGTCACCGGTGACTTCAATCCCCGGCGCGAAGATCTCTTCCGTGACCTGTTCGCCGACCCGCGGGCGAGCGCGATCTTCGAGGACCTGGCGCGGGAATTCGAGCGGATGGGCATGCGCGTCAACCGGCAGTACTTTCACCAGACGCTCTTCCGCGGGCGCGCGGTGGTCACGGGCGGAGTGTTCGTGATCAGTCCGCTCACGCCCGCGCTCGCCCTCTTCCGGCTGGCTCGGGCCGCGTTCTCCCCTCGCGCGAACGCTGCAGTCGAGCGCGGAGCCGCGGGGACTCTGCCGCGACCTCCGCGGGCCGTCGGCGCGCTTGGACGACTCGGCCGCTGGCTGCTAGGCCTTCCCGCCTCGACCGTGACGTCCGGCGCGACGGACGTGACGATTCCATTGCCGCTCACGCGTACCGAAGCCGACGGCGGCGTCCGGAAGCGCGTGACGCTGAACCGTGGCGACGATATCGATGAGCTGGTGGTCACGGTGCCGGCCGGCATCCGGAGCGGCACACGCCTCCGACTTCGCGGCAAGGGTCGCGCCACGCCCGGTGGCGGCCGTGGCGACGCGTACCTCGAGGTGGAGATCACCGAGCGGAGCTGAGTAGCGGATGGCGGCGCTGGAGCGCCGCCGCCGCAACCCCGTCATTCCACCAGCATGCACACCGCTTCAGGCGTCAGTGTCTGTGCCCCGATCGTTTCGACGCACATCAGATGGATCGCGGACCGGGCATGTTCGCGGTAGCCCACGCTGATGTCGCCGCCGACGGTGATCACGAAATCGGAGCCCCGCGTCGAGAACACCGCACCGGCCTCGCGGAGCATGCTCGAGCGATGCACACCGGCCAGGATCTCCTGGAGCTGGCGCGCGACCGGATAGCCGCCCGGCACCATGGCCTGGAGATACGCGTAGTAGCCGGCCGGCGGAAGCACGGCCTCGTAGGGCCCGCCGATCCCGGCGGCATCGAGCGCCGCCACGGCGCTCACGAGGTCGGCGAGCACCTGTCCGGGCTTCGACCAGTCATGGACCTCGTGGCGCAACGACTCCTTCGAGGTGAGAAATCCGGTGCCAGTCGGATCGCCGTAGAAGACCAGCAGATCTTCAGCCCGTGCGACGTCCCGCGCCGCGCGCTCGGCCGCTTCCGTGTCGAGCGCGGGCGCACCACGCTCGAACACCTCGATCGCCGACCACGGAATGCTGAAGTCGGCGCGAATCTCGACGAGCAGCGCGACCTCCGGCACGCACACCGTTGCCGCGCTCCCGCCGTCGTGGCAGGGCCGCATCACACCGCGGCGGGCGCCGATATGGTCCCAGCCGCGTGGGCCATCGAAGGTGGAGACCCGCCGCGCCGCCAGCACGTGACGCGCCGATTGCCCCACGGCCTCGTCGAGAGCCTTCCATACTCGCTCCGACAGCGGCGCCGAGCCGCGACGCAGATATTCCATCGGTGTCTCCTTCACAGTCGCTTTCGCGTTTTCAGCGGCTTCACAGTCGCGTCTCAGCGACGTTTCGGCTCGCGTCTCAGCGAGCCGACTGCAACGCTGGAGGCCATCACGCCTCCCCGACCATTGGAGGTTTCGCGCGCCGCCTCGCGCTCGACGATCGAGCCCTCGGTGAAGAGTCGTGGGCGCAATCTCTCGTCGAACGAGGGCTCGCGGCGCCGGATCCACTCGAGCAGCATCGCCGCGTGCTCCATTTCCTCGTTCCTGTTGTGCCGGAGGATGTCGCGCAGCTCGACGTCCTCGGTGGCGTCGATGCGCTGCTGGTACCAGTCGATGGCCTCGAGCTCCTCCCCGAGGCTGACCAGCGCGCGGTGCATGTCGCGAGTGGCGGCGCTCAGACGTTCTTCGGACTCGTGGAACGTGGTTGACCCGCTTGGCATGTCGCGAAGAAACTGCAACGCGAATGCCAGCGAGCTGGCGATGCCTTGACCAGGTTCTGCCCTCTCGCTAAGCTTTCGGCCACGACGCACGACGCCGGCCGCCCGACACGCGATCCCCAGGAGGCACCATGCAAGGCGGTCAGGCGGACGAGGCGTACCGCCTCTTCGACACGCAGACGACGGGCAAGGGCGTGTTCGTGTTCTCGTAGTGCGCGCCGCACGACGCGGCAATCACGGCGGCGTCAGCGGATGCCGAAGCCGCGCGCCATGAAGCTCGCCACGAAGACGATCACCACCACGAGCGCCATCTGCGCGTGGGTCAGCGCATGGAACGCGCGAGCGTGCGAGGTGTCCGGCATCCCTCCGCGTCGTACAAGGATGCGCCACCGAATGAAGGTCGCCATCGGCCAGAGCTCGAGGATCAGCACCGCGGCGAACAGCGCCATCTTCAGCCAGAAGAAGTGCGAATGGAGATAGAACTGGGCGCCCTTCTCGAGCCCGCCGAACGCGCGCCACACACCTGTCACGATCCAGAGCATCGCGGCGAGGCCCCACGCATTGTCGGCGGCGAAGAGCCGTCCGAGCCCGGCGGCATTGAGCGTGCCCTTAAGCGCACGGCCGCGCAGGAAGAGCGCAGGCAGGCCGACGGCCAGCGCAAGCAGGTGAAGCGCCGAGACGATGGCGGAGGCGACCACGTCACGATTCTACGGCGAATGGCCGTCACCACGCCGAGGTCGTGTACGCTAAGAGCGCATCGCAGGATCGAGGAGTGCCACGGCTTTGCCGGGGCGTTCCGAGCGTGTGGGGGCGTGGAACCCCAACGTTCCTGGCCGCAATATCGAGGAGTGCCACGGCTTTGCCGGGGCGCTCCGAGCGTGTGGGGGTGTGGGGGCCATGTCGGGGCCCCCACGTTTATGGTGGAGTGCCACGGCTTTGCCGGGGCGTTCCGAGCGTCGGGGGGGTGGGGGCCATGTCGGGGCCCCCACGTTAGTGGGAGGCGCGATGGCACTGGAGCAGCAGCTCAACGACACGCTGAAGCAGGCGATGAAGGGCAAGGACATCCGGACGGCCGACATCGTCCGCATGCTCAAGACCAAGCTGATGGAGCGGCGCACCGCCAAGGGCTTCACCGGCGAGGTCGACGACCCGCTCGTGCTCGACGTGATCGGCTCGTACCGAAAGCAACTGCAGAAGGCGCTCGGCGAGTTCGAGAAAGTGGGCGAGCGCGGCGCGGCGCAGGTGGCGCAGCTCCGCCACGAGATCGAGTTCTGCGAGCGCTACCTGCCGCGTGGACTCGACGGCGAAGCGCTGCGCGTGCTGGTCCGAGAGCGCCTCGGCGCTCTCGGCATCACCGACGCCAAGCAGGTGGGTCGATTGGTTGGTGACGTCATGAAGACCCACAAGGGCCAGGTCGAGGCCTCCGACGTGAAGCGAGTTGCCGAGGAGCTGCTGAAGGCGTGACCGCGCGGCGAGGCTTCGCGCTCGGTGTCATGCTCGTGGCGGTGCTGACATTCTCGGCGACCGTCAGCGGCCCGATCGCGCGCGCCGCCGAGCCGTCGGTTCACCTCGTCTTGACGCCATCCCAGAAGCCGACCGATCTGATCACCGCCGGCGACGAGTTTGCCCAGGCGCTCGGGAAGCTGGCCGGTGTCAAGGTCCGGGTGACCGTCGCGTCGGACTACGCCGCGGTGATCGAGGCGCTGCGGAACCGCACGGCCGACCTGGCCTTCTTGCACCCGGCAGGCTACGTGCTGGCCAACCGCGAAGCCAAGGCAATGCTGCTCGTCACGAACCTGTGGCACGGGAAGAGATCGTTCACGTCGCGCTTCTTCGTCCGGAAAGACTCCGGCTTCAAGCAGATCGAAGACCTGAGGGGCAAGACCTTCGCCTTCGTGGATCCGGCCAGCTCATCGGGGTACGTCTATCCGATGGTGTTCCTGATGCAGCGCGGCCTGGTGAAGAATCGAGACCCGAAGACCTTCTTCCGCGAGGTGCTCTTCGCCGGCGCGCACGATGCGGCGATGCGCGCGCTCGTGAACCGCCACGTCGACGGGATCGCCGCCTTCGACCTGGCTCGGGAGGAGTACCTCAAAGATCCCGCCGAACGCGATCAGATCACGTGGATCGCGGAGACGCCGCCCATCCCCGAGGCGGGGATCGCCGCCCGCGACGGGATGGACGCCGGCGTGCTGGCGAAGCTGCGCACGGCCCTGCTCCAGATGCACGGGCCCGCGTACGCGCCATTGCTCAAGCGCCTCTACAACATCGACGGCTTCGGACCGGCCGACGACCGCGACTACGATCCCGTGCGAGCCGCGGTCGATCTGCTCGGTGTCCGGCCGCACTGAACGTTCGCCGACCCTGTCGACACCGCGCTCTCCCGTTCACGACGCTGGCCGCGCCGCCCCGATGATCGAAGTGCGAGGCCTGCGTGTCACCCTGCCGCCGAACACCGTCGTGCTGCACGGCATCGATCTCGTCGTCCGCCCCGGGGAGTTCGTGGTGATCCTGGGCCGCAGTGGCGCGGGCAAGACGACGTTGCTTCGATCGATCAACCGTCTCGTGGAGCCGACGGACGGCACCATACGCGTGTCGGGCCGCGCGGTGACCGGCGCGCCGTCGGCCGAGCTTCGTGAAGCACGTCGGCGGATCGGGATGATCTTTCAGCAGTTCAACCTCGTGCGACGTGCCTCGGCGCTGGAGAACGTGCTCGCGGGTCGTCTCGGCTACGTGCCGTCGCTTCCGAGCGTCGTCGGGCGCTTCCCCGATGCTGACCGCGCGCTCGCGCTCGACTGTCTCGCCCAGGTCGGTCTCGCCCATCTCGCCGAGCGGCGCGCCGACAAGCTCTCGGGTGGCGAGCAGCAACGCGTGGCGATCGCGCGCGCGCTGGCCCAATCCCCCGTCGTGATCCTGGCCGACGAACCGACGGCGAGTCTCGATCCCCAGCTCACCGGCAGCATCATGGACATCCTGCGCCGGATCAACGTCGAGCACGGCATCACGCTCGTCGTCAGCCAGCACCAGCTCGAGACGGCGCTCGCCTACGCGACTCGAATCGTCGGGTTTCGGCGCGGCCGCGTGAGCTTCGACGGGCCACCGTCGGCGGTGACTCCGGCCGTCGTCGACGCGATCTACGGTGACGGAGACTCACGTTGAAGCGCGCCGCCGCAGCCTGGGTCTTCGTGAGCGTCCTCGTCCTGGCCTGGCTCGTGTGGGACACGGGCGCCGACCCGGCGCAGCTCGTGCGCGGGTTGCCGTGGATCGCCGACTTCCTGCGCCGGATGATCCCGCCCGATCCGAGGGTGCTGCCAGCGGCGCTGCTCGGCGCGCTCAAAACGCTCGAGATCGCGATGCTCGGCACCGCCGTGGCCGCGGTGCTCGCGCTACCGCTCGGCTTCGTGTCCGCGCGGAACATTGCCGCTGCGCCCGTGTTCTATCCGGCGCGTGTGGTGCTCAACTTCTTCCGCAGTATCGACACGCTCGTCTACGCGCTCGTCTTCGTCGCCGCGGTCGGCCTCGGTCCGTTCCCCGGCGTGCTGGCCGTCATCGCCTACACGACGACGTCGCTCGCCAAGCTCTATTCCGAAGCCATCGAAGGGATCGATCGTGGCCCGGTCGACGCGATCACCGCGACCGGGGCCACTCGGATCCAGATCCTCCGCTACGGTGTCATCCCGCAGGTTCTGCCGCTCTTCCTCTCGTACGTGCTCTATCGTCTGGAGACCAACATCCGTGCCGCGACCGTGCTCGGCTTCGTCGGCGCCGGCGGGATCGGCTTCTATCTCCAGACGTATCTGCGGATGATCGACTACCCCGCGGCGTCGACGGTGCTGCTGGTGACCGTCGTGATGGTGATGGTCGTGGATGCGATCAGCTCGCGCCTGCGGGATCGGTTAGTGTGAGGGGCTGCTGGACGTGATGGCCTCCGCGGCCTCCCGCGACGCGCTTCGCGCGAAAAGGTCACGATCGGGTGAAACGAGGCGATCTGCATGCTATCTCCGGATGCACGGATGCCATCTCAAGCGCGAAGGTCGCGGACCGTCCCTTCCGGAAATCGGCAGTCAGAGTTGATCACAGCGCGGTTCCTGGCCTCGCGACGCGGGCGCGTGGCGCCTGTCGCCCCAGAGCGCTGAGCAGAACTCGGCGATGCCAGGAGTATCGAGGCGGGCGCCGGGTTTCCCGGCGACCGGCGAGCGTATGGGGGTCTGGGGGTCTTCGAGGCCCCCAGCTCACTAGTAAACGTGGGGGCCCCGAAATGGCCCCCACACCCCCAGACGCTCGGCGCACCCCAGCAAAGCTGTGGCGCGCCTCGATACTCCGACAGGCTCCTAGCCGGACAACAGGTCCGCGACGCGCTCCAGTCCGTCGATGACGGTGGGTCCCGGGCGCTTCAGCATCGCGGCCGGTAGTCCGTGAACGCGTCCGGATTTCACCGCGGCCACCCGATCCCAACCGTCACGCGCCATGAGCGACTCCGGCGTGGCGCTGCCCGCGTACGCGGCGATCACGATCACGTCGGGATCGAAGCGGCGCACGATCGCCGGCGACAGCACTGGCCACTCGACCCGCGCGACGCCGCCGAGGTTGCTTCCCCCTGCCCTCGTCACGAGATCGTCGAGAAAGCTCGCCGGCCCGCCGGTGTGGCCTTCGGGTGAGCACTCGACGTAGACGAGCGGTCGCACCCGTGCCATGAGCGCGCGCTCCACCACGGTCGCAATGCGCTGGCGGAAATGCGCGAGGCGGGGCGCAGCGTCGCGCGCGAGGTCGAGTAGCGCGGCCACGCGAGCCATCCCGTCGACGACGCCGGCGATCGTGCGCGGCAACATCGCGAAGACGGAGATGCCGCGCGACTCGAGCCAGGGGACCGCGGCCACGACGTGAAGCGACGCCGCGAGCACCAGGTCAGGCTTCAAGCCGGCAACCCGCTCGAGGTCCACGTCCTTGAAGCCGCCGACCCGGGGCAGCGACATCAGCGGCGGCGGCAGCTCCGAATGTTCCTCGACGCCGACCAACCGCTCGCCGCCGCCGATCGCGATCAGCGAGTCCGTGCAGTTCGGGGCGAGAGACACCACGCGCTGCACACGGCGGCCGAGCGGCAGCGCACGACCCAGATCGTCGACCGTGAAGCGGCTATCGAGGGGCGTCACGCTTGCCGAGGGACGTCCCGGCTCCGCCGGGACGTCTCCGAGCGTTGGGGGTATGGGGGCCATTTCGGGGCCCCCATGTCACTTCACCAGCCACGAGTTCCAGAAGTACATCCGCGGCGCGGTGCGGAACTCGCCGCGCAGCTCACGCCGTGCGGCGTCCAGCGTGAAGTAATCGCCGAGCTTCACCGAGCCGACGTCGTCGTAGTAGATCGCCTGCATGCGCTCCACGATCGCCTTCCGCTTCTTGACGTCGCTTTCCTGACGCAGGTCCGCGAGGAGCCGCTCCTTCTCCTCGTTGCACCACCAGCCGCTGAACGTGCAACGCAATGACACGTGGTTGGCGGGATCGGAGTTGAAGACGAAGCCCGTCGAGAAGATTTCCCACAGCTCCGGCTTCTCGGTGCGCTGGTTCAGCGTGGCCCAGTCGACCACCTGAAGATCGACGACGAAGCCGACGTCCTCGAGCTGTTGCTTCGCCACGAGGGCGTTCTTGTACATGAACTCGTATTCCTTCGTCGTCACCCAGCGCACGGGCTGACGCCCGTAGCCGGATTCCTTCAGGAGCCGCCGTGCCTTGTCGCGGTCGTGCTGGTTGTAGAGCTGCGCCGCAACCTTCGAATGCCACGGCTGTTCGGGGAAGAACAGCCCGGGATCCAGCCGGTAAAACTCCTTGTGGCCGAACCCGGCCAGCATGATCGGCTCCATGTCGAGCGCGGCCTGGACGGCCTGTCGCAGCTTCTTCTGCGTCAGGAGCCCGGCCTTGTGGTTCAGCACCGCGACGGCCCAGCCGCGCGGTTTCACGATTCTCGACTCGAGCGCCGGAAGCGTCTTGATGCGCTCGTACGAATCCTGCTTCACGAACATCGCGTGGTGGTACTCGCCCGTTTCGACGCCGGCCAGCCGCACGGCCGTGTCCGGCACGGGGATGAAGAGGATCTCGTCGAAGTACGCCGTGCGCTTGCCTCCGAAGCCGTTCGAGGGCTCCGAGCGCGCCGCGTAGTCCTTGAAGCGCGCGAACTTGATGTGGCGGTCCGGCTTGTGCTCGACGAACCGGTACGGTCCGGTGCCGATGAAGTCCTTGAGCTGCCCGTCCCCGGCCGCCTCGATGGACTCCTTCGGATAGATGGCCGCGCCTGGCTCGGCCAGCCCGAAGATCAAGGAAGCCGACGGCTGCTTGAGTGAGATGACGACCGTGTACGGCTCCTTCATCTCGATGCTCTCGACGCCCTTCCAGAGCAGCTTGCCGATGGAGTTGACCTGACCCCAGCGCTTCAGCGACGGCACCACGTCGGCCGCCGTCATCTCCTTGCCGTTGTGGAACTTCACGCCGTGCCGGAGCGCGATCGTGTGACGCAGTCGGTTGTCGCTGACGGTGTCGCCCTCCGCGAGGAGAGGGATCGGATTGAACGACTTGTCGAACGTGAACAGCGTCTCGTTGACGTGCCACATCAGCTCGTAGACGAGCGTCGCCGTGGACATCGGGATGTCGAGCGTCGGCGGCTCGCCGACCGTCGCGACCTTCAGCACGCCGCCCATGCGCGGCGTTTCCTGGGCGCCGGCGGGTGGCGCGACGAGCAGCACGGTCAGGAGCGCGACACCCGCCGCCTGCATGGGCAGCATCCGGAAGCGCCCGCTCATGGGAACATCGAGAAGTCGACGGCTTTCTCCGTGATGAACTCGATCAGGGCCGGCTTGCCGTCGCGCGTCTGCTGAATGCCGCGCTTGATCGCCGGCACGATCTCGTCCGGCTCGTTCACGCGCTCGCCGTAGCACCCGAGGGCCTTGGCAAGATCGGCGTAGTTCCCGCTGATGTCCGTGCTGCGGTACTTCTCCGTCGCGACCTTCATCACCTTCAGCTCGATCGCCATCGAGAAGTTGTTGAGGAGAATCGACAGGATCGGGATGCGCTCGCGCGCGGCCGTCTCGAAGTCCATGCCGGTGAAGCCGATCGCCGCGTCGCCCCAGAAGTTGATGCACAGCTTGTCGGGCTTCGCGAGCTTGGCGCCCATGGCGAGCCCCAGACCGTAACCGAGCTGCGTGGTCTTGCCCCAGCCGATGTAGCCCAGCGGCGTCACCGGCTCCCAGAACGGCGAGATCTGATCGCGCGGGCTGCCGGCGTCGTGCGTGATGATGGTGTTGGCGACGTCCACCGTGTGCATCAGGTCCCACAGCACGCGATACGGCGACAGCGGCGTCGTCTTCGCGGTCAGCCGCGGCATCCATTGCGCGAGCCACTCGGCCTTCAGCCCGGCGATCTCCTTGGTGATCGCCGCCGCGCGACCACGCGGCTTGCCCTTCAGGCGATCCTTCACCTCGGCGATCAGCGCTTCCAGCGTGAGGCCGGCGTCGCCGGTGAGCACGTGCTCGGCCGCCACGTCCTTGTTCAGGTCCGTCGGGTCCAGCGTCGCGTGGATGATCCGCTTGCCCTTGGGCATGGCCACGCCGTAGTTCGTGATCGCAAAGCTGCAGCCGATCCCGAAGATCACGTCGGCGTTGGTGAGGAAGTGATGGAGCTGCTTCGAGATCGAGCGGCCGCCGGAACCGAGCGACAGCGGATGATTCTCGGGAAACGCGCTCTTGCCCTGCAAGCTCGTGGTCACGGGCGCCTCGAGCAGCTCGGCCAGCTCGCGGAGCTGCGGCCACGCCTTCGCGTAATGCACGCCCTGGCCGGCGTAGATCACCAGCCGTTGCGCCGCCACGAGCGCTTCGGCCACGCGGCGCACGTCGCGCGGGTCCGGCCCGACACGCGAGCGCGGAGCCGGGACGTACTCGAACGAGTCCGGGATCTCTTCACGCAGCACGTCGACGGGAAATTCGACGAGCACCGGACGAGGCCGACCGTTCTTCACCTGCGTGAACGCGCGGCGCATCGCCTCGGGCGCGGCGTCAGCGACGATCACCTGCTCCGCCCACTTCGTCACGCGCTGGTAGTTGAGGAACGAGTTGAAGTTCGGCTGGATGTTCGTCAGCCGGCGCGGATATCCGCCGGGCAGGACCACGATCGGCACCGAGTCGCCGTAGGCCTGGGCGACGCCTCCGAATGCGTTCTCCGCGCCCGGCCCGTGCTGCATCGCGAAGACACCGATCTGGTCGCCGGAGGAGATGCGGCTCACGGCATCGGCCATGTGCAAGCCCGTCCGCTCCTGGCGGACGATGATGGTCCGGATGTCGGCCTCGGCGGCCGCCTCGATGATGGGGTTGACGGGATAGCCGATCAGGAACTTGACGCCTTCCTTCTTCAAGATCTGCGCGACGGCATTGGCCACTTTCATCGGTCGTCTCCTTGGTTGATGCGCACGCGGTAGCGTTTTCGCCAGGCAGTACCATAGCCCGTGAACGCGCTCGGGATACAACGAAGTTCTTCGGTCATGTCAGGCGGCGGCGCAGTGAAAGATGCTCACAACTGTCCGGAATCCCCCCAGTCCTTCAACAGCTCCAGATACGCCGGGTCGTCGTAGCGCTCCAGCCGAAACGCCGGCGCGTAATGCGGCAATGTCCTTCCGGTGATGTGATCGGCCAGGAGATCCGCCGCGCCGTTGGACGCCATGAGTCCGTAGCCGGAGAGCGCGCCGAGCACGTACGCGCCCTCGACCGGCAGCGGGCCCGCCAGAAAACGGTTCTCGCGCGTCTTGGTGTAGTAACCGCCGTCCACGAACGCGCGCGGCAGCCGCGGGAGGTAGTCCGTGATCCGCGGGATCATGCAGGACATCCCGCGCATCAGGATCTCGGGATACGCCGGATCGAACTCGATGGGAAACGTCGGCTCCACCGGCTTGGCGTCGTACGTCCAGATGAGCAGCACCACCGGACTGTCGCCGGCGCCCTCTGGACGGACGTGGACGCCGCCCGCGAACCATTCCAGCAGATAGCGATCTCCCTCCGAGCTCGCGAGATCCGCGCGCTCCTCGGCGGACCAGAACAACCGGACCGGATCGGTCCAGATGATCATCGGCGCGTGGCGCGGCACCACCCCGAGCGTGTCGTTGAACGCCGCCTTGGCGTGCCGCTCGCAGAACACCGGCAAGTCGACGCCGACGAGCCGGCCGATCTCCTTCAGGAATGGCCCGGCGGCGTTGACGAAGCGCGGCGTCGAGATCAGTCGCTCGTCGCCACGGACGCTCAGCTTCACTGCTCGCACCCGCCCGCCCGCGATGTCGACGCGCTCCACGCGGCCTTCGACCAGCCGGACACCTTTCTCACGCGCACGCTCGAGCAGGTACATGCCGAGCTGCTGGCCGCTGAACCAGCCGCAGCGGCGGGCGTGAAGCAGCGCGACCGTGTCGTCGGCCAGATACGGGAAGTGCCGGCGGATCACCGTACGATCGGTGATGACGTCCGCGCCTCTCGGCTGGTCCTCGAAGCCCTCGGCCGGCGCCGGGTGGTAGTCGCTGCCCGGGCTCGCATGGACGCGCACCGGGCCGGATCCGAGCCGCGCGCCTTCCGCGGCTCTTTCCATGAACTGCGGGACGACATCGGGATCGCCGGTGGCAAACAGGTAGCCGCGACGATTCATCCGGAAGACGTTGCCGCTCTCGCGCGCGAGCTCTTCCAGGAGATCGATGCTGCGGTTCATGAGCGCGACCATCGTGTCGCCGGGGCCCGGCCACCAGTTGCGATAGCACTCGGTGGATTTGTCGCTGGTCAACGAGAGCGGCGGGCGCTCGTCGACGAGCACGATGTCCGTGAGGCCGCGGCGCACGGCCAGGTGGTAGGCCGCGGCGATCCCGGCGATCCCCGCGCCGCAGATGACGACGTCGGCGGTCGATTCATTCACGCGAGAACATCTCGGCCGACCGTGTGGCGTTGCTCATGAGGATTCGGAGGCGATGATACCGAGGATCTCGAGCGCGCGCGCGCGGAGCTCGAGAAGGCGTTCCAATCGTAACTATCAGAACTACTGGATCGAGGCCGGGTTCACGGACGAGATGACGGCGATCCGCAAGGCCATCGCGAAGGGCGACGAGCAGCAGATCGGGACGTCGATGTCCGAGCGATGGCTGCGCGAGGTGACGCTCCACGGAAGTGTCGCCGACGTGCGCGACGGCGTGGAAGCGTGGCGCGAGGCCGGCGTCCGCACGCTGATCCTGGTGCCATCGTCGACGCGCGGCGGTCAGATGGTCGCGTTCGAGGAGCTGATCCAGGCGTTCCGCTGAGCCGTCACTCGCTCACGTACGCGGCCGCCCGGCGCAGTGACGGCGGGATCGTGAGACCGAGCGCTTTCGCGGTCTTCAGATTGATCCCGAGGCCGAACTTCGGCGCCTCACGGAGTGGAAGGTCTTCGGGCGTCTTGCCTCGCAGGATGGCATCGACGAACCCGGCGCCCTCGCGCCACAGCTCCGGAACGCTGGGGTTGTACGACATCAGTCCGCCGCGATCGACCAGCGAGCTTCCCACGTAGATCGCGGGAAGATGCCGCCGCGCGGCGAAGTCGATCATCCCGGCTCGCTGCTCGGGGCTGAAGAGCGTCAGGCCGTCGACGAACAGGGAATCGATGCGAGCGGCGGCGAGCGCTTCCATCCCTTGCTCGAAATCGGTGCTCTTGCGGACCTCCACGGACACCAGCGTGAGATCGAGCTCATCGGCAGCCCGCTGTGCGACCCGCCGGTACTTCGAGGACGTCACGGCGGGATTCCAGACGAAGCCGACGCGCTTGGCTCCCGGAAACGCCTCCTTCAGCAAGCCGAGCTCCTTGCTCGCGACCTCGGGCGAGAAGACCAGCACGCCGGTGACGTTCCGGCTCGGGCGCAACAACTTCTCGACCTTCTCCACCAGGCCGGCACCCGCGGGGTCGACGCCGAACAGCATGACGATCGGAATCGACCTGGTTTCCGCTCGGAGCGCCGCCACGTCGCTGTCCCAGAGCGCGAGCAACACGTCCGGCTTCAACTGCACCAGCTGCGTGGCGAAACGCGAGAGCCGGTTGAAATCGCCGGAGGCCACCCGAACGTCGACCTGGACGCTCGTCGGCGACGGCCAGCCGAGCGGTCGGAGCGACGTCGACAGGCGCGAGACGAGCGCTTCCGGATCGTTCGCGAGGCTCGACAGGATGCCGATCCGCGGCATCTTCCGCGTCTGACCGGTCGCCTGCGCTTGCACGGCGCACGGCCAGGCAAGCGCGGCGACCAGGAGCACTAATGTGTAGAAGACGACTGGTTTCTTCACGGCTGGTGCGCCGATTAAGGCACGCCGGCCACAGAGGGTCAAGGTTCCATTGCGGCGACAGTGGCCTTGCCCCATAATCGCCAACCGACGGGCGCAAGGTCCTCGCGGAAAGGAGCCCGATGAGTCGAAACCCCGGGAACCCACGTCAGGCCAGCACGAAAAGTCTGAAGCAGGCCGCCTCGACCATCTTCGTGCTGACGACGCTGTTGCCGTTCCTGATCTTCGTCTGGATCATCTACAGCCTCAACGCGATGCAGAACTTGCGGGTCCAGATCGGTCTGGCGCTGGCGCTCCTCGTGTCGATCCTCGGTTTCACCGTCCTCCGCAACGTGATGGCGCACACCTCGGAGGTGTTGCAGCTCCTCATGCGCGCCGAAAGCCGCGACGTTGCAACAGCGCCCCGCGGGCCTGTCGCTTCCTCGCGGGCCGGGGCCACCGTCGCAGGAAACCCGGTCCCGCTGGTGTCGGCGGCAACCTCGGGCCGGTCGACTCCGCCGCGGGAGTCGGAGCCGGCGATCGGGACGATCCGGGAGTTGCAGGACGCCACGACGGTCGTCGCTCACCTCTGGCGCCGGCACGCCGAGCCGCTGATCGGCCTACCCATCCTCGTCTCCCTCTCGAACGTCGACGAGCCGGACACGGGGACGTTGTCGCGCATCACGGACGACGGGCTCGTCCTTCAGCGGGATGGCGCCGAGTTCGGCGTGCTCTGGCGGCTCATCACAGCGATCGAAACCGCTCCTGAAGATCATCTCGGGTCGACGACCGGCTAGGCCCGGCGCCCTGGGGGAGGATCCATGTCCAAGAAACTGCTCTTCGTCGGCGCCGGCGCCATCGGGAGCTACATCGGCTCGTTTCTCTCGCGAGCCGGACACGACGTGACGCTGGTCGATCCCTGGGCCGAGCAGGTCGACACCGTCAACGCGAAGGGCATTTCCGTGACGGGGCCGCACGACCCGTTCGTGGCACACCCGAAGGCCGTGCACCTGAACGACGCGGCGCGCCTGCCCCGCGACTTCGACATCGCATTCGTCGCGATGAAGGTCTACGACACCGCGTGGGCGACACAGCTGGCGATCCGTCATCTCGGGCCGAACGGTTACGTCGTCGCGTCGCAGAACACCTGGCCCGATCCGGTGGTCGCGTCGGTCGCCGGCCCCGAGCGGTCCGTGGGGTTGATCATGTCCAAGATCGGCGTCGCGCTCTGGACGCCAGGTCAGGTCGAGCGCGGCATGGAGAAGGGCGGAGCCAAGGGCCACGACGTGTTCCGCGCGGGCGAGCACGACGGCCGCATCACAGAGCGCACCACCGAGCTGGCGGAAATGCTGTCGGTGATCGACGGGGCGCTCGCCACCGACAATCTCTGGGGCGAGCGGTGGTGCAAGCTCTGCGCGAACGCGATGGGCAATCCGGTCCAGGCGATGTCCGGGCTCGGATCGCTCGAGATCGCCTCCAGCGAGGTCGGCCGCGCCATCACGATCCACCTCGCTGCCGAGTCCGCGCGCGTGGGTCTCGCGCTCGGCTACCGCATTCCGAAGTTCAACGGCGCCCCCGCCGAGCAGTGGGCCGACGCCCAGAGCCGCGAGACGTACGACGCGCTCGACCGCATGCTGACGCCGACGTCGGCCAGCTCACGGAACTGGCGCGCGTCGATGGCACAGGACGTCGCGAAGGGCCGCCCGACCGAGATCGATTACATGAACGGCCACGTCGTCGCGAAGGGCCTCGAGAAAGGCGTCCCGACGCCGGTGTCGGCTGGGGTCGTCGACATCATGCACGAGGTGGAGCGCGGTCAGCGCAAGCAGACCGCGGAGAATATCGGAGTTGCGCTGAAGCGAGCGGGCGTGTAGCGACACGGGAGGCTCGCGGGCGCGGCTGACAGCGTCGACGCGGGGAGATCCATGCGAGCACTGGTGACCGGAGCCGCAAGCGGAATCGGGCGAGCGACGTGTCTTCGTCTGGCGCGCGACGCGAGCGCGCAGGGGCGCGCGGCAAAGATCGCCGCCGTCGACGTCGGTCCGTCGTCCGCGCTCGATAGCCTCGTCACGGAATTACGCAAACTCGGCGCGGACGCGGTCCCGATGGTCGGCGACATGGGAACCGTCGACGCTCCGGCGCGGGTGGTGACCGACACCGTCGGCCGGTTCGGCGGCCTCGACGCAATCGTCAGCAATGCGGGCGTCAACCGACCCGGGGCGCTCGTGGATTATTCCGCCGACGACTGGGATCGTCTCTTCGCGGTGAACACGCGCGCGACGTGGCTGCTGGCCAAGGCCGGACATCCGGCGCTCCGCGCGTCGCGCGGCGCGATCGTCGCCGTCGCGTCGATGTCCGGCAGCCACGCGCACGCCAATCTCGGCGCCTACGGTCCGAGCAAAGCGGCGCTCATCATGCTCGTGCAGGTGCTGGCGCAGGAATTCGGCCGCGATGGCATCCGGGCGAATTCCGTGTCACCGGGCATGGTGCGCACCGGCATGACCGCCAGCGTGTACGCAGACGCGCGAATCGCCGCGGAGCGCGACGCGCTCGTCCCCCTCGGACGGGTGGCGACGCCCGAGGACATCGCGGACGTCATCGCGTTCCTGCTCGGCCCCGACGCGCGCTACGTCAACGGCCACGATCTGGTCGTCGACGGCGCGGTCAGCGGCAACCTCCTCGGTCGCCTGCCCGGTCTGTCCCGGATCACGCGCGGCTGAGCCGACGACTCATCCCCCTGACATCGAGGAAGAGAAGACCGACGTGCGCGTGGTCGTTGATGTTACCGAGGCTGGCGAGCCGGCCGTTCCCGCGATGGTCGTCACCGCGCTCTCTCGAGCGTGACGAATTCGAATGGCAGGTCAGCGTCCTGATGGGCCTCGCGCTCGATGACGTGGAAATCGGCCGGATCGAAGGCGGGAAAGACGGCGTCGCCTTCGACCTCGCGATCGATCACCGTGAGATACAGACGGTCGGCGCGTGCGATGGTCTGACGGTAGATGTCCGCGCCGCCGGCCACGAACACGACATCTTCGCCAGCGCGCGCGAACGCCTCGTCGATGGAATGAGCGACCTCGACACCTGGCGCCGACCATGCCGTTTGACGCGTCACCACGATCGTGCGGCGCCCAGCCAGAGGACGGCCGATCGACTCGAACGTCGTGCGACCCACCACGAGCGCGTGTCCCATCGTGAGCGCCTGGAACCGCCGAAGATCCTCGGGCAGCCGCCACGGCAGGCGCCCCTGACGACCGATGACACGATTCCGCGCCATCGCGGCGATGACGGCCACCGTCATACCGCCACGCGTGCGGCGACCTACGCCGCGAGGCGCGGCAGCACCTGCTCCTTCAACAACGTCATCGACCGCTCCCACGCCGCGCGCGGCTGCCACTCGTGCGCGATCACGAGCAGCGTGCCGAACCCACCGAGGTCCTCGTGCAGCGAGGCGAGCTTCGCCGCCACGGTGTCCGGGTCACCGACGATCCAGATGTTGTCGAGCAGATACTCCATCGTGATGTCGGCATCGGCCATCGCCGGGTCCACCTTCAGCATGTCCCGGCCGCGGATCTTGCCGAGCAGCGGCAGGAAGTAATCACGGTAGTCGCGGGCCAGCGGCCCCTCCAGCGCCTCCCGCCGCGCCCGCTCGTTGGTGTCCGCGACATACACGTCGCGCGCAATCCGCCACAGCGAGCGGTCGGCGACGCGCCCCGCCCGCCTGGCGCCCTGCTCGACCGCATCCCAGTGCGTGGTCAGGATGCGCCGCGGAACGAAGTTGATGCTCATCGGGATATAGCCACGCTCGCCGGCGAGTCCGAGCGTTTCCGAGCTTGCCGACACACCGGCGACGGCGATCGGCGGATGCGGGCGCTGATACGGCTTCAAGTGCAGCCGCAGCCCGATGTCCGCCTGCGGCTCCGGGATGCGGAAGCGCCAGTACTTCGATTCGTAGACGCCCGGCTTGGGATCGTTCCAGAGCTCGAGCACCAGATCCAGCATCGTCCGGGTGATCTCGCGCTGCACGCCGGTCTTGGGATCGATGTCGAAGAGCTCGAAGTCGCCGGGAAAGCCGCCGGACCCCACTCCCCAGTAGAAGCGGCCGCGGGCCATCTGATCGAGCTGCGCGATGCGCTGCGACAGCATCAGGGGATTGTGGTTCGGCATGCAGGACACGCCGGTGGCGAGCTTGATCTTCTGCGTCACGCCGAGCGCCCGGGCGATGAAGAGATCCGGGCACGGGATGTTCTCCCACATCGCAGTGAAATGCTCGCCGATCCACGCCTCCTCGAATCCGAGGCGATCGAGCGTGACGATCTGCTCGAGATCATCGTCCATCGTCTGCGCCGGGTCGGCTCCGGGCGGGTGCAGCGGCATCGCGAAGTATCCGAGACGCATGGCGGTCATTTTCGCAGACTCATTTTCGCAGCCCCATCCTGGTTGCAACAATCACATTCAGGGCGGCCGCGTGAGCAAGGTGGTCGAGCGAGCCGTCTGAGGCTACGCGGGCTTCGCGGCCCTCACGAGCGCCAGGTTTTCGTCGACGGTGTCCCGTCCCGTGATGGCGCGGAGCACGACCTCGTCGACAGCACCCTGCCACGTTCGAAGCGCGTTCTGGATCGTCCCGGGCTTGTCGCCGACGATGCCGGTGTCGACGGACTTCACACCCATCCGTTCGAAGTGCGCGGCATACGCCGGGATCCGCGCGTACCGATCCGCCTCTTGCGCGAGCTTCTCCACCGCCGGACCGCCCATTGCGATCCGGACGTAGGCATAGAGCTTGGGCGGCTGCCGATGCGCCGCCGCGGCGCCGGCGCGCACGAGCTCCGCGGACCGGCGCGCGTACTCGGGCGTCAACCAGTTGAAGAGCACGCCATCGGCGATCTCGCCGGCGAGCCGGCACATCTGCGGGCCCAGCGCCGCCACGACGACCCGCGTCGACAGGTGCGAGCGGATCTCTGCGAGGCCCGCCCGCACGCGCTTCAGCGCTTCCGGATTCGGGCTGCCGACGCCGAGCAGAAGCCGATCGAGCGGAAGCTTGGTGGCCCGCACGCCTTCGACGATGCTTTCGGGACCACGCGTGTGCAGCGGGATCACGCCGACACCCAACTCGACGCGCTGGGTCTCGGCCGCTGCCAGCGCGAGCACGGCGAGGCCGTCGGTCGAACCGGGATGGTTCACCCAGAAGGAGGTGTAGCCGAGCGCTTCCACCTCCCGCGCCGTGGCGCGGATGATGTCGGCGGCCGTGCCGGCAAACAATGCAAAACCCAGTGCCATGATCGTATCCTCCGCCCGATCGGGATCTCGCGGACAACGTATCACGAACGTCTTGCGCTGACCGCGCTTACGAGATACACCGTCACGTAATGCATTCCCAGCAAGGAGAGCCTCTTTCATGACTGACACGCCGAAGCTGCTGCTGGAAAAGGACGGGCCGATCGGTTGGATCATCTTCAATCAGCCGGCGAAGCGCAACGCCGTGAGCCAGGAGATGTGGGAGCTCATGCCCGATTACGTCCACGACCTGGCGACGGACGACTCGATCCGCGTGGTCATCCTACGCGGCGCCGGCGATCAGGCATTCGTCGCCGGGGCCGACATCTCCCAGTTCAAGGACCGCCGGCGCAACATGGCGGACGAGGAGGAGTACCGCAAGATCTCCGCGCGCGGCAACGAGGCGCTGACGACGCTCGGAAAGCCGCTGCTGGCCATGATTCACGGGTACTGCGTGGGCGGCGGGGTCAGCATCGCGATCACTACCGACATTCGCATCGCCGCCGACGACGCTCGCTTCGGCGTCCCCGCTGCGCGCCTGGGTCTCGGCTACCACTACGGCGGCATGGAAAAGCTGATGAAGCTCGTGGGACCGTCGTACACGAAGGAGATCTTCTTCACGGCGCGCACCGACTTCAGCGCGCAGGACGCCCTCCGCATGGGCCTCGTCAACCAGGTCGTGCCGAAGGCGGAGCTCGAAAGCTTCACGCGGAACTACGCGCAGACGATCGCCCGCAACGCGCCGCTCACCTTGCGATCGGCCAAGACCACCGTGGATCAACTGGTACGTCCGCACGACGAGCGGGACCTGGCGCTGCTCGATCGGCTGATCGCCGATTGCTTCAACAGCCAGGACTACCAGGAAGGCGTGAAAGCCTTCTCGGAGAAGCGCCGCCCACAATTCCAGGGGCGCTGAGTCTTTCGATGCGCCACGCTCGTCTCGGCCGCACCGGGCTCTCCGTCTCTCGTCTCTGTCTCGGCACCATGACGTTCGGGCTGCAGTGCGACGAGCCGACGTCGATCGCCATCCTGAATCGAGCAGCCGAGGGTGGCATCACATTCCTGGACACCGCCGACGTCTACCCGCTCGGTGGAACGCTCGAGACCGTCGGCCGCACCGAGGAGATCCTCGGCCGCTGGCTCCGCGGTCGACGTCACGACGTCATCGTCGCCACCAAGTGCTTCGGCGCCATGAGCGACCGGCCGTGGGATCGCGGGCTCTCACGCAAGCACGTCCTCGACGCGATCGACGCCTCGCTGCGCCGCCTCCAGACGGACTACGTCGATCTCTACCAGCTCCACCATCCGGACCCCGACACGCCGATCGACGAGACGCTGCGCGCTCTCGACGACGTCGTCCGCGCGGGCAAGGCGCGGTACACCGGGTGTTCGAACTTCCACGCGTACCAGGTGGCCCGCGCGCTCGGTCGCAGCGAGGTCCTGGGAGTATCCCGGTTCGATTCCGTCCAGCCGCGGTACAACGTGCTCTTCCGTCAGATCGAGCGTGAGCTGCTGCCGCTGTGTCAAGAAGAAGGGCTCGGCGTGATTCCGTACAACCCGCTTGCCGGTGGTTTTCTGTCGGGCAAGCATCGGAAAGAGACCGGGCCGAGCGCGGGCACACGCTTCACGCTCGGGACCGCGGGGAAGCGCTACCAGGAACGCTACTGGCACGACCGCGAGTTCGCGACGATCGAGGCGCTCCGCGGACTCGCTGCCGAGGCGGGAATGTCCGTGGCGCAACTCGCGATCGCGTGGGTGCTCGCGCATCCCGCGATCACGGCGCCGATCGTCGGCGCCAGCCGGCCGGCCCAGCTCGACGACGTGATCGCCGCGGTCGACAAGACGTTCGATCCCGGACTGAAGATTCGCCTCGACGAGCTCACCGCCGAGTACCGCCTGGGCGACGATTCCCGCTGACTCCGACCGACAAGCTCGGCGACGCGGATCGCAACCACATCCTGATCCGGATGCTCGCCGATCTCGGATACGTCAGCGGACCGATTGCGCTCGGGCTGATCACCGACGTGTTCGGCGCGAACACGGCGCTCGCGACGGCAGCCGGGATGCTCGTCGTCGTCGCGGTACTGTTCGCGTGGCTCGCGCCCGAAACGCACCGCGCCCCGTTTTGACCGTCGGGCAGAGGCGGATTGGATGCGCTGCGGGAGCCGCCGAGAGACCGGCCCCCGCAACGATCGGTGATGCGCTATTGCAGCGGAGAGAACGCCGCGGGCAGCAGGATCTTGTTCTCCTGCGTGAGCAGCCGATCGGCCCCACCAGGCGGCGGCCAGACGCCCTTCTTGCGCGCCTCGTCGCGAACCTGCATCCGCTGGTCCATGCTCGAGTACGCCCAGATGTGGACGAACCCGTTGGCCGTGCCGAACTCGACACCGCCGGCGAGCACGATCGGCGAGAGCTTCGTGCGCTCCGGCAGCTTGGCTTCCCACCCCTTTGCCGTGTCCGGGAGCGTGCCGGGCTTCAGCGTGTAGTAGCGAAGCTCGTAGACCGGTCCGAGCTTCCCGGGCCGGGCCTCGGGAATGAACGAGAACGGCACGACGATCTCGGACCGCATTCGACGGATGAACTCGCTGATCCTGGGCGGCCAGTTCGTGTCCTTCGCGGCCTCGCCGCGGACACGCGCCCGTTCAGCCAGGTCCTTGTAACCCCAGATGTGGACGATCTCGTTGAGGGGCCCGACCTCCGTGTGCAGAAAGGCCGTCAGCTCGGAATACTTCTTCCGGGACTCATAGGCGTCGCCGAAGCGCTTCTCCACCTCGGCCAGGCTCCCGGGAGCAATTTGGTAGGTGCGGATTTCGTAGATCACGGTCGGCTCCTTTCGACGATGTGAGTTGTGCGGCCGCCATCTTCACCAGCGACGTAGTATACCGTCGCGTTGCCTGTCACGCTCGTGACTCCGGCTCACTTCCTCCCTTCGGTTGCGCCATCCGCGCGCGTCGGCATCTCGAGAAACGCGCGCATCACATGCCAGAGCTGATTGCGAGTGTGACCGAGCGCAACCGCGTGGGACGCGCCGGCGAGTATGACGAACTGCCGATCAGGGTTGGGCAGCCGGCGATAGAACTCGAGCAGGTCTTCTTCGGTCGCGATCCCATCGTGCTCGCCGCGCACGATCAGCACCGGCGCCGTCACGCGGGCCGGATCGACGATGGGCAGATTCGCCGTCATGTCGAGGGCGAGTACTCCCTCGACCCTGGACGCTCAGATCGAAGCCCGGGCGGGCCGAGATGGAGGAGCCGTGGACCAGACACAAGACCGGTCGCTTCTGCTGGCCAGGCCGGGGCTCGCTCAGGCGCTTGCGAAAGATGGAGAGGGACACCGAGCCTTTCTGGGCCCAGTACTCGGCGGTCGAAATCGACGAGCGGGTCGCGTCAGCGGTCTCAGCAGACGCTGAGGCGCGCGAGCCGAACAGGGAGCCCAGGCTCGACACCGCACCTGCGGCGAGGAGGGCACGACGGGACATCGGTGAGAGCGGCAGATCCACAGGCGCGGCACACCTCCCGGCGCGCGATGGCGGTGTCACGAGAATCTGCCCCTCGTCCGGTGACTTGTCAACGTCTCGCGGAAATCAGTAGTGGGTCAATTTGAAGTTTGACCCACTACCCGGAGATCGGTAGTAGGTCAATTTGACCCACTACCCAGAGATTAGGCTCCACAGTTTGGGGATTGATAGATGTTCTCAAATATGAGAACATGGTGATGTGCCTCCAGAGCTTCTGATGGAGCACGGCCCGAATCTTCGGCTTCCGCATTCACGTGCGTTCGGGGGCGGTCTCTTCGAGCTCAGGCCAAGAGGCAAGTCGGGCATCGGGCGGGCGTTTTATTGTTTTCTCGTCGGCCAACGGGCTGTGGTGCTGCACGCATTCATCAAGAAGTCACAGCAAACTCCTGATCGAGAGCTGAAGCTGGCTCGCAAACGCATGAAAGAGGTATTCCATGGCTGAAACCAAATACAAACCGATTCTGCACGATCACGATGCTTTCCTCAAAAAGGCGCGTAAGCGCCGGGGTTTCCAGACCGCGTATCAAGCCCTCGCGGTCGAGTACGCCGTTGCGAACGAAATGCTCGCCGCACGCGCTCGCGCTGGTCTCACGCAGGAAGCGGTGGCTTCCCGCATGGGCACAACAAAAAGCACGGTTTCACGTCTCGAATCGGCTGGCAAGCATGCGCCGTCGCTCACCTCTCTGAAGAAATATGCCAAGGCGGTAGGGTGCAAAATCGAAATCCGGCTCGTTCCGCAGCGGTAGGCCATGTGAAGCCCAACAATTGCGGGCAGCCGGCGCCCGCGAGCGGGCGCGGCTGACGCACACGTTAGCCAGACGAGGCGGCGAGAGCGGGACACCAAGCTTACGATGGCGACCACAATCGAGTGAGCGTGACTGCACCGCCCAACGGGGAACGAGCATATGACACCGCTATCGCTTCCTACCGGCCCATTCACCTGCGAGGTTGGCCTACGCCGTATCCGCGCGCCCCAGTTCGTCCGCGAGGAAAAGGAAGGCGTCACGTACATGGTCGCTCGCGACTACGAGATTGCCTATGAGACCACCCTGCGCTTCACCAGCGGCGCCCAACTCCCGATCAGGGCCAGGCTCGTCGGGGAACTCAATCAGAGGGTTGTCATCCGTAACGAACGCGGGCGGCCCGTGCGGATCGGCGGTTATGTACAGGGGCTCGCGGAGATCAACGACGCCGATGGGCGCGTGATCTTTCGAGGACACTACTGTGACTCAAGAACAGCCCAGTCTCTCGCCGGCGACGATGCGCTTACACCCGTCGGCCAGGTCGTGGTGGATCACTGTGAGAATGGCTTCGGAGAAGGCCCAAACAGCCTCACGTCGCGGAAGTCATACCGTCTAGCGCGATGACCGAGGCCAGGCCGATGACAGGTAGGGACCAGCGACTGCGTATTTTCATATGACCTCCCGATCCGTCGCATCGCTCCGGCGTGCCAGAAGCGTGGACCGCGTCAGGTCGAGGCTCAGAGAGCGTGTTCGCGATTCACGACTGCGTAGCGAGCCGGCGATCTTGGCGGATCAAGTGCCACACAATCTGCAATGCGGGTGCCGGTGCGAAAGCCGAGGGAGAGCCCGTCGGAGCGTCCCTTACACCGTCTGGGCGATTTCCGTGGCCGGCATCTCGGGGGTCAGGATGTTGCGCCAATCGGTGTCCCGCGGCACCACAGCCTCGGAGGCTCGGAGCGTGTAGTACGTCGGAGTGATACCGCACGGTGTGCCGCCCTCCTGGACCGTCGTCACCGCTCCAAGCAATAGCCGCCGAGCCTGGATCACCGCTTTGTCTGCCGGCCCCAGATGCTCTTTGCTGCGGTCGACGATCCGGCCCATGCTTTCCTGGATGGCGCGGTCTTGCGTGTTGATGCCGTCGATGCCCGTGAACGTCTCGGTCTTCTGAACCTCGCGGTCGAGAAGGTAGGTGTTTGCCTTGTTCCGCTTGGACCGGAACGTGGTCTGATCGACATCCGCGGGACCGTTGCCGAGGCGTCGCCCGATGCGATCCTCTTCGCTCAGAGGCTCGGCGGTCGCGCTGGACTCCCAGTTGTAAACCATGGTGTGCTCGTCATCCATCGGCACCCAGATGTGTCCCGCCACCAGCGAGAGACCGGCTTCCGTCTGTGACGGGCGGATCTGGTGGAAGGGCATGATGAAGTGGTAGGTGCGGACGTGGACGTTCGCGTCGTCGAGTGGTCGGATGCCCGCGTACTGGTAGCCGTAGTCCCTGAGATCGACGACGAGCACCGGCGCCTTACCGCGCACGAACGGATTCGTCGGCTTGAACCCCGGCCGCTTGGAGGCGGTCGTGAGCAGGCGGTGCAAGATCGGCGCATGCGACGTGTCGATCCCGCCTTCCAGGCCCTGCAGCCAGTTGCTCTCCTGGACGACCTTTGACACGTTGAGCTGTGTCGCCGGCATCTGCGTCCACGCGAACTTCGGCAGCGCCGGCTGCAACGCTGGCGGACCCATGTACGCCCAGATGACGCCGCCGAGCTCGATCGTGGGATAGGACGTGATGTGGATCTTGCTCTTGAAGCTCGACTCCTGCGGCTCGTTCATCATGTCCACGCAGCGGCCGTCGACGTCGTACTTCCAGCCGTGGTAGACGCACCGCAACCCGCAGTCCTCGTTGCGGCCGAAGAAGAGCGACGCCCGTCGATGCGGGCAGTGTTCGTCGAGCAGCCCGACGCGGCCGAGCGTGTCGCGAAACGCCACCAGATCTTCGCCGAGCAGCCTGGTGCGCACGGGAGCACCGTCAGGCTCGGGAAGCTCCCACGTGAGCAGCGCCGGGATCCAGTAGCGCCGCAGGACGTCGCCCATGGGGGAACCAGCACCAACCCGCGTCAGCAGTTCGTTTTCGTCCTGCGATAGCATGCTCAATCCTCCTCACGGCAACGGAGTCAGCCGAGGAGCGTCCACGTCGATTGTAGGTGCCACAGTCCCGGTTGTCGTGTCCAATTCGCGGGAAGGCCCCTCCATGCCGTACCATGCGGCTGTGAAAGAAAAGCGCTCGCCGGGCATCCCGTACGGGAAGCTCGTGACCGACGAGTTCCTGCCGAAGTAGCCTCGGAGGGCCAGCAGTGACGGCGGAACCCCGCACCCCCACGTCTGGCGAGCTGGCCGAGCGCGCGCCATCGTCCTGGGATCACCTCGGCAGCGAGCCGGCCATCAGCCCCGCACGGAAGTGGGCGATCACGTTCTCCGTGATGATGGTCACGGTGATGCAGGTCCTCGACACCAGCATCACCAACGTTGCGCTCCCGCACATGCAGGGATCGTTCTCGGCCAGCATCGACGAGATGTCGTGGGTCATCACCTCGTACCTGGCGGCCAACGCCGTCGTGATCCCTGCGAGCGGCTGGCTCACCGCGGTGTTCGGGCGGCGACGGTTCTACCTGATCTGCACGGTCACCTTCACCACCGCTTCATTCCTCTCGGGGATCGCGCCAAACCTCGAATTCCTCGTCGCGATGCGCATCCTGCAGGGCCTCGGCGGCGGCCCGGTGATTCCAATGGCGCAGGCGATCATGTGGGAGATCTTCCCGCTCAAGGAGCGCGGCACCGCCATGGCCGTCTGGGGCTTCGGCATCATGCTGGCCCCGATCCTCGGCCCGACGGCCGGAGGCTGGATCGCCGACAACTGGTCCTGGCGCTGGATCTTCTACATCAACCTGCCGATCGGCGTCATCGCGTTCTTCATGGTGAGCGCGTTCCTGTTCGATGCCCCCTTCCATCGCCGGCCGCGACACGTGGACGTCGCGGGAATCGTCTTGATGGTGCTCGGGTTCGGCTGCCTGCAGTACGTTCTCGATCTCGGCGAACGCCACGACTGGTTCGACTCGCCGCTGATCGTGGCGTGCGGCGTTCTTGCCGTGGGAATGCTCATCGGGTTCGTGATCCGAGAGATCGTCGCCGACGAGCCGATCCTCGATGTCAACGTCTTCAACGACCGGAACTTCGGCGTCAGCTCGCTCGCAATCTTCCTCATCGGGTTCAGCTTCAACTCGAGCGTCCTCCTCGTGGCGCTCTACACCCAGAAGATCCTCGGCTACGACGCCTGGACGGCGGGCCTCACCCTGGCGCCCGGCGGGCTCGGCACGATGATCGCGCTCATGATCTCCGGACGCCTCGTCTCGCGGATGGACCAGCGCGTGATGCTCGCAGGGGGCTGCCTCTTGCAGGTGGTAGCCCTCTGGATGATGACGCACGTCACGGCCACGATGGATTTCTGGAGCCTCGCCTGGCCGCGCTTCCTCCAGGGATTCTCCTCGGGCTTCCTCTTCGTCCCGCTCCAGGCCCTCGCGCTTGCGACCATCCCGACGGAGCGGTTGGCGAACGCGACGGCCGCCTACAACGTCGTGCGCAACATCGGCGGCAGCATGGGCGTGGCGATCGCGACGACGCTGCTGGCGCGACGCAGCCAGCAGCATCAGGCGATCTTGACGAGCCACGTTCACGTCTGGAACCCGGCGGTCACAGAGCGGCTGCAGGAGTGGACCGCCTACTTCGGGACCCAGGGCGCCGACCAGTTCACGGCCGCGCGCCGAGCCACGGCCATGCTCTACCGCGAGACGATCGTCCAGGCGCAGATCCTCTCCTATGCCGATGACTTCTGGCTCATGCTCGTGACGTACTGCGCCGTCCTGATCCTGGTCCCGTTCATGCGACGCGTTCGATCCGACGCGACGCGGGATCGGCGCCCGGAGCCGACCGCTCGCGATCCAGGACTGCCGGCGCCGGCGGATTAATTGAACTGGGGGTCGAGGCGGGCGCGGGCGTGGCCAGCGGCCGGCCGAGCGTGTGGGGGCCGAGGCGGTCGCTGGCTTGGCCAGCGGCCGACCGAGCGTGTGGGGGTCTGGGGGCGTTCGACGCCCCCAGTTCAATCAGTTGTATGCTTTCGACCGTCGCAGACCACAGGAGGATCATATGAAAGCCGCCATGTTCCATGGCCCTCAGAAGCCGCTGACGATCGAAGACGTCGACATTGCCAAGCCGATTGGCAGCGAAGTGCTGGTGCGCACCGTCGCCAGCGGCGTGTGCCACAGCGATCTGCACTTCGTCGACGGGTTCTACCCGTTTCCGGCGCCGGCGATCCTCGGCCACGAGGCAGCCGGCATCATCGAGGTGGTCGGCCCGCAAGTCACGGAGTTTAAGCCGGGTGACCACGTGATCGCATGTCTCTCGGTCTTCTGCGGACATTGCGCGTACTGCCTGACCGGACGGACTCACCTCTGCCAGTCCCGGCCCGTGCGAGCGCCGCACGAACCGCCCAAGCTTAGCTGGAAGGGCGCGCCCGTGAACCAGTTTGCGAACCTCTCCGCCTATGCGGAGCAGATGCTCGTCCACGAGAACGCGCTCGTCCGCGTCCGTGACGACATGCCGTTCGACCGCGCGGCGCTCATCGGCTGCGGCGTGACGACGGGCGTGGGCGCGGTCCTCAACACGGCACGCGTCGAGGCGGGCGCCACGGTGGCGGTGTTCGGAGCGGGTGGCGTCGGCCTGGCCGCGATCCAAGGCGCGCGGATCGCGGGCGCCAGCATGATCATCGCGGTCGACGTCTTCGAGCGAAAGCTGTCGCAGGCGCGCGAGCTCGGAGCCACGCACACCGTGGATGCGTCAACCTCGGATCCAGTCAAGGCCATCCGCGAGCTGACCGCGGGCGGTGTCGAATACGCCTTCGAGGCCATCGGGCTCAAGAAGGCAGCCGAGCAGGCGTTCGACTGTCTCAGGCCGGGAGGAACGGCGACGGTGATCGGCATGATTCCCGTTGGTCAGAAGATCGAGCTCGACGGACCGGCATTTCTGCGGGAGAAACGGATCCAGGGCTGCAGCATGGGCTCGAACCGCTTCAAGGTCGACATGCCGAAGTACGTCGAGTTCTATCTGAGCGGCCGCCTGCGACTCGATGAGATGATCACCCGACGAGGCCGGCTCGAAGACGTGAACGAGGCGTTCCGCGCGATGAAGGCCGGCGAGGTCGCGCGCACGGTGCTGATGTTCGAGTAATGGACCAGCCCGGATTATTTATGAACGCCGCCGTCAATCGAGCGCGTGGCGTCGCGGGCCGACCGGATCGGTGAGGGGCCCGCTGACCACGGGGCGCTGTTGACCGATGACCCGCGAGCCGTTCCCACTCCTGGCCTGGTCGCCCTCGATAAGACGCTGCGGGAACGGGTCCGCCGGCCCCCCACCGACCCGGCCGGCCCGCGGCAACACGCTGTCCCCGGCTTCGGTCGTTCATCGATGATCCGCGCGCATGATTCATGAACGTCTGTACCAGTGTCGGCGCGCGTGTTGTTCGT
>JBGPTW010000025.1:0-52147 GCA_041490825.1 Methylomirabilia bacterium | reverse complement strand
ATGACGCTGATCTTCTTCTCGTGGATCAGCACCAGCGCATCCTCGAGCACCACTTCCATGCGCTCGGCGTCGGTCACGAAGTAGGGCGAGAGATAACCGCGGTCGAACTGCATGCCCTCGACCACGTCCAGGACGGTGTCCGCCGACTTGGATTCCTCGACCGTGATCACGCCGTCCTTGCCGACCTTCTCCATCGCCTCGGCGATCAGGTTGCCGATCGTCTTGTCGTTGTTCGAGGCGATCGTCGCGACCTGGGCGATCTCCTTCTTGTCCTTCGTGGACTTCGAGAGCTTCTTCAGCTCCTCCGTCACGGCCTCGACGGCGGCCTCGATGCCACGCTTGAGCCCCATCGGATTGGCGCCGGCCGTCACGTTCTTCAGGCCCTCGCGGAAGATGGCCTGGGCCAGCACGGTCGCCGTCGTGGTGCCGTCACCGGCAATGTCGGAGGTCTTCGACGCGACCTCTTTCAGCATCTGCGCGCCCATGTCCTCGTACGGGTCCTTCAGCTCGATCTCCTTGGCGACGGTGACACCGTCCTTGGTGATCGTCGGGCTACCGAACTTCTTGTCGATCACGACGTTGCGGCCCTTCGGGCCGAGCGTCGCCTTGACGGCTTCCGCCATAATGTTGACGCCCTTGAGCAGCGCGCTCCGGGCTTCCTCATCGAACTTCAGCTGCTTCGGCATGTGCGGCGTTCCTCCCTGGATGGAATGGAGTTCTGGGTTACTCGAGAATGGCGAGAACGTCTTCCTCGCGAAGGATCAGGTACTCTTCTTCCTCGATCTTGACCTCGGAGCCGGAGTACTTCCCGAAGAGGATCTTGTCGCCGGACTTGACGTCGAGCGCGATGCGCTTCCCGTCCTCGCCGATCTTGCCGTTCCCGACCGCCACGACCTTGCCCTCTTGCGGCTTCTCCTTGGCGGTGTCGGGAATGATGATGCCTCCCCGGATCTGCTCCTTCTCCTCGACACGCTTGACGAGGATCCGATCATGCAACGGACGAATCTTCATGGGCTCTGTGCCTCCTTGCTGGATGGTTGACGCTGAATCAGGTTCTCGCGCCGGGCGTCACGATCACGGGCTCTCTCCGCTGCCCCAGGACCGTTAGCACTCATCTAAAGCGAGTGCTAATATAGCCTCCGCCGTACGGCGAAACAAGCAAAAAATTCGAGGGGGATCAATGGCCAAAAGTGTCTTAGTTTCCAATGTGTTGCCACAAGAAGCCCTCGATCTGATCCCGAAGGATGTCACAGTCGACTTCAACAATACCAGCGAGCCACTTGCCAAGACCGAGCTGATCCGAAGGCTCAAAGGCAAGGACGGGCTGATCTGCCACATCATCAGCACGATCGATGACGAGGTGCTGGCGGCCGCTCCCACGCTGAAGGTCGTCGCGAACGTCGCGGTGGGATTCAACAACATCGACGTCGCGGCGGCACGTCGGCGGTCCGTCGTCGTCACGAACACGCCGGACGTCCTCACCGAGACGACTGCGGACTTCGCGTGGACCCTGCTCATGGCCACGGCCCGGCGAGTCGTCGAGGCCGACCACTTCACGCGCTCGGGTCAATGGAATCGCTGGGAATGGGGACTGCTCTGGGGCGCTGACGTCCACGGCAAGACGCTCGGCATTCTCGGATTCGGACGGATCGGCCGCGCCGTCGCGAAGCGAGCGCTGGGCTTCGACATGCGCGTGCTCTACCAGGATGCCGTGCGGGCGGATCGCCCGGTCGAGCAAGAGCTGCGGGCGAACTACACGGACAAGGAGACCGTCCTTCGCGAGTCCGATTTCGTCAGCGTCCACACCCCGCTACTCCCGGAGACCCGGCACTTCATCGACGAGGACGCGCTGAAGATGATGAAGCGCTCGGCCATCCTCGTCAACGCCGCCCGCGGTCCGATCGTGGACGAAGCGGCGCTCGTCCGGGCTCTGACGGAGCGATGGATCGCCGGCGCCGGTCTCGACGTGTTCGAAGAGGAGCCGAAGGTCCATCCCGGGCTCATCCCGCTGTCGAACGTCGTGTTGGCGCCTCACATCGCCAGCGCCTCGCGCGACACGCGGATTGCGATGGCAACCCTCGCCGTGCGCAATTGCCTGGCCGTGCTGGAGGGCAAGCCGCCGATCACGCCGGTTCCGTAAGGTCAGCGATCCAGGGCCGTCGACAGGCGCTTACAGCGGAACGTCTGCCTCGAGGGGCCGTCGACGCGCCGCCGACAGACGGCGGTCGAGCCGGCCGAGGCGGTAGGTCAGCTCATCGATCACGCGGCGCGGCGCGGTCGCAGCACGGGCGCGATCGAGGGCGGTCATCACGATCCGCTGAGCTGCCATGAAATCCCGTGCGCGGTGCTCGTGGAACTTGGCCAGCTCTTCCCAGGGTCGCGGATCGAAGATGTCGCACGTCGCAGCGTTCTCCCAGAGCGCGCAGGCGGTCTCCCAGCGCTCACGGCGCTTCTCCCAGGCCGCCAGTCTGAGCGACGTCCAGAGCGCCGCCATTCCCGACAACCCCGTCGCGAGCGCCTGGCGGTAATACGCGAGGCTGCGCTCGATGTCACAGGCTTCCCACAGCCGACCAAGCCCGAGCAATTCGTGCGCGGTCAGACGGGCTCCTCCGCGAAGGGCCCGACCGAACCAGCCGAGGAGCCCCACAAGAGCGAGGACGTCATCACGGTTGTGGGTCAGCACGCGGGCCAGCGGCTGAGACCGTCGGGTTCTCAAGTACTCGAAGTACAGCATCGGAATCAGCGCGCCGGGGACGTCGTCCCCGCGGACGATCCCGAGCACGTGGCGCTCCAGCGTGGCCAGTCGACAGTCCGGCAGCGCGGTCAGCCAGACGCGCCGAGACGGCCACAGGAGATCCACGTGGGCGAGAGCCGGCGTCCACCGGCGCCGGCCGAGCACGAACCGCGTCTCCAGGAGCGGAAGATCGAAGGCCGTCCCGTTGAACGTCACCAGACCGGCGGCCTGCTCGAGAAGCGGGGTGAGCGCCGCGAGCAGCGCCGGCTCCTCGTCGAGATCCCGCATGAAGTACTGGCTCACGACGAATCGATCGCTTTCGATCCGGCCGACGCCGACGAGGAACGCGTACGTTCCCGTACCTCCCGCCAGGCCCGTGGTCTCGGCATCCAGAAAGAGCAAGCGCGCCGGATCGGGCGGTGCTTCACCGACCCGGGCGATCACCGCGAGGTGCTCCGGCAACAGCTCGAACGCCGCCTCGAGCGAGTGGCGGCCAACGGCGTGAGCCAGCGGATATTCGTGACGGACCATCAGGATCGAGCCGGCGCCGGTCTCGACGATGTCGCCCCCGAGCACACGCTCGACAGGCTCGGCGGCCGGCCGCGGTGGTCTGGCGCTCTCGATCCGCCGGATGATGTGCCGCAGATCGTCGAGCGTCGGCAAGGACGATCCCGCTCAGGCGGTGAGGAGCTTGAGCAGCGCGGCGGCGGTTGCCTTGGCCCGCCGACCAACCTCGTTGACGGGGCCCACGCACGACGGACAACCGGCGCGGCAAGGACAGCCTTCGATCGTCTCGAGACCGCGCAGGAGCAGATCCGGAAACACCTCGAAGATCCGTTCGGCCAGCCCGATGCCCCCCGCGTGCGAATCGTAGAGGTACACCGTGGGATTGAACCGCTCGGCCTCGAGTAGCCGCCGGCGCGTCGATTCCCGGGTCGCGACCACGCCCGATTCGACCGGCGTGGTGTCGCCGAGCCAGGCCCCGAGGTCCCGGACGTCGCAGAGCAGGAAGAACGGCGCGAGGTGGTGCAGCAGGTATGCGATACCGCGCAGGGCGTCGATCAATTCTTCGCGCGACTGGCTGACGCGCGCGAGCGTTTGCGGCGGCAACGTCAGCCAGGCGCTCGTCGTCTGCATCTCCTGCTGGGGAAGCTCGACCTGGCCCGAGCCGACGTTCTCGAGCGTCCCCATCTTGATCTTCTTGAAGCCGACGACTTTCTCCGCCACGAGCACCTCGCCCTGGTCGACGACGTACGCGGCATGCTCGCGGTCGGCAAGTCGCCGGAGAATCCAGACACCCCTGGCGCTGACCGCATCGGTGAAGTAGTCGACGGCGACGCGCTTGACGTAGGCGACCTTCTCTTCGTCCTCCCGGAAGTGAAGCTCCTGCACCTCGTACGGCTCGCTCTCGATGAGATAGATCGCCTTCGGGTAGATCGTCGCGAAGGCGCTCGACCAGTCGACTTCGGCGACGATCTGCCGGCGCTTGGTCTGTTTCTCGTCCCGAGAGGTCGTGTCGATGACGAGGAAGTTGTCCGTGGTCACGGTGCGGAGCGACACGTGGTCGGCTGGATAGGTCTCGGACGCCCAGTGGAAATGCGCGCCGGCATGATGGAGCAACCCCTCGTCCTCGAGGGCGGCCAGATGCTGCCGGACGTCGACCTCGCCGAATCGCTCGCCATCAGCGATCGGCAGCTCGAAGACGGCGCATTTGAGGTGGTTCACCAGAATGAACGGATTATCGGGATTCACGCGCGCCTGCTCGGGCGGCATCCCGAAGAGGTAGTCCGGGTGGGTCACCATGAACTGGTCGAGCGGTGAGCTGTTCGCCACCATGACCGCCGCCGAGGACCCGACACGCCGGCCGGCGCGCCCGGCCTGCTGCCACAGCGACGCGATCGTTCCGGGATAGCCGGCCAGCACCGCGGCGTCCAGCGACCCGATATCGACGCCGAGCTCGAGCGCGTTCGTCGACACGACGCCGAGCACAGCGCCCTCGCGGAGGCCCTGCTCCACCGCCCGTCGTCGCGTCGGCAAGTAGCCGCCGCGATACCCGCGAATCATCCCGGCGTCCCCGGTCTTGTCGGCGACTCCGCTCCGGATGGCGGTCAGCATGACTTCGGTGGCCAGGCGGCTCTGCGCAAACACGATCGTCGCGATCTTCTCGCGGAGAAACTTGAGAGCGATCTTCGTGGCTTCCCCGAGGTACGGCGCGCGGATCCCGAGCTCGGGATTGACGACCGGCGGGTTGTAGCAGAGAAAGATCTTTTCGCCGGACGGAGCTCCGCTCTGCCGAACCTCCGCAACTGGCGCGCCGATGAGGCGGCTCGCCAGCTCTCCGGGATTCGCGATCGTGGCCGACGCCATGATGAACTGCGGGGTCGACCCGTAATGGCGGCAGATCCGGCGCAGCCGGCGCACGAGGTTAGCGACATGGCTGCCGAAGACCCCCCGGTACGCGTGCAATTCATCGATGATGACGAATCGCAAGTTCTGAAAGAGCCCCGCCCACTTCGTGTGATGCGGCAGGATCCCGGAGTGCAGCATGTCGGGATTCGTGAGCACGAGGTTGGCGCGGGCGCGGACAGCGCGACGCGCATCTTGTGGCGTATCGCCGTCGTAGGTGAACATGCGCAGCTCGGGGAGCTGCTTGGCGATTTGCTCGAGCTCGGCGAGCTGATCCTGCGCGAGGGCCTTCGTGGGAAAGAGGTACAGCACTCGCGCGTCAGGCGCATCGATCAACGACTGTAATACCGGCAGGTTGTAGCAGAGCGTCTTCCCCGACGCCGTCGGTGTCACCACGACCACGTTGCGGCCTGCCTCGACCAGCGCCCAGACGTTCGCTTGATGGGAGTACAGCTGCTCGATGCCGCGGGCTCGCAGCGCGTCGGCAAGCCGCGGATTGAGCGAAGCGGGAAACGGCTCGTAGATGGCGTCGCGCGCCGGGAAGTGACGCGAGGCTGTGATGCACGGCCCGGTGGTCTTCGAGATCAGCAGATCGTCGAGGATCGCGCCGAGCATCGCACCAACTGTATCACGGTCGGTGGCGCGCGACGGAATTGAGCGGGCGCCGGGGCCCGAAGGCCCCGGTGTCCGTGAGCGTCACTTCGTCGACGACTTCTGTTCCTTCGCTGCTCCTTCCAAACCCGGACTCCCGGGTTTATCGGAGCCAGTTCGGGACAATGAGCAGGCCAGGAAACGGTCGCCGCCACGCCGCCAGTCAGTATGATCAACAGCGATGCGTGTTCCCGCCTGGGTTCCGCCCGTGATCTGGATGGCGCTCATCATGGCGCTGTCGTCGGATCGTTTCAGCGCCGAGCGCACCGGCGCCGTCATGGGACCGATGGTGACCTGGCTCTTTCCGTGGGCGTCGGCGCCGCAGCTCGTGGCGCTGCATCAGGCCGTGCGCAAGATGGCGCACGTCATCGAGTACGCGATGCTGGCGCTCCTGTGGTTCCGCGCGCTTTCCGGCCGGCCCGCGCGCCGGCGCGCGTGGGTCGCGCTCGTAATCAGCGCAGGCTGGGCGTTTCTCGACGAAGCGCACCAGGCGACGACGTTCACGCGAGTGGCGAGCGCAACCGACGTGGCGCTCGACACCTCCGGCGCGGTCTTCGCCCTGGCGGTGGCGCGGGCGGGATGGCGCGCGATCGACGTCTGTACGACCCTGCTCCTCTGGCTGGCCACCGCCGGTGGGTCACTCCTGATCGCCGTGGATATCGCTGTCGGCGTTCGCGCAAGCTGGCTCTGGGTCACCGTCCCGGTTGCTGCTCTGGTGCTGCTTCTGCGCCGGCGCGCCCGGCCAGGATCGTGACGTGAGGGGCCCCGAGATGGCCCGTTTGATTACAAAGGGGCCTCGAAGGCCCCTTTACCCGACGCGCTCGACGGTCCCGGGGAAACCCCGGGCCCGTCTCGGCCCGGGACGCTCCTCGATTCTCCCTCACTACACTTTCAGGCGAGGATCCAACGTGTCGCGCAGGCCGTCGCCGAACAGATTGATGCCGAGGACGGTGACGAGGATGGCGAGCCCGGGAAACGTCGCCAGCCACCATGCGGTCGAGATGTAGACCCGACCGTCAGCCAGCATCCCGCCCCAGGTCGGCGTGGGCGGCTGCACACCGAGACCAAGGAACGACAGCGCCGACTCGATCACGATCACGCGCGCCATGTCGAGGGTCGCGACCACGAGCCACGGGGTCAGCGTGTTGGGCAGGATGTGGCGGAGGACCACGCGCCGATCGGTGCTGCCGAGGGCCAGCGCCGCCTGGACGAACTCACACTCGCGGAGCGTGAGCACCGCGCCGCGCACGACGCGCGCGTAGACGACCCAGCTCGAGACGCCAATCACGGCGATGATGGTGGTGAGGCTCGGGCCGAGGACGCCGATCACCGCGATCGCGAGCAGAATGAACGGAAAGGCGAGCTGGATATCGGCGAGCCGCATCAACACGTCGTCGACCCAGCCGCCGAAGTAGCCGGACACGAGTCCCGCGACCATGCCGAGCAGGCCGGAGATCAGCACGGCGGCGAGGCCGACGAGCAGCGCGGGCCGCGCGCCGAACACCACGCGCGCGAACAGGTCGCGGCCGAGATGATCGGTGCCGAGCAGGTGGACCCGCCCGGCGTCGTCACGCCACGCGGGAGGCTTCAGCCGGTCGCCGATCGATTGCTCGATCGGGTCGAACATCGAGAGCCATGGCGCCACCAGCGCGGTCGCGACCACGAGCGCCACCACGGCGAGGCCGAAGATCGCCGTACGCCGGCGCGCCAGGCGCCGCGCAAGGACACGCCATTCGCGCGTGCTGGACGCGGTGTCGCGCGACATCGGGATGACACGGGTGGTCGCGCTCATTGCAATCGGATCCGCGGATCCAGGTACGCGTACAGCAGATCCACGATCAAGTTCACCACGACGAAGGTGGACGCGAGCAGAAACACGGCAGCCTGGACGACGGGGTAGTCCCGATTGTAGATCGCCTGCACCGACAATCGGCCGACGCCCGGCCAGGCGAAGATCGTCTCGGTGATGACCGAGCCGCCCAGCAGCGTGCCGAGCTCGATCCCGACGATCGTCACCACGGGGATCGCCGCGTTCTTCAGGGCGTGCTTCCACACGACCAGCCGGTCTCCGAAACCCTTGGCGCGCGCCGTACGAATGTAGTCCTGATTCAGGACTTCGAGCATCCCCGATCGGGTGAGCCGCGTGATCCGGGCCGTGGTGAAGAGCCCGAGCGTGATCGCCGGCAGGATGAGGTGCTGGAAGGTCCCGTGCCCCGAAGATGGCAAGAGATGGAACTGCACCGAGAACAGCAAGATCAGCATGATCCCGAGCCAGAAGGTCGGCATCGATTGGCCCAGGAGCGCCACGACCGTCGAGATGTAATCGAGCGCGCTGTTACGGCGCACCGCGGATACGATCCCCGCCGGGATTGCGAGGCTCACCGCGATCAGGAGCGCGGCGCCCGACAGCTCGAACGTCGCCGGCATTCGCTCCATGACCAGACCGAACGCCGGCTCGCCGTGCCGGACCGACTGTCCGAAGTCGCCGTGCAGCGCGCCCTTCAAGAACCGACCGTACTGAACGAGGAACGGATCGTTGAACCCCATCGCTTCGCGGAACTTCCTGACGTCCTCAGCCGACGCGTCCGGCGGCAGCAGCACGAGCGCCGGATCCCCGGTCAGGTGGAGGATGAAGAAGACGACGAAGGAAATACCGAGCAGGACCAGGACGGACTGGAGGGCGCGCCGGGCGAGATAGCCCTTCATGTCGCCCGTCGGAGACGGGCGACGGCCTCGATGTGAGGCGTCTGAGGAAACATGTCCACCGGCTGCACCCACTCCACGCGGTAGCCCTCGCGCGCCAGGTCCGCGAGGTCGCGCGCGAGCGTCGATGGATTGCAGGAAACGTAGACGACGCGGCCGGGACGAAGATCGGCGAGCGCGCGAAGCGCCTTGGGATGGAATCCCGCGCGCGGAGGATCGGCGACGACGACTTCGGCATGCACACCCTGCTGCAGGAGCTGCGGCAGGACATGGCGCACTTCGCCGGCCAGGAAGGTGCAGTTCTCGATGTCGTTCGCGCGGGCGTTGCGAACGGCGTCCGCCACCGCGGCCGCAGAGAGCTCGATACCGTACACGCGTCGGCAGCGACGGGCCAGCAAGAGGCTGATGGCCCCGGTGCCCGAGTAGAGATCGAAGACCGTCTCCGCGCCGCTCAGCTCGCAGGCCTCCTCGACGACGCCAAACAGTCGCTCGGCCTGCACGGTGTTGGTCTGGAAGAAGGAGTTGGCCGAGATCTGAAAATTCACGCCGGCGAGCGATTCCGTGATGTGCCCGCGGCCGAGAAGGAGATGCTCCTCGGTCCCGACCGCGACGCTCGCTTTCTTCGCGTTGACGTTCACGACGACGCTCGACACGGTCGGCACGCGCGCCTTCAGCGCGTCGGCCACCGGGCTCAGCGTCTCGACGTCGGGCGCCGCCGCGACGATGTTCACCATCGTCTCACCGGTCCGCCGCGCCTGGCGGAGCGTCAGGAAGCGGAGCAGCCCCTGCCCGGAATCGTCGTCCCACACGGTGAGCCCGCGGCTCCGGAACCGGCGGCGAGCTTCGTCGAGGAGCGCGTTCATCGACTCCGACTGGAGCAGGCATCGATCGATGTCCAGCACGACGTCGTAGCGCTCGGCCTCGTGGAGCCCCAGGCGAACCGATGGCCCTTCGCCGGCGACCGTGAACTCCATCTTGTTTCGGTAACCATAGATCTCAGGCGCGGGGACGATGGGGCGGATCTCCGGCGTCCCGCCCACGGCCGTCACTCCGCCGAGCCGTTCCAGACAGTCTCGCACCTGCTTCTCCTTGAATGCGAGCTGAGCCGGGTATGCGAGGTGCTGGAGTCGGCAGCCGCCGCAGCGACCGAAGTGCGGGCACGGCGCCGCCACCCGATCGGGCGACGGCGCCTCGATGCTCTCGATCACGCCGCGGCCGTAGCGTGCGCGCGCCTCCGTGATCCGGACGCGCAGGCGGTCACCTGGCAACCCGCTGCGGACGAAGATGACGTACCCGTTCAGCCGCCCGACGCCCTCGCCGCCGAACGCCAGGTCGTCGATGGCGAGCAGAACGGTGTCACCGCGCCGGGGTTTCACCATGACTTCGGAATATAAGGTTGGGGTTGGAGCGAGTCAATTTGTCGGCGGTGGCGAGTCGAGGTCGCCGGGGGTTATGATACTCGTCGTGAGGCTACAGCCGCCACGGCCCATCTCCGATCTCATCGTCAGCGCGATGCCTCAGCTTTCTGAACGCTTGGTCGAATACCGGATCGGGCGTGGCTGGAGCGCGATCGTGGGGCCGGACGTCGCCCGTCGGACGCGACCGCGGAGCCTTGCAAACGGCGTCCTGGACGTGGTCGTCGACAACGCGCCCTGGCTGCACGAGCTCACCCTTCGCGCGGACGAGTTGACGGAACGCATCCATCAACGGTTCGCGGACGTGCGTGCGCTCCGCTTCGTGCCGGGTCCGGTCGAGCCACCCACCCCGGCGACACGGTCGGGAACGCCGCGCCCGGCCGCGCCGCTGAGCCCGGCCGATCTGCGAGAGATCGAAGAAGCGACCTCTGTCATTCAGGATCCGACGCTCGCCGCCGCTGCGCGGCGCCTGCTGCTCACAGCGCGGCGGTCTCCCAAGCCTTCAGGTGGTGTCCGATGAATTTGCGTTCTCTCTTCCTCGTCGGCTGCGCTGTCCTGGCCGGATGCGCGACCACGGCTCCTGACCGTGAGTCGCTGAACGATCCGCCGCCGCTACGACTGGCGGCCTCGGCCCCCGACAGCGCCGCAGAGGCCTATTATCATTATTCCGTCGCGCAGCTCGACGCGCAGGCCGGCCGCTTCAAGGAAGCGATCGCCGATCTGCAAGAGTCCATCAAACGCGACCCGGCCTCGGCGTTCCTGTGGATGCAGCTCGCTCAGTGGCTGGCCCGCACGGACGCGACCGACGAGGCGATGAAGGCGGCCCGGCATGCCGTCGACCTGGCGCCGGACGACGCCGCGACACATGTGACGTTCGCGGAGTTGCTGCGGGCGCAGAAGAAGTACCCCGAGGCGCAAGCCGAGCTCGAGAAAGTCATCACACTCAGCCCGGACGCCGCGGAACCGTACATGACGCTGGCGCGGTACTACGTCGAGGAGAAGAACTACGAGCGCGCCCGCGCGGTCCTGGCCCGACTGGTCGCGCGTCAACCCAACCTGCCCCAGGCGCAATTCCTGCTCGGTCGCCTGGCCATCGAGACCGAGAGCTGGGACGAGGCGATCACGCGGCTGACGCGCGCCGTGGAGCTCGATCCCGACCACGACGCGGCGTGGACGGCACTCGGGTACGTCTACGAGACGAAGCGAAATCCCGACGAGGCCGTGAAGGTGTACCGCCGCGCCCTCGAGGCCAACCCCGACAACCCGGCGTTCGCCGAGCGGCTCGGCGATCTGCTCATCCGGCTCGGACGATACACGGAGGCGCAGGAAGAGCTCGAGACGCTCGCCAAGGCGTCCCCCCGAGACGCACGCGTGTGGCTGAAGCTCGGCGCGGTCTACTACGAGCAGAAGATGTGGGACCGCGCGGGCGACGCGTTCCGGCGCGTCATCATGCTCGACCCGACGAATCTGCGGGCGCGGTACTTCCTCGCGACGACCTACATGGACGGCGGGCGGGAAGACGACGCCAAGGGGGAGCTCGAGAAAATTCTCCGTGCTGATCCGCGGTCCATCGACGCGCGCGTCCAGCTCGGCTTTCTCTATGGCCACGCCAAGCGCTACGACGAAGCCATCAGCGTGCTCCGGGAGGCGGTGAACCTCGAGCCCAAGCGCCCCGAGCTCTTTCTCTATCTCGGCACCGCCTATTTCCGCGCCAAGGACTACGACCGTGCCGTGGAGACGCTCCAGGAAGGGCTGTCGCTCGACGACAAGCAAAAGGATCTCCTCTTCCAGCTCGGCGTGGTCTACGAGAAGCAGGCGAAGTTCGACGATGCGGTCCGCGCGTTCCGGCAAGTCCTGACGGTCGACCCCAAGCATGCCGAGGCCTACAACTACGTCGGGTACATGTTCGTCGAGCGCGGACAGAATCTCGATGAGGCGATCCAGCTGATCGGCAAAGCGCTGGAGCTCGAACCCGACAACGGCTACTTCATCGACAGCCTGGGCTGGGCCTACTTTCAGCAGGGACGCTATCCCGAAGCGTTGCAGGAATTGAAGCGCGCGGTCGCCAAGGCCAAGGAAGATCCCGTGATCTTCGAGCACCTCGGGGACGCGTTCGCCAGGAACGGCATGGATGACGACGCGCTCGCCGCCTGGGAAAAGTCCCTCAAGCTCGACCCGGCCGCGGACGCGGTGAAGAAGAAGATGGACGACCTCCGTGATCGTCAACGCCGCGTCAAGGGTGAGCGGTCGACGCTCTCTCGGTAAGCTCGCTCTCCTCGTCTGGCTGGTGACCGGATGCGCGACCATGGCACCGGTAGCTCGCCAGCCGATCGCCCCGGACGTGCAGCGAGCGCTGACGCTCCTCGACGACCGCTGGCGCGAATTCTCGGATCTGCGCACGCTGGCCGACATCTCGATCCAGCGCGGGCCCGAACGACAGGAACTGCGCGCCGTCCTGGTGGCGAAAGCTCCCGCCTCGGTCCGATTCGAGGCGCTCTCACCGCTCGGGCAGCCGCTCCTGCTGGCGACGATCCACGACGGACGGATCACGGCGTACGACGCGACCACCAATGAAGCGTACCTGGGCCCGGCCTCGGCCGAGGCGACCGGGCGCTTGCTCGGGTTGCCATTCGAGCCGGATGACCTCGTCGCGGTCCTCTCGGGTCATGCGATTCCACCACGGGACGTGACCGCGGCAGAGCTCAAGTCTCCCGATGCGCTGGGGCCTTCGGTCGAGCTGATCGGCACCCAGGATCGACGACGGATCTGGATGGATCTCGCGTCAGGCGTCGTGCGCCAGATCGAAGTGTCGGGGAGCCGACGAGCTCGGATCACCTATCAGCGCGACGGCACGGGCGTGATGGAGGGCTTCGACGTGAGCGCGATGCTCTCCTATCTCACGGCCACTGTCCGGTACCGCAACCCCGAGTTTGCCGTCGATGTCCCGCCCGACCTCTTCAGCTTCGCAGTTCCCAAAGGCGCCAAAATACAACACATCCGTTGACCCTCCGCGAGCCTCGTGCTAGGGTACCGTGCCTTGTCGAGGGGGTCGGCCCGTTCCAGGCGCCTGGTGCTCTATGCGGCAGCGAAGGTGAACCTGGCGCTCGAAATCCTGAGCAGACGGGCTGACGGCTATCACGAAATCGCCACGGTCATGCAAGCCGTGGATCTGTCCGACCGCCTGGTGCTCGAGGATGCCGAGTCGCTGGAGCTCAAGGTCAACGTGCCGGACATTCCCGCTGATGCGACGAACCTCGCGATGCGGGCAGCGATGGCGTTGCGAGAAGCGGCCGCCGTGGATCGCGGCGTCCGGATCGTTCTCGACAAGCGGATTCCGGCCGCAGCCGGCCTCGGGGGAGGCTCGGCGGATGCCGCGGCGGTGTTGTTCGGACTGAACCGGATGTGGGGGCTTCGCTGGCCCGTCCGCCGATTGCGCGAAGTCGCCACGAATCTCGGGATGGACGTCCCGTTCTTCCTCGAGGGCGGCGCCGCGCTCGGAACGGCGCGCGGCGAGCGACTGGAGCAGATCGCCGGGACCTCATTGGCGCTGGTGCTGGTGAACCCCGGTGTCCAGGTGAGCACGGCTGAGGCCTACGCCAGGGTGACGCCGGCAATGTATTCTGACGGCAGTCGGGCTCGGAACATGGTCAGAGCGCTGAAGGCACGGGAGCCGGCAGGGATCGCGGCGAACCTTTACAATACTCTGGAGACCGCCGTGGCGCCGACGCGACCGGAAATCGGTCGCATGAAAGCGGCGCTGCTCGCGGCTGGGGCGCTCGGGGCAGCGATGTCCGGCAGTGGGCCGACGGTCGTCGGCGTCGCGCGCTCGTTCGAACATGCGCGGCAGGTCCGGACCCGGCTGGTGCGAGGGTCATGGGCGTGTTGGGCGGTACGGGCGCTGCAGGGACCAGCGATTCGTGTCAGGGGGGATTCGAAGACGTGACCCTGAACCCGGTGGGGCGTGGCCAAGCGGCAAGGCGCGGGACTTTGGATCCCGTATTCGGAGGTTCGAATCCTCCCGCCCCAACCACACCTCGACGAGGCGGCCATGGCGTATGAGCTGAAGCTGTTCTCGGGCAACGCGAATCGGCCGCTGGCCGAAGAAATCGCGCAGTACCTCCGTGTCCCGCTCGGCGACGCAGAGGTCAGCCGATTCTCTGACGGCGAGGTCTTCGTGCAAGTGAACGAGAACGTGCGCGGAACCGATGTCTTCGTCGTCCAGCCCACCTGCCCGCCCGTCAACGACACGTTGATGGAACTGCTGATCATGATCGACGCGTTCAAGCGCGCCTCCGCGCATCGGATCACCGCGGTGCTCCCGTACTACGGTTACGCGCGTCAGGATCGCAAGGTCCAGCCGCGCGTGCCGATCTCGGCGAAGCTCGTCGCCGATCTGCTGGAAGCGGCCGGCGTTGACCGGGTCCTGGCCCTCGATCTCCACGCCAACCAGATCCAGGGGTTCTTCAACATCCCCGTGGACCATCTGCTGGCCAGCCCCGTCGTGATGATCGACTATCTCCGCAAGAAGGAGCTGAAAGACCCCGTCATCGTCGCGCCCGACGCGGGCGGTGTGGAGCGCGCGCGGGCCATCGCGAAGCGGCTCAGCGCGGGCCTGGCGATCATCGACAAGCGGCGCGAGGGTCCGAACTCGGCGGTCGCGATGCACCTGATCGGCGACGTGGACGGCCGCGACGCGATCGTCATCGACGACATGATCGACACCGCGGGCACGCTGGTGCAGGCCGTGACCGCGATCAAGCGCGAGGGCGCAAAACGAATCCTCGCCTGCGGAGTCCACGCGGTGCTGTCGGGGCCGGCCATCGATCGGATCAAGACCTCGGTGCTGGAAGAAGTCGTGGTGACCAACTCGATCCCGGTGTCCGACGCCAAGCGCGCGGCCCGGGTCACCGTCCTCAGTGTCGCGCCGTTGCTCGGCGAGGCCATTCGGCGGATCCACGACGAGGAATCTGTTTCGACTCTGTTCGTGTGAGATCTGGAAGGAGCGACAACAACGATGCAGATGCAAGAGCTCACCATCAAGCGCCGGGAATCCACCGGCAAGCAGGCCGCCAAGCGCCTGCGACGCGAAGGGGCGGTGCCGGCAATCCTGTACGGGGGCGCGGCGCCGCAGCCGGTCATGCTCGACCCGCGCGCGGTCATGAAGATGATCCACGGTCACGAGCGCGCGACCCAGCTCGTGCGCTTCCGCTTCGAGGGCGATGCCGACGGCAAGCGGATGGCCATCATCCGCGATCTGCAATTCGACCCGCTGGACGATCGGCTTCTGCACATCGATCTGCAGGAAGTGGCGGCGGACCGTCCGATCACGGTCAGGGTCACTGTGCATCCTGTCGGCGAGGCCGTGGGCGTGAAGGACACGAAGGGCATCTTGAACCTCGTCCTGCACGAGGTCGACGTGTCGTGCCTCCCGACGAACATTCCCGATCGGATCGACGCCGACGTCACCGTGCTCGCCATCGGCGACGTGTTGACGATCGCTGACCTGACCGCTCCCGACGGTGTCCGGATCGTCAACGATCCGGGCCAGGCCGTCGCGACAGTATCGGCGCCGATGGCGGAAGAAGAGGCCCCGGCGGCGGCCGTGCCAGCCGTTGCGGCCGCGGAGCCGGAAGTGCTCACGGAGCGGAAACCGAAGGAAGAGGAAGCAACCGAGGAAGGCAAGAAGGCGAAGAAGCCCGAGAAGTCGTAGGACCGCGCGCGCGTGGCCAACGCTGTGGTCGGGCTCGGCAATCCCGGCCCCGAGTACCGGAACACCCGGCACAACGTTGGCCAGCGTGTCGCCGATCTGCTGGCGGAGCGGCTGCACCGGCCGTGGCATCGCGAGGGCCGGGTGATGGTGGCCAGGGCCCAGTGGCGCGGCGAGCCGCTCTATCTCGTCAAGCCGATCTCGTTCATGAACGTGAGCGGCCCCCCGGTCGCCGCCGCGCTGCGACTGCTCGGGGCGTCGGCGTCCGACCTGATCCTCGTCTGCGACGACATCGATTTGCCGCTGGGTACCATTCGCGTTCGGATGAAAGGGAGTCACGGGGGCCACAACGGCGTCCGCTCGGTCATCGAGACCCTGGGGACCTCGGACATCCGTCGGGTGAAGATCGGGATCGGTCGACCTGACCGCAAGGAGGACGTGAGCGATCACGTGCTGGAACGCTTCGCGCCGGAGGAATCGACGATCGTCGAGGCGGCTCTCGTCGAGGCGGCCGACCGGGTGCTCGCGCTGCTGAAGTAGATCGAGGCGGGCGTCGGGTTCCCCGGCGACCGACGAGCGTATGGGGGTCGAGGCGGGCGTCGGGTTCCCCGGCGACCGACGAGCGTATGGGGGTCTGGGGGCCTTCGAGGCCCCCATCTCACAAGGAGCGTCCCGGGTTTCCCGGGACGCGGCCGAGCGTCGGGGAGTGTGAGGGGCCATCTCGTGGCCCCTCACGTCCCTAAAAGAACATGAAGGTCATCGCGACGAATAGCGGGATCAGGATCGCCCCGCTGTAGCCCATGTAACCGAAGAAGCTCGGCATCTTGACGCCTGCCTCCTCCGCGATCGACTTCACCATGAAGTTTGGCGCGTTCCCGATGTAGGTGTTCGCCCCCATCGCGACCGCGCCAACGCTGAGGGCCGCGAGAATCGCGTGGGGGACGCCAGCCACCTCCGCGGTGAAGCCGAGACCCTGCGCCAGCGCCAGGAATGTCAGATAGGTCGGCGCATTGTCGAGAAACGACGAGAGCGCGCCGGACATCCAGAAGAACTGCCACGGCTCGCGGACGAGGAGCTCGGAGCCTCGGAGTCGCAGCAGCTCCAGCGCTGGAATCATGGTGAGGAAGATACCGAGGAACAGCACCGCCACTTCGGCGATCGGATAGGCGGTGACGCCGTTCGCCTTCCGGATCTGCGGCGCCGTGGACCAGAATCCGAGCGCGGCGACCGCGACGATCACGAGCTCGCGCCACGGCGCTCGCAGGAGCGCGACGGCCATGACGACGAGCCCGAGCCACACGGCGTTGAGGCTGCCGCGAATCCTGAGTGGCTCGATCTGGGCGCGGTCTCGCCGGAGCGCCGCGAGCGATTCGTGCGTGTACGCGACCGTGTCCCAGATGAAGTAGACGACGAGGAGCGCCGTCACCATCGCCAGCCACGGCAGCCACAGCCGGAACGTCCACGTGAAGGGCACGCCCTGGAGATATCCGAGGAAGAGCGGAGGATCTCCGAGCGGAGTGAGCATGCCGCCGATGTTCGACACCAGGAAGATGAAGAACACGAAGGTGTGTCGGACATGGGCACGCTCGCGGTTCGTCTGGAGCAGCGGGCGCACCAGGAGCATGGACGCTCCCGTCGTCCCGACGAACGAGGCGAGCAGCGCCCCGACGGCCAGGAAGACGGAGTTCGTCAGCGGGGTGGCCACGAGATCGCCGCGAAGCAGGATCCCCCCGGCGATCACGTAGAGCCCGGCCAGCAAGATGATCAGCGCGACGTACTCCTCGGCCATCTCCACGAGCGCCGCCGGGCGTCGCGCAAGATACAGGGCGAGGATCGGCAGACCGAGCACCACGCACACGGCCAACTTGTTGCGATTCGATGCCCACCAGCGTGGCAGCCACAGCGGGAAGATCGCGATGACCAGCAGCATGGTCACGAAGGGCGCGACGGTGTAGATCGGCGGCGCGGCAACGCTGCCCAATGGACGGTTCCTCGAGAGCGCAAGTGCGCGTTGGTCGAGTCTAGCAGGTCGGCTGATCGTCGGTGATTACTCCCCGGGTGCCCGCGATTGCCGGGGTGGGAGGCTCATGGTATATATTCATCGTTTACCCAGTGGGCCTTGGAATCCCGAAGGGGGGAGCCGCGTGACCAAGGTGATCATCGAGCCCGATGAGTCCTTCGAAAGCGCACTGAAGCGCTTCAAGAAGCAGTGCGAGAAGGCCGGGCTCTTGTCAGAATTCAAAAAGCGCCAACATTATGAGAAACCCAGCGTGAAACGGAAGCGTAAAGCACTGGCGGCTCGCAAGAAGGCCAAGCGCCGCGAGCGGCTGTCCGATTAGCGGCACCACTCCTGACGGAAGTTCCGCCGGTACTCCCGTGATTCCGGGCGGGAGCGAATGAGGCGATGCGTGGAGGAGGAAGGCCGACGTGACGGCCGCGGTATCGAGTGGGATTCCCTCCTCGCCGTTCTGGCTCGCGAGACTCGAACGGCGATGGGTCGCGACCGCGCCACGATGGCGGAGCCTCTCTCCGAGCTGTCCGTAATCCTCGAAGCGATCGAAGCGACCCGCCAAGCACGTCAGGCCCTCGCCGTTGCCGGCTCACCTCCGCTCGATGGGATCCCGGACATCCGGCCTGCGGTCGCTCGATGCGGGACCGCCGGGACCGTTCTGGAGGGCAACGATCTGATCTCGCTGCTCCCCGTGCTCGAGACGTCGGCGCGACTGGCGAGCTACGGGAACGCCGTGCGCGCCGAGGCGCCCGACGTCGAGACCCGGAGCCGTCAGCTTCCTCGCCTCGATCGGCTCCGAGCGTCGATCCGTCGCGCTCTCGATGACGACGGCGCCGTCACAGACCAGGCCAGCCCGCGCCTGGGCCAGGTGCGGCGACAGATCCGGGCCCGGCGCGAGCGACTCGTCGCCGATCTCGAGCGAATGCTCCAGTCGCACGAGGCCGATCGCCTCTTCGCCGATCGGTTCGTCACCGTTCGCCACGGTCGCTACGTCCTGCCGGTCCGCGCCGAAGCGCGCGCCCGTGTGCGTGGCATCGTCCACGACCGCTCGCAGAGCGGCCAGACGATCTTCGTTGAGCCGGAGCAGCTCGTCGACGCCAACAATGATCTGGTCGAGCTCCTCCGTGAGGAGGAGCAGGAGACGGCACGGGTGCTGGCCGAGCTGACCGACCTCGTCCGCGAGCGCCTGGGCGACGTCGAAGCGCTCGTGGAGGCGATCGGGGAGCTCGACTGGATCTTCGCGCGCGCCCACACCGCAGATCGCATGGCAGCCACGGCTCCTCGCATCGACACGGGCCGCACCGTGGCGCTGAAGTCGGCGCGCCATCCCTTGCTCGTCGCACAGACCTGGTCAGACCCTTCCCGTTCCGTCGTACCGGTTGACATCGAGCTGGCTGCTGACCGGCCGCTCCTGCTGATCACCGGGCCGAACGCCGGCGGCAAGACGATCGTGCTCAAGACGCTGGCCTTGTGCTCGCTGATGGCCCAGGTTGGCTGTCACGTGCCGGCTGCGGACGGCTCGCGGCTGCCGGTCTTCCCCAGACTCTTTGCGATCATCGGCGACGATCAGAGCGTGGCGGAGAACCTCTCGACCTTTTCCGCCTTCGTGAAACAGATCAAAGGCATTCTGGCCGAGGCTGAGCCGGGTTCTCTGGTGCTGCTCGACGAGCTCGGAGCCGGCACCGATCCCGACGAGGGCGCAGCGCTGGCGCAGGCGATTCTCGAAGCGCTGGACGCCGCGGGCGCGCTCGTCGTGGCCACGACCCATCTCGAGCCGCTCAAGGCGTTCGCCAGCACGCATCCTCGCCTCAGAAACGCGTCAGTCGAGTTCGACACCGAGCGGCTGGCTCCGACATTCCGGCTCCGGTACGACCGGCCGGGACAGAGCTACGCCTTGGCCATCGCGGGACGCCTCGGGCTCTCGCCCGAGTTGATCGCGCGCGCGCAGAGTCACCGGACCGCGGATGCGGCTCGCATGAGCGCGCTGATCGCCTGGCTCGACGAGCACACGCGATGTGAAGCCGAGCGCACGATCGCGATGGAGCGTCGCGAGACCGAGAGCGCGGCCCGGCTGGCGGCTGCCGGCGAAGCGGAAACGAACGCCGCCGCGCAAGCGCGTCAGATCATCGAGCGCGCGCGCGCCGAGGCAGCGGCGCTGCTCGGCGAGATTCGCCGGGCCATCACCGCCGAGTGGGATCGGCTCAAGCATTCGGATCGCTCGCGCAAGTCGATCGAGGAGAGCCGCAGCCGTGTCCGCGACGCCGCCGCGAAGGTCGCGGAGACCGCTCCCCCGCCGGCAATGCCGGGGGGGACGGCGGCGCTCGAGCCAGGCGAGATGGTGCAGGCTGAGCACCTGGGAGTCCGCGGTGAAATCGTAGCGATCACCGGAAGCACGGCGACGGTCCGGAGCGGCTCGGTCACGGTACGCGTGCCGGTCTCAGCGCTCCGTCGAGCCGAAGACGCTCGTAGCGGCTCGCGCGGGGGCGGGGAGACCGCTCCGGGACCCGTTTGGTCGAAGCGGCATCGCAACCCGGGCTTCGAAGGCGGCCGAGCGCGTGACTCGCACGCGGGTCCCGGAGTGGTCTCCCCGCCCCCGCGCGCTATCGCGTCGGAGATCCTTCTGCTCGGCCGCACGACAGACGAGGCACGCGACATCGTGGAGAAATATCTGGACGACGCGTTCCTCGCGGGTCTCGGGATCGTGCGATTGATCCATGGCAAGGGTTCCGGCGCGCTCCGCAAAGCGGTGCGTGACCTCCTCGCCGCGCATCCGCTGGTGGAGTCGTTCCGCGACGGTGAGCCGGCGGAGGGCGGTCTGGGCGCCACCGTGGCTTCGCTCAAGGTGAGCTGATGGCGTCCTACTCGGCTGAGCTCCTCGACGAAATTCGCGCCGGGGTCGACGTCGTCGACCTCGTCGGACGGTTCGTGAACTTGAAGAAGGCCGGCGTCAACTGGAAGGGCCTGTGTCCGTTCCACGCGGAGAAGACGCCGTCGTTCATGGTGAATCCGACGAAGGGCATCTTCCATTGCTTCGGATGCGGCGTCGGCGGTGATGCCTTTGGCTTCCTGATGCGCCAGGACAAGGTCTCGTTCCCGGAGGCCGTACGCGCGCTCGCCAAGGCGGCGGGCGTGACTCTGCCCGAGGAGCGCGAACGCCAGCCGGGCGATTCCGGCCGCGAAGAGTTGCTGCGCGTCATGGAGCTGGCGGCGCGCTTTTACGCCGAGCATCTGTGGAAACCAAGCGGCGAGCGAGCCCGCCAGTATCTGGAATCGCGCGGGATCGATCCCGAGGTGGCTCGACGCTTTGGTCTCGGCTACGCGCCGGAGAGCTGGGACGCTCTGCTGGGATTCATGCGCGCCGAGCACGTCACGGATGACTCGCTCGTGAGTGCGGGCCTGATCGTCCCACGATCGAGCGGCAGCGGATTCTACGATCGATTCAGAGCGCGGGTGCTGTTCACGATCCGCGACCTCCAGGGGCGCGTCGTGGCCCTCGGCGGACGCGCGTTCGGGGACGAACAGCCGAAATACTTGAATTCTCCCGAGACGCCCCTTTACAGCAAGGGTACTCTATTATACGCGGTGGATCTTGCGCGGGACACGATACGCCAGAAGGACCGCGCCCTGTTGGTCGAGGGTTACGTCGACTGTCTCATGGCGCATCAGCACGGGTTCACCGAGACCGTTGCCGCGCTCGGGACGGCATTCACGGCAGCGCAGCTCGGCCTGCTGCGCCGGCACTGCAGCGAGGTCGTTACCTTCTTCGATGCCGACGCGGCGGGCCAGAAGGCGGCGGAAAGAGCTGAGGCACTGCTGGAGCCGACGATCGGTGGTGCCGCCTGGGCGGTCAACCGCTCCGGGACCTTCAATGCAGGGGGCGGCTTTCGCATGAAGGTCGCCGTCCTGCCGGCCGGGCACGATCCTGATACGTTCCTGAGGACGGAAGGCGCGCCGGCCTTCGAAGAGCGGATCACCGCCGCGCGCAGCCTGCTCGCCTACGCGCTGGATCGCGTGATCGCCGATCCCGAGGGTCAGTCCGGCCCGCGCGCCCGCGCAACGGCGTTCGCGCGCGTCGCGCTCATGCTGGCCAAGGTCAACGACGCGCAAGAGGCCGACGCGCTGTCACGTGAAGCGTCAGTGAAGCTCGGCGTCGATCCCACGCAGCTCTGGATCGAGGCGCAACGGCTCCAGAATGCGCTCAGCCGTCCGGTGACTCCGGCCGTTCCAGCGACGTCGACACGGCCGCTCGTACCCGAGCGCGACCTCGTCCTGCTTCTTCTCCATTGCCTCGAGGCCCGGCCCGAGCTCTTGCCCATGATCGAGGAGACCGATCTCCAGCATGGAGATCTTCGGGCGATCGTGGCCGCGCTCAAGCGCCGTCCGGAAGCGGGCGGCGAGACTTTGATGACGGAGCTTCCCGACGAGGCCGCCCGTGGAATCCTGGCGGCTTTGCTCGTCGAGGAGCGCGATTGGGGCGAGTTCCGCCCGACCATTGACCAGTACAAGGTGCGCCTCACGCGTCAGCAGCGCCTCCGGCGCATGCGGCAGATCAGCCGCGCGATCGCCGAGACGCAGGCCGCCACCAGCGCCGGAACGCCTCTCGAGGACGAGCTGCGCCGTCTGCAGCAAGATGGCCGAGATGTGCATTCTCACGCCCTCGGGCAGTCGCATTACGGGACTTCAGGTCCCGAAGGAGTTCACAGGAATGACTGAAGAGCCGAAGCTGGAAGAGCTCGACCGCCTCATCTCCAGGGGCAAGCAGAAGGGCTTCCTCACCTACGACGAGGTGAACGACGCCCTGCCCCAGGACATGGTGTCCCTCGAACAGCTCGACGACATCATGATGATGTTCGGGGCCATGGACATCGACGTCGTGGACTCCGCCAAGGGCCGGCTTCCCTCCGAGGTGCAGCGCTCGGCCCCCGAGGTCGATCCCGACGACGACGGCACCGCCGAGCCGATCGATCTGACTCCGGGCCCGGTAGGCCGCACCGAGGACCCCGTCCGGCTCTATCTGCGGGAGATGGGCCGCGTCTCCCTCCTCACCCGGGAAGGCGAGATCGCGCTGGCGAAGCGGATCGAGGAAGGCAAGGAGCAGGTCACTTCCGCGATCTTGAACACCAACCTCGCGCTCGAACGCTTCCGCGAGCTCCGCGAGAACCTCCGCAAGGGCGACATCTCGGTCAAAGAGGTCGTCGACATCAACGAGGAGGAGTTCAGCGAGGAGAAAGAGACCGCTCTCACCCGCCTCGTCGTGGCCGCGTTCGCCAACGTCGACCGCTTGCTGCGCGAGCGCGACAAGCTGCGCGAGGACGCCAAGAAGCTCAAGGCCCGCACAGGCAAGTCCAGCCGGAAGAAGGGCGGCAAGGAACCGGCATGGAAGCGCTTCGAGCTGCAGGCGCAGCAGCGTGAGAAGAAGGTGCTCGAAAAGCTGCGTAGCCTGAACATCGGCAATCAGATCATCGATCGTGAGGACTCGGACCCGACTCGCCGGGGCCTGGTCCAGCGGCTCCGGGATCTCGTCGACGACATCGAGCGCGCCGAGCGCGTCATCACCCTGTGGACGAACGGACGGCGGCCGTCGCCCGAGGACGTTCAGAACCTCATCTACGTCTCCTTCCGTGACCCGTCCGCCAACGGTAGCAACGGCAACGACGGCGACCTGCATCTCCGGGCGGCCAAGAAGTTCCCGAGCCCGAAGCAGCAACAAGTCTGGGTGGCCCACCAGGAGATCAAGGCGGCCGAGGCGCGCGCCGAAGCGAAGGCCGAGGACATCAAGAAGGTCATGGCGGTCATCAAGACGGGCCAGCAGCGGGCCGCGATCGCCAAGAAGGAAATGGTCGAGGCGAATCTCCGGCTCGTCATCTCGATCGCCAAGAAGTACACGAACCGCGGGCTCCAGTTCCTCGATCTGATCCAGGAAGGCAACATCGGATTGATGAAAGCCGTCGATAAATTCGAATATCGGCGGGGATACAAGTTCTCCACGTATGCGACGTGGTGGATCCGGCAGGCCATCACGCGGGCGATCGCCGACCAGGCCCGGACGATCCGCATCCCGGTGCACATGATCGAAACCATCAACAAGCTCATCCGCACGTCCCGCCAGCTGGTCCAGGAGCTCGGCCGCGAGCCGACACCCGAGGAGATCGCGGCGAAGATGGACGTGCCGGTGGACAAGGTGCGCAAGGTCCTGAAGATCGCGCAGGAGCCCATCTCGCTCGAAACGCCAATCGGCGAAGAGGAAGACAGTCACCTCGGGGACTTCATCGAGGACAAGCAGGTCGTCTCCCCGGTGGAGTCGATCATCGGGCTGAGCCTGCGCGAGCAGACGAACAAGGTGCTGAACACGCTGACCCCGCGCGAGGAGAAGGTGTTGCGGCTCCGCTTCGGCCTCTCCGACGGGTGCGAGCACACGCTCGAGGAGGTCGGGCAGGACTTCGCGGTCACTCGCGAGCGCATCAGACAGATCGAGGCGAAGGCGCTCCGCAAGCTGCGTCATCCGTCACGCTCGAAGAAGCTACGCAGCTTCCTCGAGTCCTGATACGCGAGGTATGATGACTCTTCGGGCCCATAGCTCAATGGCAGAGCAGCCGGCTCATAACCGGTCAGGTCCTGGTTCGACCCCGGGTGGGCCCACCATCGTGGCAGGAGGACGTGACGCCGCTCGGCGGCCGAGCCGAGCCTTCGCATCGGAGAACCCGTGAGTCCCGAGCTCCAGACGCTGATCGAATTACAGGACTTCGACGTCCGCATCGCCCGGCTCGAGGCGGATGCCGCCCGCCTGCCCAAGCAGCTCGAGGCGATCCAGGCGGCGCTCGCCGAAGCGAAGAAGTTGGTCGACGTGCTACGCAGTCGCTCCGACACGACCAAGAAGGAGTTGCGGGCGAAGGAGAAAGATTTCGAGGTCACGGCGGCGAAGCGCTCGAAGAGCGAGGGTCGGCTGTACGAGGTGAAGACGAACAAGGAGTACTCCGCGGTCCTGCTGGAGATCGAGGACATCAAGCAGGAAAAGGCCAAGACGGAAGAAGAGATCCTCGCCCTCATGGAGATACAGGAACGGCTCGCCGTCGACAGCCGGGAGGCCGAGGTCCGACTCCACGCGCGTGAGGAGCAGGGCCGTCACGACGAGTCCGAGGTCAAGAAGAAGCTCGAAGCCGTCGAGAACGAGCTGGCCGTGGTGCGAGCCGAGCGAGAATCACGGGCGCGCGAGCTGCCGCGCGCGTTGCTCGCCAGCTATGACCGGATCCTCAAGGCCCGTGCTGGAATCGCCGTCGCCCCGGTGGGCGCGGCGGCAGTCTGTGGCGGCTGCCGTGTGACCATCCGTCCCCAGGCGATGCAGGAACTGCGGGCCGGCGCCGACCTGATGCTCTGCGAGAGCTGCGGCCGCTACCTGTACTGGCACGAATGAGCTCGAAGGGGGACGTCGTCCCCCTTTCGCCCGTCGTCGCGCGCCTCACCGCAATCTTCCAGTTGCGCCGGCAACGCCCGCGCTCGAACGCGGCGGCCGCAAGGCGCGGCGCCGAATGACGGCGCCCGACGTCGTGCTCTACACGGACGGCGCCTGCACCGGCAATCCCGGTCCCGGCGGCTGGGCGGCCATCATCATCGACGGCGACGAAGAACGCATCGTCACCGGCGGTGAGCCCGCCACGACGAATCAGCGCATGGAGCTCACGGCGGCGATCGAAGGGCTCGCCGCAATCCCCGGACGGCGGGGAGTGCGTCTCCACAGCGACAGCGCGTACGTCGTGAATTGCTTCCGCGATCGCTGGTGGCAACGGTGGGAGCGTGAGGGATGGAAGAACGCGGCGAAGCAGCCGATCTCCAATCGAGATCTCTGGGAACGCCTGCTCGCGGAGAGTCGACGCCACGAGGTCGTCTGGGTGAAGGTGCGCGGCCATAGCGGTGAGCCGCTGAACGAGCGCGTCGACAAGCTCGCGCGCAATGCAGTGGTCCTGGCGGGGGCCGTGAGGCCGGAGTAGGCGCTGCGGCGAAGCGCGCGCGGAAATAGGGGGTATACTCTGCTTCGCGCCAGAGAAGGCCAGACGGTCGCCGGCCGTGGCAACGCGGCGGGAGGAAAGTCCGGGCTCCGCAGGGCAGGGTGCTGGGTAACGCCCAGGGGGGGAAACCCCACGGACCAGTGCCACAGAAAACAGACCGCCGTCCGCACGCTCTCACAGAGTCGTGAGGGCGGTAAGGGTGAAACGGTGAGGTAAGAGCTCACCAGCGGCGCGGGTGACCGCGCCGGCTTGGTAAACCCCACCCGGAGCAAGGTCGAATAGGAGAGCCATCGGGTCGCCCGCCCGCGCTCTCGGGTTAGACCGCTGGAGGCGCCGGGCAACCGGCGTCCTAGAGAAATGACCGTCGCCCCGGGCTTTCCGCTCGGGGGCACAGAACCCGGCTTATCGGTCTTCTCTGGCGCGCTTCTTCCATCCTCTCAGCGGCGCACGGTGAACGCGCAGCGCCCGGCCAGAAGACCGTCGATGATCACCTCGACGGTCCAGACGCCCGGCTCGCGAAGCTCGGAAGGACCGAGGGTCTGCATCCGCCAGGACCAGCTCCCGCTCGAGCCCGCTTGGTTCAGCGTGTCCTCGAATTGCTTGACCGTCGCGCCGGCCGGTCCTGCCCAGCGTGTCTCGACACGAACGAGTCGGTCGACGCGGTTGACGGCGTAGAAGAACGTGACGGTCTCGTGAGATCGAAAGTCGTTGACTCTCGGCGGCAAGCTTGCCGAGCCATCCAGCAAGAAAAGGCCCGGTCGAGGAGGCGCGTTCGTGAAGTAGGCGAACTTGACGACGTCATCGAACGTCCCGGCGGGAATCGTCGGTGTCGCTACTCCCTGAGCCTTCACTCCGGGGTGCACCTCGAGATCGGCGCGGCGATCGGCCGCGCACGGAGCGTGAAACACCGCCAGAGCCGCCAGCCCGATCACCACCCCACCCGCAGTCCGCTTCACGTCGATGCCGACCCCCTCAAAGTCCAGGCGATTGTATCTTCCGGGAGTCCCCGCGTGGAGAGAACTGGAGGAAGCTGGCTCGGCGCCATGCATTACACTCGGCGCCAGTGGTCGAATGCTGATTGCCGTCGCGTTTCCAATCCCCAACTTTACCGAGCGCTTCGAACGCGCTCCGATGGAGGCCCCATCATGTCCGTGCCCGGCTCCGGTAACGCGCGGTTCCTGGTGATCCTCGCGCTCCTGCTTTCCGCCGGTTGCGCGCTGTCGACGAGCTCCCGGAGCGTGTCGGATTCGTCCGACTCCTCGGAGAGTAGCTCACGCTCGAGCACGAGCAAGGAACGGCAAGGCCGTTACCGCGAGGACGTGCGCACCTACACCGCCGTGTACCTGAAATCCGGCGGACATGTCGACGCATTCGAAAAACAGCTCGGCGAGCTCGCGCGCCGGTACGGCGTCACGGACTGGGAGAGTGACGAGGCGACCTACGTCGGTATGGGAGAAGGATTCAGCGATGCCGGAGTCGGGCCGACCGAGCTCGATACCTACAAGATCCAGTTCGCCCGGCTCGATCCGCTCAAGATACAGGCGATCCAGACCGGTTACGACACGCGACACTGATGCGCCCGCTCCCTTTGCCCGGCGTCATCCTGGCGCTGCTCGTGGTCGGCGTTGTCGCGGCGCCCGGCTGGGCGTCGGATCGGGCGATCGATTATCTCTACGTCGAGGCCAACGAAGGCGGCTCGAGCGGCGGCCACGTCGGTGTTCGTGTCGGAGACGATGTGTTTCACTTCGAGCACCAGCGGCCGGGGATCCTCGTTCTCCGCCGTGAGCCGTTCGCCGAGTTCCGGCACCGGTACACCGGCTTCGAGAATCGCGCCATCGAGGTCAGGCGCATTCCGGTGAGCGAGGACGCGTATCGCCGGGTGCTCGAGCGCCTGGGGCGGCGGCACCTGGTGCAGCGACGCCACCTGGAAACACTCGGCGCGCTTCGCGAGAATCGAGCAATCCTCGAGGAAATGCTTCGCGGCCGTCTCCACCTCGACGGCGCTGGATTTTTTGGCGACGTGAACCAAGCGGGCGAGAGTCGGCCGATGGAGCCGGCGCTCGTCGCGCTCCGCCAGCGTGTTCGTGACGCGTACGGAGCGGACTTCTTGCCGAGGCGACTAGAGGCAATCCGCCAGCGCCTGGGCGCGCTCGATTTTCGGCTTCAGCCCGACACGACGGCCGACATCTCCGAGGACGAGATCACAGCGCCCCGGTACGATTTCCCTCAGCGCTATCTCGACACGCTGTCGGCTCTCACCGCCCTTCAGATCCTGACGGCCGCTCAGCCGCTGCTGCCCCGGACCACGATCACGGCAGACAGCGTGGAGCTCCGACTTCGCGAGGATGAAGCCCATTCTCTTCCCCAGCTCGCCGGCGCGCTCGCGGCCAGTCTCGTCCGGTTGCTCGACTCGCGCCGTCCCGACTGGGGGTTCTCGCTTCTCCTCGGCATGGCGCGTCTCGCCGCGCTCGACCGGACCCGGGAATCGGGGCGGTGGGTCTTCCTCGACGCGTTCCCTTCGAACGCTGACGTGACCGAGCAGACGCCTGTCGCCGGCGCCGCCCGGACCATCATTACCGCGCTCCGCGATGCCGAGGCCGATCTGGACGTGGCCCGCGGCCGCCTCTTCTCGCGTCTCTTGCATGAGGGCCGCTTCACCGAGCGCGAGTTTGCGGAGCTCGAGGAGTCGGGAAATCGCGTCGCGGAGATCCGCGTCGCGCTGGACGAGGCACGAGACCCACGCCTGCCGCGCCAGCCATGGCTGCCCGCTCGACGCGGGGTGCGGCCGAGCGTGCTCGCTCCATCCCAGCAGGTGCTGGCCGCAAACCTTGCCGTCGCCATCGAGCGAGAGACGACGTATGGCGCGGCCCTCAAAGGTCTCTACCCGTATCACGTCATCACCCGGAACTGCGTCTCCGAGCTCTTCAAGGAGCTCGACGCCGCGCTCCTCGGCGACCGTGGCGACGATCCCGGCGCATTCACCTTCATCCCGGCGCTCTCGGCACTCGCCGTGAACGAGCGCTACGGGGTCTCCGAGGTCTTCCGGATACCGTCGTACCGCCACGCCGCGCTCGCACGGCTCTATGCCGAGAGCAATCCGTTGGGGATCTTTCTTCGGGAGTCGAACACCGTCAGCTCGACACTGTATCGCCGAAATCCCCACGACTCGGTCTTTCTGTTCTTCACGGACGACGTCGTGGTGACACGGCCGATCTTCGGAGCGGTGAATCTGGCAACGGGGTTGGCGGTCAGCGCCGTCGGGCTCGTCGCGAGTCCGTTCGACCGCGGCGTCATGATACGAGCGGGCCTGAAAGGCGCCGCATTCAGCCTGCCGGAACTCTTCTTTCAGAACATCAGGAAGGGATCGTTCGAGTACGTCGAGCCCGCGGCCGACGAAGCGCGCTCGCGCTCCGCCGGCCGTGAGGCCCGATGATTCGTTACGGAACCATCGCGGTCGTGGAGTCGCCGGTCGCCGAGATCGTGAACGTGCCGTCGACGGCGGAGTTGTAGCCGTAGCTCGCGCTCCACGACGACGGCGGCGTCGGCACCCCGGCCATGAAGGCTCCCGCCGTCTGGCCCTGCGAGTTCGTGCCTGAGGCCGTGATCTGGCCGAGGGTGGCCGGCACCGTGCCGTAGTGTGCCGCGTACATCGAGATCGACGACGCCATGGATCGCACGTCGGCGGCCGCCTTCGCGATCCGGGCTCGCGCCTGGATGTTGTTGAAGAGCGGGATGGCGATCGCCGCCAGGATCCCGATGATGGCCACGACGATCAGCAGCTCGATCAGCGTGAAGCCGCGTTCGTTCCGCTCTCTTGGTGTTTGCCGACGAAAGCACCTCAGCATGAGTCAGTCCTCCGTTCAGTTCTGGTACACCGATCTCGAGATTTATAGGACAGGTCGTGCAGGGACCTTGCCATTCTTGACCACAGTCGAACGGCGTGAAAAGACTCCGCTCTGGACTGGCATGGTCCAGACCGCCGCCAAAACGCGGCACTGCTCCTGACGAAACCCGTCACTCGATCACGGGCGGACGGTGAACCCGACGAACGCAAGGCTCACGCCCGGAACATCGCAACGCGATATACCGGATCACGCTGGGCGTCGTGCACGCCTCGGGGTCCGCAGCACCCGAGCCAACGCGGCCACCAGGGCCGGCCCGTCCGTGCGCAATTCTGCCAGCGAATGGAGCGCCAATCGCCGGAGGACGGCTTCGCCACGCGGCTGGAGCTGAATCACGACCTGGCGCCGATCGCTGGGGTCGGGACGCCGCCGCACCAGGCGTCGCGCCACGAGCCGATCGATCAGCCCTACGGTACTGTGATGACGAAGCTGCAGTCGCTCAGCGAGCACGCCGATGGTGGCCGGCCGACGGCCTTCCAGACCCTTCAGCTCCAGGAGCAACTGATAGTGCCGGGGCGCGACGCCGATCTTCCGGGCGGCCAGCTCCCGGACGCGGAGGAACCGTCGGACCTGATACCGAAGATCGGCCAGCGCGTGATAGTCCGACAGCCGGATCATCGTTCCAGTCGGCATGCCAGGCAAGAATATCGCGTCGCGATATACGTGTCCACGACCGGCGCGACGCGTCGGGCTCGACGGTCAGGTTAGAAACCGACCTCAGCGACCCAGGTGCCCCACTCGGCGCTCCCCGAGCTGTTCTTCAGCGCGTACTCGCCGGCAATCCAGACCGCGGTGCCCGACGGGTCGATCCCGGCGCCCGAATAATCGCCCCACCGGTTCGGGGTATACGCGGCCTCTCCCGCCTTGATGAGGGCCGGAATCTTGAACGTGGCGGTCGCGCCAGCGGGTTGCCCGCCCGCGTACACCGACGCATACGAGGATGTCGAAGAGCCGGAGAACACCGTGACGAGATTGTTGTTCACGTCGAGCTGGATCGCCGGGTAGTAGTAATACTTCCCGATGTCGCCGAAGTCCGGCGCCTGGACGAGCTGGATAACGGGGAACGTCGAGATCTGCATGAACCGCAGGCACGCGCGGACCGCCGTGTCCCCACTCGGCGTGCACGCCGAGCTCGCCGATACCCACAGTGCCCCGTTTCGGTAGGCGGCGTCCAGCAGAGCGTTGTCGTTCGTGGCGATCAGCGCCGTCGTTCCGAGCTGCGGTGCATTGGGGGGGGTCGACAGGCTGGGAATGGTGAGGCTGGTCGTCACATACGACACCGGGCTCGGCCCCGGAACACCGGTCACCGACCAGACTCGGACACTGCTGGCGACGTTGTACCCGACGTCCGCCATGTACAGGGTATTGGTCGTCGTGCTACCACCCGACGTCGGAAGCGAAAATGCCGGCTGGATGGTGTAGGCATTGGACAAGGGCCCGAAGAACGTTCCGGACACCGTCGTCCCCGCCACGAGCTGGGCTTTGTTCAACACGACGAACTCGGCCCCCGAGAACTTGTTGCCGGACCTGAAGGCGTTTCCGGTGAGAACGACCTTGTCCTGGCTCATGCCGAGGCCTGGAAAGTCCGGGAACGTTCCGCTCGCCGAGTTGACCTGGTACCTGACGAAGGTCGTCGGGGTGCTGTCCGTCGACACGGCAATCAACCAGCTTCCAGTGATCTTGTAGTTGATGACCACGACGAACCACCGCTGCGAGATCGGATCGAAGCGAACCTTGGGGTCCGACAGAGACGAGCACGAGCGGCCGAACAGACTGCAGATGGTGTAGTTGCTGAGGACTAGCCGCGTGCCCTTTTCCCACACTCGAACCTCGAGGTTCACCGCCTCGAGAATGTGCGATGGGCCGGCGGCCACCTGCGTATCCGGGGGATACCACCCGCCGCTCTCGGACTGTCGCAGGCCCTGAACGTTCGGCGCCGTCGTCGTCGTCAGCGGCGAACCACTCGGCAGAATGCCGGCCGTGGTCGGGCCTCCTGCGTGGCCGTACGCTCCGGCCTTTTGAAGCGCGAGAAGGTTCTCGTCCGGAAAGTGGCGGTGAGCGTTTCCGACCGCTCCCGCGTCCTGCGCCGGCGGCGGCAATTGATGCGTATCGACGACGCCGTCGGGATAGAGAACGAACACGTCCCCCTTGGGGCCGTTCGACTGAGCGCTGACGGGAGGACTCGACACGGCGACGAAAACCGGCGCCACGACGAACACGAGAACGAGGCAAATGCGAGCCGCCTCTCGAATATACGCAGTCATTCAGGGTCTCCTTCGTTTGCCGCTGCTGACCCCGCACGATGTGGCGCTGTACAGGGCAGAAAAGGCGGCGGCCCGCTCGCGCGGCGGGTTCCACACGCGTGCCGAGTATTGCAGAAACCGGGGCTCCACGTCGCCTGATTCGTGCACGGACGGCGTCACGGACGACTCACGGACTTTCCGAAACTTGACGACTGACGAGATGGAAGGACATGACCGTCACCTGGAACGTCTCGCCCTGCGGCGGCATTGCCACTCGAAACGGCGCCTGGGCGCCAGCACGGACATCCCCGTAGACCCATCCGAACGTCGACCCGAGATTGTGGCCGCTGGAATCCAGCGCGTCGACGCGAAGCCGCACGTTCGTGATCCGATAGTCGGTCTCGTTCTTGACGTGGCCCGTTAGGTACTTTCGCGCGACCGCACTGTCCCGCCGATCCACCTCGACCTGGATCTTCGCCGGGTCCGCCTGGTGTTCTTGCGCCTGGACGGCGATCGCCCCGAGCAGCAGCATGGTGGCGACTCCCAGACCGTGCATCAGCCCTCGGCGTGTCCCCCGCCCGCGACGATCTCCATCTCGGTCCATCATCCCTCGCTGCCCTCTCGCTGTGGGTGTTGGTCTGTCGTCCATCAATCCGGCTGAAGCAGCTTCCCGAGCTCCGCGCGCGCCCGCTGGTGATCCTCGAGAAGCGCGTTGATCTTGTCGATCTCCTCCTGATAGCTCGCGACGGCGCGCCGGTTCCGCTCGTCGAGAAAGTCCAGAAACGCCAGCGAGCTCGCGGCATATTTCCGCTGCGCTTGCTTGAGCTGGCCGAGAAAGACTCCCCGCAGCTCCACGCCGGCTGCCCGGTACTGGTTCTCCATCCGTTGGAGCTCGGCGGCCGCCTCCTGACGGGCGTCGCGGAGCGCCACGTATCGGTCGGCAGTCACTGGATCCTGCCGCCGCAGCGTCTCGACGAATGCCTGCTCACCGCCGTCGTCCCGAGCGTTCCCGCGCGACTGCGCGATCGCGCCACCCGGCAGCGCCCAGAGAGCGGCGAGCAGCATGGCACCGACGATCGTCCTCATCAAGCTCGCCAGGAACCGAGCTTAGGAGGAGGCGGCCGCTACCGTCAAGCGTTCCGTGGCGTCGTCGACTATCCTCGCATGCTTGCCACACCGCCTCCGCCTCACTATGATCGGCGAGCGGTCGCGGGAACGCCGCACGAGGCTCGGGCCGCGAGCATCGACGAGGAGGTCCGCATGGGGCGGCTGGACGGAAAAGTGGTCGTGGTGACCGGCGCGAGCCGCGGCATCGGTGCCGAGATCGCGCGGCTCTTCTCGGCGGAAGGCGGCCGCGTGGTCTGCGCCGCTCGCACGCTGCGCGAAGGCGACCATCCGCTCGCCGGTTCGCTCGAGACGACGGTGGCGGCAATTCACGCCGCCGGCGGTGAAGCCGAGGCGGTCGCCGCAAACATCGCCGAGCCCGCGGAGTGCGAGAGGCTGCTCGCGGCGGCGCGGAAGGCATACGGGCCCGTCGACGTGCTCGTGAACAACGCGGCGCTGACGTACTACCTGCCCGTCAGGGAGTATCCGCTCAACAAGTGGCTGCGCTCGTGGGCGGTGAACTTCCACGCGCCGTTCGTTCTGAGTCAGCTCGTTCTGAGCGACATGATTCCCAGGAAGTCGGGCGCGATCGTCAACATCTCGTCGGGCGCGGCGATCGGTCCGGGCCGGGGCCCATATCCCGATCCCGCCGTCGGCGCGCGAGGCGGCACGTGTTACGGCGCGGAGAAGGCGGCGCTCGAACGGTTCACGCAGGGCCTCGCGGCCGAGGTCTATCAGTATGGCGTCTCGGTCACGTGCGTCTCCCCGTCGCAAGTGGTCCCGACGCCGGGCACCGTCTACCACCGGCTCGTCAAAGGGATGGACGATCCTCGCGGAGAGCCGCCGATCCTGATGGCGAAGGCGGCGCTTCTGCTCGCGACGGAGCCGCTCGACCGGATCACGGGGCGCGTGACCTACAGCCAGCAGATCCTCAAGGAGCTCGGCGCGCTGCCCCAGGCTCGCGGCCGTGGCGTCGACACGCGCGGCAGCGGATACTCGGAAATCTGATGACGCAGCCACCTTCCTTCTGGACACAGCCCACCCACGTGGGTTGTGATCTCTCGTTCCGATAAATGGACTGGCAATCGGAGATGGACGAGCTGCGGCGGCGCGAGGCGTTCGCCGAAGAGCTCGGCGGGCCCGAGCGCATCAAGCGCCAGCACGACGGCGGGCGCCTCACCATCCGCGAGCGCATCGCCAAGCTCGCGGATCCCGGCAGCTTCCACGAGATCGGCAAGATCGCGGGCAAGGCGGAGTACGACGCGAGTAACGACCTCGTGAAGCTCACGCCGTCGAACTTCGTCTTCGGCCGCGCGGAGCTCGACGGCCGCCCCGTCGTCATCGGCGGCGACGACTTCACGGTGCGCGGCGGCTCCGCCGACGCGACGATCAAGGGCAAGCACAACCAGTGCGAGCGCATGGCGCACGACTTGCGGCTGCCGCTCATTCGCCTCGTCGAGGGCTCGGGCGGCGGCGGCTCCGTGAAGACGATCGAGACCACGGGCCGCGCGAACGTCCCGGGCGTCGAGGGCTGGGAGTGGGTCGTCAACAACATGGGGACCATCCCGCGCGTCGCGCTCGGTCTCGGATCGGTCGCCGGCCTCGGCGCCGCGCACCTCGCGGCCGCGCACTACTCGGTGATGATCAAGGACCGCTCCGCGCTGTTCGTCGCCGGCCCGCCCGTCGTCGAGCGCCTCGGCCAGAAGCTCACGAAGAACGAGCTCGGCGGCTGGGAGATCTCGCTCAGGGCCGGCTCCGTCGACGACGCCGTCGACTCGGAGGAAGACGCGTTCGCACGCGCGCGGCGCTTCCTCTCCTACCTGCCGTCGTCGATCGACGATCTGCCGCCGCGCGGCCCCCGCCCTGACGACCCCAATCGCCGCGACCCGTGGCTCTTCGAGGCGATCCCGCACAACCCGCGCACGCCGTACAAGATGCGGCGCATCGTCGAGGCGGTCGTCGACCAGGGCTCGTTCTTCGAGGTCGCACCGCTGTACGGCCGCTCGGTGATCACGGGCTATGCGCGCCTCGACGGCTGGCCGGTGGCGATCATGGCGAGCGATCCCTACTTCTACGGCGGCGTCTGGCCCGCGGACACGTGCCGGAAGGTCGAGCGCTTCATCGACATCGCAGAGACTTTCCACCTGCCGCTCGCGTACCTCGTGGACTGCCCCGGGTTCCTCATCGGCCTCGAGGCGGAGAAGACCGGCACGATCAAGGAAGGCGTGCGCGTGATGTCAGCGATGTGGCAGACGACGATCCCGTGGTGCGCGATCATCGTCCGCAACTCGTTCGGCGTGGCGGGCGCCGCGCACAGGAACCAGAGCCGCTACTGCATGCGCTACGCGTGGCCGTCGGGGCGCTGGGGCTCGCTGCCGCTCGAAGGCGGGATCGAGGCCGCCTACCGCGCGGACCTCGAGGCGGCGCCGGACCGGGCGGCGAAGATGGCGGAGATCGAGGATCGCCTCAACACGCTGCGCTCGCCGTTCCGATCGGCGGAGACGTTCTGGATCGAGGAGATCATCGATCCCCGCGACACCCGTCCGCTGCTCTGCGACTTCGCCAACCTCGCGGCGCCGCTGCGACGGCCCGGACCGTCGGCGCATCAGATGCGGCCGTGAGAACCTGAGCATGCAGCGAGACGGGCTCGGACGCCGTGATCTCTTCCGGCTCTGCGCGGCCGTCCTCGCTGGCGGCATCGCGAGCTCGAGGCGGCGCGCTGGTGGCGCGACGCAAGATCGGCTCCCGATCGAGCACGTCGTCGTCATCCTCCGCGAGAACCACAGCTACGACAATTACTTCGGCTCGTTCCCCGGTGGGAGCGGAAAGACGGCCGGACCGCGCTGCGAGGATGAACGGCCTGATCCGCCGCATCTCCGCGATCACGCGCTGCGCGGCGTCGCCGTGGACGCCCGCGGCTACTGCCACTATCGCGAAGACGACGTCCCGAACTACTGGGCGTACGCGCGCGAGTTCGCGCTCTGTGACACCTACTTCGCCGACGTCCTGGGGCCGTCGTATCCCAACTACTTCATGCTGATGGCCGCGCAGACCCCGACGCTCGACCACATCCGTGGCGATACCCGTGGGAAGTTCGAGCTGCTGACGATCGCCGACCGGCTGACCGAGAAGGGGATCGGCTGGCGCAATTACAATGACGGTATCCCGCTCGTGGCGATGTTCAAGAGTCTCTCCCGGAGCGGGAACGTGGTCAGCCTCTCCACGTTCGCGGTCGACGCCGCCAAGGGCACACTTCCGTCGGTGTCATGGCTCACGCCGAGCCTGGCCGACAGCGAGCATCCGCCGGCGAGTGTGAAACGTGGCGAAAATTGGACGGTGCGTCAGATCAATGCGGCGATGCGAGGGCCACAGTGGCCGCGATGCGCGATCTTCGTCGTATGGGACGAGTGGGGTGGCTTCTGGGATCACGTGAAGCCGCCCGTCGTGGAAAAAGAGAAGGGCTTCCTCGGCCTCGGCCAGGCGACCCGCTATGGCTATCGGATCCCGTGTCTCGTCATCGGCCCGTACGCGAAACACGGCTACGTCTCGCACACGCAGTATTCGCACATGAGCGTGCTCCGGACGATCGAGAAGCTGTTCGACGTGCCGCCACTCAACGAGCGGGACGCCCAGGCCAACGATCTGCTGGACTGCTTCGACTTCGATCAGCCGGCGCGCTCTCCGGTTGTGCTCGCCGAGCGGGGCGCCTGAGGTCGTGACCTCACCGCGATCATCAAGCGCTCGTGCGGGTGCCCCATGCTCTCCTGCGCTCGCCGGCGTGTCGGCGAGCATCATGCGCCCGAGACCACCGTTACGCGTCGCTCCATCGAGAGCCGGGCAGGGGCGAACCACGAGGAGAACGCGATGCTGAAACGATGGCTCGCGCTGGCGGTCGGGGTAGCGTTGCTGGTGCTGATCGCCGCGACGCACGACGGCAGCAGCCAAACCATCGATCGCGTGCAGCTCCAGCTCAAGTGGGTGACACAGGCGCAATTCGCCGGATACTATGCCGCTCGCACCAACGGCTTCTACGCGGCCGAATCGCTCGAGGTGACCATTCACCCCGGCGGCCCCGACATCGCCCCCGAGCGCGCCGTGATGAGCGGCGCTGCGCAATTCGGAATCAACTGGCTGCCGATGTTGCTGTCCGCGCGCGATCAGGGCATGCCGCTCGTGAACATCGCCCAGATCTTCGCCGCGAGCGGGATGCGCGAGCTGGCATTCAAGACGTCCGGCATCAAGACCGCCGCCGATCTCCGCGGGCGCAAGGTGGCCGTGTGGTTCGCTGGCAACGAGTTCGAGCTGCTCGCGACGCTCGACAAGCACGGGATCGATCGCCGTCAGGACGTCACACTGGTCGACCAGCCGTTCGACATGAAGCTCTTGCTGGAGAAGAAGGTCGACGCCGCCGCGGCGATGACGTACAACGAGTACAAGCAGGTACTCGACGCCGGCGTGAAGCGGGAAGACCTCGTCGTCATCGACTTCAACGCGGAAGGCACCGCGATGCTGGAGGACGGGATCTTCACGACCGCCGCGTGGCTTCGCGATCCCGCCAACAAGCGCATCGCGGCCCGGTTCTTGCGTGCGTCGTTCAAGGGCTGGCAATTCTGCCGCGACAAGCCGGCCGCGTGCGTCGACATCGTGCTGAAGGAAAGCCCGCCGCTCGGACGTGAGCACCAGACGTGGATGATGACCGAGATCAACAAGCTGATCTGGGGACCGCCCGCGGCGGCCGCGCCGTTCGGGAAGATGGATCCTCAGGCGTTCAAGCGCACGGCGGAGATCGCGCTCAAGTTCGGTGTGATCAAGAAGCCGGCCGACGCCGGCGCCTACACCGACGAGATCTGGGAGCTGGCGCGCAAGCCGTGACGGTCGCGCGCGGCAGAGCGTTCCGAGTCAGCGCGTCAGCGTTTGTCCAGCCAGACGTTCCAGAAGTGCATGTAGGGACCGGGCTGGTAGCCTTGTAGCTCCTTGCGGCGCGCATCGAGCCGGAAATAGTCGCCGAACTTGATGCGGGCCGCGTCGGCGTAGAAGATGGTCTGGACCTTCTCCCAGAGCGCGAGACGCTTCTTCGCGTCGAGCTCGCGCCCCATCGCTTGCAGGAGCTGATCCTTCTCCGGGTTGCACCACCAGCCCGGCCACTCGCAGAGCACCTGCGCGGACGTGGCCGGCTCGGGGACGAAGACGAACGCAGTGCTGAACGCGTCCCACAGCTCGGGCTTGTTACGCCGTCCGACGACGGTGGCCCAGTCCGACACTTGAAGATCGATCTTGAATCCGACGTCTTCGAGCTGGCTCTTGGCCACGAGCGCGGGCTTGTAGTGGTGCTCGTACTCGGTCGTCACGAGCCAGCGAATCGGCTGGCCCTGATAACCCGCTTCCTTCAGCAGTCGCCGCGCCTTGTCCTTGTCCTGATGATTGTAGAGCGCGGCGCCGGCGCGCGAATGCCACGTCTGCTCCTGGAAGAAGAGTCCCGGATCGAGCCGGTAGAAATCCTTGTGTCCGAGCCCCGCGAGCATCAGCGGATCCATGTCGAGCGCAGCTTGCGCGGCCTGGCGCAGGCGCTTGTCCGTCATCAGTCCTTGCTTGGTGTTGAAGACGACGGTGGCCCAGCCATACGGCTTGACGACGACCGCCTCGACCCCAGGCGTCGACTTGATGCGATCGTACTGATCCGGCTTGATCTGCTGGGCGTAGGTGTACTCGCCGGTGGTGATGCCGGCCTGACGGGTGGCGTAGTCGGGCACCGGCATGAAGTAGAGCTGATCCACGTAGGCGACGCGCTGGCCCCCGAGGCCGTTCGGCGCCTCCGACCGGGGCGTGTATCCATCGAAACGCACGAGCTTGATGTGCCGGTCGGGCTTGTGCTCCGCGAACTTGAACGGCCCCGTGCCGACGAAATCCTTGAGCTGGGCGTCTCCCGTCGCGTCGATCACGTCCTTGGGGTAGATGACGGCGGCGTTGTCCACCTGCGCCAGCACGGTCAACAGACTTCCTGACGGCTCCTTCAGGTGGATCTCGACGGCCAGCGGGCCCTTCGCCTCGAGCGACTCCACGGTCTTGAAGACCGCCTTGCCCGGGCTCGCCATCGCGCCCCAGCGCTTCAGCGACGCGACGACGTCGGCCGAGGTGAGATCCTTCCCGTTGTGGAACTTCACGTCCTTGCGGAGCCGGATCACGTAGCGCTTGCCGCCGTCCTGCACGTCGGCGCCCTCGGCGAGCAGCGGGATCGGCTGATACTTCGCGTCCAGCGCGAACAGCGTCTCGAAGATGTTGAGGCCGATCTCGCGCGTGATGACGGCCGTGGTCGCGTGCTGATCGAGGGTCGGCGGCTCCCCGATCATTCCCACGCGCAGCACACCGCCCTTCCTCGGCGCGCTGGTTTGCGACTCCCCGGGCGAGGTCGCCACCCAGAGCGCCAGCGCGGCGATCGCGATGATACCCAAGAACCACGGCAGCCTCGGACGCGTCATGTCTCCCTCCTGACTCGGAGGAATCCTATCACCCGAGGGACCAACCCTGACGGCAAGGGCTCACGCGGCGCGCGGCGACGTCGATCTCGAGGCCGTCGGCAGCTCGACGAGGCAGATCGCACCTTGCCTTCCTGCGCAAGCAGCGAGACGACCGATGATGCTGCCGCCTCAGAGATGTGAAGCATCTGGCCGAGCTCCGCCGGAGAGACGGCGCCACGGTCGTCGAGATGTTGCATCAGGTCCGCGGTGAGATCGTCCCACCAGTCGTCGATTCCACCGCATCGGGTGTCGTCGGCCATCGCTACACCTCCTGGCATTCGCGAGCGGTGTCGTCGTTCTCCTGCAAACACGCCGCCAGATGCGATCCGAGAAAAACAGAACAATTCGCGAACCACGCGACGCGGGAGCGGGCCAGCGGCTCCCCGCGATGGGGCGAAGCCACCCCGCTCGGCTTGACAAGCTCCGACCTGACACGAATAGTACCGACCTGAACCGCTCATCGGAGGTTTCATGGGACGTGCCGCGGTCCTGCTTGCCATCGTCGTTGCTCTCGGCGTCGTGTCCGCCGCTGCTGCCGATGACCCGCTCGCAAGACTCGGGAAGGCGCACTTCCCGATCTCGTGCAGCCAGGCGGCCCAGAAGGAGTTCGACCGCGCGGTGGCGCTCCTCCATTCCTTCTTCTACCCGGCGGCCGTCAAACAATTCACGGTCGTCGCCGAGACCGACCCGGCCTGCGCCATGGCGTACTGGGGCACCGCGATGGCGCTGTGGCATCCGCTCTGGAATCCGCCGAACGACGCGGGCCTGAAGAAAGGCGCTGCCGCCGTCGAAAAGGCCAAGAGCCTCGCGATCAAGACACCGCGCGAACGGGCGTACGTCGCCGCGATCGAGCGGTTCTACCACGATGCCGGCAAGGTGGATCACCAGACGCGCGCGCGCGCCTACGAGAAGGCGATGGCAGACGTCACCCGGACCTACGCGGACGACCGGGAAGCGGCGCTCTTCTACGCGCTCGCGCTCCAGGCCACGGCGAATCCGACCGACAAGACCTACGCCAATCAGCTGAAGAGCGCCGCCATCCTGGAACCGATCTTCGCCGAGCAGCCCGATCATCCCGGCCCCGCGCACTATCTGATCCACGCCTACGACTATCCCTCGCTCGCCCAGCGCGGCCTCGCCGCCGCCCGACGCTACGACAAGATCGCGCCCTCGGTCCCGCACGCGCTTCACATGCCTTCGCACACCTTCACGCAGCTCGGGCTCTGGACGGAATCGATCAAGTCGAACCGCGCCTCGGAGGCCGCCGCGAGGGAGCTCGGCGACTCCGGCCCGCAGTTCCACGCCATCGACTACCAGATCTATGCCTATCTTCAGGTGGCGCAGGACGGGGAGGCCAAGCGCGCCATGCAGCGGCTCGGCGAGATCAAGAATTCGGATTCCGATCGGAACCAGATGCACTACAGTCTCGGCGCCGCCGCGGCCCGCTACGCGGTCGAGCGCAAGCGCTGGGCCGAGGCGGCCGCGCTCGAGCCCCGATCGAGTCCGTTTCCGTATACCGAGGCGAACACGCAGTTCGCGCGCGCGCTCGGCAAGGTGAGGACGGGAGACCTGGCCGGCGCCCGCAAGGACATCCAGCGGCTGTCGGCGATCCAGGGAACGCTACTCGAGCAGAAGATCGCGTACTGGGCCACGGCGGTCGAAGTGCAGCGTCGAGCCGCCAGCGCCCGGCTCACGCTGGCCGAAGGGCAGCCCGAGGAAGCGCTGCGTCTCATGCGATCCGCGGCCGATCTCGAAGACACGATCGACAAGAATCCAGTCACCCCCGCCTGGCTCGTGCCCGCTCGAGAGCTGCTCGGCGAGCTTCTGCTCGAGCTCAAGCAGCCGGCGCCGGCGCTGCGCGAGTTCGAGACGTCGCTGAAGAACGAGCCCAACCGCTTCAACGGCCTCTACGGCGCGGCGCGGGCCGCCGAGCTCGCCGGCGACCGTGACCGGGCCCGCTCGTTCTACGGCAAGCTGCTCGCGCTGGCTGACCACGCGGACAGCGACCGAGCGGAAATTCGCCAGGCAAAGGCGTTCGTCGGCAAGTAGACCGGGATCAGGCGGACCGAACACCGGGTCCGGCACGAGAGCGGCTCCTGCTTGACAGGAATCGACCGCTCACCTACTGTCCGGACCATCAGATCGGCCGCCATGCCTGCAACGCGGAGGACGTTATGACGACTCGTCGTGAGTTTCTGACCGTGACCTCGATCGCCGCCGCCGGCGCCGTTCTCGGTTCCCGACATGCGCTGGCCGCGCCGAAGGCGATGTCGGTCGTTCACGAGAGCTCGTTCATCAAAGCCTTCGACGACTTCTTCGTCCAGAAACTGGCGCCGGAGTACGAGAAGCTCACGGGCATCAAGATCAACTACGAGCCGGTCAGCGTCGGCAGCATGCTGACGCGGCTGACCACGATCGCCGAGACCAAGTCCGGGCCCGAGATCACCGCCACCGGCATCAACTGGCCCCACCTCTTCGATCAGAGCCTGGTGGACGTCACCGACATCGCCAGCGAGATCGGCAAGAAGCTTGGCGGCTGGCACGACAACATCTACGACGCCGTCGTGGTCAACAAGAAGTGGAAGGCGCTGCCGTGGGGCAACATCGGTCAGCTCGAGGTGTACCGCACCGACTGGTTCAAGGAGGTCGGCGTCAGCAAGTTCCCGGACAACTGGGAAGACCTGCTCAAGGCGGGCCGCCTGCTCAAGCAGAAGGGGCATCCGTTCGGCTTCGAGCTGGGACACGGCTTCGGCGACAATCACGGCTGGCTCTATCCGCTGCTGTGGTCGTACGGAGGCCGCGAGGTGGACAAGGACGGCAAGACTGTCCTGATCGACTCCGACGAGACGGCCAAGGCGGTGGACTTCTGCCGGCGGTTCTACAAGGAAACGATGTTCGAGGACGTGCTCGGCTGGACAGACGTGAACAACAACAAGGCGTTCCTCGGCGAGCAGATCTCTTGCACCAACAACGCCATGTCCATCCTCGTCGTCGCCAAGCGCGACTTCCCGGAGATCGGCAAGGTCACCGACCACGCGCTGAACCCGCAGGGGCCGAAGGGTCGGTATCACGTCTTCAACGCGCAGTCCCACGCGATCCTGACCCACGCGCCCGACCAGGCGGCGGCCAAGGCGTTTCTGCGCTGGCTCTACGACGACAAGCAGCTCTCGGCGTGGCTCGTCGCCGGCGACGCGTACTACGCGCCGTTCCTGCACGGCTACGACAACCATCCGATGTGGAGCGCGGATCCGCGTTACCAGCCGTACAGGGAATGCCTGAAGACGTCACGGCTGCACGCGTGGCCCGGACCACCCGGTCATCAGGCGTCGGAGAGCGTGGCGAAGTACGTCGTCGTCGACATGTTCGCCAAGGCGTGCCAGGGCGAGGCGACGAAAAACGTGATCGCCGCGGCAGCGGCCCAGCTCAAGCAGATCTACAAAGCGAAATAGGCGCGATGGCGGTCAGGCCCGCGTCGCTGGCGCGGCCGGCGCCGATCGAGGGCAGAGGGTCCACGCTGCGTGGTGTCCTCGAGCGGGAAGGCGTCTTCAGCTGGCTGATGCTCACGCCCGGCGTTCTGTTCCTGCTCGCCTTCGTCGCCTACCCGTTCTTTTACGGCATCTTCCTGAGCCTCGAGGACCGCCGCGTGGCGAGCCCGGGAGTCTTCGTCGGGCTCGCCAACTTCGTCACGCTCGCTCACGATCGCGTCTTCTGGCAGGTCACGTCCAACACGTTCATCTACACGGGAGTGACCACGGTTCTGAAGCTCGTGGGCGGCCTGGCCATGGCGCTCGTCATCAATCAGCAATTCCGCGGCAAGAACTTCGCGCGCGCCTTTCTGCTCTTACCCTTCATCGTGCCCACGATCCTGTCGGTGGTGGCGTGGATGTGGATCCTCGATCCCACCTTCAGTGTGATCAACTGGACGCTCGTGAACACCGGCGTCATCAAGCAAGGCTTCTCGTGGCTGGGCAACGCGACGCTGGCCATGGTGTCCATCATCGCGGTGAACACCTGGCGCGGGCTCCCCTTCTACGGCATCACGTTGCTGGCGGGCCTGCAGACGATCTCGCCGGACCTCTACGAGGCCGCGGCCATCGACGGGGCCAGCGTCCGCCAACGCTTCCTGTACGTGACGCTGCCGATCATCAAGCCCGTCCTGATCATCGTGACGATGTTCTCGGTGATCTTCACCTTCTCGGATTTCCAGATCGTCTACGCCCTCACGCACGGCGGTCCCGCCAACGCCACACAGGTCTTCGTCACCTACGCCTTCGACCTCGGCATGAGCGCCGGCCAGCTCGGCATGGGCGCAGCGGCAGCGCTTGCGATGCTGCCTCCCCTCGCGCTCCTGATCGTCGGCCTGACGATCTACTTGAGGCGGGAATAATGGTCGGCGGGCGCGGCCTCGGCGCGCGAACGCTCCGGCTATACCTGCCGCTCGCGTTCTTCCTGGTCGCGATGCTGTTTCCGTTCTACTGGATGCTGATCACGTCGATCAAGCCCAATCGCGAGCTCTACAACGCGAAGATCATGCCGCTGATCGTCCACCAGCCGACGCTCAAGCACTACGTCGATCTCCTCGAGCAGACGAACTTCCTCACCTGGACCTACAACACGATGCTGGTGGCCGTCGTCACGACCGTGGTGTCGCTCGTGCTCGGCACGATGATGGCCTATCCGCTGGCGCGCATGCAGTTCCCGGGCGCGGCCGTCGTCGCCATCGGCGTCGCGGCGACGTACCTGGTGCCGCAACCGCTCCTCTTCATCCCGATGGCCGACATCATCAATCGGCTGGACCTCGGCAACACGCTGACGGCGGTCATGCTGACCTACCCGACGCTCCTGATCCCGTTCTGCGCGTGGCTCTTGATGGGCTATTTCAAGAGCGTGCCGCGTGAGCTGGAAGAAGCCGCGCGCATCGACGGAGCGAGCCGGTTTCAGGCGATGACGCGCATCGTGCTTCCACTCTGCACCCCCGGCCTGCTCTCGGCCGGCATCTTCGCGTTCACCCTGGCCCAGAACGAGTTCCTCTACGCGCTGATCTTCCTGGCCAAGAGCGACGTGCGGACGGTCCCGGTGGGCGCCATCACCGAGCTGATCCGCGGCGACGTCTTTTACTGGGGCCAGCTCATGGCGGCGGCGCTGCTCGGCTCGATTCCGGTCGCGATCATCTACTCGTTCTTCGTGGACTACTACGTCGCGGGGCTGACCGCCGGCTCCGTGAAGATGTAGCCGACATCCGGACTTTCCGTCCGAGGCGGCGACGCGTTACCTTTGCTCGGGGAGGGTCCGATCGATGTCCGACGTCGTGCACGTGGGACGCGGCAAGGTGCGAGAGCTGTACGCCCTCGACGGCGAGCGACTCCTGCTCGTCGCATCCGATCGGATCTCGGTATTCGATGTCGTGCTCCCGACCGAGATCCCCGACAAGGGGCGCGTCCTCACCGGCCTGGCAGCCTTCTGGTTCGCGCGCACCGGGGCCCTGTGTCCCAACCACCTGCTCGGCGTCCGACCGGACGGACGGTCGACCGAGTGCCGCCGTCTGGAGATGCTCCCGATCGAGTGCGTCGTGCGGGGATACCTGTCCGGCTCCGGCTGGAAGGACTACCGGGCGACCGGGGAGGTGTGCGGTCACCGGCTCCGCGGCGGGCTCCGGGAATCGGATCGCCTGCCACACCCGATCGTCACCCCGGCCACCAAGGCCCAGAGTGGGCACGATGAGAACATCACGACCGGGCGGGCCGCGGAGCTGGTCGGCGTGGAGCGATTCGCTGAAGTCGAGCGCCTCTCGATCGAGCTCTACGGGTTCGCCGCCGATCACGCGATCAAGCGGGGAATCATCATTGCCGACACGAAGTTCGAGTTCGGCCTGGACCGCGACGGCCGCGTCGTGCTCGGCGACGAGGCGCTCACGCCGGATTCATCGCGATTCTGGTCGGCCGACGACTACGCGCCAGGTGGGCCACAACAGTCGTTCGACAAGCAGTTCGTGCGCGATTTCTGCGAGCGCTCCGGGTGGGGCAAGACGTATCCGGGCCCCGCGCTCCCGCCGGACGTGGTCGCCGGCACGCGGGCGCGCTACGTGGAAGCGTTCGAGCGGCTGACCGGTGTCTCGTTCGACCGCTACGTCGCCCAGCCGGCGATCGTGCTCACGTGAGGGTGGCGCCCCACCCGTGAGGGTGGCGCCGTCACTCCGTCGCGCGCGTGTTCCGGCACAACTGTTGCCCCATCGAAAATCCGTGGACGACCAAAGTCGCCGGACTCGCGTGCGCGCGATGATTCTCGGGGACCGCCTACCGCGCGGTGCAGCGGTGAAAACGTGGGCTGGCCGAGGCTCTGGAAACCCCTGCGCCGTCTGTGAAGTAACCATCCTTGCGCCTGCAATCGAATACCAACTCGTCTGCAGCACCGGGGAGGTAAACATCTGTCACGCCTGTCACGCCGTCTGGCAAGCGGAGCGGGAGGCGGCGTAGTTACGGACGACGCGTGACGTACCTCGTGACGTACTTCATGATGCGGTCACGCTCTACCAGGTCAGGGTCGCGCTCGGCCGCTGGCCCGTAGCCGCCACCGCCTGGCGTGCGGAGCAGGATACGATCACCGCGCTGCACGATCTGCTGCCGCCGATGATCGACAGCGCGACCGTTGATCCGGACGTCACCGAGGCCGCCGGGCTCGCCGCCCGCCAGGCCGGGCGCCGGAAACCGCGTGCGCTCGGCCATGAAGTTGAGTGCGATCGGGCTCTCCGACTCGTTCTCCACGAGGATGTCCTGTCCGAGCCCGCCCCGGAAGCGGCCGCGGCCGCCGGAGCCGGGTCGCATGCGCTTGTAGTGGAAGAAGAGCGGGCTGTTGCGCTCGGCAATCTCGACCGGCGTCGACGAGATGTTGCTCGGCCAGGACAGCACGTTCTCGCCGTCCTTGATCGGTGTCGCGCCCATGCCGCCGTTGTAGAAGAGCACGTTCGTGTATGGCCGACCGTCGCTGTCACGCACGCCCGACTGCGTCACCGCCCAGAGCGGTGAGCCGGTCCCCGCGATGATCCGGTCGGGGATCACCTGGTGGAGCGCCCCGAAGACGAGGATCGGCACGTAGTGCCCGGTGTTCGAGCGACTCACGACGGCCGCGGGAAACTTCGGGTTGAGGAGGCATCCCTCCGGCGCCGTGACCCTGACGGGCCGGTACATGCCTTCGTTGTTGGGCAGAGCCGGCAGCAGCGCGCACCGGATCGCGTAGGCCGTCATGGCGTAGGTGTAGGCCATGACGCAGTTGATCGCGCGTGGCTGGGACGGGGACGTGCCGGTGTAGTCGGCGAGGACCTCGTCGCCGCTGACCCTCAGCGCGATCTTGAAGACGAACGGCGTCTCCATGCCGTCCGTCTGCATCTCGTAGCGGTACGTCCCGTCCGGGACGGCGCGGATCGCCGCCCGCATTGCGCGCTCGCAACGGGCGAACAGCTCGTCACCGAGCGGGAGGAACGACTCGAGGGCGTAGTCGTCCAGCAAGCGCAGCACCCGGCGCTCCATCAGCTCGTTGGCGCTGACCTGCGCCCAGATGTCGCCCATCGTCTGATCCGGCGTGCGGACGTTGGCCCGGATCAGCTGGATGAGCGTGTCATCCGTGCGGCCCTCCCGCATGAGCTTGGCGAGCGGGATGTGCAAGCCTTCCTCGAACACCTCGCGCGCCTCGATCGCGCGGATCCGCCCGCCGATGTCGGGCATGTGCGACGTGGTGGCCGAGAACGCGACCAGGCGATCCTCGAAGAAGATCGGCTTCAGCACACAGACGTCGCTCTTGTGCCCGGTGCCCATCCACGGGTCATTGGTGATCAACACGTCGCCGGGCCGCATGGCGTCGCTCCCCATGCCTCGGATGAAGTGGCGCACCGTGGCGGGCAGCGTGGCGATGAACGACGGAATGCTGCCGCTGTTCTGGGCCAGCGCGAATCCCCGCGCATCGGTCAGGACGCACGCGAAGTCGTTCGCTTCGTTCGAGAGCGTCGAGAAGGACGTGCGGACGATCGCCTTGGCGGCCTCGTCCACGACGGAGATGAGGCGGGTCCAGAGGACTTCGAGCGTGATCGCGTCGAGGCGCGCGCTCATCCGAGGCTCACGATCAGATTTCCGCTCCGCGCGAGCTCCACACGGCCTCCGGGACCGACCACCAGTGTCGAGCCCTCCTCCTCCACCACCGCGGGGCCGCTGAAGCGCGCGTGCGGAGCGAGCCGCCGGCGGTCGTACACGGCGGTCTCGACGAAGCCGCCCGCCTCGGCGAAGTACGCCGGCCGCGTACCGATCAGCGCCGGCTCATCGGTGCTCGGAGCGCGGGCCTGGAGCGCGACCTCGGCGCCCGACACGGGCGCGCGCACGGCGACGCGGGCATTCAAGAACTCCACGGGGACGTCCGGGGGGGCCAGCGCGAACTTCTCGCGGTATGCCGCCTCGAACGCGGCCGCAAGCGCGCCCCGGGTCGTCTCGTCGTCTTCGTAAGGACCCCCGGGCAGCTCGACCACGAGATCGAATCCCTGGCCGAGGAACCGACCGTCAGCGAGGCGGCGCACCGTTGCCGTCTCCAGCGGGAGACCGGTATCCGCCATTACTGCGCGCGCCTCGGCTTCGAGGCGCGTGAACGCTTCCTCGAGCGCGGTCACGCGGTCTCGGTCCAGGCGAATGCCGACGGTCGCCACGCGATCCACCCGCGCTGGTGCCACGAGCAATCCGAGCGCGGAGGCGACACCGGCCGACGGCGGACAGATCACGCGCTGGAGCCCGAGCTTGCGCGCCAGCTCGTACGCGTGCACGGGGCCGGCGCCGCCGGTGCACAGCAGCGCGTAATCTCGCGGGTCCCGGCCGCGCTCGGCGATGTGCACGCGCGCGGCGCTCGCCATGTTCTCGTTCACGATGTCGTGAATGCCCCACGCGACTTCGGTCACGGAAAGACCCACTCGGGCCGCGAGCCGCTCGAGCGCCCCACGCGCGGCGTCGAGATCGACCTTCACTTCACCGCCTGCGAAGTACATCGGATTCAGGTAGCCGAGGAGGAAATCCGCGTCCGTCACGGTGGGGTCGGCACCGCCCAGACCATACGACGCGGGCCCCGGTTGCGAGCCGGCGCTCCTCGGCCCAACCGTCAGGAGACCGATCTCGTTCACGTCGGCGATGCTGCCCCCGCCGGCCCCGATCTCGATGAGCTCGATGGTGGAGATGCGGATCGGAAAGCCGCTTCCCTCGATGAAGCGCTTCTGGCGCGCCGCCTCGAAGCTGTATGCGGTCAACGGCTCGCCGCCGTCGACGAGCGAGAGCTTGGCGGTCGTCCCGCCCATGTCGAACGCGAGCACATCGCCGCCGCTGTCCTCCCGCCCGAAGAACGCCGCGGCGATCGCGCCGGCGGCCGGACCCGACTCCAGCATCTGCACGGGCGTGCGCTGCGCCTCGGCGACGTGCGTGAGCCCGCCGCTCGACAGCATCAGCAGGAGCGGCGCCGGGATACCGGCCTGATCGAGCCGCTTGGCCATCACGTCGAGATACCGGTGGGCGAGCGGTTTGATATACGCGTTCACGACGGTCGTCGAGGCCCGCTCGTACTCGCGGATCTCCGGCGCCACCTCGTGCGAGGTCGTGACGGCCACGCCCGGGTAGCGCTCGGCGATGATCGTGGCCGCTTCCGCTTCGTGCGCGGGGTTGGCGTAGGCGTGCAGGAAAACCACCGCGATCGACTCGACACCCGCGCGCACGAGCTGCTTCGTCCGGGTCAGCAGTGCCGTGCGATCGAGCGGCTGACTGACGCGCCCGTCGGCTCTGATCCGCTCGGTCACCTCGAGCCGCAGATTTCGAGGCACGAGCGGCTCCGGCTTCGCGATGTTGAGGTCGTACAGCTCGAACTTCCGCTCGCGCGCGATCTCGATCGTGTCGGCGAACCCGGCGGTCGTCAGCAGGCCGGTGACGGCGCCCTTCCGCTCGATGAGCGCGTTGGTGAAGAGTGTCGTGGCGTGAACGACTCGCGCGAACTCTCTCGACGCCAGCCGCGCGCCGTCGATCAGCACGGTGACGCCGGCTGCGACGGCGCGGGAGGGATCGTCGTGCGTCGTCAGGAGCTTCTTGCTCCACTGCTGGCCGCTGTCGTGGTCGTACACCACGATGTCGGTGAACGTGCCGCCGATGTCGATACCGAGCGAATACGTGGCCACGGCGCCGGCTACTGCTTGAGCCTCAGCTCCTCGAACGGCGCCGAATAGCCGGCGGCGGCAAATCCGAGCGCGAGCAGCGTGATGACGAGCAATGCGAGACCGGCAATCCGCGAACGCATGGCGAGACCCTACGAGCGAAGCCTGACGAGGTCAAGGGGAAATGGGCGCTGGCCGGCCACGTTCATGTCCTCAAACGCGAGAGTTCGTCGCCGCTCGCCGGGACGGGCGCGGCGTACTGATCTTGAGCCGATTCGCCGGGACGTCTCGCGAGCTCCGCGATGCGCTCGCCGTCAATCCGTACGACGTCGAGGACATGGCCGAAGCGATCCGCCACGCGCTCGAGATGACGGCCGAGGAACAGCGGGCGCGGATGCGGCAGATGCGGGCGGAGGTCAACGAGAACGACGGCATGGTACGCTCCCGCCACGGAGGACGCCATGAGGATCACGAAGGTGGAATCGCTCCACGCCGACGCCGGGCAGCGGAACTTCGACTTCCTGAAGATCAGCACCGACGAGGGCGTCGTTGGCTGGAGTGAATACAACGAGTCCTTCGGCGGCGTCGGCGTCTCCGCCGTGATCGACGGGCTGGCGCCGACGATCATCGGCAAGGATCCCCGTGGATACGAAGCCCTCGTCACGCTCATGTACGCGATCCGTCGCCAGGCGAGCGGGGGCATTGCGCAGCAGGCGATCGGAGCCATCGAGAACGCGCTGCTGGACATCAAGGCGAAGGCGCTCGGCATTCCGGTCTACGAGCTGCTCGGCGGTCCCGTGCGCGATCGGATCCGGCTGTACTGGTCACACTGCGGCACGTACCGGCTGCAATGGTCGAAGGAGATGCAGATCCCGCCGCTGCGCACGCTTCAAGACGTCGTGAACGCGGGGAAGGAAGTCGCCGCGCGCGGCTACACGGCGCTCAAGACCAACGTCTTCGTGCTCGGCGCCGACCCGTATCTGCACTCGCCGGGCTTCGCGCGCCGCGGACCGGGGTTTCCAGAGCTCAATGCCGATCGTGCGATCTTGAAGGCGCTCCGCGAACAGCTCGCGGCCTTCCGGGAAGGTGCGGGACCGGACATGGACATCCTGGTCGACCTCAACTTCAACTTCAAGACGGAGGGGTTCCTGAAGGTCGCAAAGACGATCGAGCCGTTCGACATCTCCTGGGTCGAGATCGACACCCGCGATCCGAAGGCGCTCCACTACGTCCGGACCCAAACCAGCATCCCCGTCGCCTCGTGCGAATGCCTCTTCGGACGGCGCGACTACCGGCCCTACTTCGAGAACGCGTCGGTGGACGTCGCGATCATCGACACGCCGTGGAACGGCGTCGCCGAGTCGGTGAAGGTGGCGGCGATGGCCGACGCCTACGAGATCAACGTCGCACCGCACAACTTCTACGGTCATCTCGCCACGATGATGAACGCGCACTTCTGCGCCGTGGTGCCGAACTTGCGCATCATGGAGATCGACCCCGACACCGTCCCCTGGTACGACGAGTTCGTGACCGTGAAGCCGCGGGTCGAGCAGGGACACCTCTTCCTCCCGACGGGACCCGGCTGGGGCACCGACGTCAACGAGGAAGCCGTACGTGCTCACCCGCCGCGCAAACGCTGACGGAAGCGGGCCTCGGAAAAACTTCCCCACCACGAGTTGACGACGGGCTTCACACCGTGGGCAGTTTGGGCGATCCCGCGGGCACTGTGCCCGGATGGAAGGCCCGGCCTTGGCCCGTAACCACCCGAGTTATCGTCGGGCTGGTTCGGCATCGCTCCTGCCCATCGACCCGGACGCCGACATGCTTCGTGGTGGCCGGCCTACGGAGGCGAGCGATGGTACTCGAGCAAATTGCGGCATACGTGGTGATTCTCGGTCTTCCGGTCTGGCTCGCGGTCAAGGAGATCGTGAGCAGGTACGAGCGCCGTCAGCGACTACCGCAGGTGGCGGCGACGACCCGGCGGAGCGTAACCCCCAGCCAACGCGAGGTCCTGAGCGGGGACCCGGCCACGCTCGTTGGGCAGCGGGCTGCCAAACTCGTCAAGCGGCTTAATCGGTCTCCGCAGCCGCCGGTGTCGAGCGGTCACCGCCCGATGCCGGGCTCCGTGAGCGGCGGGCGGGACGCGTCGGCAAGAGCTTCAGCTCGCGTCCGCGCTTGCGCACCGTATTGCGGTTCAACCCCAGCAGCCGAGCCGCCTTGAGCTGATTGCCGCCAGCCGTCTTGAGGACGTGCTGAAACAACGCACGCTCGAAGAGTCCGATCGCGAGCTGATGAACCTTGCCCGGACGGTTCGCCAGCAGATGGTCGGCGAGCGCCGGCACGATCGGCTCGAGCAGCCGCGCGTAACCGTCCAATGAGCTGGGGGCCTCGAAGGCCCCCAGACCCCCAGACGCTCGCCGGTCGCCGGGACTCCCGGCGCCCGCCTCGACCCCCCCAGACGCTCGCCGGTCGCCGGGACACCCGGCGCCCGCCTCGATCCCCCCAGACGCTCGCCGGTCGCCGGGACACCCGGCGCCCGCCTCGACCCCCCCAGACGCTCGCCGGTCGCCGGGACACCCGGCGCCCGCCTCGAT
>JBGPTW010000024.1:0-53739 GCA_041490825.1 Methylomirabilia bacterium | reverse complement strand
TCGCGGGCGATGCCCGGAATCTCGGGCGTGTAGAAGCTCGGCGCGCCGCATCTCGATACAGCCCACCCTCGACGGGTGCGGCCGCACGGCCCTCGGTACAAGCTCGGCGCGCCGCCTCTCGATGCAGCCCACCCTCGACGGTTGCGGCCTCAGGGCCCTCGCTACAATGATCGACGTCGTCGTGGCCGGCGCTGCCGGGCGCATGGGAGCGCGCGTCGTGGCGTGTCTCCTCGACATATCTGACTTCCGGCTGGCCGCCGCGCTCGAGAGGTCCGGGCATCCGGCGCTGGGTCGAGACGCGGGCGAAGTGGCAGGTAGCGGCCGCACCGGTGTTACGCTGACGGCGGACGCCAGCGTGATCGACGCCGGTCGCGTGCTGGTCGAATTCTCGGCGCCCGAGCCCACGCTCGATCATCTGCGGCTCGTGGCTGAACACGGGGCCCGCGCGGTGATCGGCACGACGGGCTTCACGGCCGCTCAGCGCGACGAGATCTCGCAGCTCTCCCGGCGGGCGCCCATCATGCTGGCGCCCAACATGTCGGTCGGCGTAACGCTCGCGCTGAAGGTGTTGCCGATCATTGCCCGGGCGCTGGGAGACGACTACGACGTCGAGATCACCGAAGTGCATCACCGCTTCAAGAAGGACGCGCCGAGCGGCACTGCGGTCTGGATGGCGGAGGTGATCGCGCAGGCGCTCGGGCGCGAGCTCGGTCAGACGGCGGTCTACGGGCGTCACGGCATGCCCGGCGAGCGCTCCACGAAGGAGATCGGCATGTTCTCCATACGCTCCGGCGACGTGGTCGGCGAGCACACGGTCTCGTTCGGCACGCTCGGCGAGCGCCTGGAGCTGACCCATCGCGCCCACAACCGCGACACGTTCGCCCGCGGCGCGTTGCGCGCGGTGCGATGGCTCGCCACACGCCCGCCCGGCCTGTATTCGATGCAGGACGTCCTCGGACTCGGATAACGCGCGAGGACCGGGGGCAGGCGATCGCGGAGCTGGGGCCCCGCTGGCCGAGGCGAGATCTGGAGGGAACGACGCGCCGGTGACAGACAAGCTCCTCCTGGACGACGTACGCTTTTACGGGCAGCATGGGATGACCGCGGCCGAGCACGCGATCGGCGCCTGGTTTTCCGTCGACGCCGAGCTGGCGGTCGATCTCAGCGCAGCGGCGGTTTCCGACGAACTGGGCGCGACCGTGGACTACGGAGCCGTGGCGCGACGCATCGTCGAGATCGGCACTTGCCAGCGAGTCAATCTCATCGAACGGCTGGCTGGTCTGATCGCCGAGGCGTTGCTGCGCGAGTTTCCGGCGCGCCAGGTCCGCGTGCGCGTGCGGAAGCTCACGCCACCGCTGCAAGGGTTGGTCGGCACGCCTGGTGTGGAGCTGGTGCGGACGCGGTGATGGAGCGTGTCTACCTGAGTCTCGGCTCGAATCTCGGCGACCGTCTCGCGATGCTGAAAGCCGCCATTCGCTCGCTCCGAAACGTCGAAGGCGTCGAAGTCGTCCGAGCCTCGCGCGTGTACGAGACCGAGCCGTGGGAAAACGAGCCCGGCCAGCTTCGCCACGAGCGCGCGTGGTATCTCAACTGCGTCGTGGCGATCGACACGACGGTCAGCGCCGGCACGCTGCTCGCCCGCCTCCAGGCCATCGAGACGTCGCTCGGGCGGACACGGCCCCGCGGCACGCCGGAAGCCCAGCGCTTTGCGCCGCGGCCTCTCGACATCGACATCCTCCTCTACGGCAATCAGGTGATCAGCGTCCCCGACGAGCTGCACGTTCCTCACCTCTTGCTCCATGAGCGGGCGTTCGTTCTCCGGCCGCTCGTGGATGTCGCGCCCGACGTCGAACACCCGACGCTGTACCGAACGATACGGGAGCTCGCGGCCGAGCTTGGGGACGAGCACGAGGTGCGGTCCGGCAACGCTCCAGACCGCTGGTTCGAAGATTGAGCTCCATGGCCACCGACGACTTCCAGCGTCAGGCCCTCGAGCATCTAAACGCTCTCTACAACTTTGCGATGTACTTGACGCGGCGCCCGCCCGAGGCCGACGACCTGGTCCAGGAGACGTACCTCCGGGCCTTCCGGTTCGCTCACCGGTTCCAGCCGGGAACCCATCTCCGCGCCTGGCTGTTTCAAATTCTGAGGAACACGTTTCTCACGTTCTACCGGCTTCGCGAGCGCGAGGTGGCGCTCGCGGAAGACGGCGTGCCGGACTGGGACGTGCCCATGTTCCACGACGCGCCGGACGAAGACAGCCGGGCGATGGAAATACATACGGATCTGGAACGGGCCATGCGATGCCTGCCTGAGGAGTTCCGAACGGTTCTCCTCCTCGCCGAGGTGGAAGGCATGCCTCTGGAGGAAGTCGCGCGCGTCATGGCCTGCCCGGTCGGCACCGTGAAGTCCCGGATCTTTCGCGCCAAAGAGCGGCTTCGCGGCCAGCTGAAGGACTACGGCCAGGGATGAACGAGCACTCCGAACTGTCTGACGAGGCGCTGGGGCGACGTCTGGCGACCGAGCTGCCGAGATACGCGGCGCCGGCCCGCCTTCGCGCGTCGATCGTTGCGGAAGCACCGGTCCGGCGGCCGTCCCGTCCGTGGCTCGCGCCCGCCATGGCAGCGCTCGCTACCGCGATGGTGCTCATCCTGTTCGCGTTCCCGCGGCTGCCCGCGACCGTTCCCGGCGACCCGGTGCAGCGGCTCGTCGGCGCCGTCGTGCTGGAGCACACGCGGGCGCTGATGTGGGGCGCTCGGCGCGCCGACATCATCCCGGCCGCGCTGCCCTGGCTGGCCGAAGAGTCGGGAATCAACTTGGCGCGAGCGTTCATCGGCGACGATCACCTGGCGTTTCTCGCCGCCGAGCCTGTCTATCTGGACTGGCGGCGAGGCGTCGCCCTCCACTACCGGGACAGTGACGGTCACCGCGTGACGTACATCACGCTGCTCGCGCCCGGGATGCCAGTGCCCGAGCGTCAGCGTGTCCAGATCGATCGCTTCCGGCCGGCGCTCCTGCGGATGGGGGGGTTCGCGACCTGGGTGTGGAAGCAAGGCGATCTCGCATGCTTCCTCGTCTCGGACATGGTCTCGGACGCCGACGTCGCAAGCTTCAAGGATTACTTCGTCCGGATTCGGACGGCGACGGAGCCGTTCCCGGTGTACTGACCCGCCGGGCGTGGTGACCGCGGAGACCCGTCTGCTGATGCTCGATCCGTCTTCGAGTCGTTCGATCGCCACGGTGTACGCTCCTTACGCCCTCTGCGGAAGCGCCGACGCCGAGCCGCGGTGGACGACACCGGACCGTATCGCCGCCGTGCCCGGGACCTACACCGTGGCGCAGTGTCGGTCCTGCGGCTTTCTCTACCAGCGGCCTCGGGTCAGCGACGCACAGATCGCCGACTGCTATCCCGATCACTATCCCCGCCACCTGGCGCCGTCGCCGCGAATGCCGCTCAGGGGTTCGGATGCGCGTGTCGGCGCCGTTCGCTGGGCTCTGACGCGGTACCTGGGCTATCCGCCCTCGCAGGCCTCGGTGTCACCGCTCACGCGCGTCCGCGCACGCTGGCTTTGGCGGCGTCTTCGCTGGAACTGTCCACCGTGGCGCGGAGGCGGCCGCTATCTCGATGTCGGGTGCGCTTCCGGTGCGTCGCTCGGGGTGGCGAGCTCGCTCGGGTGGCAAGTCGCCGGGATCGAAGATCGATGCGCCGGCCGCGGACAAGGCCCGGCGCTACACCGACGAGATTCACGTGGGCGACCTTCTCTCGGCACCATTCGCGCCCGGGCGCTTCGACGTCGTGACTGCCTTCCACGTGCTCGAGCACGCGACCGATCCCGTTCGTGCGGCTCGCCGGATGCTCGCGTGGCTCGCGCCGAACGGCCTGCTCGTCATCGAGGTCCCGAACGCCGGCGGGCTCGGAGCCGCGCTGTTCGGCCGCGCCTGGTCGGCCCTCGAGCTGCCGCGCCATCTCTCGCACTTCACGCCGTCGACACTGAAGGCGACGGTCGAACGCGCCGGTGGCCGGATCGCCTGGACCTGGCAGCAATCCAAGCCGCGCCACTACATCTGGAGCCTCCGGATCTGGCTCGCCGATCGCGGCTGCTCCGGCCTCGCGCGCTTCACGGAGCGTCGGCTCGTCTACGGTGTGATGAAGCTGTTCCTTGAGCTCACGCTCCGGCTTGCGGCGCTGCTACGGCGGGGTGAAGTGATTCGCGTCGGCGTGTTGCCGGCGGACCGATCGCGGTGAGTCGACGGCGGGGCGGAGCGATCAGGACGGCGACGGAATCGCCGCCGCGTCCAGCGATCGGTCGATGACGAACGGGACCGACATCAGCGCGTTCACGACGAACAGCACCTCGGTGTCGCCGAAGTTGTACTCGAACAGCCCGGCCACCAGGAACGCGGCGACGGCGGCGATCACGCCGAGCACCAGCGCGCGGTCACGGCTCTCCGCGGCCGGGATCCGTCGCAGCGTGCGCCCGGCCCGCACGAAGAAGGCGGCGTAGACCGCGAGCCAGAGCGCGAGACCGACGGCGCCCCGCTCGACGAGAATCTGCAGCGGCGTGTTGTGCAGATGGCTCGTGGAGTGCCGCAGTGCTTCCGGCGGCGCGTAGTCGGGGTAGAGGCGCTTGACCTGGCCGATCCCTACGCCGGTCAGCGGATGCTCTCGGAGCATTCGCCAACCCCCGTGCATCATGGCGAGACGATCCCGCGTCGTATCGTCGGCGGTGAACTGCCCCAGCGTCGACGCCCGCTTCGCAACTCCGGGCAGCATGAGACTCGCTCCGGCCGCGATCAGCACGATCGCGGCCAGCATCGCGATCCGGCGTCGCGTCGCGAGCGCGCCGATCCCGGCCCCGGTCGCGAATCCGAGCCACGCGCCCCGGACGTAGGTCAGGCCCAGCGCCAGAACGCCGACGAGCCACGCCGGCACGACCCACCAGGAACGGCGACTCACGGTGGCGAGCGCTGGCATGCGCGTGATCAGCACCGGCGTCAGCACACCGGCAAGTGTCATGTAGATGCTGAAGAATCCGCGGGCGCGGCTGCAGCCATGGAAGAACCAGCGCAGAAGCCCGGTCGCCTCGTGCGCGGCCGGGCACATCATGACCTGGACGATCGCGAAGCCGGCCACCACGGAGACCGCGACGAACAGCAGGGTCACGAACCGATGGGCCGCCGCGCGATCCGGAAGCGCGTGAAGGACCACGTACATCACGCCGAGCCACATGAGCGGCTTCGTCGCCCGCAGGCTGTCGACGGGCTGCGCCGAGGCCAGCGCGCTGACGATGGTCCACACGGCGAAGGCGACGATCGGCAGCGCGAGGGGCCAGCGAACGCGGCGCGATCCGGCGGGTGCGACGAAGATGGCCGTCACCGCCAGCGCGACGAGCACAACCTCGGAGAGCGAGATCGAGGCGGCCAGGCCAATGGTGAGCGCGGCGACGAGCCAGCGGCGCACGGTCATCAGCCTCGTGGACGCGCCGCCCGTGGCGGGGACGCCCACGCTCCCCGGCAGCGCTGAGAGAACACTGTCGCTCGTCAATACGCGTTCCGATTACGGAACCCGAGCCACAGCGTCTGCACGAGGATCTTCACGTCGAACGCGAGCGACCATCGCTCGATGTAGTAGAGATCGTACTCGATCCGCTTCTCGATCGAGGTGTTGCCGCGCCAGCCGTTGATCTGAGCCCAGCCGGTGATGCCGGCCTTGACCTTGTGGCGGAGCATGTAGCCGGGAACGCGGCGGCGAAACTCCTCGACGAAGCTCGGTCGCTCGGGCCGCGGGCCGACCAGGCTCATCTCGCCCCGGAGCACGTTGATGAGCTGCGGCAGCTCGTCGAGACTGGAGCGGCGCAGGAAGGCGCCGAGCCAGGTCCGGCGCGGATCATCGGGCCGCGCCCACACGGGTCCCGTCTCCGCCTCCGCGTTCACGCGCATCGTCCTGAACTTCAGCATCGAGAATCGCCGGCCATCCAGCCCCATGCGCTCCTGGCGATACAGCACGGGGCCGCCGGAGGTGAAGCGGATGGCGGCGGCGACCGCCAGCATCAGCGGCGCCGCCACGGTGAACGCGGCAGCGCCGACGACGAGGTCGAGCGTGCGCTTCAGCACCCGGTTCCATCCGTAGAGCGGAGACTCCCGGAGGTGGATGAAGGGGATCGTCTCGAACTCCTCCACCCCACCCCGCAGCGAGACCAGCCCGAAGATGTCCGGCACGAAGTGAATCGCCACGGGATCGTCGCCGATCTCGTTCAGGACGGTGGCCAGACGCGGATACTCGCTGTGCGGCAGCGCGATGAACACGCTGTCGATCTGGTGTCGATCCAGCACCGCCCGGACCTCCTCGATGCCGCCGAGCCACCGGACGTCACGCCCGAGCGCGTCGCGCTTGTCACTCAAGAGTCCGACGATCCGGATACCCACGTCGGGCCGCCGCGCCAGGACACGCAGCACCTCGGCCGCGGGCTCGCCGCCGCCCACGACGAGCGCGTAGCGCTGGTTGTAGCCCCGGCGTCGCGCGACGCGCAGCGCTTCGCGAAACATCGCCCGCGAGAAGCTGACCGTCGCGATCGACAGCGCCCAGAAGATGAGAATCACCAGTCGCGAGTAGTCGTAGCCGTGGAACGCGAACGTCATGATCGCGATCAGGACGAGCACGCCGAGCGTGGAGGCCTTGGCAATGTCGAGCCATTCGGACAGATGAGAGCCAAGGCGGTTCGGCCGGTACAGGTCGAGCAAGCGGAATGCGACGCTCCACACGACCAGGATGGGAAGGAGCTGGAGCGCGTAGCCGCGGAACTGCGGGGCTGCCACGCCGGCGATCAGGTCGAAACGGATCACGTAGGCGACGATCCAGCATCCCGCGATCAGCGCGAGGTCGGCGGTGAGCGTGAGCTGCTCGAACAGCCGCGAGTGGGCTTTCAGCATCCGGCGAACTCGGTCCAGCGCGTCTCGACCCACTCACGGATCCTGGCCTTGAATGCCGGCCGATCGAATTGCTCTGCGTGCGCGCGCAGGGCTTTCGGATCGAATCGGTCTTCAGCCGCTTCGAAGCGCCGCATCGCTCCCACCAGCGCCTCGACTGTCTGTTCCCGGAAATAGACGGCGGTCGGCGCCCGGGTATCGGCGTCGTCGAGCTCGACCGTCGTCTCCAGCACGCCGCCCCGACCCAGCGCGATCGTCGGCCGGCCGGCTGCGGCGGCCTCCAGTGGAACGATCCCGTAGTCCTCCACGGCGCTGAACACCACGGCGCGGCAGCGGGCGAAGAGCTCCGCAACTTCCTCGTCCGATTGCCAGCCGCGCAGCTCCACCGTCGGCCCGGCGAGCGCCCGCAGCCGAGATTCTTCGGGCCCCGAGCCGACGACCACGAGGCGTCGGCCAAGCTGGGTGGCTGCGGCGACAGCAAGGTCCACGCGCTTGTAGGGAGCCAGCGCCGAGACGACGAGATAGAAGTCCTCGACGCGATCGGCGATGTGAAAGCGCCGGACATCGACCGGCGGACGGATCACCTCGGCCTCGCGGCCCCACACGCGACGGATCCGGTCCGCGATGTGCGCGGAGATACCGGCGATGTGGTGCACGCCGGCGGTGCGCCGATCCCACCGACGGAGCCACGCCGCCACCGGCGGCATGAGGAGCCGCGCCATCGGTCCGGTACCGGTCGCATAGTCGTCGTAGAGGTCCCAGACGTACCGCATCGGCGTGAAGCAGTAACAGAGGTGCAGGGCGCCCGGCGGAGTCCGCACGCCCTTCGCGACGCAGTGGCTGAGGGAGATCACGACGTCATGGCCGCGGAGGTCGAAGCTCCGCGCGGCGGCCGGGAACAGCGGCAAGTACTGGCGGTACCGGGTCGCCGCCGAGGGAAGCCGCTGGATGAACGACGTGACGATCCGGCGGCGCTCGATGATCGGCGTGACGCTGCCGGGCACGTGCAGCAACGTGAACAGCGGCGCCTCGGGGAACAGCTCGCAGAAGACTTCGAGGCAGCGCTCCCCGCCGCGCATTCCGGTCAGCCAGTCGTGGACGAGCGCGACTCGCGGCTGCGCCACGCCGCGCGAAGCTATCGCTGGGCGGCTTTGATGCGTTGTCTCCAATAGTCGAGGAGGTCCGCCAGCGTCTGTTCGAGCCGAATGGTCCGCGTCCACCCAAGCGCCTTGGAGATCTTCTCGGGGCAGCCCAGCAGAATCGGAACGTCTGAGGGTCGAAGCCGCGCTGGATCCACTTCGACGCTGACCCGGCTCGCGCTCGAGCAGCTGAGGAGGTAGTCGAGGACGCGCTCGATCGACCAGTCCTCACCCGAGCAGAGGTTGTAGACCTCGCCGGGTGTGCCGCGCTCGAGCAGCATCCAGTACCCGCGTACGATGTCGCGGACGTCAGAGAAATCCCGCGTCGGCTTCAGGTCGCCGACACGAATCAAGGGCTCGCGCAGACCGGCCTCGATCTCGGCGATCTGCTTGGCGAAGTTCGACGTCGCGAACGTCTCGCCGCGGCGTGGCCCGGTATGGTTGAAGGCGCGCGCGCGCACGATGTGCATGCCGTAGCTCATGAAGTACTGATACCCCATCAGATCCTGCGTCACCTTGCTCACCGCGTAGGGTGACAGCGGCCTGAGCGGATTGGTCTCGCGGATCGGCACTTCGTCCGGCTTGACGAGACCGTACTCCTCGCTGGAGCCGATGACGAGGAACCGCGCCGCGCACTTGAGCTGGCGCATCCCCTCGAACAGGTTCATCTGGCTGATCGCGTTCGTCGTGAGCGTCTCCGACGGCGTTTGCCACGAGGCCCCGACGAAGCTCTGCGCGGCCAGGTGGATGATGTAGTCGGGTTGCGCCTGCTCGAGGAGCGTCCGGACCGAGAACAGATCGCGCAGGTCGCACTCGACGAGCGAGACACGGGAACGCAGGTGCTCGATGTGCTCGGTCTTGCTCCGCCATCTGAGCGAGCCGATGACCTCGGCGCCCTGCGCGAGCGCGAACTCCGCAAGGTGGCTGCCGACGAACCCGGTGATTCCCGTGATCAAAAGACGCATGACGGCTATACTACTACACCGTCACCGGCTCGCCGTCGATCCGTTCGCCTCTGACCTTGCCTCGCGGCCGACCACTCGGCGCAGCATGCGACGCGCACCGAGCGGCAGCGCGAGCGCGAGCACCGGTCTCGCGGCATAGACCGCCGCCCACCACGGATAGAGGCCGGCGCGCACCGCTCGCCACCGCACTCGGGCTTCAGCGCGAAGACGATCGTCGTCGCGCTCGACCGTCACGCGACCGGGCACCAGTCTTCGGATCGTCACGACTTCGGCGAGATTCGCAAGCCGGGTCACGCGACTGAGCCGCATCCAGAGGTCGTAGTCCTGAGCAACGGGCCACCGCTCGTCGTAACCACCGACCTGGCCCACCAGGTCCCGCCGCATCGTCACCGAGGAGTGCACGAACGGGTTTCGTCGAATCAACGTCCGCCGGATCGCGTCATCGGCGGTCGGCGGCCGGACCTCTCGCACGAGTCGCCCGTCGGGATCGATCTCGCGAGCAGCGCCGCCGACGAGCCCCACGTCCGGATGCGCGTCCAGGAACGCCCGCTGGAGACCGAGTCGCTCAGGTACCGCGACGTCGTCAGCATCGAGTCGTGCCACCAGCGGCGCTCGCGCGAGGGCGAGCGCACGGTTGAGCGAACCAGTGAGGCCGGCGCGCGCCTGACGCTCGACGCGGAGCCGGACGTCGCGGAAGCCCGCGAGGAGCTCGGCCGTTGCGTCCGTGGAGCCATCGTCGACGACGATCAGCTCGATGTCGCGGAGCGTCTGCGTGAGCACGCTGCTCACGGCCTCGCTCACCCACGGCGCGCCGTCGTGGACGGCGAGAAGGACCGAGATGGCTGGCGACGTGGTCACACGCCGAGTGCGATCACTGCCGGCGTGGCGTCAAGGTCGGCGTTCGCCTGCGGGCTCACTGACGAGCCAGCCAGGCCCGGCTGGCGCTGATCCATTCCTGCTCGCTGACTCTCCGGCTGCCGGCGCCAATGGTGCCACCCCCGAGATGGGCGTACAGGAGCCGGCCGTCGTCGTCGAACGCGAGGTCGCCGCCTCGGAAGGTGACGGGCACCGTCTCGCGCCGGGCGGGCTCGCTCAGTGCGTTGGGGCACATCGCCACACGATCGGAACCGAGGCGCAGGCTGACCCGATCGCCGGCATCCCAGTCCGGCATGTTCGGAAGGAAATCGCCAGCGTCCACGACGCCCGCATCGATCAAGAATCCGGACTGGTGCATCACGTCAGGCCGCGTGGCGTACATGCCCACGCCGCGGACGCGCTCGGACGTCTTTCCGCGCACGTACGGGAGCCACCCTCGGCGCATCGGAGCCGCGTCGTTGTGCATCACGAACCACCAGCGCGGCGGTCGACCACGCAGCACGGACGCCGCCAGCTCCAGCGCGGTGCCGTTCGCCCGCGAGCCATCGACGGGACGCGAATTGAGCCACGGGGCCGTGTGATTGACCAGGAGATTGACGCTGTGATCCTGGAACACGGCGGCGGCCGGGCCCGGAGGCGACGCGTTGTCGACCACCCATGTCTCGTGCGACTCCGGTGTGAGCGCCGCGATGGCGTCGAGCGCGAGGCGCGTGAGCGCATAGTGCCCGTGCGCGACGATGACGATCGCAACGGCATCCGGATCGGAGGTCTGGACGCGGTCGTATTCCGTGAGGTGGTGGTACGTCTCCCTCACGGCTCTCAGGTAATTGACGATGCGCCACGCCATGCGATGCTCAGCGACCCGGGACCCTGCGCACGAGCAGATTGAAGTAGGGCAAGCATACCGACGGCGGCTGCCCGGCGGCACGCGCGACGGCGCAGGCCAGCGCGAAGAATGGCATCAGCATCCGGCGCCGGCGCGATCTCGCCGTGTCGTGGAACAGCCGCCAGCCGTAGCCGGCCTTCTCGGTCACGTCCTCGAGCCCGGCCCAGCCCGCCGACGGCAGGCAGTCGCGCAGGGTCGCATTCCGCCAGCCCGTACCGTCGGCAACGAACTCCGAGTACGGGACGTCCCGGAACCGGCGCGGCCGGCAGCGCCGCGCGTAGCGATACGCGGCGAGCGGAGGCAGCCACTGAACGAGCGGCAGCCCGACCGAGTGCGTTTCGATCGGAAACGCGCGGTTCGGCGTGTCCAGGATCGCGACGTGCCCGCCGGGTGCGACCAGCCGATAGTACTCGTCCACTTGAGCCCGACGATTCCGCGCGGGCAGATGTTCGATCACACCGACGGCGAGCACCAGATCGAAGCTCGCGTCGGCATACGGCAACCCGCGCGTGTCGTCATTGGCGAAGCACGCGACCTCCCGGACGGTTTTCAGGCTCAGCTCTTCGACCTTCGCGCGCGCGATGTCGACGAAGGCCGGATCGGTGTCGAACGTCACGATCGCCCCGACCTCGGGTTGCTCGGCGAGGTACTCCGTCATGTGACCGAACGAGCAGCCGACCTCGAGCACCGACAGAGCACGCGCTCCACGACCACGCAGGTAGCGGAAGAGCGGGCCAAGGAAATGCGCGCCGCGGGTGTCTTTGTACGTGAAATACGGCAGTGTGCGTCGCACGCCCTTGCGCGCGATCAACATCCGGATCACACGCTCGCTGTAGCGAGTCGAGTAATCACGACCGTCGACGGTCAACACACGGACGTCCCCAAGATCGGCCAATCGATAGGCGACGTCGGGCATCCGGCCGAGTGTAGCAGGCGCATGGCTGGGGCCATCCACACGCTGCGTCGACGGCGTCACCGGCCGCTTCCCACGTGACGGAGCAGAGCGATCTCGCGCCCGACCAGCGCTCGGAGATCGTAGCGCTCGACGACGAGCGCGCGCGCTGCCCTTCCGAGCCCGCGACCCAGATCCGGATCCGCCAGCAGGCGCTCGAGCTGCTCCGCGAGCGCATCGGCGTCAGCGGGATCGAACAGGAGTCCGGTGACGCCGTCGGAGATGAGCGAGCGATTCCCGACACAATCGGACGCCAGGCAAGCCAGCCCGGACGCCATTGCTTCGATCAGCACTTTCGGGTGCCCTTCAGTGAAGGACGGGAGCGCGAAGATCTCGGCGCCGCGGTACCAGTCGGGGAGCGCTCGATGATCCACGACCCCAGGCAGTTCGAGGGCGACCCCGGCGGCAGCCGCCTGACGACGAAGGTCGTCTTCGAGCGGCCCGCGACCGACGAACGTCAGCTCCAGTGGCCACCGAGCCGAGACCTTCGCGGCCGCCGCGATCAGCGTCGCGAGGTTTTTCTCCGGCGAGAGCCGGCCGACGTAGAGGAGCCGCCGGGTCTTCGTCGGCCTCGCGGCGTCCGGGCCGAAGCGCTCGGTATCCACGCCGTTCGGGATCAGCTCGATGCGCTGGACCGGCACGAGGCCGGCGACGTGGGCGCGCAATTCCTCGGTCGTGACGATGACGGCCGCCGCCATCCGGAGGGCGAGGCGCTCGAGCAGACGCTTGGCCCGGCGCGACGATCGCGAGCGGGACAGCCCCGAGTACCAGAAGCCATAGGTCGTGACATATGGGGTGCCCCACAGGGCCCTCGAGATGAGCGCCGGAACAACGCCGGTGATCTGGAACAGGCGAAGCACCGCGCACCGGCGGAGCGCGCCGCCATGCGCAGCGGGCAGGGTCAGCGCGCGCGCGAGCCGCGCGCGTGGCCGCGCTGGAGCGAGAAGCTCGACGGAGCCCAGCACATCGGGATCCTCGGTGTACTCCGCCAGCGTCTCGACGAGATAGCTGAAGTATCGGACGCGCTCGAACGCGGCGGCGTACGGCCGCAGGTAGCCGTCGATCAAACGGGAATCCTGGCCGGAGCGGCGGAGGTCGCCGATGCCGCTTCCCAGCGCGGGGAGCAGACCAACGTCCATCATCCGGTTCCGATCACGGAAGCGACACCTCCCGTGTCGTCATGCGGGCCGGGTCCTGGCCTGGCACGTCTCGGCATAGAGATCCACCAGGCGCTCGACGGTCGCGTCGAATCCAAGGAAGCGGTCGAGGTGACGACGGGCCGCCGCGCCGAGGTCAGCTCGCAAGACGTCGTCGGTGAGCAGCGTCACGATCGCCCGTGAGAGCGCGCCGGGGTCGTTGCGTTCCACGAGCAGCCCGGTTTTCCCGTCGATGATGAGCTCCGGCGTTCCACCGACTCGAGTCGCGACCACCGCGCGCCCCGCGGCCATGGCCTCCAGCAGCACGCGGCTGAGCGCGTCCGGAACCACGGACGGCACGACGACGACGTCCGCGAGCGGATAGAGCGCGCGAACCTCGGCGTTCGGGAGCGGGCCGAGCCGGCGCATGTGGGGCGCCGTCAGCGTCAAGTCGCCGTCCCCGACGAAGATGAAATGACAGTCATCGACGCGGCGGATCACGTCCTGCGCGGCGGCGACCAGATCGGCGGTGCCCTTTCCGGGCGAGAACTTCCCGACGTAGAGGACCACGCGGCGCCCTCGGACGGAGAGACGGTCACGCAAAGCCTCGAGCGCCGAGTCCGCGGGAGCCGGGGACAGCGGCGGGATGTTGTAGATCACGGCGGTCCGCGCCACGCGGTCCAGCACTCCGGAGCGGCGATAGATATCCAGGATGCCCTGGCTGACACCGACGACGGCGTCGATCCGGTGGAGGAAGCGCTGCTTCAGGCAGCTATCGAGCCAGAAGTACAGGAACGCGAGCTTCGACCGCAGCCGCCGCCTGCGCTTCTTCACGTACAGCGCGACGTACTCCTCGGAGCACTCACGCCAGAGCTTGCGGACCCCGCAGTCGGCCGGGCGACGGTCACCGTGATGCAGACAGAGTGGCGCCGCGTCGATGATGCTGCCGTCCCGGATCGTCAAGACGACGGGAATGCCGAGCCGGCGGCCGGCGATCGTCCCGGGGATCAGCATGTGCTTGTTCTGGACGTGGATGACCTCGGCGAGCTCTCGCCGCGCGATACGCGTGACGGCCCAGGCCGCGTACAGGTAGAAGACCGGATTCGCCAGCCACTTCGGAGACAGCAACGTCCGCCCCGGCGGGAGCTTGAACGGGAACGCGAAGCGGAGCACACGCACGCCGCCACGCTCCTCGCGCGGCGCCGCGCCATAGTTCGGCGTCACCACGACGACGTGATGACCGCGCCCGGCCAGCGCTCGGGCGAGCGCGTCCATGCTCCACTCGGCGCCGCCGGGCGCGAATGGCGGAAAGTATTCGTTGAGCAGACAGATCCTCACGGTCGTTTCCGGGGCCAGGTCGCGGGTATCGTCACTCCGAGGCGCTCACCGAGCTCGCGGACCATCACGAACGCGGCGCCGTCGTGGTGACGCAGGTCTCGCGTCAGGACGTCGACGCCGCCCAGCACGAGATCGCGATCGTGGAGCGCCACGACGTCGGCGTCGTCGATCGGCACGACACCATCGCCGGCGCCGAAGCGCCCGGCGTCACGACAGCAGACATAGCGGATTCCCAGCTCGGCCGCCGCGGCCAGCGTCGCTCGGGCGAACACGTTGCCCGGCGGCACCAGCGTCACCGGGGGTGCGCCGAAGAAGTCGCCGAGAATGCCCTGCGCGCGGGCAAGATGCTCGCGGTGGACGTCCGGCGGAAGCCAGTCGTAGAACTCACGGTGCCACTCGCGGTTGCCCGAGAACCATCGCGGCAGGAACCGGCCACCCGCTACGAGGCAATGGCTGTACCCGTGGTTGGCGACTTCGAGGAGTCCGCGCCGCACGCCTTCGCGGAGGGCAGCGGCAGCGTCCGGAAACCTCACGGGGAACGGCACGACGTGACCGTCCTGTTCCACCCAACCCGCAGTGATAGCCACCGTCATCCGGGCACCACATCCCTCGAGGAGAACGAGCACGCGGTCCCATTCGCCGGCGCTCAGCTCACGGTACGGACCCCACCGCTTGATCGGCGGCAGGTACTTCAGGAACAGCACGTTCCCGGGAAACGGCACCTGCCACCGCCCGAAGGGTACGCGGGTCAGCCCGTAGACCTCGTGCCGCTTCGAGGCGGCGCCGACGTCATCGAGCCGGAGCGCGACGATTCTGCCAGGCATGAAGCACGTCCTCGTAGATGCGGGCGGTCGCGGCGGCGCAGTGATCCCACCGGAACATCCGGTCGACGCGCTCGCGATTCGCGGCGCCGAATTTGTCCCGGAGCGCCTTGTCTTGAAGAAGGAGCAGGACCTTCGCGACGAAGGCGTCTCGGTCGCCGGCCTCGCACACGAACCCGCCTTCGCCGTCGAGCGCCAGCTCCGGGAGCGAGCCGCGATCCGAGATCACAACGGGCAGCTCGCACGACATCGCTTCCGCCACGGAGAACCCGAAGCCTTCCATCGCGGACGGGAACAGGAAGACGTCGGCCAGATTGTAATAGGCGACCTTGTCCTCCTCGCGGACGTAGCCGGTGAACACGACGCGGTCATCGAGCCCGAGCTCCGACGTGCGCCGTCGGAGCGACTCGAGGAGCGGGCCTGCGCCTGCCACGACGAGCCGGGCATCCTCACGAGCACGAACGACGTCGCGCCAGACGTCGAGCAGAAAGAAGAGATTCTTGCGCGGCTTGAGACCGCCGAGAAACAGGGTCACGGACTTGTCCTCGAGGCGGAAGCGTAGGATGAGCTCCCGCGATCTCTCCCGGCGCTGGAACCGCCGGTCCACGCCGTAGTAGACGACTGCCATCCGGTCCTTCGGCACCCCGAGCTCGCTCTTGGCCTGCCGCGCGGCGAACTCGCTGCCGACGACGACGCACTCGACCGCACGCATCACGCGGCCTTCGATGAAGGGATTGAGCCAGCTCGGATCGAGATGGTGATGGTGAGCGATGATCGGCACGTCGAGGTGATACCGCCGGCGCGCGATCACGGCCGCCGGCCCGATGTAGCGCAGCGAGTGGGCTCGCAGGACGTCGAAGCGGGTCTCACGGTACATCCGCTTGATGATCGGCGGCAACAGGACGGCCGCGACGGGCCAGCGCAGTCCCCGACCGATCGGCAGCCGATGGATCACCCAGTTCTCGATGCCGGCCGGATGGCGCTTGTGGCGAGCGAGCAGGATGTCGATGATCGCGCCGCGCGCCGCGAGATGCTTGAGCAGCTCCCGCTCGTACGTCTCCCCGCCCGAGGTCGTCCCCGGATCGATCCCACAGTGCGGGGAGCAGATCCTCACGCACGCTCCCGGCGGACCGCGACCAGCTCCAGATACGGATGGATGCGGAAGAGCCGGTAGTAGAGCCGGATCAAGGGCCACAGTCGCCCGCCGACTCGCCGCTCACCGTCCACATCGAGCACGCGCACGACGTCGGCGCCTGCCTCGTCCAGGTACTGCCGGCACTCTCGCAGCGTGAGTGGGTGCAGCGTGTCGAGGAAGGCGGTTGGGCGACCACGGAGCGTCAGGTACGCGCGCGCCAGCGCGCGGGGAAAGCGCGGCAGCCAGAGCACCTTGTAATGTCCCTCGAAGCACGCCCAGCGGTGGGGCGTATGAAGGTAGAGCAGGCCACCAGGCGCCAGGACACGCACCATCTCGCGCAGGGCGGCGCGCGCGTCGGCCACGTGCTCGAGCGTCGAGAAGCAATAGACGATGTCGGTGCTCGCGCCTGCGACAGGCAGACGCTCGGCCTCGGCGCAGACGACGGCGTCACCGCCGCGGTCGGCGGCAATCCCGGCCGCCTCGACGGAGGCATCGATGCTGCACACGCGAGCGCCTGCTTCCCGAGCGAGCAGACTGAAGCCGCCGGTCCCGCACCCGACGTTGAGGAGCCGACAACCCTCGAGGCGGCGATCGAGAGCGCGCTCGAGCCGAGCGAGGTGACGGCCTTCGTAGTCGTGATCTGCCACACGAACCGCGACGAGGTCCTGCCAGCCGGGGAGCCCCAGCGTGTCGCGATAGTACCGGGCATAGTACGAGGCCAGCCGCTCGGCGATCGGCGGCGTCCGCCGATCGGCATCAGGCCGGAGGCTTGACGTAGTGCGCATCGACCTCTCCGGCCCCATCGACGCCGAGCCGGACGACGGGACGAAGCGTGCGATTGAGATAGTCGATCGTGTCCATCCGCTGCGCGGCGCTCTCCACGAGATTTTCGGCGCCCGCATCCTTCACGAAGTTCACGAGGAGGCTGGCGCCCGGCTTCAGGTGCGCCACGAGGTGGCGCACGACTTCCAGCGGATTGATGACGTGTTCCAGGACGTCGAGACAGGTGATCACGTCGTAGCCACGCCGGAGCGGAAGATCCGCCCCGAGCCCGGGCACCGCGAGCTCCACGCCAGGGGCGGCCCGGAATCGCCAGCGCGCGAACTCGAGCATTGGGGACGGCAGGTCCACGAGCGTGTAGCGCCAGCGGGGCACGCGTGGCTGGAACCATCCCGTCACGGGCGCGACCCCGCATCCGTACTCACAGAAGTCCCCCTCACGTCGCGCCCAGCGCATCATGCGCGCGACCCGGTGATAGCAGTCGTTCCGGTGGTAGTACATCTGTCGGAGCACGAAGTAGTCGGTCTCGGCGTAGAACGAGCGGTAGTCGGACTCCGTCGTGCGGGGCTTGCGGTCCCACAGCGTCGCCGCGTCCATCCGGCCGAGCGTGTAGCGGACCCAGAACTCCTCGATCGTCATGCCACGGTAGTACGCCGACAATTCACGAAGCCAGCCCCGATTGAGGCCGAGGCGGTCGAGAGCTTGCTTCCGGCGCCGGCAGAGAAGATCGCGCGTCAACCGCACTGGCCGACGACCTCCTCGACCACGTCCAAGAGCCTGGCGCCGCTCTTTCCATCGGCAGCGCCGAGGAACTTCTCCACGTAGGCAGCCTGGGCCACGGGATCGACCGCGAAATCGGCCAACGTTGCGCTCGGGAGCGTCTCGATCGCTTCACCGACGGTACGGGTCTCGGCGACTCCATGGCACTGATACAGGGACCCTTCATCGCGGGAGAACTGGCTTTCACGCCCGGAAACGCCCATTTCGTCGAGCTCGGGGCAGATCGAGAGGCTCGCGACTCCGACGCCGACCGCCTCCAGGATCGCGGTGCTGTAAAAGTGGATGCAGAGATCCGCGACGGCGAGGGCCTCTAGGATTGTGGGCGGATGAGTCGCCTCGTCGTAGAGCGTGACGTCGGCGACCTCGTGGAGATAGCGTGGAACGGGATCCTTCTGCCGAGCCTTGACGACCAGATGCGCGCCGTTCCCGTCACAGAAGCCACGCACCGACCGCACGACGGCCGCGTCGTCCCAGCCTCGCGCCACGAGGCGCTTCAGTCGTTCCTCGCCGGCGAGATGGAGGCGAAGCCGCTTCCACGCCTGGATGCCGGGGGCGTAGACCCATCGAGACCAGGCCGTTCGCGGATTCGAGTTGAAGGGATACGGAAGAAACACGACGACGGGTTTTCTCTCCGGGATTCCCCAGCGCCGGCGCACGTCCCGTGGGTCGACGGACCGAAACTCATCCAGCTCGGGACATCCGATCGTGACGGATTTCCGGCAAATTTCTTTCTCGAGCGCGTCGTCCATCACCGACCGTCCCGACTGCCGCAGCGCCGCGAGCCCGAAGTCGAGCCACCACGGACTGTAGAGGGCGACCCGGTCGACGCCGAACACGCTGGGGGCGAAGTGATACAGGATCTCGGCCGAGTACTGGAGACTGACCCACTTCGCGGTCGACCGCCGCGGGACGCCGGGCGAGCCGGGCGGCGGCATGATCGAGATGACGGCATCCGCCTCGACGCGCTCGATCGCGTCGAGCAGCGCGTCGGGCCCTCGGTACGTCGTCGTCTCCGGCGTGCCGTTCCTGAAGCGTGGCGCCGACTGCACCGAAGGGAACTCGCTGGCTTTCATTCCTGTGCGAGGCTGGGCGTAGTCGTGCAGGCACACGACCTGCCACCGCCGGCCCAGGGCGGCCTCGACGACGGCACCCAGGACGCGGTAGTAGTTCTTGCGCTCGATGACGACGGCGAGTCTCATCGCGGGCGCATGAGCTCGTCCCGGTGCTCCCACACCTTCCGGATGGCCCCGGCCACGTCGTCCATGTCGCGCTCGGTCGCGGGCGGCCGGGCCACGGCGATCAACACCATCCGTTCAGCATGCAGGCGCTCCGTCACCGGACAGAGTCCGGCGCCGTAGCTCGCGGCGCCTCGATAGGTGCGGAACGCCCAGGCGCGACGCTCCTGGTACAGCGGCGAAAGGTACAGGGGCTGGACGTAACCTCCGCTGATGGGAATGCCTTCAGCGAGGACCGCCTCCACGAACCGTGGGCGCGGGAGACCCCACGCGTCGGTGTCATAGAGCATCGGAAACACGTAGTACACGTGATCGCAGCCGTCGCGCACCGGGGGAACGGAGAGCCCATGGATGCCCGACAACGCCCGCGTCAGGTGAGCGACGAGACCTCGCCGGACCGCGTTTTGCTCGGTGAGCTGCGCCAGCTGAACTCGGCCGAGCGCAGCTTCGAACTCCGTCATCCGATAGTTCCAGCCGAGGACTTCCGCCTTGTACGACCGCGCTTCACCGGCAGGCACGGCCGCCTCTCCGTGATTTCGAATCAGGCGGCCGACCTCGGCGATCGTCGGATCGTCGGTGATGAGCATCCCGCCTTCGCCGGTCATGAGATTCTTCGTCTCCTGGAACGAAAAGACTCCGCAGTCGCCGAGCGTGCCGACCTTGCGTCCCCTGTAGAGCGCGCCAGGCGCCTGAGCGCAGTCCTCGATGACGCGCACCCCTCGGCGACGTGCAAGCTCGAGCAGCTCGTCCAGTGCAGCCGGTTGTCCGAACAGATGCACGGGAATCACCGCGCGGCTCAGCGGCGACAGTCTCGCCTCCACGCTCTTCGGGTCGATGCAGAAGGTCGTTTCCTCCACGTCCGCGAACACCGGGATCGCTCCGTGCATGAGCGCGCAGGTCGCGGTCGACGTGAACGTATAGGGCGGCACGATCACCTCGTCGCCGGGCTGAACGCCGCAGGCCACCACGGCCGCATGCAGCGCGGCCGTCGCGGAGTTGAAGGCCACCGCGAAGCTCACGCCGTGAAACGTCGCGAACTCCTCCTCGAACGTCCGGATCCGGCGGCCACCGTTGAAATGCTGCCCGGGGCTGGCGATGAACGTGCTGAGCCGCCCTTCGTCGAGGACTTCGAGGACGGCATTTCGTTCCGCCTCGCCGATCACCGGATATGACGGGAACGCGGCGCGCCGCACCGGCTCGCCGCCGAAGAGGGCGAGCTGGCTCATGGGTTCGCTCCAAAGCGCCGCGCGTGGTCTGACGCCAGGCCGCTGTCGTACTCCTCGCGGAGGATCGACATCCTGATCGCGTCGTAGTACCGCCCGTTCCGGTACAGCTCCTGCCGAAGACGCCCTTCGGACTTGAACCCTGCCTTCTGGTACGCGCGCACGGCACCGACATTCTCCGCGGTCACGCCGAGCCAGACCTTGTTCAGGTTGAGCCGATCGAAGCCATAGAACGTCAGCAATTCCGTCACCTCCGTGCCGTAGCCCTTGTTCCAGAACTCCTTGGCCCCCAGCAGCACCCGGAACTCCGCCTTGCGGGCCGTCTGATGGATGTCGTAGAGCCCCGCCGAACCGATGGCGACTCCAGTCGCACGGTCCTCGACCATGAAGAGCGTGTGGGCGGGGCTCTCGAGCTGCCGGCGAAGGTCTTCGAGCACCTGCCATGGCGCAATGGGACGCTGCCCGGTGAACATGAAGTACGTCACCTGATCGTCGTTCATCCACCCCGCGAGGAGACCGGCGTCCTCGAGACGCACTGCCCTCAGCCCGATCTTCTCTCCGGTCAGGAAGAGCCCCGTCATGGCTCGCGGAACACCGGCTCCACCGGCGGCCCTTCCAGGCGCGTCGCGACCTGGCCGCGGTCGACGGCATCCGCAACGATCGCGAACACCTCGTCATAAACAGCGCTGGCGCGAGTCACCGTGTCCTCGTCATGCGCGAGCGCCATGTTGTGGGCCCCCGTGAAGAGCACGCCGCGCTTGATGCACTCCTGCTGAAACAGGCTCTTCAGCTCCCACCACGTCGAACCGTCCGGGCGCTCGAAGGTCATCACGGTTCGCGGTCCCAAGCCGACACACCGAATCACGTGTGCCAGGCCGGTGGAGGCCGCGGCCCGGTTCGTGTGCTGCTGAAGACGTTCACCCTGCGACCAGAGATGCGGGATGACCCGTTCGCGTTCCATCTTTTCGATCGTCGCTCGGCAGGCGGCGAGCGACACCGTCTCGCCCCCCGCCGTGAAGGAGAAGAAGACTTGATCGAGCAGCGTCATCACCTCGGCTCGACCGACGAGCGCGGACAGCGGAAATCCGTTCGCCATCCCCTTGCCGAAACACGCCAGGTCGGGCCGCACGCCGAACCGCTCCTGCGCGCCGCCCAGGGCCAGCCGAAAGCCGGTCACGATCTCGTCGAAGATCAGCAACGCTCCGTGGCGCGTGCACAGCTCGCGAACCGACTCGAGGAAGCCGGCTTGCGGGGCAATCACTCCCACGGGCTCCATGATCACGGCGGCGACCTGTCCCGGATGGAGGTCGAAGATCTCCTCGAGCGTCTCGATCCGGTTGTACGAGAACGTCCGCGTCAGCTCTCGGACAGCCTTGGGGACGCCGAGGCTGCGCGTCGTCGTCCCAATGTACCAGTCCTGCCATCCGTGATAGCCGCACACCGCGACGATATCGCGACCGCAGAACGCGCGGGCCAGCCGCACGGCGCCGCTGGTCACGTCGGAGCCGTTCTTGCCGAATCGAACCATGTCGGCGCACGGGATCAACTTCGCGAGGAGCTCGGCCACCTCGGTCTCGAGCGGATGCGGCAGGCTGAAGGCGATTCCGCGCTCCAGTTGCCTGGTCACCGCCGCATTCACGTCGGGGTCGCCATGACCGAGCGTGATCGCGCACAGCGCCATGCTGAAATCGAGGTACTCGTGACCATCGACGTCCCAGACGCGAGCCCCTCGACCGCGCTCCAGGAAGAGGGGCGAGGCTCCTCGAACGAACTGGTTGGCGCCTTTGCTGAAGGTCTGGCTCGCTCCCGGAATGCGCCGGCTCGCCCGCTGTAACCACTCGCCAGACTGTGGGAATCGATCCTGCGTCATCGTCGGCTCACCTCCGCAAATCCACCCTGTCCCCGCCGCTGTCCGCGCTTGCCGTGATCGCGAGCAGGACCTCGAGGGCCGCCACCCCATCCTCGCCGCGGCTGATCGGTGTCTCGGGACCGTCGAGGCATGCCACGACGTGGGCCGCCAGAGCACCCATCAAACTCCGCGCGCTCCCCTCGCGACGCGCGCGGTCGCCGGCAAGCTCCTTGTAGCCGGTGAACTCGAGGCAGTCGCGGACGCCCGTTCGCTCCAGCTCGAAACCGAACCGATCGATCACGAGCGACCCCGCACGCCCGTGGAGACGTAACGTGAAGATGGCGTAGTCATTCACCTCCTGGACCTGGAGGACTCCCCGCGCTCCCGAGGTGAATCCGAGCAACGCATCCACGCTCGCGTCGTGCGGCGGATGCGACGGGCCGGGGTTGGCGACGCCCACGACCCACGCCACGTCACCGAGGAACAAGCGCATGAGATCGATCATGTGCGTCCCGCTGTTGAACAGGCCCGCGGTATAGTACGCGGTCGCCTGCGTGACGGCGCCGAGCGCTCCCGCGATGATTTCGCGTTGCGCCGCACGGATGAGTGGATCGAATCGCCGGGTATGATTCACGAGCAGTAGCGTCTGGCTCGCCGCGCACGCCTCCACCATCGCCCGCCCGTCTTTGAGCGAGTCGGCAATCGGTTTCTCGCACACGACCGCCCGCACGCCGCGCCTGGCGCAAGCCTCGACCACGGCGCGGTGGTCGGTCGCCGGCGTCGCGACCGCGACGATGTCAGGACGGACCGTGTCGAGCATGACATCCACGTCGACGAAGCTCTCGACGCCGGGAAAGAGCCGGACCGCATAGCGCGAGCGCTCCGGATCGACGTCCACCAGCGCGACGAGCTCCGTGTCGGCGCAGGCCTGGTAGGCCCCGGCATGTGTGGCGGGACGAGAACGGCGGGCGTCTTCTTCCATGAGCACGCCGATGCGCCCGCAGCCGACAACGGCGGCCCGGTATGGCACAGTCCTCACGGCCGTTGTGCCTGGTGCTTGCTGAGCGCCGCATGGTAGGTCGCGCCCCTGATGCCACGGAGGGTCACCGTGTCCTCACGATGCCGGTTGAGGTCTCTCAACTCCGGGTGGCGCTCGACGAGGTCGAGAATCTCGGCCATGCCGAAGACGGCCCGCTCGCCCAGCGCGGTGTACACGGCCTCCACGAAACGGAGGTCTTCCGGGTAATCGAGCGTCCAGCGGAGATGACTGAGGTCGCTGCAGTGTTCGACATTGAGAATCTCGAAGGCGCCCGGCCGCTCCCGAATGTACGCGGTGAGCGACTCTCGAAAAAACGGATCGGTGATCTCTCCACCGAGCCGCTCGAGCACCTGCCGAGACAGGACCTCGACATCGAGCCCATCGGGAAACGTGGCCGGGAAGACGTTCGACACGTAGTCCAGCCGACCGCCGGAGTCACGCCACGCTACGACGGTCCTGTCGATGAGCGCCGGGTCGGTCAAAGGACAGTCGGCCGTGATCCGGACGAGGGCATCGGCGCCGGTCACCCGGGCCGTGCGGCCCAGCCGCTCCACGAGATCCGCCTCGCTTCCCCGCACGCAGGCGAGCCCGATTCTCGTCGCGAGCTGCTCGAGCGCGTCATCGCGTGGCTCGACGCTCGTGCTCACGACGATGGCATCCAGCTCGCGACACGCGGCCATCCGCCCGGCGATCCGCTCGATGGCCGACCGGCCCGCGATCGGCAGCAGCACTTTCCCGGGCAGCCGGGTGGAGCCCGTGCGGGCCTGAATCGCGCCGACCACCTTCAGTCTCGAGGCGCCCGCCTCACCTTTCCCTGACGGTTGGAGCTCGAGAACCGTCGCCTGCTGGCCATCCGCTCGTCGCGCGGGCCCGACCACACGGAAGCCGCCGGCCGTGAACAGCCTGAGCGAGGCGACGTTGTCATCGAGCACGAGGGCGCGTACGCGATGGTGAGGCGCGAAATCGCGGCGAAGCAGCGGCAACGCGGAGGCGAGCATGGACTTGCCATACCCCCGGCCACGATGCTCGGGCGCGACGACGAGGGACACCTCGGCCACGCCGTCGGCAAGGTCGACGCGCACCTGACCCACCGGCTCGGGACCGTCCCTGAAGATCCAGATGGCGCTCGCGTCCGAAGCGAGCTTCGCGGCGAGCCACGTCAAATGGTCCGCATACGGAATCGTGGCCTTGCCGAACGAGCGGCGGCGGGTCTCCGGGTCGTTCGCCCATCGCCAGAGGAGCCGGGCGTCCGTTCGTTCCGCCCTACGCGCGGTGAGGTCCATCATCCACCATGGTGACGCGGATCGGCGCGCTCGCCGGGATGTCGCGCGACGCCGTACGCCCGAGCAGCCGCTCGTATTCGCCCGGGGGCAAGCCGGGGTCGTGGGCCCCGTTCCGCAGCACGACGATGTTGTCCCGTGAGAACGCCTCACCCGCGTGAATTGCGCGCGCAGTGAAGATCGAGCGGCGCGCAAACCCCCGCAGCTCGTTCTCGACCTCGAGCACGCGTTTCTCACCAGTTCCGAGCATCGCCTCGGCCGTCCGGACCGCCGTCACCAGAGCTTTCAGCTCTGCCGGCTCCACCGCGAAACGTTGGTCGGGGCCGGGAAGCTGGTTGCTGAGCGTGAAATGCTTCTCGATGACGCAGGCGCCCAGCGCGACCGCCATGACCGGGGCCACGAGCGGATCGCGGGAGTGGTCCGACAGTCCGACGAGACAGCCAGTGGCTTCGCTCAAGGTGACGATGGCGCGAGCGTTGACGGCATCGGGAGGCGTCGGATACGACGCGGTACATTGCAACAGCACGAGCTGCGTGTTCCCGACCTCGCCGGCCAGCTCCACGACCGGCATGACCTCACCGAGCATCGAGGCGCCCGTGGAGACGAACGTCGGCTTGCCGAATGACAGCACACGTCGCAGCAGTGGAAGGTGACTGACCTCGTAGGACGCGACCTTGAACGCAGGCACATGGGGGTCGAGCGCCTCCGCCCACTCCTCGTCGAACGGCGTGCAGAGAAAGTGGACCCCGCGGGCCCGGCAGTGCTCGGCAAGCCGCGGAACCCAGTCGAGCGGCAACTCCATCGCCTCGATGATGTCGTAGATCGACCGCTCGTCTTTCAGGTAGTCCGATTTCCCGGCGTCACGCGGGTAGAGGGTCCGCGCGCGGAAGCCCTGAAACTTCACCGCGTCGGCGCCGGCATCGGCCGCCACGTCGATGAGTGCCAGCGCCTGCGCCTTGTTGCCGTTGTGATTCGAGCCTGCCTCGGCGATCACGTAGCAGGGCGCACCCTCGCCGACCCAGCGATCTCCGACTCGAACCCTCGAACACCGCATCTATCGTCGCCCGGCAAGCCCGCGGCTGGCAGCGATCTGCTCGATCAGGCGCACCAGGCGGCGGGAGCCGCGACCGTCGACGACGTCGCGGCCGCGGCGGCTCATCGCCTGACGCAGCCTTCTATCGCTGGCAAGCGTTTCGATCGCGCCGGCGAGAGACTCTCCGCCATCCACCAGGAGCCCCGCGCGGCCGAGCGATTCGACGTTGGGACGCTGGTTGTCGGCGATGGCGATCGCGACGACCGGCGTGCCGGTGGCCAGACATTCGTAGAGCGTCATCCCGCCTGCGGTGATCGCCAGATCGGAAACGGCGAGCAATGGTTTCAGCGAGGTCAGCCCGCGATGGACTCGGATGCGCTCGCCCGCCAGCCCCAGATCCGGCACGAATGGTCCCACCGCGACGTCGATCTCGGCCGGAGGAATGGCGCGCCGTGCAGTCTCGACAACACGCTGGAGCAGGTCGGCGGGTGCGGCGCCCCCGAGAGTGACGAGCACACGATGCACCAGACTCGCGGCCGACCGCTCTGGCGTTCCATCGAACTCCACATCGAGAAGTGCGTAGCGGGGACCGAGAAGATACACGGTGTCCGGCCGGCCTCGATAGTGTAACCGCGCGGCATGGTACCCGCCATTCACGACCACGTCGACCGGCGTCGCGCGGTCGGCGAGGTCGTCGACGAGAACGAGACACGGGACGCGAGCGCCGAGACGCTCCAGCGTCTGCCCCGTGACGGAGTAGGAATCGACCACCACGACGTCAGCCGGCCAGCGATCGAGAACGGCGAGCGCAGGCTCGACCGCTGCGATCCAGTCACAGGGCTCGAGCTCGGTGTCTGCGCCGCTCGCAAACGCTATCGGAATGTCACCGGCGACGAACACGCGAGTCTGCGCTTCCGCCTCCGCGGCGGCCCCTCGAAGCGCCAAGCACCGGCGCACGTGACCCAGGCCCACACCGCGCCCCGTCTCCGTGAAGATGCTGACGCGAAGCTTCGGGCTCATTTCACGTAGTGCCCGATGACCTTCGCCAGCGCCTGGACGACGTCATCGACGTCGGCGTCCGTCATGCCGGGAAACATGGGAAGCGTCATGAGGCGCTCCGCGGCAGCTTCAGCGCGCGGACATAGCCCGCGCCGATAGCCGAGCGCCGCGTAATACGGATGCCAGTAGGCCGGGACGTAGTGGAAGCTCGCGCCGATGTTCTCGGCTCGGAGCGCGGCGACAATACGTCCACGATCCACCGAGAGCCGGTCGAGCTCGAGGAGGACCGGGAAGATGTGCCATGCATGCCGGACGTTGGCCGCGACGGGGGGCACCACGACACCCGCCATCCCCGTGAGCGCGGCCCGATAACGGCGCGCGATCGCTTCCCGGCGAGCGAGCGATGCAGCCAGCTTTGTCATCTGTGAAAGGCCGAGAGCGCACTGCACGTCGCTCAGACGGTAATTGAAGCCGAGGTCGATCATCTCGGAATACAGCGCGCCGGCCAGGTGCCGGGTCGCGGCATCGGTGGCGAGGCCGTGATTCCGGAAGCGCCGGGCCCGATCGGCGAGCGCGGAATCGTTCGTCGTCACCACACCGCCCTCGGCCGTGGTGATGTGCTTCACCGGGTGAAGACTGAAGATTGTGAGATCACTCAGTCCACCGATGCGCCGGCCACGGTATTCCGCGCCAAGCGCATGCGCCGCGTCTTCGATCACGCGGAGCCCCTGCTCACGAGCAAGATGGTGGATCGGCTCGAGATCGCATGGCTGGCCGGCGTAGTGCACCGGCATCAACAGTCTGGTTCGGCCGGTCATTCGCGACTGAACCGACGCCGGATCCAATGTCAGGCGTTCGGCGTCGACGTCGGCGAAGACCGGCCGGCCACCCTGGTAGAGGACGGCATTCGAGGTCGCCACGAATGTGAGCGGCGTCGTGACCGCCTCGTCACCGGCACCAAGCCCGGCGGCGAACACTGCTGTGTGGAGTGCAGCCGTGCCCGAGCTGACGGCAATGGCGTGGTGAGCGCCGACGAGCTCGGCGAACCGCCGCTCGAACTCGGCCACCGTCGGCCCGGTGGTGAGCCAGTCCGAGCGCAGCGTGGCGACGACCGCCTGGACGTCGTCGTCGTCGATCGTCTGGCGGCCGTACGGCAAGAGATTCGGCCGGACGGGCAGGCCACCGTCGATCGCCAGCCGATCACCCACCAGCCAGCTCCTGCATCTGCTCCAGTGTCAGCCAGACGTCGTTGGCGTCGCTCGAATAGCGGAATCCAGGCACCGGTCGCTTTCCCTGGTCCCAGCTCGTGAACGCCCACGACGGATAGATGGGCTCGACGATGAACATGTCGTCGAACTCGAGGGCTTGCCGGCTCTCGTCGTCGGAGATCAGGATCTCATGGAGCTTCTCGCCCGGGCGCACGCCGATGAAGTCGACCTGGCAGTCCGGCGCCACCGACCGGACGAGATCCATCATCCGCATGCTGGGAATCTTCGGAACGAAGATCTCGCCCCCTCGCATGAGCTCCGCGCAGCGGATGGCAAACTCGACGCCCTGCTCGAGCTTGATCCAGAACCGGGTCATTCCGGGATCGGTCACGGTCACGCGGCCCGAGCTGCGCTGGGACGCGAAGAGCGGGATCACGCTGCCGCGGCTGCCGATGACGTTCCCGTACCGGACGACGCTGAAGGCGGTGCCGCGCGCGTAACCGTAGGCATTCCCCTGGATGACGAGCTTCTCGGCGCACAGCTTGGTCGCGCCGTACAGGTTGATCGGATTGACGGCCTTGTCGGTGCTGATGGACAGCACCCGCTTCACGCCCTGATCGACGGCGGCGTCGATCACGTTCTTCGCGCCGATGACGTTGGTCTGAATCGCTTCGAACGGGTTGTACTCGCACGACGGGATCTGCTTCAACGCGGCGGCGTGCACGACGACGTCGATGCCGTGCATCGCCCGTTCGAGCCGCTCCTTGTCACGCACGTCGCCGACGAAGAACCGCAGCGACGGATCGCTGAAGCGCGCCGTCATCTCCGACTGCTTCAGCTCGTCGCGGCTGAAGATCACGAGCCGGCGAGGCCGGTACGTGCTCAGCATGATCTCGACGAACTTGTTGCCGAACGACCCGGTCCCCCCGGTCACGAGCACCGAGGCGTTCCGCCAGTCGAACGGTGTTGCCGGTGTCGTCATGCCTGCCTCGCCGGACTCATCCCGGTCACCGATGTCTCCTCGACGAATTGCAGCCGGTACAGTCGCGCGTACGTCGCGTTGGTGGCGAGCAGCTCGCGATGCCGGCCGATCGCTTCGACCCCGCCGCGATTGACCACGGCGATCTTGTCGGCGTGGAGCACCGTCGAGAGACGGTGCGCGATGACGATCGACGTCGCGCCATGGATCACTCGATCGATCGCTTGTTGCACCAGCCGCTCCGATTCGCTGTCGAGCGAGCTGGTCGCCTCGTCCAGGATCAAGATCGGCGGGTTCCCGAGGATGGCCCGCGCAATGGCCACCCGCTGTCGTTGCCCGCCCGAGAGCCTGATCCCGCGGTCGCCGGAGAGCGTCGAGTACCCGTCGGGCAACTCCATGATGAAGTCATGGGCGTTGGCCACCTTGGCCGCCGTGATGATCTCGTGTTCGGTCACGTCCTCCCGGCCGTAGGCGATGTTCTCCCGGATCGTCGCGTTGAAGAGCAGCGGCTCCTGGGACACGACACCGAACAGCCGCCGGTACGGTTGCTGGCGCAATGTTCGAAGATCACGCCCGTCGATCGTGATGGCGCCGCGCACCGGGTCGTAGAGCCGAAGGATGAGGTCGGCCAGCGTCGATTTCCCGCCGCCGCTCGGCCCAACGAGCGCGACCACCTCACCCTTCCTGATGTCGAACGACACGTCGGTGAGGACTGCCTCGCCGCCGTAGTCGAACGTCACGTCGTGGAGCGCGATCCGGTCGCGAAACGCCGTGATCGATTCCGGACCGTCCTTCACGGCCGGTGCCTCGTCGAAGAGCTCGCCGACCCGGCCCGCAGCGGCGAGGACCGCCTGCAGCTGCGAGTAGGCGCCGCCGAGGAGCCCGAATTGCACCATGACGGCGCGCCCGACGTAGAGGAACAGGAAGAATGCCGGCGCCGCCAGGCGGCCGGACAGGAGCTCCCAGGCGGCCAGGAGGAGGATGCTGCCTTCGACCACGTAGTTCACCGCGGCGCGCGCCGGCTCCTCAGCGTGCTTGTACACGCCGAATTTCACGTTGAGTCGAGTGACCTTGCCGAGCGCGGCGGCCAGGCGCGCCACTTCGGACGCCTCGGCGCCGAAAGACTTCACGACCCGGACGGACAGGATCGACTCCTGCAGTCGTGCAACGAGATCGCCGAACGCCGACAGCTGACCGCTCATCAACCGACGGATCGGGCCGCGCACCAGCCTCGTGACACCATAGTGCAGGACGACGGCGAAGCCGGCGGCGATGACGAGCTGCGGGCTCGTGCGGACCAGCAAGTACCCGTACACGCCGATCAGCAACGGCGCGGTCAGCAAGATGCCGGCGAGAGTCTCGAGCCCAGCGGTTGCCGCCTGGGTGTCGCGGTCCAGCCGCGAGATCAGCTCGCCCGTGCGATGACGGGTGAAGAAGCCCATCGAGAGACCGAGCAGGTGGCGGAAGAGATCGGTCTGCATCGCCGCCGCCGCCCGCACGCGGATCCACAGGGCGAGAAGGTAGTTGGCGAAGTCGACCGCGCCCTTGAGCACGCCCGCCGCGACATACATCACGCAGAGAATGGCGATGGTGCGAAAGCGATCGTCGACGGACTCGACGCCAACCCACTGGAAGAACGCGGCGCCGAGATTCTTCAGCGAGAGCTGGGTCGCCGGGATCGTTTCCCTCGCCGGCGCGCCGGTCGTCGGATTCCCGAGCGCGAGATCGAGGATCGGCGCCATCAGCACCGGGAACACTGCCGCAAGTGCCGTGGCCAAAGCGGTCGTCACGAGGAGCAGCGCGACGGCGCGCCAATGAGGCGCCAGGTACGCTCGGAACAGCCAGACGAGCCGCTTCACATCGGCCGACCGTCTCACGACGCAGCCCCGTTCGAATCGACGGCAGCGGCCAGCCGCCGGAGCGTCACGATCTTGGAGAGCGGAACGCCGCGACGCGTGAGCTCATCGACCTGCAGTTCGGGGCGGTCGAACGTCGCAACGACCAGGCTGTCGAAATCGGCATCGTCGAGCTCGGCGACCGGACGAACAGGAAATCCCAGGAATTGTCCCCCCGCCGGCTCGGCGAAGACGCCGACAGGCTCGAGCCCGACTTCGCGAAGCGTGAGGTACGCGAGCTCGGCCGCTTCGCCGACGCCGTACATGGCCACGCGCTTGGCCCCGTGCTCCGGCAGCAGGCTCAGCGACTCGCGCAGCGTCTGGCGCGCGCGGCTGTAGAGTCGCAGCGCGTAGCTCACGTGGTCGTAGGTCAACCGGGTCTTCTCAACAATGCCTTTGGGCGTCAGCAGGTATCTGAGGCGCTTGCGCGCGGCCGGCTTGTGCCCGAAGCTGACGATCTTGATGTAACCCTTCCGGCTGAGCCGCTTGAGACAGAGATTCGTCAGTCCGAGGGCCACGCCCAAGCGTTGCGCCAGCACTCGCTGGGTCAGGGGCCGCCCTTCGCTGATCGCGGTCAGGATTTCGAGGTCACGTCCGGAATACCGCTCGCTGGTCACGACCGTTCAATCTTTGAACAAATGGTCCGAGCGGTCAACAAAATTCGGCGCGCGCGGCCATACCCGAGGCTTCACTTCCGGGCGACGACGAGATAGCCCGTCGTCGCGCCCGCGCGGGCGGTACCGTCGCGCTTCCGACGACGTTCGAAACGCGCGAGCGCCACGAATGGCCAGATCACGACCAAGAACAGCCAGCGATCCAGTCGCCGAGGCCGCTGGGCGACCGCAGAGCAGATCAGATGCGCGATCGCAGAGAAGAGAAAGCCTTGCGGGCGGAGCGCCAGGACCGAGAACCCGGCCGAGCCCAAGGCATCACGCAAGCCGTTCTCCGAAAAGCGCCAGCGATCCGAGGCGGAATCCATGCGGTGCACGAACGGAACCGACAGCAGCAAGTGGCCGTTCGCTCGCAACACCCGATGCATCTCGGCGAGGGCCACGTGTGGTCTCGGCACGTACTCGAGGACTTCGAGGCTCAGGACCGTATCTGCGGACGAGTGCCGCAGCGGGAGCGCCTCGACATCGCCGACGACATCAGGGCGGACAGCAGCCGTGACATCGACCGACCACCGCCGCTTCATCTGCTCTGTCGGCAGCCTGAACCGGCCGCGACGCGAGGCCTGACCGGCGCCGACCTCGACGACCGTGCCGGTGATGAGCGCGGAGAACTCATCGAGAGCTAGATCCAGGAGTCGGCGACGCTCCGAGTAGGCAAACGTCACTGACGCCCGGGGGACGTTGCCCGGCCCGCCCGCCTGCGGCTCTCGAACAGCGCCTGATGGGAGACGACCCACGCATACAGGCGCGCGACGCCTTCCGCTGGATCGATCCGCGGCGCCCAGTCGAGCTCTCGTCCGGCCTTGCGGACGTCGCTGACGTAAATGGTCTGGTCCCCCGGCCGCCAGGCGTCGTAGCGGACCCGCAGCCCACGGCCGGTGAGATCCCGAAGCATGTCGAGCAGCTCGAGCAAGGACAGCGTGTACGCTGGTCCGCCGCCGATGTTGAAGACCTCGCCGGCCACCTGCTCGATCCGCCGGTACGCGGCGCGATAGGCTCGCACGAGGTCGTCGATGTACAGGATGTCACGGACCTGCTTTCCGTCTCCGTAGATCGTGATCGGGAGCGAGCGCGCGGCCGCGATCGTGAACCAGGCCACCCACCCCTGGTCCTCCACACCGAACTGCCGGGGACCGTAAATGCACGACTTCCTGAACACGACCGTGCGGAGGCCATAGATCCGGGCGTAGTCCCGAACGTATTGATCGGCAGCGCCCTTGGAACAGCCGTACGGCGAATGGAAGTCCAGCGGCGACGTCTCGCCGATCCCGGGGTGATTGCCGGTCAGCGCATACCGTCGCTTCAGCGCTTTCGTCCGGAGCTCCGTCAGCTGTCCGTACACTTTATTGGTCGACGAGAAGATCAGCACGGGCCGGCGCCGAGACAGCCGAACGGCCTCGAGCACTTCGAAGGTGCCGGCCGCGTTGACGTCGAAGTCCGTGCGCGGGTCGGCCACTGACGTTGTGACCGCGACCTGGCCCGCGTTGTGGATCACCAGGTCCGCGTCGTTCACGAGGTGGCGAAGCCGGTCGGCCGAGCGCCGGATATCGCCTTTCAGAACGCGGAGGCGCCGGCCATGCTCCGTACGGAGCCAGCGTCCGTTGATCACGGCTCCGGGGCGAGAGAAATTGTCGTAGACGGTGACGTGAGACCCGGCACGGACGAAGGCATCGGCAAGGTTCGACCCGATGAATCCCGCCCCGCCCAGCACCAGGACCCGCTTCGGATCAGTCACGTGTCGAGTGACTGGCTCGTAGGGGCCTGTCGGAGTATCGAGGAGAGCCACAGCTTTGCTGGGGCGCGCCCCGGGTCGGGGGTGGGGGGGCCATTTCGGGGCCCCCACGTTTACTAGGGGCCTGTCGGCGTATCGAGGAGCGCCACAGCTTTGCTGGGGCGCGCCGAGCGGCTGGGGGTGTGGGGGCCATGTCGGGGCCCCCACGTTTACATTGGCCCAGGGTCAGCGCACACGACCCCGGTCGCGTCGATACCCCGAGCGGCGCCGCTACTCTCCGATGACCTGAACGGTGATCTCGCGCTTCCGCGGTCCGTCGAGCTCGGCAAAGATGATCGACTGGAACCGCCCGAGCGACAGGTCACCGTTACTCACACCGACGGCGATGTTGCGTCCGAGCAGCGCCGCGCGAAGGTGAGAGTGTGCGTTGCCGCGTTCACAGTCCGAGTACCGCGGATCATCGTGCCGGTACCCGCCGCGCTCGGGGACCAGCCGCTCGATCAGGCCCTTGAGATCGTCGATCAGAGCAGCCTGGAACTCGTTGATGAAGAGGGCGCACGTGGTGTGGAGCGTGTTGATGAGGGCGATCCCTTCGCTCACCGGCAACTGTTGCAAGGTCTCTCGGACGAGCTTCGTGATGTCCGAGATCTCGGTCCGCTCCTCCGTCGACAACGTGAACGACGTGCTGAAGAGCTTCATCCGCGCTTTCTCCGAGGCGCCCAGGGTACGATTCGCCAGCAAGGCAAGCCAGCGGGTCGGCGCCCAGACCAACGCTAACGATACGGTCACAGTGGACCAAAAGTCAATGTTCCCGAAGCCCTGTCTGTCGACCACCAATCGCGGGGGACACCACATCCGGTCATCCGTCAAGCAGTTCTCGGGTCGAGCACGTCCCGGAGCCCGTCCCCGAAGAGGTTCAGGCCCAGGACGGTGAGCGCGATCGCGCTCCCAGGAAATACTGCGAACGATGGGTTCTGGCTCAGGAAGCTTTGCGCATCTTTCAACATCAGGCCCCATGACGGGTGCGGCGGTTGCGTCCCCAGTCCGAGATAGGCCAGACCGGCCTCGGCGAGGATGGCGACCGGAAAACTCGTCGTGGCCTGGACGATGAGCGGAGGCAACGTGTTCGGAAAGATGTGGCGGAGGATCAGCCGCCGATCCCCGGCCCCGAGCGCCCGCGCGGCCACCACGAACTCGCGCTCGCGCAGCTCGAGGAACCCTCCGCGCGTCAGCCTGGCAAAGGCAGGAACGAACGTGATGCCGATCGCGACCATGCTGACCGCGATCCCCGGGGCGAAGACCGCCGTGAAGAGCAGCGCCGACAAAATGGCCGGAAAGCCCTGGACGGCGTCGATGAGCCGCATGAGCCCCTCGTCGAGCACGCCGCCGATGTAGCCGCTGAGCATCCCGATCACGATGCCGGCGCCAGCGCCGATCCCCACCGCGATGACGCCGACGGCGATCGACGTCACCGCTCCGGCCATGACGCGAGACAAGACATCGCGCCCGTACTGATCGGTGCCGAACGGGTGATCCCGCGTCGGAGGCTCGAGCCGGCCGGCGATGGACATCGCCAGCGGATCGGCCGGCGTGTAGATCAGGCTCACTGCCGCCGTGATCAGGAGCAGCGCAGTGATCCCGGCGCCGAGCGCCAGCGTGACGTGCCGGAAGACCCGCCTACGCATCAGGGGCTCCGTTATCGAGGATTGCCACGGCTTCGCCGGGGCGATCCGAACACTGGGGGATATCGAGGATTGCCACGGCTTTGCCGAGGCGATCCGAGCGCTGGGGGGTATCGAGGAGCGCCGCGGCTTCGCCGGGGCGATCCGAGCACTGGGGGTATCGAGGAGCGCCGCGGCTTTGCCGAGGCGATCCGAGCGCTGGGGGTATGGGGGCCATTTCGGGGCCCCCATCGTAATCACTCATAGCGAATGCGCGGATCCAGCACCGCATACAGCACGTCCACGGTGAAATTGATCACGACGATCGTGGACGCCACGAACAGCGTCACGCCCTGGACCACCGGCAAGTCTCTGGCGCCGATGGCGCCGAGCGCGAGCCGACCAAGCCCAGGCAGGGCGAACACGGACTCGAGGATGATCGACCCCGCCATGAGCTGTCCGAGCTGGATGCCGGCCACCGTGAGAATCGGGATCATCGCGTTTCGGAGCGTGTGCTTGGCGACGACGACACTTTCGCGCACGCCTTTGGCGCGAGCAGAGCGGACGTAGTCCTCGCCCAGCACGTCGAGCACCGCGGAGCGCGTCGCCCGCACGAGCACCGCCGCCTGGAAGAAGCCGAGCGCGAGCGCCGGCAAGAGGAGCGAACGCAGGCCGGTCCAGACGCCCGCGGACCAGCCGTCGAAGCCTCCCGCCCGGACCCAGCCCAGCCGCACGGAGAACAGCAAGATCAAGAGCAGCCCGGCCCAGAACGATGGGATGGCGATTCCGAGCTGCGAGACGATCATGGCAACGTAGTCGCCGCTCCTTCGGTGCCGGGTGGCCGCGTAGAGTCCGAGCGGTAACGCGGCGGTGATCATGAAGCCGGCCGCAAGCGCGGTGAGCGGCAATGTCACCGGCAACCGGCTCACGATCAAACGGCCAACCGGGACGTCGTACTGGATCGACACGCCGAGGTCGCCGCGCAGGGCGCGCCCGAGCCAGTCCGCGTACTGGACCAGGACCGGGCGGTTCAGACCCATCGCCTCGCGCAGCCTCGCCACGGCCTCGGGGCTGCCTTCGGTGCCCATGATGAGAATCGCGGGATCGCCGGGCAGGATACGCACGACCGTGAAGACCAGGACCGAGACGAAAAAAAGAGTCGCGGCCAGCGCCACGCCCCTTCGAAGGACGTACCGGCGCACGCGCTCAGGCGAACGTCAGGACTTCACCCAGGAAACTTCCGAGAGGTCCAGGACCGGAATCGGGAGATCCTTCCAGAATCCCTGCAGTCCCTTCTTCGTGACGGCCAGCCGTGGATGCACGTACAGCCAGACGGCCGGCGCGTCCTCGACGAGCCTCCTCTGCATCGTGACGTACAGCTCGCGGCGGCCCTTGTCGTCGACCGTGACCTCGGATTTCTGGTAGAGCGCCTGAAACTCGGCGCTGTCGTAGCGGAAGTAATACTTCGGGTTGGCGTAGTTTCCGATGTCCCACGCCTCCGCATGGCCGATGATCGTCAGATCGTAGTCGGCTTCCTTGAACACCCGTGACAGCCACTGTCCCCACTCGACTTGCTCGATCTTCACCTTGACGCCGATCTTCCGGAGCTGGTTCGCGATGATCTCGCCGGTGCGGACCGTGTAGTAGTACTGCGGCGCGACCTTGAGCACGGTCTCGAACCCGTTCGGATAGCCGGCTTCAGCCAGAAGCCTCTTGGCCTTCGCCGGGTCGTGGGGCATCGCGTTCGACATGTCGACGAAGTACGGATTCAGCGGGTCGACGTTGGTGCCGAGCACCCGCGCGAACCCGAACATCGCGCCCTTCACGATTTCCGCCTTGTCGACGCCGTACGTGATCGCGCGGCGGACGCGCACGTCCGAATAGGGTTTTCGCGAGTTGTTCATGGCGAGGATCACGTCGTTCGTCGTCTCGCCGATGATCACCTGGAAGCGCGGGTCGTTCTGAAGCTCGGGAACGTGCTCCGGGCCCAGGCCGAACATGGCGGCATCGACGTCGCCCGATTTGAGCGCCGCGAGCGTCGCGTTCGGATCGGGGATGAAGCGGTAGGTCACCCGGTCGAGCTTCGGCAGGCCCTTGACGTGGTAGTCCGGGTTCTTCACGAGCACGAGGCGATCGCCACGGACCCACTCCCCGACCTTGAATGGCCCGGTGCCGATCGGGTCGCTCTTGAGGGTGTCGACAGCCTCTCGGGGATAGATCACGGAGCCCTGGCGCGCCATGTTGAGCAGGAAGTCGGCCGTCGTCGCCTTCAAGGCGAACGTGATCGTGTAATCGTCCTTCACGATGATGTCGCCGATCCCGGAATAGTACCGGGGGTACGGATGCTTGGTTTCCGGATTCATCGCACGCTCGACGACGAACTTCACGTCGGCCGCCTTCAGCTCGCGGCCGTTGTGGAAGTGGACGCCCCGCTTGAGGAAGAAGGTGTAGTTCTTGTTGTCGGCCGTGTGCCAGCGCTCGGCGAGCCACGGGACGATCTGGCCGTGGCGATCGACCTTCACGAGACATTCCTGCACGTTGTAGAAGACGACGCCGGCAGTGGCCGAGGCGGGCGTGGCCGTGAGGTCGAGCCCCGGCGGCTCGGTGGCGACCTGCAGCACCAGATTCGAGGCCGCGGCCGCCGGGTCAACCCCGAACAAAATCAGCAGCGCGACCAGAGCGGCGTGGACGATGGCTCGGCACATCATGAGGAACCCCTCTTCTCCAGCGGGCGGACGCTTCCGGCGAGCTCCGTGAAATGCTCGATCGTCCGGTCGAAGCCGTCATCGAATCGAACGAGCGGCGTGTATCCGAGCACGCGCTTGGCGAGCGAGATGTCGGCCAGCGTGTGCGGGACGTCGCCCGCGCGCGGCGCGGTGTGCCGGCGCTCCAGCGGGCGACCGAGAGACGTCTCCAGCTTCTCGATGATCGCCAGCAGGCTGATCCGATCGCCGCAGCCGACGTTGAAGACCTGTCCGCCGGCTGCGGGCGCCCGCGCCGCCAGCACGTTGGCCTCGACGACGTTGTCGACGTAGGTGAAGTCGCGCGACTGCGTGCCGTCGCCGTGGACTTCCAGCGGTTCCCCGGCCAGCGCCCACATGATGAAGCGCGGGATGACGACCGCGTATTCTGACGTCGGGTCCTGGCGAGGGCCGAAGACGTTGAAATAGCGCAGGCCGACAGTGTCCACGCCGTAGACGAGTTTCCAGACGCGCGCGTACTGCTCGCCGGCGGCCTTGGACACGGCATAGGGCGAGATCGGCGACGGCGCCTGATCCTCGCGCTTCGGCAGATCGGGCCGGTCGCCGTAGACCGACGACGACGACGCATAGACGACGCGTGGCACGCGCGCCCGCCGCGCCGCCTCGAGCACCGTGAGCGTGCCGGTCACGTTGTGATCGTTGGCGCCGAGCGGATCGTCGATCGAGCGCGGCACCGAGCGCATCGCGGCCTGATGGAAGATGGCACCCACGCCCGTGGCGGCGCGCTCGACCGTCGCGAGATCGCGAATGTCACCACGGATGATCTCGCAGCGGTCACCGAAGCGCGCGGCAAAGGGCACGTTCGCCATCGAGCCGGAGGAGAAGTTGTCGAGGATGCGAACCTGCGCGCCATCGTTCAACAACCGCTCGGCGAGATGCGACCCGATGAAGCCCGCTCCGCCAGTCACGAGCACGCGCGACGTCACGCGAGGCATTGTAGCAGTTGTCGCGAGACCTGAAGATCTCAACCCTTTGAGAGAGGGCCGTCCCATCGATTGACAACGTCGCTCGTCATATGGTTATGTCGACGCCACCCGGTCCTGTCAGGAGGATTCCATGACGCTTCCACGCCGCCTTGCCGCTCGGTGCGTGACCATCTCGCTCATCGTGGGCGTCGGGATCGCGGCGCCACCCGCGTCGGCGGAGACCGTGATGCGCGCGGTGATGCACTCGGATCTCAAGATCGTCGATCCGATCTGGACCACCGCCTACATCGTTCGCAACCACGGCTACATGATCTACGACACGCTCTTCGCCATGGACGCGAAGGGTGAGATTCGCCCGCAGATGGTCGACAAGTACGACGTGAGCGGTGACAAGCTCACGTACACGCTGACCTTGCGCGACGGCCTTCTCTGGCACGACGGCAAGCCGGTCACTGCCGAAGACTGCGTCGCCTCCATCAAGCGATGGGCGGCGAAGGACTCGATGGGCCAGAAGATGATGGGCTTCGTGAAGGACGTCCAGGTCGTCAATCCGAAGACGTTCAAGATCGTGCTGAAGGAACCGACCGGGCTCGTGCTCGGCGCGCTCGGCAAACCGAGCTCGAACGTCCCGTTCATGATGCCGAAGCGCGTCGCGGAGACGGATCCCAACACGCAGATCTCGGATTTCACCGGCTCGGGCCCCTTCGTCTTCAAGAAGGACGAGTGGAAGCCGGGCGACAAGACGGTCTACGTGAAGTTCGACAAGTACAAGCCGCGCACCGAGCCGGCCTCGGGCCTGGCCGGCGGGAAGGTCGTGAAGATCGATCGCGTCGAGTGGCGCGCCATCCCCGATCACCAGACCGCGGTCAACGCCTTGCTTGCCGGCGAGCTCGACTACATCGAAGCCCCGCCGCACGATCTCCTTCCCGTGCTGAAGGGTGACGCGAACGTGAAGCTGGTCGACATCAACCCGCTCGGCAACCAGTACACGTTCCGCTTCAACACACTCCACAAGCCGTTCGACAACGCCAAGGTGCGCCAGGCCGTCCTGTACGCCTTCAACCAGGAAGATTTCCTCAAGGCCGTCATCGGCGATCCGACGTACTACAAGGTGTGCAAGTCGTTTTTCCCCTGCGGCAGCCCCCTGGCCACGACCAAGGGGCTCGAAGGGCTCCTCGAATCGAACTTCGAGAAAGCGCGAGCGTTGCTGAAGGACGCCAACTACGACGGCACGCCGGTCGTGCTCATGCACTCCACGGACCTGGTCGTGCTCACCAACCTGGCTCCCGTCGCCAAGTCGCTCATGGAGAAGGCGGGCTTGAAGGTCGACATGCAGTCCATGGACTGGCAGACCCTCGTCGCGCGCCGGGCCAAGAAGGATCCACCGCAAGCGGGTGGCTGGAACGCGTTTCTCACCGGCTGGGTCGCCGCCGACATCCTGAACCCGGTGATGATGGGGTTCATGAACGCCGGCTGCGACAAGGCGATGTTCGGATGGCCGTGCGACAAGGAGATCGAGTCGTTGCGTGACCAGTTCGCGCGAGAGAGCAACCCGGCCAAGCTGAAGGCGATCGCCGAGGCGGTGCAGATGCGCGAAACGCTCTACCCGACGCACGTCCCGCTCGGGCAGTGGTATCAGCCGGCCGCGGTGCGTAAAAACGTGGACGGCCTGATCGCCGCGCCGGTGCCCGTGTTCTGGAACATCACCAAGCACTGAGCGGCAGCCGACACGGGGACGGGAACAGGCTGCGCTAGAGCGGCTGGGAGGACCGGGGAGGTTGCGCGCGAGTAAGGTATTCGAGCGGCGCCACCTCCCCGGTCCTCCCAGCCGCTGACACTGCATGCTGAGCTACATTGCGCGACGGCTCCTCGCCACCATTCCCGTCATGGCGGTCGTGGCCATCGCCGTCTTCCTCATGCTGCGGCTCACCACCGGGGATCCCGCCGCGATCATCGCCGGCGACAACGCGACCTCACAGGACGTGACCGCGATCCGGGCGAAGCTCGGTCTCGACCAGCCGGTCGCCACGCAATTCGTCATCTGGCTGGGTCGCATCCTGCGCGGCGATCTCGGCGAGTCGTTCTTCTTCAAGAAGCAGGTGGCGGAGCTGATCGTCGAGCGTCTGGAGCCGACGGTGGCCCTGGCCACCTGCACGATCATCCTGGCGGTCCTGATGGCCGTGCCGCTCGGCGTCGTCGCCGCGTGGAAGCGCGGGACGTGGATCGACCGCTGCGTGATGGGATTGTCCGTGCTCGGGTTCTCGGTCCCGGTCTTCGTGATCGGCTATCTGCTCATCTATCTCTTCGCGGTCGAGCTCGCCTGGCTCCCGGTCCAGGGCTATCAGCGATTCAGCGAAGGGGTCGCCGGCTTCCTCCGGCATCTCGTCCTGCCGAGCTTCACGCTTGCCGTGATCCTCGTCGCGCTCATCGCCCGCATCACGCGCGCGAGCGTGCTGGAGGTCCTCGACGCCGATCACGTGCGCACCGCGCGCGCGAAGGGTCTGCCGGATGTCGCCGTCCTGTTGCGGCACGTGCTGCGCAACGCCGCCGTGCCCATCGTCACGGTCATCGGCCTCGGTGTCGCGCTGCTCATCGGCGGCGTCGTCGTGACCGAGTCGGTCTACGCCATTCCGGGCCTTGGACGACTCACGGTCGACGCCGTGCTCGCGCGAGACTATCCCACGGTCCAGGCGGTGATCCTCTTGTTCTCGGCGGCCTACGTCCTGATCAACCTGCTCGTCGATCTGACGTACACGCTGTTCGATCCGCGGATCCGGTATTGAGCCTGCGCCGCCATCGCAGCATGATGCTCGGCGGCGCCATCCTCGCCGTCATCGTGGCGATCGCGCTCCTGGCGCCGATGCTCGGCACCCTGAACCCTGCTCAGATCGATCCGGTGGCCCGAAACCGCCGGCCCGGCGCCCAGAGGATGACTCGCAACGTCGACGGCACCCAGACCCGCGTGACGTACTGGATGGGGACCGACAGCCTGGGCCGGGACATTTACAGCCGCGTGCTCTACGGCGCGCGAGTGTCGCTCATCGTCGGCGTGACCGTGGCGCTCGTCAGCGCCGCGGCCGGCCTCGTGATCGGGATCGTCGCCGGATATCTCCGCTGGCTCGACGGCATCGTCATGCGCGTGATGGACGGCCTCATGTCCATCCCGGCGATCCTGCTCGCCATCGGGCTCGTGTCGCTCTCGCGCGCGGGACTGCGCACGGTCATCGTTGCGATCGTGATTCCCGAAGTCCCGCGCGTCGTGCGTCTGATCCGCTCCGTCGTGCTGTCGATCCGGGAGGAACCGTACGTCGAGGCCGCGATCGCGCTCGGGGCGCGGACACCGATGCTGCTCGCGCGGCACGTGCTTCCCAACACGATGGCGCCGCTGATCGTGCAGGCGACGTTCGTGTGCGCCTCGGCGATCATCGTCGAGGCCATTCTGTCGTTTCTTGGTGTCGGCATTCCGCCGGAAACTCCGACGTGGGGCAATATCATGGCCGAGGGGCGGGCGCTGTTCCGCGTCTTCCCGCACAACATCCTGTTCCCGGGCATCTTCCTTGCCGTCACCGTGCTCGCGGTCAACATGCTCGGTGACGGTCTGCGCGACATGCTGGACCCGCGTCTGCGCCGTCAATTATAAAACTGGCGGCCCCGACATGGCCCCCAGACCCCCAACGCTCGGAGCGCCCCGGGAAACCCGGGACGCTCCTCGACCTCCCACGCCCGAGCACCCCGGGCACGCCGGGGCGCGGGTGAGGTGCGCTCCGCAGAACACGCTGTCCACGACGCGTACGCGGCTCTCGATCCGTACCCCGACATCGCCTAAAGCTGCCGACACAGCCCGGCTCCCGGTTCGGCGTGGCCCGATGCTGCACGAGCGCGTGACACGCGGGCGGCGGCGTGGAGCAAGCCGCGAGTGAGTAGTTCGAGCCATCGGGCTTGCCCCACGCTGCTACGCGAGCGCGTGACACGCGGGTGCGGGAGCCGGGGGGGGCAGGCCCAGGGGCGAGTGAGTAGTTCGAGCCATCGGGTCTGCCCCCCGCTGCTGCGCTGCGTGTGACACGCGGGTGCGGCGGCGTGGGGCAGGCCGGGGCGAGTGAGTAGTTCGAGCCATCGGGCTTGCCCCCCGCTGCTGCGCTGCGTGTGACACGCGGGTGCGGCGGCGTGGGGCAGGCCCAGGGGCGAGTGAGTAGTTCGAGCCATCGGGCTTGCCCCACGCTGCCGCGCCCGCGCGTCACACGCTCAACGCGACAGCGTCGCCGCGTCGAGACCAGAGCCGGGCTGGCGGTACTCTTCGCGTGGTGGCGCGAAGATATCCAGCACCACGCACCGGGAGTCGAGCGTCCGGCCGCCGTGCGGAACGTTCGGCGGCGTCTGCCAGAACTCGCCGGCCCTGACGTGATGCTCGACACCGTCCTGGATGCGGACCCACTCGCCTTCAAGACACACGCCCCACTGCTCGTTCGGATGCGCGTGAATCGGCGATGTCGAATGCGGCTCCAGCGTGACGACGGACAGCATCGCGTGAACGCCGGGAAACACTCGCGCGGTCACGCCGGGGGCCAGCTGTCGCTCGATGCCGCCCTCGCGCAAATCGTGGAAACAGGCTGCGTCGCTCATCGTCTCGCCTCCTCGATGCATGTGTCGTGACGGTCGCGCTCGTCGTGGCGAAACCATCGGTGGTCGTTTACAGTGCCTGACGGAGCCATTACACTAAGCTCCGCCACGTTCTCCCGGAACACGCTCGGTCACCCCAGGGAGGTCTCGTGCGGTTCTTCATCGCGATGTTCTCACACGAGACCAACACGTTCAGCACGATCCCGATCGCCCACACGATCATCGAAGTAGATGCGCCGGGGCTGTCGTCGTCGAACCTGGCCCGCTTTGCTTTCACGCGCGTACGTCGGCCCATCTTCCCGCTGGACCCACTCTGAGCAACGAGGATCGATCGATGAACACCAGAGCTCTGATCGTGGCCGCGCTCGTCTTCGCGGCCGGTGGCGTCACCGGCGCCGCTACCGGGATCGCGTGTGGGGGTTCGCCCCGCATGAGCGCCAAGGTGCTGCTCGATGTCACGACCGGGGACCTCCGCTACGATCGCACGCGGGTCCGCGTCCACCTCGATAGCTGGGAGCCAGACTCGGAGGCCGGCCAGCACCGACACCCGGGTCCGACGCTCATTTATGTCCTCGAAGGCCAACTGGAGGAGACGAGCCCCGACGGCGTGCGTACGCTCCGGCCCGGACAGGCGGTCTGGAATCATGCCGGTAAGACGCACAACGTCCGCAACCGCGGTCATGGGATGGCCCGGGCGCTTGCCGTTCATCTTGATCCTGCTCGCTGATCGCGGGCCGGGCCCCGCCCGGCGCGAATGAGGAGAATCGACCCATGCCGTCGCCAGCGTTCAGCGCCAACGACTTCAAGGTGTTCGACGTCAAAGGATTCCAGCCCCGCATGGCCGAGGTCCGGGAGCGCATCCGGCCCAAGCTCGAGGCCTTCGGTCACAGCCTTACGCCGGTGCTGGCCAGGACGACCGGCAGTGACGTCTTTCCCCACGTGGCGAAGCATGCGCGCCGCACCGTGAATCCGCCTGACGACACCTGGGTGGCCTTCGCCGGCGATCCGCGAGGCTACAAGAAGCACTGCCACTTCAAGGTCGCGGTGTCCCGGAACTCCGTCCGCTTTCTCTTCGAGGTCGGACCCGAGCACGCCGACAAGAAGCGCTGGGTGGCGGCCTGGCAGAAGAATGCGACGAAGCTCGGCCCGGTGCTGCGCCGGATGAAGGGCCTGGCCTGGTTCAAGAACGAGCACGACGAGCAGCCGGCGGCGTTGCTGGCCGACCTGACGGCCGATGCTCTCGACGCGCTCGGCGACGAGATCACCCGCGTGCGCGATGGCCAGCTCGTTCTCGGACGGCAGGTCGCCGCCACCGAGGCGGCGCGCTGGACCGAAGCGCAGTATCGCTCGGTGGCGCTGGAAACCTTCCGCGCGCTGGCGCCGCTCTTCAGCCTGCGGTGACCGAGCGCGTCGCCGAGATCCGCGGCGTCGTCTTCGACATGGACGGCGTGCTCGTGGATTCGGGTGCGCATCATCGGGAGGCGTGGCGTGCGTCGCTGCACGAGGTCGGCATCGTCCCCGAGCCCGAGTTCTGGCGTCTGACGATCGGCCGGCCCGCCGAGGAGGCGATCGGGCTCCTGCTGGGTGAGCGGCTCTCGCCGACGGAATCGTACCGGCTCGCATGCCGTAAGCGCGACCACTACGTCAAGCTGGCCGGCCGGGGAGTCCAGGCGGTGCGAGGCGCGCCCGAGTTCGTCATGTCCCTACGACGGCGCGGCATCCCGTGCGCCGTCGCGACCTCCGCGTCCCGGCGCGACGTCGCGCGCCTGCTGGCGGCGATCGGGCTCGGCGATCATTTCGACGCGATCGTCACGGCGGAGGAGGTCGTGTTCGGCAAACCGCATCCGGAAGTGTATGCGCTCGCCGCCGATGGCCTCGGGATCGAGGCCCGCGCCTGCCTCGCCTTCGAGGACTCGCTGGTCGGCATCGAAGCCGCACGCGGCGCCGGCATGGCCGTGATCGGCGTCACGACCGCGCACACTCGGGCCGAGCTCCTGGCGATGGGCGCCATGTCGGTCATCGAGAGCTTCGAGGGCATGACGTGGCCACTGTGAGCTCGCCCGACTTCTGGGAGAGCCTCTACGGCCGGCCGCGCCAGCCGTGGGACCTCGGCGGACCCACGCCCGGTCTCGTGGATTTCGTCGAAGGCAGCCCGCCGCCCCGGGGTCGTGTGGCCGTGCCCGGATGCGGACGAGGCTACGACGTCCGCTATCTCCGAGACTGTGGCTACGCCGCGGTCGGCTTTGACTTCTCCCCTCGCGTCGTGACCGCGGCGCGAGCGCTCGCTCGGATCGAGGGCGTGTCGATCGACATCGAGCAGCGCGACGTGTTCCAGCTCGGCGGCGAGTACCCGGCCGCCTTCGACGGCGTCTGGGAGTACACCTGCTACTGTGCGATTGATCCCGCGCGGCGCGCCGAGTACGTCAGCCTGATCGATACGATTCTCAAGCCCGGCGGCTGGTTCCTCGCGTGCTTCTTCCCCACCGAGGGCGCCTGGGTCCCGCCCCCGTTTCCCGTCGATCGCGAAGAGGTGCGGCGCCTGCTCGAACCCGGATTCCGCATCGAGCGTGAGTTCGAGCCGCCCCGTTCGCCGGCCGGCCGTCAGGGATTCGAGTGGATGGTGTATGCCGTGAACCGGACGAGCGCGCGCGAGCGCGCCGAGGATGGACGCCACTGACGTCGCATGCTACCGTGACGCCACTTTTTCGATCCCCCGGCAGCCAGCGCTCGTTCGAGGCACGGAGGTTTCACCTGATGACGAAAACACGCATCGCGCTCGCGCTCATCACCGTCGTCTTGTTTGCTGCCGGCCCTCGCCCGACCGCCGATGCCCAGGGACAGACGATCAAGATCGGCGTCCTCTTCGACCATACCGGCCCCTTCTCGGCCGCCGGCTCGCTGAACTGCTGGCGGGGCGCCAAGATGATCATCGATTACGTCAACGAAAAGGGGGGCGTCCTCGGCAAGTACAAGATCCAGCAGATCGACGCCGACGGACAGTCGAAGGCCGAAGTGGCGATCAACGAGGCAGAGCGGCTGCTGAGCGTCGACAAGGTCGACATCCTGGCCGGCGTCTACTCGAGCGCCCATGCCGTGCCTCTCGCCGAGAAAGTCGACAAGCAGAAGAAGATCCTCTGGATCACCACCGCGATCGCGGATGCCGTGCTGAAGGACCGCCACCTGCAGTACACCTTCCGCCCGCAGCCGAACGGCGACCTCTTCGGCCGCGGCTCGGTGCAGTACATCGCCACTTACGCCCAGGAGAAATTCAAGAAGGCGCCAAAAGACCTGCGCGTGGCCATCATCTACGAGGATGGGCCGTACGGAACGGGCGTCGCCGCTTCCAACGAGGCGGAAGCCAAGAAGCAGGGCATGCAGGTGGTGCTCAAGGAAGGATTCTCGATCCAGGCGCCCGATCTCTCGTCCCTGGTCACGAAGCTTCGCAGCGTGCGCCCCGACGTCCTGTTCCACACCGGCTACAACCCTGACATCGCGCTGTTCCTGCGCCAGGCCAAGGAGCAGGGGCTGCGCCTGCGCGCCTACGTCGGCCATGGGGCGGGACACAGCCAGCTCGACAAGCTGAAGGAATCCGTCGGCGCTGCCGAGGTGGAAGGCTTCCACACCGTCGATCCGCCGTCGTCGCAGCTCATCGATCCGAAGAGCTACAAGCCCGGCGTGGCCGCGATGACGCAGGAGATGGTGAGACGGTACCGCAAGGAATTCGGTGAAGGCCCGATCGCCCCGCACGTGTCCATGGGGTTCAACAACATGTGGATCCTCCTCAACGACGTGCTGCCTCGCGCAATTCAGAAGCACGGCGGCTTCACGCCGGACGCCATCGCCCAGGCGGCACGCGAGACCGACATTCCCGAGGGTGGAACGATGCAGGGCTATGGCGTCAAGTTCCTCCCCGTGGACAACGCCATGGCGGGCCAGAACGAGCGTGCCTTCGCGGCCGTGTACCAGGTCATCGACGGCCAGTTCCGTCACGTGTGGCCGAAGGCGATTCAGTCCGTCGCCCCGAACGTGCTGCTGCCGCGCACGTCTCCGTGGGCGCTCGGTTCCTGAGCCCGATCACCGACGGGAGCGGAGCCGCGCGGCTCCGCTCCGTTGATACCGTTCGCCTCGCGTGCTGACCGTCAACGGCGTCGTCAAGCGGTTCGGCGGCTTCACCGCGCTTAACGGCGTGTCGTTCGACGTCATCGAGGGTGAGATCCTCGGGCTCATCGGGCCGAATGGCTCGGGCAAGACCACGCTCTTCAACTGCATCTCCGGCGCGCTCACCCCGACCGCGGGCTCCATCCGGTTCCAGGACGAGGAGATCGTCGGCCTCACGCCCGACGCCGTCTGCCACCGCGGCATCGCGCGCACGTTCCAGATCCCACGGCCGTTCCGCAAGCTGTCGATCCTCGAGAACGTGGCGGTGGCCGCGCACTACGGGGCGCGCGAGCGCAACACCGAGGCGGAGGCGCGCGCGCAAGCGCGTCGCGTGCTCGCGCTGGTGGGGCTGACCGCCGACGCGCACGCCTCCACCGCGCTCCTCGGCGCGAGCGGATTGAAGAAGCTCGAGCTGGCGCGCGCGCTGGCGACGGGTCCGAAGCTATTGCTCGCGGACGAAAGCCTCGGAGGGCTCGATCCATCCGAGATGACCGGAGCCGCCACGCTGCTCCAGCGTATCCGAGCCGAGCTCCACATCACGATCGTGTGGGTCGAGCACATCATGGCCACGCTGATGCGTGTGGTCGATCGCGTGGTGGTTCTCGACCACGGCGAGAAGATCGCAGAAGGAGTGCCGCTTGCGGTCGCCGAGGATCCGCGCGTGATCGAAGCGTACCTGGGCGAGAGGATCGTGCTGACGTGATAATTCAGCGTCTTCGCGATGCGGGCCGGGCTGGGGCGGCGGTCGCCAGAAGACGCTATCCGCGATCCTTGTGCGGCTCTCAATGGGGCCACGCATTGTTACACGAGCCTCAGTCAATCCCCAGAAGCTACGCTTCTGGCGACCGCCGCCCCAGCCCGGCCACATCCCGTGACGCCTGCCATCGATGCCGCGCGTCTTCCGTTCTTAACTGCGGCGTCACGCGAGGGGTGCGGCGTGCTTGAGATCCGCAACGTCACGGCCGGGTACGGACACTTCACCGCGCTCTCGGACGTGAGCCTGCGCGTGGCCGCAGGCGAAGCGGTGGCGGTCGTCGGGCCGAACGGCGCAGGGAAGACCACGCTGATGCGCGTGATCTCAGGACTGATCGCACCGCGGGTGGGCGACCTCGTCTTCGAGGGCGCGCAGCTCGCCGGCCACCCGGCCCACGACATCGTCGCCCACGGGATCGCCCACGTCCCGGAAGGGCGGCGCATCTTTCCGCTGCTCACCGTGGCGGACAATCTGAAGATGGGCGCGTTCCTTCCGAACGCGCGGCGCGCCTTCGCGGAAAGCCGCGAGCGCGTGTACCGGCTCTTCCCGGTGCTCGCCGAGCGGTACTCGCAGCGTGCCGGCAGCCTCTCGGGCGGCGAGCAGCAGATGCTCGCCATCGGCCGCGCGCTCATGTCGCGTCCCAAGCTCATCCTCCTCGACGAGCCGTCGATGGGCCTGGCGCCCGTGATGGTGCTGCGGCTCTTCGACCTGATCCGTCGTGTGCGCGAAGAAGGCTTCACCATCCTCGTCGTCGAGCAGAACGTCCGCCAGGTGCTGAAGATCGTCGACCGCGCCTACCTGCTGGAGGCAGGCCGGATCAAGATGGAAGGGCGCGCGGACGAGCTCTCCGAGCAGGACTTCGTCCGCAAGGCGTACGTCGGCCTGTGATCGATCCGATCTTCCTGGCCGAGGCGGCCGTGAACGGAATCCTGCTGGGCGGCGTCCTCGCGCTGCTGGCGCTCGGACTCAACCTGATCTTCGGCGTGCTCGACATCGTGTGGATCGCCTACGTCGATCTCGTGATGCTCTGCATGTATGCCGCGTACTTCGCCATCCAGGTGTACGGCTGGCCGGTGTGGCTCGGGGGCGTGGCGGCGGTCGTGGTCGGCGTCCTGCTCGGCCTCGCTGTCCATCTCCTGATCATTTCTCCGATCCTCGGTTCTCCACCCGTCAACCAGCTCCTCGCCACCGGCGGCCTGCTCTTCTTCGTCCAGTCGTTCGCGACGTTCCTGTGGACGACCGACCATCGCACGGTGCGGCTCTCGCTGCCGGTGATCGAGATCGGCGGAATGTTCCTCTCGTTCGCGCGACTCATCGCCTTCGCGATCTCGATCCTCGCGATGCTCGGTCTGTATCTCTTCCTCACGCGCACCTACATCGGCACCGCGATCCGCGCCGTGGCCCAGGACCGCGAGGCGATGTCGCTCATGGGCGCGAACCCACGGCGCGTGTATCTCGTGACCTCGGCCGTCGGTGGCGCAATGGCGGGCGTGGCGGGGGCGCTCCTGATCATCCAGTACTCGGTGCACCCGTACTTCGGCGCCGCGTTCGGGCCGCTCACGTTCATGATCTGCGTCCTCGGCGGCCTCGGGAACATGGTCGGGGCCTTCGTGGCCTCGTTCATCATGAGCGAGATCATCTCCATCGGCGGCGTGACGTGGTCGACGGAGATGGGCTACGTGATCGCCTTCGCGCTCTTCATCGTGATGATGTTCGCCCGGCCCGGCGGCATCCTGACGCGGCGGGACTGAGTCGATGGAGGGTCATTTGGCCGACCTGCGCCGGAGGATCGAGCCGCTGTGATCACTCCGACACGAGCCATCGCCGCCGGGTTCCTCGCCGCGCTCGCCATCGTCCCCTTCGTGCCGATGGCCGGCATGAAGCAGTACGTGCTGCACGTCGTCATCCAGGTCTTCATCTGGTCGTTCATCGGCGGGGCGTGGTCGCTCATGGGACGCTTCGGTCTCGTGTCGCTCGGTCACGGCGCGTTCCTCGGCCTCGGCGCCTACACGACCACGCTGCTGTGGAACTTCTACGGCCTCTCGCCCTGGCTCGGCGTCGTGGTGGCCATCCTCGCGACTGGCGTCCTCGGATTCTTCGTGGGCTATCCATGCTCACGCTTCCGCGTGGTCGGGCACTACTTCGGGCTCGTCACGCTCGCGTTCGGCGAGGTCATCCGACTGCTGCTGATCGCCGAGCGCGACTGGACGGGCGGCTCCCTCGGGCTCACGCTCAAGGCGGCGGGCTCGGACACGAGCCTCCCGGCCATTCAGTTCGCGGACAAGCGCGTCTTCTACTACGCTTCCCTCGGAACCTGGCTCTTCGGGCTCTGGGTGTGGACGCGTCTGGATCGCAGCATGGCGCGCGCGGCGATGGAAGCGATCGGGGAGGACGAGACGGCGGCGGCCTCGGTGGGCATTCACGTCACCCGGTTCAAGCTCGGCATCACCGTGCTCTCGGCCGTCCTCACGGCGGTGGGCGGGATCCTCTACGCGCAGTACATCACGTACGTGAATCCGGAAACGCTGGCCGGCATCGGCGTGTCGCTCCGCATCGTCTTCGCGGTCGTGCTCGGTGGCATGTACTCGCTGCTGGGACCGACCGTCGGGACCGCACTCACGATCGCGCTGGCCGAGTATCTCCGCGTCGTCTTCGGGCTCAAGTTCATCGGGATGGCCGAGACGATCTACGGGCTCTTGCTGATACTCTTCATCATCTTCCTGCCGGCCGGCATCTACGGTAGCGTCCGAAATTTATTGACGCGGCGGACGGCCACACCCGCACCCGCGCCCGCTGCGGCGGCATGAGCAACCCGGGCGTAAGCTGTCCGAGGAGACATGGCGAACTGGACGACGTATCCCGATCGTGAGCCGCCGCCGGCGGCCACCATGCTTGCCACGCAGGTCGAGCGTGACGGCGGACACGTGCTCGCGCTCTACGAGGACCCGGTCGGCAAGCACTGGCAGATCTTTTGCCTTCTGCCGCGCGCCCACGTCGAAGCGAGCCCGTACCAGCGCGATCTCTCTCCCACGCACGTCAAGCGGCTCACCGAGGCGGTGAAGAAGCTCGATCGCTTCGTGGACCCGATCGTCGCGGTGTCGCCGCGACCGGGCGTGTACTGGACGCCGAACGGCAACCATCGCCGCGCCGTCCTCGAAAAGCTGAAGGCCGAGCACGTGCCGGCGATCCTCGTCGTCGAGCCGGAGGTCAACTTCCAGATCCTCGCGCTCAACACCGAGAAAGCCCACAACCTCAAGGAGAAGTCGCTCGAGGTCATCCGCATGTACCGGGCGCTGGCCGAGGAGCAGCCGAGCACGACCGAGGAAGACTGGACGTTCCAGTTCGAGGCGCCGCACTTCATCACGCTCGGGCTGCTGTACGAGGAGAACAAGCGATTCGCCGGCGGCGCTTTCGCGCCTCTCCTGCGGAGAGTCGACAAATTTCTGAAAACGACGCTGCGAAAAGGCGTCGAGCAGCGCGCCGAGCGCGCGGAGCTCGTGAAGGACGCCGACGCCGCGCTGGGGACCGCCGTCGCCAAGATCAAGAAGCGCGGCATCAATCACCCGTACGTCAAGAATTACGTCCTGGCGCGGACCACCCCGCTCACCCGCGCGCGCAAGACGCTGCCGCCCTTCGAGCAGGCATTCCGGAAGCTCAAGGACAACATCGAGGAGTTCGACGTGGCCAAGGTTCGCTACGACGACATCCAGCGGTCCGCCATCATGGCGGCGCCCACAGAATGACCGGCGACGGTGGAATAGCACGATGGCTCGACGCGCCGCATCTCGATACAGCCCACCCTCGGTGGTTGTGAGCACGCGGCACTCGTTATAATGACGCGCGTCGCGATCGTGACCGGCGGCACCGGGGCTCTTGGCCAGGCCATCACGCTCCGGCTGCTCGGCGACGGCGCCCACGTCTGCGTGCCGTACGCCGTACCCCTCGAGCGTGAGACGTTGCTCGCCCGGGTCCCGGCGGCTGACCGAGGCCGTCTGGTCACCGAGGAGCGGGACGTGACGGACGTCGCGGCGATGGACGAGTTCGTCGGCGGCGTCGCGAGCCGCCTGCGCCGCATCGACGTCCTGGTGTCCGCGGTCGGCGGATTCGCCGCGGGCCCGCTCACCGACACCGACCTCATGGCGTGGGAGCGCATGCTGAAGCTGAATCTGACGACCGCCTTCATCGCGGCGCGCGCCGTCGTCCCGTCGATGCGTGCGGTCCGGAATGGGCGCATCGTGAACGTTGGTTCCCGTGCCGTGGTTCCGCCGGCGGGCGGCTTCATCGCGTACACGGTCTCGAAAGCTGCGGTCATCACGTTCACGCAAGCGCTCGCCGAGGAGCTTCGACCGGACGGCATCACGGTCAACGCCGTGCTGCCGAGCACGATGGACACGCCGGCCAACCGTGTCGCCATGCCGGATGCCGATCCGAAGACGTGGGTGCCGGTGGAGCGCGTCGCCGAGGCGATCGCATTCCTGGTCAGCGAGGAAGCGAGTCACGTGACCGGGACCCTCCTCAAGATCTGACGTCAAAGACACGGGGAACGTGATCCAGGGCGGCGCCCGCGTCCTGAATCGTTCGGCCCGTGGCCTCGTCGTGCTGGATTGACGCGTCCACCGCGCCACTGTCCCATCCCTCCGCTGTAAACAGCCGTCCAGCGCAGCCCGTCCAATTGTCCAAGGATGGATACACGTGGAGGCCAGTAGTTTTTCGTGACGGGGCCCAGAGCCCGGCGGGATCCGGCACGGTCCCGAGGCCGGCTGTTGCAGCCGAGCAACGTGAGGTGCGAAGGTGGATCCCAGAGGATCCCGTGGAGATCTCCGATGAGGTGCTTTGCGAGCGCGTGGCCCGGCAAGACGCGGCGGCGTTCGATGTCCTGGTCGAGCGCTACCAGCAGCGCGCCTATCGCCTCGCCTGGTCCATCGTTCGCGACGCCGAAGAGGCGCGGGACATCTCGCAGGAAGCCTTCATCCGGCTCTACCAGGTGGCTGGCAGCTTCGAGGGGCGAGCGAAGTTCTCGACGTGGTTCTACCGGATCCTCGTCAATCTCTGCCTCGATCACCAGCGCCGTCATCGATGGTGGCACCACGTGCTCGGACGCGCGGACGGTGACGACCGCGCTGCGGCGCTGGACCGCGTGCCGGCGCCTGACCCGCCTGCCGTCGACGCGGTCCTCAAAAACGAGGCGATCGGCCGGCTGTGGGTCGCGGTGGATCGGCTGTCACCGCAGCAGAGAGCGGCGGTCTTGCTTCAGCTCGACGGGCTACCGACCCGCGAGATCGCGGCGGTGCTCAAGTGCTCCGAGCCTACGGTGCGGGTCCATCTTCATCGCGCATTGATGAGCTTGAAGAAGATAATGAGGGTTGGCTGACATGGCGACCAGGCATCCCGACACGGCAATCATCCCGTACCTCCGCGGAGATCTCGACGAGGCGGAACGTGCGCGCGTCGGCGAGCACCTCGCCGCTTGCGCAGAGTGTCGAAGGGCAAGCGAGAGCTTCCACGACCTGCTCGAAGACCTCGCGGCTTCGGCGCCCGTCCCGCCGCCGGTCGACTGGATGCGCTATCGCGGCGAGCTCAGGGCCAAGCTGGCGGCGCACGCCGAGCCGCGTCGGCGGTCATGGTGGCAACCGGTGCCGGTCCTGGCCTCCGCGGCGCTCGCCGGCGTCCTGATCTTCCTTGCCGTCGGGAATCTGCCGCGCTCCAAGCCGGCCGATCTCGCGGCCGTGGAAGAGGCGATGTTAGGTCATCGGCTCGAGCTGGTGCAGAGCCAACCCCTGCTCGAGCGACTCGATCTCTTCGAAGATCTCGAAGTCATCCGCAACCTCGGCGCGCTCGAGGCAAGCCAAGACGGCTAGCCCGGATTATTCATGAACGAACGACGCGCGCGCCGGCCGGTGATCCGGCGGGAGACGGGCAGCCGGGGTCCTCTGACCACAGGCGCCTTCGCCCCGATCATCGCCGAGCCGTTCCCACTCGTCAC
>JBGPTW010000023.1:0-55327 GCA_041490825.1 Methylomirabilia bacterium | reverse complement strand
TACATCCCGGGGGGTGTTGGGGGGGGTGGGGGGGGCCGGCCGGGGGGGGTGTGTGTGGTCCCCCCCCGGGGCCCCCCCCCCACCACGCCTCCGACCCCGCGACCTCGCGCGTGCGATGGACCGAGATCATCAGCGTCGGTGCCGAGGCCGCCCACGTCTACACCGAGTGCGCACGGATCTGGAACCCGATCCACACCGACATCGCGGTCGCCAGGGCCGCCGGGCTCTCCGCGCCGATCCTGCACGGCACCGCAACGCTGGCGCTCGCGGTTTCCCGCGTCGTGGCGCACGATTTCGCCGGGGACCCGACGCGTGTGCGCCGTATCGCCGCGCGCTTCACCGGCATGGTGCCGATGCCGTCGGAGATCGTCGTGCGCGGGCTCGGCCGCGATGCCGGCGTCACCGCGTTCGACGTCGTGACTCCCGAAGGACAGCCGCTCCTCCGCGCAGGACGACTCACCGCGTGACCGCTGGGCTTGGGTGGACTCGGCGAGGAACGGATGGCGTGTTACAGTGTATTCGGATCGAGCACAGACCCAAACATGGCCACGCCAACGAAGACGCTCCGTCTCCGACCCAAGCTGAAAGCCGAGATCGATCGGATTGCCAAGCGCACACGCCGCTCGTTCTCGGAAGTTGCCCAGGACCTCCTGGAGGAAGCGGTGAGGCTGCGGCAATGCCCAGGCATTCACTTCGCCGATGAAGCCTCGGGACGCGAGGCCAAAGTCTCGGGGACAGGCCTTGGCGTGTGGGAGGTCATCCGCGATTACAAGGCGGTCAAGGGCAACGAAAGGCAGCTCAGAAAGATCCTGCCGCACATTTCGGCCGCGCGGCTCAAGGCCGCATTGCTCTACTACGCTCGATTCCCCGACGAAGTGGACGCTGCGATCGATGAGAACGCCTCCCTGACGTTTGAGACTCTCCAGGTGAGGTTTCCCGGCCTGGTCCGGCGCGCTTGAGGTTCTACCTCGACGAAGACCTTTCTCCACGCATCGCCGAAGCGCTGAGACGCCATGGTATTGACGTCACGAGCTCGCACGAGGTCGGTAACAACACGCTGTCCGACAAAGATCAACTCGGCGTTGCCGCAGCCGAACGGCGGTGTCTGGTCACCCGAAACGCAAGGCACTTCGTCAGGCTCGCTCGTCAAGCGATCGGTGCCAATGAACCTCACGCGGGAATCGTGATCTGCCCGCCCCGTTACACCGGTACGGCAGTCGGTCCAATCGTCCGCGCGCTGCTTCGGGTGGCCCACAGCTACCCCGCCGGAATCGGCGAATATGATGTCGTCTATCTCGACTGAGGAGCCGTGACACATGAAGCAGATGTCCCGTCGCGAGCGAATCGTTGCCGCACTCAATCGCCAGCCGGTCGACCGCACGCCCTATGCGGTGTGGCGGCACTTTCCGAAGGTGGACCGCTCGTCCGCGGGACTCGCGCAGGCCACGCTGCGCTTTCACGAGCGCTACGGCTCGGACTTCCTGAAGATCACCCCGGCCGGCGGCTGGGCGGTCGAGGCGTGGGGCTGCGTCGAGAGCGCCGAGGAGCGGCCCGACGGCCACCGGCCGTGCGTCCAGTGCGCCGTGCGCGACGGGGACGACTGGAAGAAGATTCGCGCGCTCGATCCGGCAACCGCGCCCGGCTGGGTCGACCAGATCGAAACGGTCGTCCGGCTCGGCTTCGATCGCCGGATCGGTGACGCGCCCGTCGTGCCGACACTGTTCTCGCCGCTGTCGCTCGCGCGCAAGCTGTCCGGCACGCGGCTGCCCGTCGATCTTCGCGAGCGCCCGGACGCCGTGAAAGATGCGCTCGAGGCGATCACCGAGACGGTCATACGCTTCACCGACCTCGCGCTGACGGAAGGTGTCTCGGGCATCTTCTACTCCATCCAGGCGGCGAGCCGGAGCGTCAGCAGCGAAGAGGTGTACGCCGAATTCGGCGAGCCGTACGACCGTCGCATTCTGGAATCCGTCGCCGGGCGCTCGATTCTCACGATCGTCCACTGCCACGGCGATCAGCTGATGTTCGAGCGCCTCGCGCGATTGCCCGGGCACGCCTGGAACTGGGACGACCGGGCGACCCCGCCGTCTCTGGCGGACGGAAAGACGTACGCGCCCGGCGCCGTCATCGGGGGTCTCGATCAATGGAAGACGCTCCGTGATGGCACGCCGGAACAGGCGGCCGAGGAAACCAAGGACGCCATCGCCCAGACCGGCGGCATCGGCCTCATCGTCGGCCCCGGCTGCGTGCTACCGATGAACACGCCCGACGCCACCGTTGCCGCCGTGGTCCGTGCGCTCGGTGGACCGCTCAAGCCGTTGCCCGGCGTCGTCCTCTGATCGCGCGGACGCGGCCAGCGCCACGGTCGCGGCGACGATCGGCGCTACTCGCGACTCAGCGCCACGCGGATCCGCGTCGGGAACGCCGGATCCGTGACGAATCGAAGGAAGTCCTCGGCAAACGATCGCTCGGTTCCCTCATGAAACCGGTCCATGAGCTGCCGCAACGCTTCCGAGGTGGTGACGCTATCGGCGTCCCCGATGCGTTCCTGGCGCTCGGCGATCCCGGACAAGCAGACCGCTTTCCACACATCGTCCGGAGCGCCGAGGACGGCCTCCCGGGCATCGCGAAGGATCTTCGTGATGAGAGCCGCCTCGCCGGCGACAGCGTCGCCGGCGACGGCGAGGGCGGCCATCGCGGCGGCAACGAGCGTGCGGCTTGGCGCCATGCTGCCGCGGCGCTACTTACCGACGTTGAAGCGGAAGTGGCAGATCTCGCCGTCCTGCACGGCGTAGTCCTTGCCCTCGAGTCGGAGCTGACCGCGAGCTCGGATGTCGGGAAACGATCCGTTGGCGGCGATCACATCGTCGTAGCCGGTGACCTCGGCCCGGATGAACCCGCGAGCGATGTCGGAGTGCACGGTTCCGGCGGCGTCCTGCGCACGCGTGCCGCGCGGGATCGGCCACGCCCGGACTTCGTCCTCCCCGACGGTGAAGAACGAGACCAGCCCGAGCAGCGCGTAACAATCTCGCAGCACGCGGCGAATCGCGGGCTCCCCGAGCCCGAGGTCGGCGAGAAATGCAGCCTGCTCGTCGCCGGTGAGCTGTGCCACCTCCATCTCGATCACTGCTGACACCCATCCGATGCGTGTCTGAGCCCGCCCGGCGATCGGCGTGAGCCCGTAGCGCTCGGCCGCGCGCTCCGCCTCGGCGATGTCCTTTTCCTCGAAGTTCAGGCAGTGCAGGATCGGCTTCTGCGAGAGGAAGGTGAAGCCGCGGATCGCCTTGGCGTCGTCTTCCGCGAGCGCGACCGCGCGGATCGGCGTTTCACTCTCGACCTCGCCCTTGAGCCGGCGCAGGATGTCCTGCTCCTTCACCTCCGCCTCCGTCCGGCGTTTCTTGATCGACGCCTCGAGCCGCTCCAGTCGTCGGTCGATGACCTCGAGATCCGCGAGCATCAGCTCCATCTCGAGGTCGATGATGTCGCGACGCGGATCCGGCGCGCCGAGCGCCTCGTCGGGAAACGCGCGCACCACGTGGAGCAGCGCATCGGCGCTGCGAAACTCCTTGGCCTCGAGTCCCGCATGCTCGCCCTTCTGGATACCCGCGAGGTCGACCACGTCGAACGTCGCGTACGTCGTTTTCTTGGGCTGAAAGATCGCGCTGAGGCGGTCGACACGCGCGTCGGGCACGCGCGCCACGCCCGTGTGGAGCTCGGCGCGCCCGCTGTCGTAGCGCGACGTCGCCACGCTGGCGCCGGTGAGCAAATTGAAGAGCGTGGTCTTGCCGCTTTTCGGAAGGCCGATCAGGCCGATTTTCATGAGTCGATTATGCCACTAGCGTTAGCATGCCTGTCCGATGACCGGCGAACGTCGTGACATCGACCTGAGAGCTGCCGGTCTCGCGGTGCTGACGTCCGTGTTCTGGGGCGCCAATCCGGTCGCGATCAAGATCGGCCTCCTCGACGTGCCGCCGCTCCGGCTGGCCGTGCTGCGGTTCGTCGTCGGCGGTGTCGTCGTGCTGGTGTGGGGCTGGTGGACCGGGCGTCTCGCGCGCCTCTCCATCGCCCCGCACGAGTGGCGCCCGTTGCTGGTGCTCGGCGTGCTGTTCGGTGTCCAGATCGGCTCCATGAACATCGGAACCGGGCTCACCAGCGCTGCGCACGCGGCAGTGCTCCTCAATCTCTATGCGGTGCACACCGTCGTCCTCGCGCATTTCCTCATTCCGGGCGACCGGCTCACCGTGCGGCGGCTCGGCGGCGTGCTGATCGCCTACGCCGGGATCCTGGTGCTCTTCGCCGGCCCGGGCGGGAGCAGCTCGCTCGTCGGGGACGCCATCATGTTCGCGAGCGCGCTCGTCCTCGCCGAGCGCACCATCTACCTCGCCCGGGCCGTGCAGCATCTCGATGCGGTCACGATTCTGCTGAGCCAGGCCGCCATCGGACTCGTGATCTTCCTGGCCGCGTCGCTCGCGTTCGAGCCTCAGCCGACGTCCTGGAGCGTTCGGCTCGGCGTCGTCATCGCCTACCAGGGCGTGCTGGTCGCGGGCTTCAACTTCATCGTCAATCTCTGGCTGCTGCGGCACTATCGTCCGAGCGCGCTCGCGACGTTCTTTCTCACGCAGCCGATCTTCGGCGTGGTGGCGGCCTCGATCTTCACCGGCGACCACATCACGCTGGAGCTCCTGGTGGCGAGCGCCGCCGTTGCGGTCGGGATCGGCCTGACGACGCGATGACCGCCGGCGGCGAGGCCAAGCGCTCGGTACGCGCGTGCGCCGACTGGCTGGGGTCGGCGCTGTTCCTGGCGCTCGCGGTGAAGCTCGTCGTCGATTCCCCGACATTCGGGATGCTGCTCTTGCCCGGGCTGGTGCTGGACCTCGCGGTCGCCGTGGCCTTCCTCTGCCGCCGTCCGGCGATCACGACGCTGCCCGGCTGGACACCCAAGGTCGTCGCCTTCGCCGGCTCGTTCCTGCTGCTCATCTTCGTGGATGTCGCGCGCACCTGGCACCGAGACTGGCTCGCGCCGACGGCATATCCGACCGCGCGCGCGATCGGTCAGCTCTCCTGGTGGCTCGGTCTGGCGATCGCGCTCTGGGCGCTCTGGGCGCTTCGCCGGGCGTTCAGCATCGTGCCCCAGGCGCGCGAGCTGGTGACCACGGGCCCGTACCGGCTCGCCCGTCACCCGATGTACCTCGGCTACGTGCTGGCGAATCTCGGCGTCTGGCTGCAGTACCCGACCGTGCCCTCGACGATCGCCGTGGCGGCGTGGCTTGGCCTCACGCTCGGCCGGATGTGGTTCGAAGAACGGGCCCTGCGCCAGGCCTTCCCCGACTACGCGACGTATTGCCGGCGCGTCGGGCCCCTGTGGCCGCGGCCACGGGTATAATTGCGGCGATGCCGACTCAACCCTCGCCTACGCTCGAGATCGTCCCGAACCCGCATCCGGACCGGGACTACGAGATCACGATGACGGCCCCCGAGTTCACCTGTGTCTGTCCGATGACGGGTCAGCCGGACTTCGCGACGATCAAGATCCGGTACGTGCCCGACCAGCACCTGGTCGAGCTGAAGAGCCTGAAGCTCTATCTCTGGTCCTATCGTCAGGAAGGCACGTTCCACGAGGACGTGACGAACCGGATCTTGAACGACTTGGTGGCGGCCGCCCGGCCGCGCTGGCTGGAGGTCATCGGGGACTTCAACATCCGCGGCGGCATCAAGACCGAGATCCGCGCGACGTACGGGAAGCGGCCCGACCCCGGCTGAGCCAGGGGTCCGCGGGTCTCGGCTGGGCCCCATGCGGGTCGACTGCTCTCTCTAAAGGAGCTACGATCTCTCGCCGCTGTCCCACCGCCGGCCTTCCTGGATCGAGGCATACCTTCGCTGATAACACGGTGACGCAGACTCGGACAATGAGTTGCCCGGTCGGCATTCCGACAGCGGACTCACTGATCGACCAGGTAAATCGGGCGGTTCGCTACGGAATCGTCAGGCGGCACTCAAGGACCCCGCGACGCTGGCACGACTTCCGTGCAACGGAAGCTGAACGACTGACGGATTAGCGGTCGGGGCGCTGGCGGCGCCGGCTCAGCCGCGGCGCTGGCGGAGCGGCTGACACCGGCCGTGGGGATTGCACGAGGGCCCGAAGCGCGTCCTCGGCCTTCTTCAAGGCGCGCGCCTTGACCCGGGCAAAGCGGGCGTGCACGGCCACGGGATCTGAAGGTTGGAATCCGCGCTTGGGCATCGGCAGTGGAGCCTATCACCAGCGCCTGGTGACCGCCTAATTTCCTCGCGGCCAGGCGGCCAGGGGCGGCATCGACATTCCGGGGCTCCGGCTCACCCAAGGGTTTGCCCACGTGGGCAAACCCCCTCGAGACCCGGGATCACTACGGCGGCACGGTAGCGCGGTCACACGTGGCTCTCTATTTCGTATACGTGCATGGCAACCGGGGCGTCTCCATAGCCGACCATCGGCCCGCCGCCGAAGCGCTGGTAGAGGTCCCGACCACGGAAGTCGTCGAGGAAATACCCGGCGGCGGCGGCCAACTCACGGTCTTCGAACAACACGCGCACGCGTGTTCCTGGCTTCAATCCCTCCACCATGATCTTCGTCCGGGCTACCCGGTCCGGCGCCAGCGCGACCGCGTCTCCCCAAACTTCGAGCTCGTCGCCGCCGGGCCCGATCAACGAAGTCCGTCCCCACTCGATTCGGCCGCCGGCATGGAGGAAGCCGGCGCCGTCGACGAGTTTTCCGGTGACACCGAGGGCATCGAGGGGCACTTCGAGGCGCGTCCACTGTCCTGACGGTGGGGGCGGACCCACGTCGATCGCTCGGTCAGGAACATAGCCCAAGGCCGCTGGCAGCAGCTTCGTATCCCATCCGAGGAAGCCGACGGCGTGCCGGTAAAACGTTCTGAGAAACCACAGCGCCAGATCCCGGTCGCGACGAAGCGCAGCCGTATCGAAGCGTCCCCAGGAGGCGGCGTGGATGAATCGACCGTCGGCTTTCACCACAATCGCGAAACCCGGTGGTGGCCCATCCTTATCGAGGCGTATCCACTGCGTGAGGCGACTCCCCCGGCGCCACGATCGCGCCGCAGGCAGGTATTGCACGCCGTGCGCCGCGTACCCACGAAGCGGCGCACCACGGACGCCGTAGGCGTCGGCCTCGTCGCGATGCTCCACCGCTGTCTCGGTGATTCGCGCCCGACCTGCACGTTCTGATCGTTCGCCGTCACGCCAGTGCCCGAACGCAATGCCGTGCGTCGTGGCGGCGATCAGGTACGTCTTGCCCTCGTAGCGTCGCGACCAGTGTTCCATCCATGGATCGATGCGGATTTTCGGGCCGCGATCAGACGACGCAACGATCGGTCTCATGAATTCGAGCTCGCCGTGGAGACCTCGCACGAGCGACGCATCGCCGGGACCATGCGCGATCTGCCAGCCGCGACAGCCGCGCATCAGCTCCGTGTAGACATGAAATCGCCAGCGCTCGTAGGGCACGTCCTCGTACATCTGCGGGCGTAGCCATATGACCTTGGATTGGCCCCCGATCAGCGGCCGGAGATCGGTGTGGAGATTCGCCGGATAGAACGGTTCCGTCTCCGGATCGTAGATGTCGAAGTACGGGACCTTCTCGAGCTCGAACCGGTTCCAGTAGCCGCCGTGGCCGACCATCACGGGTTTGTCGGTGGCTCGACGCAGGTGTTCGACGATCTGGCCGAGACCCGCAAGCTGGTCGGCGGTCGCCGCGTGAAAGACGCCAAAGCCCTCTTCGATTCCTGGCGCGGTGGCGACGACCATCGGAGCCCGCTTGCAAAAGTCGAGATATGTCGCAAGCGCACCCTGGCCTCCCGCCTGTTTGGCCAGCTCAATCGGCGAAAACACGGGGTACGGTACGACGAAGGCGGTCGAGGTGTAGCGATTGTCCGCCGTCCACCGCGCCTGGATGTCGTCGCGCGAAGTGACCTTCCCGGCCACGTCACGCGCGCAGTTGAAGTCGTTCTCGCGACGGCTGTAGTGGTCAGCCGTGAACTGGTCGTACATCGACCATTCCGGTAATGCGTGCAGATCTCGGTAGGGCTTTCCGCGGGGAACGGCGGCACCGGCGTAGGCTGGCGCGAAGCCGTAGGTCGCACCCCACGGCATCCACGGCTCGCCATTGATACGAAGGAAGTTGTCGCGACCCACCGTGACGCGCCGGATCGCGGGCTGCGGCGGGGCATGCGCCTGCCGGCAGAACGCCTCGGATTCGACGGACGCGATTGATCGACCCGACCGATCCAGTGCCGTGACGCGCACGACCCAGTTCCGTTGCGGCTCATTGAACGGCTGCACCGGCAGCGCCGAGACGTCGAGATCCGCGAGCACGAGGTTCGTGAGGTCGCCGCGAAGGTCCATTGGAAGACGATCGCGCTGGGCCGCGATGGTCTTCGGCGTGACTGGAAGCTCGACGGTGTGGACCAGCCGGCCTGAGCCACGCCGAACGACCTCGAGTCGCAATGCCCCCAGCTCCGCCATCGTCTGCGCGCTGAAACCGAGATTCAGACGGACGAGCTGTGCCTGCCCGGGACGGAGATAGAGCGCGCCGAGCTTGACGTCGATGGGCGTGGCCCAGGTGCTGAACCAGAGATCCGTGCCGTCCAGCTTCTGACCATCGCGCAACAGCGTGAGGCGGCCTCGGTATTCGGTGTAGGCGGCACGACATGGTTCGTCGAGCGTGTATGGCAGGCGAATCATCTCGTGACCGTCGGCCGGAACCAGCACGCTCTCGCTCACGAACTCCGCGGGCGTCCCGCCCGACGCCGTGAACGTCCACTCCAACGCAAATTTCGCCGCCGGTCCGCGGTTGACCACGCGGCCCGCCAGCACGTTCGCCCCGAAGAGCTGCTCGCCCAGGTCGAGATCGTCCAGGTATGGGCGGACGTCCGCTGTCGACTCCGGCACGGGCTTCACTCCGCGGGCGGCGAGCTCTTCCGGCGTGCTCTCGGGCTCGAGCACGCGAACGTCGTCCCACCATACGGTCCCGACCACGTTGTTCTGCGGCTGAAGGCCGGTGGCATCGAGCGTGTAGCCATTGACGCCGCGGGCGCACAGCCTCAGACGTAACGAAGTGATCGGCGTGCGCGGTCGAAAGATCTGGCGCAGACGGCGCCAACCGTCGGTGCCGATCGACACCGGAGCCTTGTGCATGAAATGGAACCCGTCCAGGCGCGCGCCGTTCTGGTCCAGCGCGTCGATCGCGAGCATGCACAGACGATCCGTCTTGACGCGGACTGCCACGTCGATGAGTCGAGCCTCGCGTTGATTGAGCGGGATCGATGGGGATGCCACCGCCACCTCGTCGCCGGACGGCACGATCATCTTCAGGCTGGGTCCGCCGGCCACGCTGATGAGGCGATCGAGCGCGACGACCCCGCGGTTCTCGAACAGCGCGTTGTGCCAGGTGTTGAAGAGGTAGTAGTAGCCGGGCGGGAAGTAGCGGTACTTCGTGGGCTGCGCCCAGCCAGCAGGATACCCGGCCGAGTCCACGGATCTGAAATCACCGTTCGGAAGGAGATTTGGCCTGTGCGGCTCGGCCTCTGTGAGCTCGGCGGCGCCAACCTCGATGCGACCCGTACGCGCCTCGAAGCGAATGGTCGCCGAGACAATCTGTGGCAGCGGCTGCCCGCCACCCAGCGCGCCCGCAGCGGCAGACTTTGCAGCAGCCTGTAGCCAGGCTGCTGCCGGCAGCCGCACCTCGAGCCACGTCCAGTCGAACGTTCCGGTTGGGAAATCGATCGTTCTCGACGCACGCGGCGCCACCACCGAGCCGAGAGCGTTCCCCATCGTGGCCTGTCCAAGCGGGCACAGCCCGAGCTGGATGCTTCCTGCATCGGCCGGCACTCCGTGACCTTTGATCCGCACGCGCAGAGTCAGATCGCGGACCAGTCGCTCCGGTCTCGGACTGGACAGTGGGTGCAGTTGTGGAAATCCGCCCGCATCGGGGAAGTCCATCACGCGCTGATCATCGTGGACGGCGAACCACTGAACACGCTGCATAACCTGCGCAACCGGCGCGCCGAGAATCAGCCGACGCTCGCCTTTCGGGCGGTCGGCGTCGGCCCACTGCCAGTTGCCGGTGCAGCTCCAGCCGTCGGGATTGAAGTCGCGCCGGTTGTAGAACCCGTTCGCGTATGCCCAGTGAAGCGTCTGGGGCTGCGGAAGGAGGGTGAGCCAGTCGTCTTGGAAGCAGGCGTTGCGAAGGAGGTTGTTGGCGCGAGCGCCGGGACGAGCGGCTTGTTCCGCCGCTGACGCGCGTCGAGTGGCGCAATGGACCAGCGCCGCCGCGGCCATCCCTCCCGTCGCGGAACGCGCGATGAACTCTCGCCTATTCACGAGTCCCTGCTACACTAGCGCGCGGTACCGTGCATCGGCTTCGCACGTTTCGGCTTCCATGATTGGCGCGTGATCGGGGTCATGACACCCGAAGAATACAGAGACTTCCCGGTGAACGTCAGCCGCGCGATCCAGATACTCCTGTTGGTTCTTTACCTCGCGCCCGGATGTGCCACCGTTTCCTGCAAGCCAATCTCGATCGTGGTGGCGAAGAAAGAAGAGCGCGTCGTATCCGAGCTGCGACCTGCTGGCACGCGAGCGACGCCAACGGGCGGCATGGAGGAAGTCCAGCGTCAGGTCAGGGTCCGTGAATACTGGGTCCAGTCGAAGGAGCAACGCTGGTACCGCATTAGCGAAGACAAGTATGAAGTCACGGTGCCCGAGCGCAGCATTGAGGTATGTCCATAACGTGATGCCGGCGGATCTCTCGACGCTTCCGGCCGGACTGAAAGAAACGCTGCAGAAGTTGGAGACCTTGCCGACTCGCTGACGATCTCAGCGTTCCGGCCGCCCGGCGTTCAGTGGACTAGGCCGTGCTGCCGCAGCTCTCCCAGTGCCCGCTCCGAGCCGTCGACGCTCGACTGTTGCGCGACCCAGCGAGCCAACCCCTTCACGCCTTGCTCGATCGTGACCGTTGGCGAGAACCCCAGCGCGGTCTTCGCCCGTGAGATGTCGGCGTAGCAGCAGCGGACGTCGCCATCGCGGAATTGGCCGACGAGCGCGGGCTCGATGGTCTGGGCGCCCGGAATCTCCTGCCTCAGCATGGAGACGAGCTCGAGGAGGTTCGTCGGGCGGCCGGTGCCGATGTTGAAGACCGCGTCGCTGACGTCTCGGCGCTCGATGGCCAACACGCACGCGCTGACGAGGTCGCTCACGTGAACGAAGTCACGCATCTGAAGACCGTCCTCGAACACCAGCGGCCGGCGATGGTTCAGCAGAGTGCTGGAGAAAATGGCGCAGACGCCCGTGTAGGGATTGGACAGCGCCTGACGGTCCCCGTACACGTTGAAGAACCGCAGCGCCACCGCGCCGATCCCGAGGCTTCGACCGACCGCGAGGACCATCTCTTCTTGATCGCGCTTGTTGATCGCGTAGACCGAGGTCGGGATGATCGGCTTGGCCTCGGGCGTGGGCGCCGGTTCCATCGCTGTTCCGCAATTCGGACAGCGCATCGCCCAATCGTGCCGCTCGAGCTGGCTTGACGGTCGGGGACCCGGACTTTGTGGACCGCACGCCCGACAGATGTACAACCCCTCGCCGTATATCGACATCGAGGAGGCGACGAGGAGCCGTCGTGGCCGGGACCGCTCCTTCACGATCGCTTCCAGCAAGGTCGCCGTACCCATGACGTTGACGGACGAGTAATGGACGACTTCGTACATCGACTGCCCGACTCCTACCGCGGCGGCGAAGTGGACGACGACGTCGACGCCCTCCAGCGCCGCGCGCACGGAGGGCGCATCGCGGACGTCACCATGGCGGAACTCCGCCGCGGGGTTCAGGTAAGAGGGCTTCCCCCCGGGATGGACTTGTGGCAGCAACGCATCCAGGATCCGGACCGGATAGCCCGCGGCGATCAGGCGATCGGCGAGATGCGAGCCGATGAAGCCCGCCCCGCCCGTGATCAATACGCTGCCGCGATTCATCGCTGACATGAATACCCCTTTGCAAATGAGATGAAGCGGACATATTCGAAACCTCGACAGCTTCGCTCGAGCATCCTGTATCTTCGCTGGGTCGCGGTGGATTGTCGAGTCGTCCGGACACGGGCGCTTGCATGCGCGATCGAGAACAGCGCAAAGCAAAGCAGCCCATGTATTGACCTGACTAGTTGGCTCGGAATAGGCTCATGGTGTGGTAGCGATGAAGTGTCCGCAGTGTCCGCGCTTCGTCCCGGACGACGCAGAGTTTTGTCCCGGATGCGGGATACGACTTGTCGTGCCCTGTGCGGAATGCAGCACGCAGAACGCCAGCGGGGATCGCTTTTGCAAGAAGTGCGGGCGCAACCTGCGAGCGGCCGTTCGTCTATCACGAATGTCGCTTCTCCGGGACCCGGTCGAAACGCTCTCTGGCATGAATGGCGCCAACGGCCGCAAGCACGAATGCCGGTCGTGTCATAGCACAGCGGTTGAACGTGACTGGAGAATGACGCGCTTCGAGCGGCTCGTGCTCGGGTTCGTCGGGCGGCGGATCTACATCTGCCGTGACTGCCAGCGGCGGTTCTACGACAAGCCGATTTATTCGGTGGACTGGTACCCGGACCGCTAGCCAATTGCTCAACGCGCGCTTTCCCTCGAACAATGTGGGGCCCGGGCGCAACTGGATCCTGGCGGCATCGATCGTGGGGTTCGTCTTCCTCTTCACGCTGCTCATCTTCGGCATCACGCCGAGCACGAGCTCGAGCGTCTCCTCGCTCGGATACCCTACCGCCGTCGCCGGCATCGTGGCAGCGCTCTGCATCGCGTGGAAACGCTGGCGCCAAGTGGCTGGGAGCCTGGGGATACGGTCCAGCGCCGAGGACCGATTCCTCGCGATCCTTGGCTATCTCTCCTCCGAGCGACTCGACCTTCGTCTCGGCGCCCTCTACGCGCTCGATCGGATGGCGACGAACGAGGAGAGCGATTCGTGGGCTATCGTGGAGCTCCTGACCGCCTACATCCGGGAACGAAGCCGACCCGCAGGGGCGACGACGTCCGGGGTCCCTGGGATCGCGAAGGACGTCCAGGCCGCGATTGCCATCTTGGGGCGAAACGCCTGGCGGCAAGACGGTCCGGGTCAGCGCCGGCGGGATTTGTCTGGAGCCGATCTGCGCGGGGCCGAACTGAGCGGATTCCACTTCGAGCGTGCCGTATTCCAGGACGCCCGACTGGACCACGCAGGGCTGACGAATGCCAGCTTCGATGAAACCGTGATGAGCCGGGCGTGCCTCAACGGCGCAAACCTCGATGGCGCCTCCCTCATCGGCGCCCAACTCGATCACGCCTCCCTCAGGGACGCGGTGCTGCGAGGAGCCACTGTCACCGGCGCCGACTTCACAGACGCGGATCTCCGCGGTGCCGACCTCACGGGCGCAGTCGGTGTGACGGCCGCTCAGATCGCATCCGCGGTCACAGACTCTTCGACTCGGTTTCAAGTCGAGCTGGCCGATTCGGCAGCCTGGGACGTCCGGGTGATCGAGTTGCCAGAAGGGACGAATGGAACCACGGCGCCGGACGCTCATCGCCTCTTGCTGCATCAGTGTCCAAAGTGCTACAGTCAGGACGTCGAGCGGAACCGGTGGCGTCGAGTCACGGATCCGATCGTCCTCAAGGTCTTCAACCGCCGATCGTACGAGTGCTTCGCCTGTGGCGCACATTTCTACGATCGGCCCCGAACCCACCGTCCCTGACGATTCCGCGGGCAGAAGATGCGCCCGCGAGAACCGACCCCCGGAAGGCTCTACAATTTTCGACTACCCGCGCCTCCATGGTTTGTGCTAGCGTCAACCCGGGAGTTGTGTTTTTCATCTAGGGGCTCATTTGCCAGAGGAGAGGGAGCCATGACGAATTGGAAGCCGTTCGGCGTCGTCGCCGGGGCGTTGACTTTGGTGCTCTGCGTGTTGTCCTGGGCACCGGCCGACGCGCAACCAACAGCCGGCATCGCCAAGATCACCCGCGCAACTGGGCGCGTCGAGATCCTCCCGAAAGGCCAGACCCAATGGTCAGCGATCGGCGTGGGCGGACAGATTGCCGAAGGTGGGCAGGTTCGCGCGTTCTCCGGTGCCTCGGCCGAGCTGGCTCTGCCTGACGGCAGCACCGTCACCGTTGCGGAAAACACTCGCTTCGCCGTAACGAAGATGGACTACGATGCCCAGACCCGTGAGCGATTCGTTGGGTTGCATGTCGTCGTGGGCAAGCTCAGGGCCCAGGTAGTCCGCGCCGCCGTTCAGCTCGCAAGAACCCGGCAATCGAACTTCCTGATTTCCGGGCCGTCTGGCGTCGCCGCCGTCAGGGGAACGGTCGTCGTGTACATAGTTAACCCCCAGACCGGGCAGACGCTGGTCGCAGTGTTCCCGTCGCCTGGCCAGGACCCTGCGACCGCGACGGCGACGTTCGTGCCGATCGGGGCGCCACCCGGCACGCCTCCGATCACGTTGACCGCCGGACAGTTCTCCACGATTACCACAGGGAGTGCGCCCTCTGCTCCGGCTCTTGTCACTTCGTTGCCGGCGGGCACTCAGGCGGCCCTGCAGACTGTGGTGAACACTGCCACCGCAGGGTCAGATGCGCTGACGACGGTCTCCATCACGACTCTGGTGGACCCGGTGACGTTCCTTGCCGAAAATATTGAGACCGTGACCACGACGGTCACGGCAACGACAGCGCCGCCCCCGCCGCCACCACTCGCCGGGTTCTCACCGGCGCCCTAGGGCCACTCCCGTCGGACAGCCCGGTGCTGGGACCGCCGGCGTCAACTACAGGCGGGTCCCCGCACCGGGCAGTGAGGATTTTCCTTGACCATCAGGACATGTTTTCGCTAGCCTGCACCGGCTGAGTAACGTGTGCTAACCAGTCGAACTGCTCTGTGACGAAACAACAACGGGAGGAGGGCCCGAGCCCTGACTAGGATGCGAAATCGCTCGATCCTGATTGTGTCAGTTCTATCGGTGGTGGCGCTGTTCAGCGCGACCTCTCCGGCTTGGGCCGTGAATCTCGGCGAGTGGGTCCCGGGGCTCAAGGCCGACCTGTTCTTCACTGAGCGGGTCGAGTACGAAACCAACATCTTCGGCGTCCGAAAAGCGAGCGAGGACGTCGTGCTACGTAGCAGCCCGGGGTTCGTCGTGGACTACACTGGCGCGGCCACGACACTGAGCGCCGGCTATCGGGCAGAAGTGCTGCACTTCCTCCGGCATACGAAGCAGGACGACACGCACCACATCGCGTTTGGGAATTTCAACTACGACCTGCCTCGCCTGAAGGCCGGGGTCAGCGACTACTTCACGCGCACCAGTGATCCACCGAACACTGAGCTCACGGGCCGAGTCGAGAGCACGACCAACGCGCTCGCGCCAATCCTCGAGTTCAAGCTGACCGATCGGCTGACTCTTGCTGGGAACTTCACGTGGACTCACGTCGAGGTACCCAAATTCGCCGAGCTCGACCGGAATGAGTACCTCTACGGGGCGACGCTCTTCTGGTCCTTTGTGCAAAAGGCGCAGCTAGGATTGGGATACAACCACGGCGAGAAAGGCTTCCAGAAGAGCATTCAACCCGCTGGCGGCGGGAGCCTTGGTACGCCGAATCGGGACGTGACGCGGGACCAGTTCCTGGTGCGACTCCGCGGCGATCTGACGTCGAAGATCTCAGCCGGACTGAATGCCGGATACGAGATCCGGAGCGCGAACGCGGCGGCTGAGAAGAGCGCGCAGGGCTGGATCGCGGGCGGCGACATCACGTACAACCCGACAGACCGGACGAGGCTCGGGTTGTTCGTGAACCGCAGCTTCGAGGAGTCGACGTTCAACATCGCCTCCACTCGTGCCCCGTACTTCACGACGACGAGCGGTACGCTGGCGCTCGAGCAGCAGTTCGCCCAGAAACTGCGGGCCAACATCCGGGCGACGGCCGCGGAAAACGACTACCCCATCAAGCAGTTCACCACGGACCACCCGAAATCGTCCTTCCGCGAGGACAATATCTGGGGTTGGGGTAGCGGTGTCGACTACGACATCCAGAAATGGCTGCTCGTCGGCGCCGAATACTCCCACACAACCCGTGACTCCTCGTTTAAAGAGTTCAAGTACGCTGATGACAAGATCACGGGAAAAATCACGCTCCGATTCTGAACGCTCGAAGAGGTTAGAACACCTCGTTTTGGCTGAATCTCGCTCGTAGCGCGAGTCGGTAGTCAACGAATGATTTCGCGGTCTGTTGCGCGCTCGTGGTGTGCTGCCGTATGGCTGTCCGTCATCTTCCTGATCCTGGGTGGAGGCGCGGCCAAGGCTGAGGAGTATCTCATCGGCCCTCGCGATGTCCTGAAGATCGCTGTCTGGGGTCAAGAGGATCTTTCCAGGGACTATCCGGTCGACGCTGATGGGTTTCTCCCCTTTCCGCTGCTGGGGCGCGTTCACGCCACCGGCTTGACGATCCAACAGCTTGCGTCCGAGCTCAAGCAGCTTCTCGAGAAGGATTACCTGGTCGATCCCCAGGTGTTCGTGTCGGTGAAGGAATATCTCTCCAAAAAGGTCAATCTGCTGGGTGAGGCTGAGAAGCCGGGTGTCTACTATCTCACCGGCGGTGAAACGACCCTGCTGCAGGTCCTCTCCAAGGCCGGTGCGCTCTCGAAGGGCAGCGGAAAAGAGATCCTCATCGTCCGGAATCATGCGACGGGCGGCGGAAACACGTTCCTCCGTGTAGATCTAAAAAAGCTTCAGGCGGGCGACGGCGCCGAAAACGTTCAGCTCCAGAACGACGATACGATCTTCATCCCGAAGGGGCAGGCATTCTTCATCGTTGGAGAGGTCAAGAAGGGTGGCACCTTCCCCATGGACAAGGAGGTTACCGCCTTCGAGGCGATCTCGTTGGCCGAGGGATTCACCGACAAGGCGGCCCGCGGCGCCGTCAAGGTCATCCGCCGTACCGTCGACGGGAGACAGGACACCATCTCGGTGGACCTATCAGGGCCGGTGCCCAAAGACCGTGACTTCAAGCTGACGGAAGGCGACACCGTCATGGTGCCTCGAGGCAACACGTACTTCGTGTTTGGACAGGTCAAGAACCCCGGCGCCTATCTCCTCGACAAGGACATTAACGTCCTGGAAGGCATCACGATCGCGGGAGGCTTTACCGAGAAGGCGTCGCCGAGCCGGACCCGGATCATCCGCAATACTCCCAAGGGCCAGGAAATCCTTTACATCGACATCAGCGACATCATCAAGCGGGGGCAGCGCGACAAGGCGATCAAGCTGCACGAGAGCGACGTCGTGGTCGTTCCAGAAAGCTTTTTTTAATCCATCATGACGGTTCCGATGGTCGAAAAGGAATTCCACTTCCAGGACTACTGGAAGATCGTGCGCAAGCACCGCTGGCTTGCCCTCGGCATCTTCGTTCTCACGACCCTCGCTGGTGGACTCTGGACGCTGTCCCAGGTTCCCATCTACCAGGCCACCGCCATTGTGATGATCGAGCCCGAGCCGCCAAAGTTCATCGACCTTCCGAATGTGACGAACATCGGCACGATCACCGGCGATAACTACTACCAGACCCAGTACGAGGTCATCCAGAGTCGCGCCGTGGTCGAACGCGTCATCCAGGCCTTGAATCTCAAGCAGCGGATCCCTGGTCTCGATCACGCCACTGATGCGTACGCCGCGCTGGCCGGCTCAATTCGTGTGGAGCCGAAGCGAAACACCCGGCTGGTGTCCATCAGTTTTGAAAGTCCCGAGCCAGCCCTCGCCGCCGAGGTCGCCAATGGCGTCGCCAACGGCTACGTCAAGTACAACCTGGATCTGAAATTCAAGGGTACCAAAGACGCGCTCAGTTGGCTCACCGAACAGATGAACGATCTGAGGAACAAAGTCCAGGAGTCGTCGACGACGCTCCAGAACTACCGGGTGAAGGCCGGGATCCTGGGGATGGAAGAGCAACGCAAGATTACGGCCTCGAAAATCATGGACTTCAACAAGGCCTACCTCGAGTCCCAGGCGCAGCGCCTGTCGATCGAGGCCAAGCTACAGCAAGTCACCCAGATCGCCAAGGATCGGGTCGGCGCTCAGTCCATCTACATCGTCGCCGACAATCCTCTCATCTCGGGTCTCAAGAACCAGGCGTCCGATCTCGAGATCCAGCGATCGAAGGCGCTCAGGATCTACAAGGACAAGCACCCCGAAGTGCTGAAGATCGACGCCCAGATCCAGCAGATCAACCAGAAGATCGACAACGAGGTTCAGACGATGCTCCGGGCCGTGCAGACCGAGTACAAGGTCGCGAAAGCCCGCGAGGAAACTCTGCTCGGCAACGTCTCGCTACTCCGCCGGGAAGGCCAGGAATTGAACGAGAAGGAGATTCAATACCTGAATCTCCAGCGGGATAACGAGTCGAACCAGCAACTCTACGAGGCGGTGCTCAAGCGCGTCAAGGAAGCCGGTCTCACCGGCGGCCTCGACACGAACAACATCCGCGTGATCGACGACGCTCGCCCGTCCCTGACACCAATCCGGCCGCGCCGGACCCGCAGCCTGATGTTGAGCGCCGTCGTCGGCGCAATCCTGTCGGTTGGCGTCGTGGTGGCGCTCGAATACTTCGACACCAGCATCAAATCACCCGACGACATCGAGCGATACCTGGGACTCCCCGTGATCGCGATCGTCCCGCTCTTCACCGAGGCAAAGCGCTGATGGCGGAGAAGCCGAAGAAACCCTCGGCGCCGGGCGTATTGATCAGCGAGTCGGACCCGAAGTCTCCCGCGTCTGAAGCCTATCGCTCGCTGCGTACCAACATCGCCTTTGCCGGCCTGGACGAGCCCTGCCGGAGCATCGTCGTGACGTCGGCCACCGCAGGTGAAGGCAAGACGACCACGGTGGCGAATTTCGGGACCGTGGCAGCGCAAAGTGGCATGAGGGTCTGCATCATCGACTCCGATCTTCGACGGCCGGCGCTCCACCGGATGTTCGGCCTTTCGAACACGGAAGGCCTCAGCAACGCCCTGGTCCAAGGAGCTCCGCTGGCGAAGGTGGCGCGGCCGACGCGGACGCCGAACCTCTCGATACTGACCAGCGGGCCGCTGCCTCCGAACCCTGCCGAGCTAGTCGCTTCGAAACGGATGCACGATTTCATTCACGACGCGACCCAGGACTTCGATTTGATTCTCTGCGACACGCCGCCCGTGATCTCGGTCTCCGATGGGGTCTCGCTCGCCGCGCAGTGTGACGGGGTCATCCTGGTCGTTCGTGTCAGCTCGGTGCCCCGTGACGTCATCAGGCGGGCCGCCCGTCAGATCGAAGCGGTCAAGGGCCGCATCCTCGGCGTGCTGCTGAACAGCGTTAATTTTCGGCGAGATGCGTACTACAACGACTATTACCGCTATTACCACGCGTACTACGGTTCGCCCCAGGAACGGTGACGATCGCAGTCGAGCCGTGATCTTTCGGCGCGCCAGTCTCGCTCTTCTCTACGCTGTGCTGGTCCTGGCGCCGCTCCTGTTCGGGTCCCGAAGCCTCTGGCCGTTCGCGACGATCGAGCTGTTCACCGCGGCTGGTGTCGCGGCATGGTTCCTCGCCATGATCGTGGAGAGGCGGCTGGAGTGGCGGCGAACGTCGCTCGACCTTCCCGTCGGCTTGCTGATCGGAATCGTTGCGTTGCAGATGCTCGTCGGCAATCGCCCACTTGCGCGCTGGGCACTGGCGCCGCCGGGCCCCGAGTCCGTGCCACCTAGGTTGCCGGTTCCCTTCCTCACACTCGGCTCCGTGTCGCCAGTCCGGACCATGGAATCGCTCATTCTGCTGATGACGTGCGCCGGAGCGTACGTGATCGTCGTGAACGTCATCCGGCATCGGCGGCAGCTCCAGCGCCTGGTGCACACGCTGCTATGGCTCGGAAGCGGCCTCGCCGTGTTCGGGCTCTTCGACAGCATCGGCCGAAAGTTCCGGCTCGGATGGCGCGACGAGATGATGGGCCGCGTGGTCGCGACATTTCTCAACGCGGATCATTTCGCGGCATGGCTGAACATGCTGATCTGTCTCGGCATCGGCTATCTCCTCGCCCGGCACGGCGCGACCCGGGGACAGAGCAACGTGATCGAGCTGCTCCGATCAGCGGACGGTCGAGAGCGCCTCATCCGCCAGTATTTCCCTCTCTTCGCCGTCATTCCGATGCTCCTCGCGGTGATCTTCACACTGAGCCGCGGCGCAGTCTCGAGCTTGATCCTCACGCTCGGCGTGATGCTCATTCTGGCGGGCGCCATCGGAACTGCCCGGCGCAGTGGCCTCGTCATCGGCGGCCTCATCACCGTCGCGGTCGCCTGCGCGGGTTGGATCGGCCTCGGGCCACTCCTGACCGGAATCAAACGTGGTCCGGCCGATTTCCAGCTCCGCTGGCTGCTGGCCGTCACGAGCCTTCCGATGTTGAAGGATTTCCCCGTCTTGGGGGTCGGCCTCGGCGCATACAAGGACGCGTACTTCAGATACCGGACGGCGGCTATTCCGGACGGATTCTTCGTCGACTACGCGCACAACGACGTGCTTCAACTGATCCTGGAAGTTGGCCTGTTCGGAGCCGCCATCACGGCATACGGGATCTGGCGCGCCAGCCGCGACATCGTCGGGACGCATCTGCTCGGGCGCGGCTCATGCCCTGTCGGCGGTGGCGACGATCAATGGGCTCGCCGCAACGATCCGTTCAGCATCGGGATCACGATCGGCGCCCTGGGCGGCGCCCTGAGCCTCGGCATCCATAGCCTCTTCGACTTCCCAGCCCGCCTCCCGGCGAACGGTCTCCTGGCCGCCGTCTGCCTCGGGATCGCGTCGCTCGCGATCCACACGCGATTCCACTCCGAGGCCAAGCCGCTCTCGGCCACCCGCTCCCTCCCGTTACGCGGCCACGTTGCGACGATCGCGGCGGCGGCGATCGCGGTGTTGCTCTGTGCGGTCTTCGTCGAAGAGGCGATCAAGCCGGTTCTCGCGGACGCCAAGGTGCAAGCCGCGGAACGACTGCCAGGCGCCACCCCAGCACCGTTCGGCATGGCGCCCGAGGTGCAAATTCTGACGGTGCAAGGCCGGCAGCGTCTCACTGCAGCCTCCAAGCTCTGGCAGACAGGAGTTGCGATGGACGGGAGGCTGGTATCGATGCTCGAGGCGCGCCGACAGGACGCGACGGCGCTCCTGACAGCCGCGACCAATGACCTTCGTCGGGCAATCGCACTCGAGCCGTCGAACCCTTACCTTCACGAGTCTCTGGGATGGACGTACGCCACGGCCGCCGCGATCGAGTCTGCCGACGCTCCGGCGCTGGAAGCCGCAGCACATTTCCTCCGAGCGATCGCGCTCGCGCCGAACGATGCGGCGCTGTACCGATCTCTGCTCGCGTTCATCGGCCGGCAACCCGACCGCGATGTCAGCCTTGCGCTCTGGGCGTCGCGGACAGCGACCGAGCGCGATCCGCGCCTGCTCTCCGATCTCGTCTACGAGCTGCTGGCCTTACCGCTCACCGACGCGCAGTGGGTGGCGGCGGTGCCCGATACCGCCATCGATCGAATCTCGCTCGGCGTGGAGCTCGAGCGTCGCAATCTGACACGGGAAGCCCGATATCTGTACACGCAGGCCATCGTCGTCGCGGGGCCCGCGGAGTCTCCTTTTGCGCGCTGGTTGCTCGCGAGCCTCATGCTCAGGACCGGCGACAGCCAGCCGGCGCTCGCCGAGATCGAGCGCGCTCTCCGGAGCGCGCCAGACAATCCGGAGCTCCACCGGACCCATGGAGACGCGCTCGCAGCCACCGGTGATGCCGAGGCCCTCGACGCGTACCGACTTGCCGTGCTGAAAACGGAGGCGCTCGTTCGCCGCCATCCACGGGGCTTCAACCTCTTCGCGATCAGCGCGCCGCGCACTGCGGCAATCCTGAGTGTTCGACTCGGTCCTCCGGATCGTCCGGTCGCGCGCTACCGGCGCGTGCTGGCCGCATATCTGACCGACCGGAAGATGTGGGATTCGGCTCTCGCCGAGTGGGACACGCTGATCGCTGCAACCCCCGAGGACCCAGCGGCTTTCTTCGGCCGGGGCACTGTCTACGATGCCCTCGGGCGCACCGAGTCAGCGCTAGTGGATTACCGGAGAGCCGTTGCTCTCGATGGCGCGAACGTCTCCCACCGCTTGCGGCTCGCCCAGCGCCTCTGGGACACCGACCAGTACTTTCAGGCGATCGAGCAATGGCGCACCGCCTTGGCGTCCGAGCCCGACAATCTGGAGGCCCATGTCTCTCTCGCCCGAGCCAATGTCAAGATCGGCGAGAAGGCGGCCGCACTCCAGGAATACGAGCGCGTCGTCAAGCTCGCGCCGGATCATGCGGAAGCCCGGCGGATGGTGACGCAGATGTTGCGGGAAGTCGGGCGCATCCCCTGAGTCAGGCGTTCACTCGATGGTGATACGCATCCTCCGGAGCCTGACGCCCAGATTCCGAATATCGCTCAACTGGCTTTCGGGCACCTTCTGACTCGAGACCACGACCTCGTGAATCCCGTAGGTCCGTATCAGCTCCTCGAGCCGCTTGCTCGCATAGATGGGGAGACCATGGAGCATCTTGCCGGCTTTCCTCACATCATCGTCGATGAATCCGATCGGCGCGTATCCATATCCCGCGTTGTTCAGGATCTCCCGGGCGAGCAGCTCCCCACCGTCTCCCGCCCCGTAGATCAGCATCGGCTGCCCCGTCGCGCCCCCACGCGCGCCCCCGACGACCAGCACGCGAAGGAGCCGGAACGCAAGACGACTGACCCCGATGAACAGCAATAACAAGATCGCGTCCAGCACCAGCACGCCCCGCGACGGCCCATGCGGCGTCGTGTGGTACAGCGCGAGGATCACGATCCCGCTCGCGGCGGCCGCGACCAGCACCGACTTGCCGATGGTCACCGCATCGTCGACACCCGCATACCGCCAGAGCCCCCGGTAAAGACCGCCGAGCAACAAGCACGCGATCTGAATCGGAATGACGAGCACCAGGGTCCGGCCGAAAATTGCGAGCTGCTCGCCGGGCAGAGTGCCGTCCCAGCGGAGGAGATAGGCACCGTAATAGGCGAGGACCACCAGGATCACGTCGAGAAGGACCTCGAAGATGCGCCGCTTGTACGTGAGGTCCGCGAGGATCCGAATGACGGTGCCTCCGGCCGGCACATCGCCCGGCGCGTAGACGCGCACGCCCTCGAGATAGAGTCCCAAGAAGAGCACTCCAAGGCCAAATGACGGGACGAGAAGAAGTCCGATCGCCATCCCCAGCCACCTGACCGCCAGCGCGAGGACTCCCGACAGCAAGGCCAGGGCATAGAATCGTAGAACCGCCTGTTGTTCGGACATCCCGAGCGCGACCAGGCGGTGCGAGGTGTGATCGCGACCGCCGACCGCGATCGGCCGTCTCGACAGCTTACGTGTGATCGTCACGAACGACGTATCGAAGATCGGGATCAGCAAGATCAGCACGGGCGTGAACAGGATGGCGGCCAGACTCCGGGACCGGTCGTACTCGCTCAAGAGCGCGCTGCCGGCAAGGAGAAATCCCAGGAACATCGACCCGCAGTCCCCCATGAAGATCGACGCGGGATTCACGTTGAAGATCAAGAATCCCAGGATAGCGCCACCGAGGACGGCGGGCAGAAACGCTTCGGTCTGCTGTCCATTCAGGATGAAATTGATCGTCAGGAAGAGGCATCCGATCGCGGCGATCCCACCGGCCAGCCCGTCCATGTTGTCGAGCAAGTTCAGCGCGTTCGTGATGGCCACGAGCCAGAACAGCGTGATGAGGTCGTTCACTGGATCGGAATGGGTCCACGGCAGGCGGAGCCCGGACGCGGCCAGGCCGCCCGCGGCGACGAGCTGCAGCACCAGCTTGGCGTACGGCTTGATCCTGACGACGTCGTCGACGAGGCCACCGACGAATACGAGCGCGCCCATCCACAGGAGCGCGGGCGCCTTTGGCGCAGTCGGGGCGACGGTCAGATAGACGAGGCTGAACGCCGCGAAGATCGCGACGCCACCGAGCGAGGCCGTGGACGTCGTGTGCCAGCGGTCTTCGCGCGGCGGCGCGACGAAGCCGAGGCGCCGGGCGAAGAATCGGACGAGCAGTGTGAAGACCACACCCAGCACCGCGGCAAGAGCGACGCTGAGGCCGAGTCGCATACGACTCCTGTCAGTGGATCCAGGTTGATCCGGCCCGGGCGCGCCCGAGACGGCCACGCTCGTGCTCGATGACGCTCGTGATGATCTGGTCGAGGTCGAATCGGGGCGAGAAGCCGATCAGGGCATGGATCTTCGACGTGTCCGGCACCCGGCGCAGCATGTCCTCGAAACCCTCTTCGTACGCCTTGCTGTACGGAACGAACACGATGAGCGACGGCGACTGTGCGAGCTTCTTCACCTTCTCGGCCAGGTCCAGGATGCTGATTTCCTGATCGGTCCCGACGTTGTAGACCTCTCCCACCGCCGTCGGATGTTCGGCGAGACCGATGAGCGCGCGCACAGCGTCTGCGACGTGGGTGAAACACCGCCGCTGTGAGCCGTCGCCGAACACGGTGATGTCGCGTCCCGTGAGCGCCTGCTGCACGAAGTTCGGGATCACCATGCCGTACCGGCCGGTCTGCCGTGCTCCCACGGTGTTGAACAGGCGCGCCACCACCGTGGGCACCTTCTTTTCCTTCCAGTATGCGAGCGCCAGGAACTCGTCGATCGCCTTGGAGCAGGCATAGCTCCACCGGCTTCGGCTCGTGGGCCCGAGCACCAGATCGCCGTCTTCACGGAATGGAACGCGATCCTGCTTGCCGTAGACCTCGGACGTCGAGGTGATCAGTACGCGCTTCCGCTTCTTCGCGGCCAGCCTCAGCACCATCTCGGTGCCCCGGATATTGGTCTCGATGGTCCGGACCGGGCTCTCGACGATCAGGCGCACCCCGACAGCCGCCGCGAAATGATAGATGATGTCGCACACGTCGACCAGCTCCGCCATGAGCTGCTCGTTCGCGACCGAATCGATGTAGTACTTGAGGTTCGGCTTGTCCTTGATGTCCTTGATGTTCTCGATGGCGCCGGTCGACAGATCGTCAATGATGTAGACGTCGTCGCCACGCTCCACGTAGCGGTCGGCCAGATGTGAGCCGATGAAGCCAGCTCCGCCCGTAATCAGTACCCGCATTGCGCTTGTCTCTCCTGTCTCTGAATTAGATCGCCGGCACCGGTATCGCGTGAGCGTGCACCCGCTGGGATTCCCGGTGCTCGTACCAGGCGGCCGCAAAGATCAGCAACCACGGCAGCAGTTGGGCACGCTGACGATAGGCGAGACCGATGTTGCCAAACAGCACGCTGTACAACAGCCCGAAGCCACAGAGATACACCAGCACCGGCTGGATATCGCTGAAGCGCGTTCTCAGCGCGAGGCGCAGACCGGGAATCACTCCCGTGAAGAACAGCCACCACCACACCAGCACTTCGGGAATCGTGAGCAGAAGCCGTACGCTGCCTCCGGCCCATTGCCATGGGAACGGGGCAAGGAGGAGATGCGCAGCGCCCACGACCGTCGCCATCCCCAGACCGGTGGGGCTCGTGATGTCGTAGCTGGTCTCGACGCCTGACTGGGCGAATCGCGCGGCGCCCTCCCGATACGTGGCGGCGTATTGAAGACTGACCGTTGCCGCCTCGTCTTCGCGAAGCCCTGCCGGCCCAGCCAGGACCATCACGACGACGAACGCCGCCATGACAGCCAGCATGGCTTGCATGGGCACTCTCGCCGTTGCGCGTGAGGGGAGGAGGAACGTCACCAGTGCGACGCCGGCGGCGATGACCATCGCATAGAACCGGAATGGTTTCAGGAGGACGATGGCCGCCACGCAGCCACAGGCGTACACGGAGGAAAATCCCGCGCGCCGGTGCTGAATGCAGCTATACAGCACGACGCTCTCGAGGAAGATGACGACCGGTTCCTTGATAGTCTGGGCCGACCACAGGATGAGCGACGGGAACAACGCGGTCCACCAGCCGACCCGTGCTGCCACGGCCGAACCGAACAACACGCGGGCGGCGCGATACGCGAGAATGACCGTCAACGCGCCAAGGAAACAGTTAAAGACCCCGGCAACCAACCGGCCTGGAACTCCGAGGTCCCAGAGGTAGTAGAGCGCACCAAGGAGGTACACGTAGCCTCGATTCGAAGCATCGGCATTGAAAGCTTCCGCCAGCACGAACGGCAGGTCCAAGACACCGACCCTGTACTGCTCCCACGATTGCTTCAGCAGGACGCCCTGAACCCACGCGCTGCCGTCCTCGTCCTTGATCACGTCGACCAGCCCGAACTGATAGAACGCGACAGAGGCGGCGACACGAATCACAAAAGCGAGAATGAAGATCCTGACCTGGAAATGTCGGGTTTCGCCATGATGGCGAGTCCATCCGAGCAGAACGATGCCGCCCAGGCACAGAAGGATCGCGAGGGCTAATGCCGACAGGAGGTCAGAATCCAGAGATCATCTCCCGGCACAGAGGGACATCAGACACCCGCCCGGATACATAAAAATGCGATTCAACGGCCACAACAACCGGATTAGTTTAACCGATCTGCATCCAGTACGGATAGGGCTTTCACGCGAGCGGCGTGCCGCTCGATCAGCGCTGTATATACCGTCGCGATGTCCTCCACCATGGTCTCCGCCCGGAACATGGGGTCCACGTGGCGGCGACCGGTCTCACCCATCCGGCGCCGGAGTCCGGGATCTTGAAGAAGCGTGACGACCGCAGAAGCGAGCCCGCTGGAGTCGCCAGGCTTCACGAGGAAACCTGTCTTGCCCTGAATGACCACCTCGGGCGCACCGTCCAGGTCGAACGCCACACAGGGTCGCCCCATGGCTAGCGCCTGCGGCAGCACGCGCGCAAGTCCTTCGCGCAGAGACGTGTGCACCAGCACGTCCATGGCGCCGAGCATCGAGGGAATGCGCTCCCGCGGGATCAAGCCGGCGAAGACGAAATTGTCCAGTATCCCGAGGCGCCGAGCGCGCTCCTGGAGCTGCTCCCGGAGAATGCCGTCGCCAACCAGGAGAAACCGGACAGAGGGGCACCGCCCGACGATCGCCGGCGCGGCATCGAATAGCTGCTCGTGTCCCTTCAAGGGGAAGAGGCGGGCGATCTTGCCGACGACCGGGGCGTCGGGCGGAATCGCCAGCTCTTCACGGACTTTGGCCGGATCGACCCGAGCACCGAGAAACCAGTCCAGCTCCATGCCGCTGTAGATCGTCGAGTGCTGGTCAGGCCGTCCGATTCCCTCGGCGATGGCCTTGCGGCGGACCACGTCCGCGACGCTGATGAAGTGATCGGTCAGCGGCGCGCAGATCTTCTTCATCGCCCGGAGCGTGCGGTTGACGAGCCGAGGCTGATAGTCGTGGAAGACCAGGCTGTGCAGCGTGTGCACGACGATCGGTGTTCCCGCGAGGCGCGCCGCGATCCGTCCCAGTACACCCGCTTTCGACGAATGGGTGTGCACGATGTGATAGCGGCCCGCGCGGATGATCCGGTACAGCTTCACCAGCGCGATGGCGTCAGCGCCCGGGTTGACGCTTCGACACAGCTCCGGGACGATCAGGACGCGCACGCTCTGCCGAGCGCGCTCCAGCAACTCACCCTCGCGTCCCGCGTCCACCCCGCTCACGAGATCCACCTCGTACTCGGGACGCCGGTTCAGCCCTTCCACCGACAGCAGGGTATTCTCCTGGGCGCCCCCCAGGATCATGCGGGTGATCACGTGCAGGACCCGATACATCGGCCCGCCTACACGCGCGCGACGACGATGTAATCGCGATCGAGGGAAATGACCTCGTGGTCCCGAACACCAGTAGCCCCGAGGATCTCGGCCACTCGCGACGCGGAGTACAGGAACAGCGGGCAGCCCCGGAGCCGGAATCGCAGCTTGCGGATCGGCACGCGCCATTCACGGGACTTCGGGAAGCTCATGACCATCGTCCCCGACGTGATCGAACGCATGTGCCTGATGATCGGAATCGGGTCTGACACGTAGTCGAAGAATCCCATCGCCGTGCTCGCATCGAAGCGACCCGACGGGCACGCGTCCGGGTACGCGCCGACTACGAACTCGCACCGGTCGGAGAGACCCAGGCGCGCCGCGTGCGCGGCGGCGAGCGCCACCATCTCGGGAGCGAAGTCGATCCCGGCCACGCGCGCGGCGCCGCGCTCGGCGTACGCGAGGCAATACCGCCCCGAGCCGCAGCCCACGTCGAGCACGCTCTTGCCGGCGAGCGGATCGAGACGCCGCAGCGTCAGCTCGAAGCGTCTCCGCACGACACCACGCCACACGTCGTCCACAAAGCGGCCCAGCGGGCTCTTGCGGTCCTCGTAGATCGCGTCGAAGCGCACCGCGTCGAGATCGAAATGGCGTCGCACACGCTCGTCAACGGACACCGAGCACCTCGCCCATTGGCGCGAATCGGAAGTCGCGCAGCAAGCGCCGTAGCCGTCCTTCCGTGGCGCCGAGGTTGAAATAGTGCGTGACCGCGATCCTTCGCGGCAGCGGGATCCTCGGATGGCCGGGATCCAGTTCCCAGGGATGGATGTAGAACATGGCCGGGCGCTTCTCACGGTTGATCGCACGGAACGCCGCGCGCGTGACCGCGTAGGGAAAGATCCGGAAGTACGCGCCACCCGCGACCGGGACGTTGCGGCCCCAGACACGCCACGTCGAGATCGGGAACTCGGTCAGCTTCCGCCCCGCCGCCTCGACTTCGTAGGGCCATCGCGGCGCGTCCGGAATGCCATAACGATAATTGAGCACGGGGAAGACGCTCGAGTCGTAGCGGACTCCGAGATCGGCCAGCACGTCGAACGCCCACAGCGAATCCCGCGTGATCGAGAAATACGGCGCGCGGTGGCCGAGCACGTCCGTCCCGCTCAACGCTCGCAGCACGTCGATCGACCGCCCCAGCTCCGCGCGAAATTCCTCGGGTGTCTGCCGATAGATGAAGCTGTGCGAATAGCCGTGCGTGCCGATCTCGTGACCCGCCGCGGCGATGTCGCGCACGAGCTGCGGGTGCCGTTCCGCGAGGTGGCCGAGCACGAAGAACGTCGCCTTCGCCCCGGTCTCCGCCAGTAGCACGAGTAACTTCTTCCCCACCTGTTCGACGCGATCTTCGAACTCCGGCCAGCGCGCCACGGGAATCTCGAGGCCGTGATACCAGTCCTCGAAGTCGACGGTCAGCGCGTTCGTCGGACGCTCTGGCACGTTCATTCGAACCGATGCTTGCGGAGCCACAGCTCCAGCATCAGCAACGTCCAGAGCTGGTGACCACGGTCACCGCGACCGGACATGTGATCGTCGACGAGCGCGCGGATCGCCTCTGCTCGAAGCCGCCGGCCAAGCCGCGGCCGGTCCAGCAGCAGCTCTTCCACCAGCGCTCTCAACTCTCCGCGGAACCAGTCGCCGAGCGGGACGCCGAATCCATGCTTCGGCCGCTCGATGATCTCTGCGGGCACGAGGTCGGCGACGGCACGCTTGAGGATGACCTTCCCCTGCCCGCCGCGCCGCTTCAGGTCGTCCGGCAGCGTAGCGACGTACGTCATCAGGTCTCGGTCGAGCAGCGGACTGCGCGCCTCGAGCCCGTGCGCCATCGTCATCCGGTCCATCTTCGGCAGGAGATCGTCGAGCAAGTACGTCCGCACGTTCAGATACAGCAGCCGGGAGAGCAGCGAGGCACCGGCGCAGGCGTCGAGCGTCTCGCGATAGGACGACAGTACGCGGTCCCGGTCGACGAGACCGTTCAGCGCGATCTCGCGCAGCGCCGGAAGATCGAAGAACACGCTCCACGCGAAGATGCGCTCGTCGAACGGCAGCGCCGCCTTGCCCGCGAATCGCCGGATGCGCCTGAGCGTCCCGTGATACGTCGACCCTTCCGGAAGCAGTCGGGAGCCGAGACGAAGCGCCTGGCGCACGGGCGCCGGGATCGCGTCGGCGAGCAGCGCCGCGTAAAAGCGATCGTAGCCCGCGAACGTCTCATCGCCGCCGTCGCCGTTGAGCACCACGGTGACGTGCTCGCGCGCCTCGCGAGCGACGAGATAGGTCGGCAGCGCGGAGGAATCTCCAAACGGCTCGTCGTGGTGGTCGAGCAGCGTCTCCATCAGCGCGGCGGCATCCGGCTTCACGACCGAGGCGTAGTGCTCGGCGCCGATGTGCCGCGCCATGCGCTCCGCGGGAGCGCGCTCGTCGTAGAACGCGTCGCCCTGGAAGCCGACCGTGAACGTCTTCACGCGGCCGGAAACGAGCTTCGCCGCGATCGCCGCCACGGCGCTCGAGTCGACTCCACCGGAGAGCAGGATTCCCAGCGGCACGTCGGCGATCAGCCGCTTTCGCACCGCGGCGGTGAGCAACTCGCGAACGCGGACTTCCGCCTCGGCGGCCGTCACCTTTCGCACCGCTTCTTCGCGCGGAAATCGCAAGTCCCAGTAACGCTTGGGCGGCCCCACCCCGTGACCGTCGACGACGAGAGTTGAGGCGGGCTCGAGCTTCCGGATCCCCTTGAACATCGAGCGCGGCGTCGGCACGTACCCGAAGGCGAGATACTCGGCCCAATTAGCGTCGTCCATCTCGGCGGGCACGCCGGCGGCGAAGAGCGCCTTGATCTCAGAGCCGAACACGAGCCGCCGCGAGTCGTGCCAGTAATACAGCGGCTTCTTGCCAAACGGGTCGCGGGCGAGCAGCAGGCGGCGGTGTCGCCCGTCCCAGAGCGCCAGCGCGAACATGCCGTCGAGCTCACCAACGATCGCGTCCCCTCGCTCCTCGTAGCCGTGGACGATCACTTCGGTGTCGCCGCGCGAGCGGAACGTGTGACGATTCACGAGATCGCGCCGCAGCTCCTGGAAGTTGTAGATCTCCCCGTTCAGCATCGCCTGCACCGTGCCGTCCTCGTTGGGCAGCGGCGCGTCGGCCACGGTCGAGAGGTCGATGATCGACAGCCGCCGGTGGACGAGACCGACGCACGGCGTGCCGTTCGCGGCGACGTAAAAACCTTCGGCGTCGGGACCGCGATGGCGAAGGGCTTGGCTCATTCGCTTCAGCACCGCTGAATCGATCGGCGCGCCGTCGAGGGTGACGATGCCGGCAATGCCGCACATCGTGACTACTCGGCGCCGGACGGACGCGACGACATGTACATGTCCGCGGCCGTCAGATTCATTCGCTTCGCCACACCCTCCATTGGCAGCACGTCGAGAGCCCCCTTCGCGCGCAAGTATGCCGCGCGACCGATGATCGTCCGCAGCCCGCCGAACATGGCGTCGGTACTATCGGCCATGTTCGTCGGATGCATCCAGAGATGGAAGATTCGATTCAGACGCACTGCGGCCTCGAGGCCCCGCAGCGCTCGTTTGACTCTCCACGCCATTGGCACCCACCGGCGGATACCGTGCGCGGGGAAATAGACCATGGAGCCTGGAATGTCGACCAACCCTTCCGCCGTTCGCCGCGGGACGACGACAGGCGGTCGGCTCGCCGTCACGACATCCCAGAGATGCCCCAGGCGGCGAAGGCGCCCGGGGACACCGGTATGGTGATACCACCGAGGTTCAGGTCCGCGAAAACACGTGAACCCGTATTCCGGAAGCAGTGCCAGGTGTCCCACTGCGTTGCGGGGGAACGCGAAGCTGCGCAACGCGATTCCCATCGCGGACGCCGCCCGTACACATGCTGCCAACTCGCTCCGCGCTGTCGCCTCTGAACAGCCTTCGTCCCCGAAGATCACGTGCGAAAAGGAATGCGCCCCGATTTCCTGCGGCACGGGACACCGTCGAATCTTGTCGATCAGTGACTGCCCGAGAAACAGCGGAGCCTCGCATTCCAAGCCGTCGGGGTCATGCGCGAACCAGTCATGCGTACACCATGCGTGGCGTGGCCGGACGATATCTGGGTGTTTCCCCTTCGGTCCACCGTAGCAGCGATCGAGAAGCAGGTGCCCGACGACCAGCCAGGTGGCCGGAATCTCGAACTCGACGAACAAGTTCAAGAGGCGGTCCACGATGACCGTTCGTTCGATCTCGCACTGACGCCGAAACTGCATCGGATCGGAGTGATCCAGCGTCCCCCAGATCAGTTCGAAGTCCAGGCTAAGCACGAAGGCGCCGCGATCCATCGCGTGCCGTTCCGAAGGAGCGCTGGCCGGCAAGACCGTCATGCCTCGGACTGCGCGACACACAGTTCGTCATACAAATCGCGGTATGCGGCAACACCGACGCGCGTGCTGAAATGCGCCTCCGCGAAGCGACGGCAGCGGCCGGGAACATCACAATCATCGAGCAACGCTCGCAGTCGGTGGGCGGCATCCTGGTACGCCATCGTCGAGAAGCCCTCGACCAGCACCCCAATGTTCTCGCGCTCGATGAATCGGTCGAGATGTTCGATACCGCGATTGACGACGATCGGCAGACCAGACGCCAATGCCTCAGCCAGCCTGGTTGGAAAGCGCGCTGCGCTGGACGCGCTCGGCCGCAGGAAGAACAACAGCGCCCGGCCTCGCCGAAGCCAAGCCGGAACGTCCGACGATGGGACGCACATGACGTCTGCCCAATCGGTCGTGGCGCCTGCGTCGTGAGCGAGAGTCTCCTGCGGCGTCAAGAACAAGGCGCGAGCGTCGAGGATGGACGAGGTGACCCTGGCGAACGTCATCGTCTCCTCACTCATATACCAATTGCCGAAGGATCCGCTATAAACGAGCCCGTATGAGAACGCTTCGCCCTCGTCCCGTGGCCGGAATACCTCGACATCGGCGCACGTTGGTATCACTCGGCTCGGCGGGAACGGCTGTCGACGAGCTGCGAGCGTCTTCCGAGCGGTGTGCGTCAGACATACGAGACCGTGCGCTGCTCGCAGGTTACCCCGCTCAGCACTGCGAACGAGCCGATCAAGGAGGCTGCCTCGTCGCCATGAACCGACCTCGACCCGCTCGTCCGAGAAGAATCCTCGGACATCGTAGAGCAGCCGCGCCTGCTGCGTCTTCGCGCGTCGAGCCATGAACATTGAGACGTCACCTCGGCAGTGGACGATATCCGTACGCGTGCGCCGCATTTCACGTGTGATCGTTCGACTCCCGATCACCACATCCCAAAGCGTCGCCGGAATGCGAGGACGTTCGTGGTACCCCAGTGGGCACCACACGATGTTCTGAGCGCTCAAGCGCTGTGCCATGCCGGCGACCACACTGCGCTGGCGAATTTGCCGAGGCTTTTCGAACGATATCAACGTGATCGAGATCCCGGACTTGGCGAGCCCTACAAGGTACGGGACGACTTGAGAAGCACCCAGAGGATCCAGCGCACCGTCGTAGGAGACGTATACGACCCTCACCGTTCGACCCACAATCGTCGTTGTTCAGACACGCCGCGCCTCGCCTCAGGTGCCATGGCGTCCCTGCCGAGCGCAAATGAGGAACATGTTCGAGAATTCCCGCAGCACCGGACGGTCAGCGATACGAACGTCGATGGGTTCCCAGCGCCGGAGCAAGCCGGGAAGTGCTCGTGGCGCGACCCGTTCTATCCAGTTCACAGGTCCGAGATAGACGCCGTGGATCGCGGGCCGTTCGAATCCGGCCTCGCTGAACTGGCGCGCGAGCGACCACGACGTGCCGAAGTATTGCTTCAGCCGCACGAACCCGGTCACGCGCAGCATCGTCACCATCCGATTCACGACCCAGTAGCCGTTGAGGTTCAGCAACGGCATCGCGGTCACGAGACACACACCACCCGGCTTCAGCACCCGGGCGATCTCCCGCACGCAGCGCGAGATATCCGGCAGGTATCGCAGCACTTCGATGCAAACAATGACGTCGAACCGGGCCGATTCGAACGGGATTGCCTCGACGTCGGCGCGCTCGATCGTCGCGCCGGGATTCTGAGCTCGCGCCAGCTCGACCATGGCGTCGGAGCCGTCGATCCCCGCGACGTCAAAACCTCGCGTCCGGAGACGCGCCAGGTGATGACCTGTGCCGCAGCCGACGTCGAGGAGCCGGAGACCGTGGCCGGCGGCCGGCAGGCAGCGCCCGAGCGCTGCGTCGAGGCGATGACGGCTGTACGTGAAGCAGTTCTCGTACGGATCGACCCCGAGACGCGCGTACCGCTCGGTGAACTGGGGCGCCTGCTCCGTGTGGTGAGCGATCGCGGCGGTCTTCGTGTCGTTCACGAGCGCGCTCCCGACAGCGTCTCCCACACCACGTCACCGAAGAGCTTGGCCGCGTACGCCGTCGAATAGCGCGCCTCGACCGTCGCCCGACCCTCGGCGCCCAGCCGGGCGCGCAACGCCGGATCGTCGACGAGCGCTTCGATCGCCGCCAGCCATTCTTCCTTCGAGCCGGCGAGCAGACCGTTCTCTCCGTGGGAGATGACCTCGCGGTTCGCCCCTACTGGCGAGCAGACCGTTGGAACACCGACCGCCATGTAGAGCAGCGCCTTCATCGCGCACTTGCCCCGCGCCCACGGATCGTCCGGCATCGGCATGATCCCGATGTCGAAGTCCTGCAGTTCCGCGATCTCGGTCGCCTGCCTCCATGGCCGCCACACGACCGGAACGCCAGGAAGCGACGGCGCCCGGTCGGAGATAATCCGGATCTCAACGCGCCGCCGCGCCGCGAGCTGCTCGAGGACCGCTGCGAACAGCTCGACATGCGTCTGTGACGTCGCGCTGCCCATCCAACCGATCACGAGCGGCCCGCCCGATCGTCTTTCCCGCGGCAGGTAGCGGTCGGTGTCGACGCTGCTCGGAACGATCGTCACCGCAGGGTTGTAGCGGCGCGCGTACTCGGCCAGGTACGTGTTGCCCACGACGACGTGGCGGCTCAGCCGGCAGATCGTCGCGGTCTTGCTCGAAAACTTCAACCATCCGAAGCGTCGATTCGCCGACGTCGTGTGCAGCAGGAAGATCGCGTCGTCGAAGTCGAAGATCATCGGGCGCCGCAGAGCGATCAGACGCTCGAGCGCGGCGGGTCCGAACAGGGCGGCCGTCCTGTGGACCACAACCGCGTCATACCGTCCGAGCGCGGCGACGGAGGCAACGCGCCGGGCGAGCGCGGCGACGAGCGTCGCGACCTTCGCCGCCGCGTGCCCTTCGTGGTGCAGGACGGTCATCGCCCGCTCGCTCGCGAACGGCACGATGTCGACCTCGATGCCTTGCGACCGCAGCGGCTCCATCCACTGCTCGATGCGAAACCGCTGGCTCGGAGCGCTGCTTCGCGGATACGGGACAAGCGCGCAGACCCGACTCGTGCGGTAGTCGGTCATGCGCCGAGCGCCGCATACAGATCGCGGTAGGCGCTGACGCCGAACTCGACGCTGTAGCGCTGCTCCGCGAGGCCGCGGCAGCGCTCGCCGAGATGGGGATCGGCCAGCACAGACCGTAGGCGAACGTCGTAGAGGAGCCGGGCGCGCGGCGCGCCGATGGCCCATCGCGCCATCACCATCGCCACGTCGCCGCGGCTGTGGACGACCGCTGCGGTCGAGCGTCTACTCTCGAGCGCGCCGACCCGGCTTCCGATCAGAACGTCCCAGAGCGTCACCGCAAGCCGCGGACGTTTGTGATAGGCGACCGGCCGCCATGTGACGCCGCGCTGAGCGAGGCGTCGGCGCATCGCTTCACGGCGGCCGGCCCTCTGCCAGCGCTCGCGCTTTTCAAAAGTGATAAGCGTCATCGTGACGCCGGTGGCCGCCAACCCTTCGACGTACGGCACGATCTGCGAGGCGCCCAGCGGATCCAACGCCCCATCGTACGGGATATAGACAGCGCTCACCGGCGCGCCCAGGCAAGAAGCGTGTCGCCAAGCCTTGTCCAGCCAAGGACCGTGTCCAGACCACTCTTGACCAGGCGCAAGGCCGGTCGCGCCTGGATGCTGTCTCGCAGGTGCGCCGCCGCATGCGGGTCGAAGGGACGAGAGCCGGCCGGCCCGTCTCCCCGGCGCCAGCTCAGGATGTCCAGCGACCGCGCGCTGAGGGACATCCGCGTGTAGCCCGCGTCGCACAGCGCGCGGCGAAGCGTTGCCGGCGTGAAATATCCCAGATGCTCGTCCGTGATGACGCGCCAGCGTTCTCCGAGCCATCTGCGTGAGAGACCGCTGAAATTGGGTGTGGTCAACAACAGGACGCCGCCAGGCCGAGTCAAGCGACAGAGTTCGCTCAGGTGCGGCAAGGGCGCTGGAAGGTGTTCCAGGACTTCGATGGAGACAACCAGATCGAACTGGCCATCCGGATATCGGGCGTCCATGACATCGCCGCAGAAAACTTTCGCTCCACTGTCGCGAAGCAACTCGAATGCGCTCTCGGAGACCTCCGTCGCGTCAACCCTCCATCCCCGCGCCACAGCGACGCGTACGAATGCGCCCGTGCCCGCTCCGATCTCGAGCAGTCGTCCGCGGCCGCCGGTCTTCTCCGCGGCGCTCAGCCACTCGAGGTACCGCGCATTCGGCGCGGGCGGTGCGGGACTCCGGTAGTAGTCCTTGTAGTGCTCCTCGATCGTCTCCACTCGTGTCGGCTGACCCGAGATGAAGCCGCAATTGGGGCAGCGGTACAGCGTGATATCGGTCCGGCGAATCAGGAGGACCGTCGGACCGCCACAGAGTCTGCAGTTCACGGGAGTTCACACCGATGCGGAGAGGCTATCGCGATGTCCTCATCAGCCCCGGCTACTCGCCACGCGCGCGTGTTGGCGCCCCCGGCGGCGCGCGAAGATTCGCGAGGGATACGTGATGAAGCCGGCGACGTTGCCCGGGGTGAGGACGAGGCTCTTCAGTGAATGCAGGAGGAACCGGTCATAGGCGCGCGCCTGGAAGAACGCACCGGCCAGGACGAAGTGAAGCCTGCCGTAGGCGCGCCGCTTCAAGCGCGCGATGCGCGGGTCCGGCTCGGAGAATGCTTTCGCATAGGCGTGTAACATGTCCCTCGCCATGACGCCGATGTTCCGGTGCATGTTCGTCCCGTGCAATCGATAGCCGAAGAGGATATCGCGGACGAATCCAACCCGATATCGGCGCGCGAGTCGATAGCAAAAATCCCAATCAGCGGAGGTGGAAAGCGCCGGATCGAATCCACCCAGTTCCTCGAAGACGCTCCGAGGCACGATCGCGCTACTGCCGGCGCACAGGATGGCCGGCCCGCGTAACATCAAGAGGTCTTCGGAAAGCCCGCCCTCCTTGCCGTCGAGGAGGGTCCCAAGGACGCGACCGCGCTCGTCAATCTCGTTCAGGCCGCAGTGCACCAGCCCCAACTCGGGGTCCTCGCCGAAGCAGGTAAGCTGTCGTTCAAGCTTGTTCGCGTACCAAACGTCGTCCGCATCGAGAAGGGCGATGAATTCACTCGTCGCAGCGGCCGCGCCGGCATTCCGGGCGGCCGCCACGCCCTGATTGCTCTGCCGGATAACACGAAGCCGTCGCTCGTACGCTTGCAGGCGCTCGAGCGTCGCGTCGGTGGAGCCATCGTCGACGACGATGACCTCGGACGGGGGGTGCGTTTGTGCTAGCGCGCTCTCGACGGTTTCATTGATGAACGCCTCGGCGTTGTACGCCGGAATGACGACGGAGACGGTCATCAGCCTCGAAGCCCGTCGGCAATGAAGCCTTGTCGAACGCCGCGGAAGATCGCGATCGCCACCGCGATGTCGTACGCCCTCGTGCTCACGTAGCTGTCCGGCGCGATCCGCTCTCCGAGGGCACACAGCGCCCTCACGGCGGCGATCCCGGGCGGACTCGCCAGCACGCACTTCACGCATTTCTTGGCGATCAATCCGATGGAATCCTGCGTCCATTGGATTGGCTGATTCCGGCGGATGAGCTCGGCTCGCGGGCTCGCGGTGCCGTATTTCCGCCAGAGCGCCACGTCGGCGACGCTGTAGAGCCGCTGGCGCTCGCAGAAACGATCCAGGTCGACGGCCCAGTCGTTGTGAATGCCGACGATGCGAGGATCGTAGAGCACGCGAATCCCCATCGCGCGGCCCCGCAGCGACAGCTCGAGGTCTTCGCAGCTCGCGATCGGGAACCGCGCGTCGAACCCACCGAGCTTCGCGAAGTCGGCCGCCGGCATGGAGAGGTTCGCCGCGGTCATTCCGGCAATCTCGGAGACAGCGTCGGACGGGCGCGAGCGGTGGAACGCCTCACCGATCTCATCGCGATACCGTCCGAACGGCGTCTGCCTGAGCTCCGGCACGTTGGCAATCCGGCCGACGATCCAGGCACCAGGGTGCTCGAGGAGCGCGTCGACGTGACGGCGGATGAAGTCGGGACGAACCAGGATGTCGTTGTCGATGAAGATCAGGAACCGCCCTGATGCCGCCTGCGCGCCCAAATTCCGGGCCGCAGCCGGCCCCCGATGCTCCTGCTGAAGGAGACGGATGCGTCGCTTCGACCTCGCGATCCATTCCGACACCGATCGGATGGACTCGGCCCGCGAGCCGTCGTCGACGACGATCGTCTCCCACCGCGGAGCAGTATCGTCGTTCGCCGCCAGGGCATCGAGAGTTTCGAGGAGGGCCGGCGCTCGTTCGAACGTCGGTATGACGACCGTCGCGTCCATCAATGCCGCACCAACATACACAAATTCAGGTCTGCACCAATCTGCCGGACCACCGCACCGGAAGCTCGACTGAACACCGGTCTCCTATTATGCCCCGAACCCCCTCGCGCCTACCAGAACAATTCGGGACGCGCCGATTTCGGGACCAGCTCCCGGCGTCAATGTGCTAGCATCCTCGCCCGGGGGTGTTACCGATCGTCACACAGGAAGCCTCTCGATCCAAGGGCGTGCGCTCACTGACGCCCTCAGGCGAGCCTCGACTCAGGTTGCGCCCCGCGGGTATCGAGGATGCCGAGCTGTTGCGGTCATGGAAGAACGCCAATCGCGAGGGTTTCTTCTTCAAGGCCGAGATCTCTCCCGAGGCGCAGGCGACCTGGATGGCCGGCTACCTGGAACGCCCCGCCGATCACATCTTCGTCGTCGAATGGGATCGCACGCCAATCGGCTGCATGGGAGTGAGGATCGTCGATGGCAAGGGCGACGTCTACAATGTCATTCTCGGCGAGCCGCAGTATGCCGGCCAGGGACTGATGAGCCTGGGCCTGCGCCTCATGCTCGAGTTCGCTCGCTCGCTGACCAACGACGTCGGGCTCAAGGTGCTCAAGGGAAATGCCGCCATCAGGTTCTACGAACGGAACGGCTTCGGCATCATCGCCGACCACGACGATCATCTGGACATGGCCGTGGACTGGGCCCGCGTCCGTCCACTCGAGGTGCACAGGCTGTGACGTCACGATCCTTGATTTCGGTCTTCGGTTCACTCGTGGGCCAGGAAGAACTCCGGGAAGTCGAAGATTGCTTCACCCGCCAATGGCTCGGCATCGGCCCCAAGACGCACGCCTTCGAAGTCGAGTTCGCGAAGCGGCGGCGCCTGCCCGGGCTCGCCCTGGTTGACAGCGGGTCGAACGCGCTCTTCCTCGTGATGAAGCTCCTGGATCTTCCGCCGGGCGCCGAGGTGATCGTGCCGTCCTTCACGTGGATCGCCTGTGCGCATGCCGTCGTCCTCGCCGGCGGCGTTCCCGTCTTTTGCGACGTGGATCTCGACACGCAAAACATCACGGCGGAGACGATCGCACCTCACGTGACACCGCAGACACGCGCCATCATGGTAGTGCACTACGCCGGAAAACCCGTCGTCATGGACCCGATCCTGGCCCTCGGACTTCCGGTGATCGAAGATGCGGCGCACGCCGTCGACTCCGACTCCCGCGGGCGCCCGTGCGGTGGGATCGGCCTCATTGGCGTCTTTAGCTTCGATTCGGTCAAGAACCTCACCATGGGCGAAGGCGGCGGCATCACGAGCACGGACCCGTCGCTCATCGAGCGCGCGCGCAACCTCCGCTACTGCGGGATCGGGAAATCAGGGCTGGAGGCGTCAGTGGACAAGACCCGATGGTGGGAGTACAACATCGCGGACTTCCTCCCGAAGATGCTGCCGAACGACGTCGCCGCCTCGATCGGCCTCGCGCAGCTCCGAAAGCTCGACGCGCTGCAGAGGCGCCGCCGGGAAATCTGGGACACCTACCAGCGGGAGATCGGCGAGATGGCGTGGCTCGTCTGTCCGAAGGACGCCGCGCCCGACGAGCGTCATTCGTACTTCACGTACTGCGTGCGCGTGCTCGGAGGACGCCGGGACGCGCTGGCGAAGCATCTCTACGACGAAGGCATCTATACGACGCTCCGGTATCACCCCCTGCACATGAACGCGATCTACGGATCGAAGAGCCAGCTCCCGAACGTCGAGCGGCTCAACGAGGAAGCGCTGAGTCTGCCGATCCATCCTCGGCTGACCCACAACGAGGTGGACAAGATCCTGAGCGCAATCCGCGCGTTCAGGGTGTAATTTTCACTCGGGACACGCCGATGGGCCAGACACCGGTTCCGACCACGTTGCGCACCGTGCGGCATGCGAAGATTCCCACGAAGAACAGCACCGCGCAGCCGAACGGCTTCCTCGTGCCGCTGTGGAACGTCCACGAGAAGCTTTTGCCCGACGATCGCTCGCCCCAGCAGATCTATCTCACCGTCTGCGCTCCTCGGACGGGCAAGGGACCGCATCTTCATCTCAAGCGATGGGGTTATTTCACCTGCATCAAGGGAAATATCCGGCTGGTCGTGCGGACCGTCCACGGATACGAAGTCCTCTGGAGCGGCGAGGATCACGGATTCGCGACGATCGAGGTGCCTCCCGGCAATCCGGCGCTGATCGAGAACCTCGGCGAGACCGACGCGTACGTCATCAACATGCCGAGTCCAGCCTGGCGTCCGGATGACGTTGACGAGCATCCTGTCGAGGGATGGGATTTCTCGGGCTGAGCATGCACTCGCTCGACGCGAGCGTCATCGTTCCGGCGTATCGCGACATCCCTTCCCTCCGTGAGCTGCTGTCGGATCTCCTCGCACAGGACCTCGTCGAGCGATCCTGGGAGATCATCATCGTCGACGATGGTTCGCCCGAGCCAGCCGGACCCGGCATCGAGGATTTTCTCGGTCGCACCAGAGTTCCCATCCGCTGCTTCAGGAAACCGAATGGCGGTGGGCCGTCGGCTCGCAACCACGGCGCACAGGTCGCCACTGGGAGAATCCTGATCTTCATCGACCAGGATATGCGCATCCCGGCGAATTTCCTCCGAGCCCACGTCGACGCGCAGGTCGAGGTCGGCTCGGCCGCCATTTCCGCCGACTACGAGCATCGTCTGCTCGCGCCCGATGGAGGCTTCTCACGCTGGTACGCCTCGGTGTCGAGACGATGGGATCATGCCGCTCGCGATGGATGGGACGAGATCGCGCCGGGACTCTATTCGGTCCACCCCGTGAACCTCACGTCCACCAATCTGTCGCTTCCCCGGGAGCTCTTCGATGCCGCGGGAGGCCTTCCGATCTACAGCCGGACGGGGGTCGAGGACCAGGCGTTCGGCCTCACACTTGGGCGAATGAGGGTCCGTGTCCTCAAGATGGATCGCGTGCGCGCGGTGCACGTCGAGACCCGAACCGAGCCGTGGCGATTCTGCGATCGTCAGCTGACCGGCATGGCAGGGACGGTGCGGCTCATCCAGGAATTCCCCGACGTGTTCGGCGATCTCGAGGTCACGGCCCATCACCGGATCAACGGGCCGATTTCGCTGCGGAGGGATCCCTTGCCGCTCATTGCCCGGAAGATCGTCAAGACCGCGGTGATGTGGCCCGGTGTGCTCCACGCGACCTTCCGATCGCTGCCCGTCGTCGAGCGCCTCGCGCCCGACGCATTGCTGAGCCGACTCTACGATCTGATCGTGTCAGCGCATCAGCAGCGTGGCTGGCGTAACGGTCTTGCCGGCCGCTAGCCGGTCGTACACTGCCTCGTACCCGCGCATCATTTTTTCGAACGTGGACCGATGCGATCGGCGGCGTCCTGCCTCACCCATCGTTCGAGCCAGCTCGGGATCCTGGAGCACGGTGCTGATCGCGTCGGCGAGCGCTCCCGGATCGGCCGGCGGAATCAGCAGACCGGTCTCGCCATGCGCGACCACCTCGGGAATTCCGCCGATCCGAGTCGCCGCGATTGGTTTGCCGAGACTCATCGCTTCCAAGAGCGCGAAGCCGAATGACTCGGCGAGACTCGGTAGGACCACGAGCGTCGCGAGCGAGAGGAGCGTCGGTACGTCCTCGCGCCAGCCGAGGAATCGCACGACATCCTGAAGCCCGCGAGCTCGGGTCTCGGCTTCAAGCACCGTCTGGTATGGCCCCTGCCCGGCACACAAGACCGTGATCGGCCCGACGCGGTCGAGAATCGCCGGCAGCGCCTCGAGGAGAAACCGATGTCCCTTCTCCTCGTGCAGGCGCGCGACCATCAGACAAATCGGCCGTCCGTCGAGTCCCAATTCCTGTCGCACGCGTGACAGGTCGGCGGGCGAGGGCTCGGGCAACGCCTCCATGCCGTTGTAGACGACCGTGATCTGGCTGTCCGGGACCCGCTCGACCCCCATCATCACCTGTCGCGTCGCTTCGGAGACGGCGATCACGGCATCGGCACGCCGCGCGCACCAGCCATCGATCGCGGTGTGCCACCGCTTGCCGAGCCGAATGTTGTGGTCCGAATGATGGCGCGTGAACACGAATGGCACGCGCGCGAGTCGAGCCGCGATCAATCCGATCAAGGTCGGATCGAAGCAATGCGCGTGAAGACACGCAACCTGATGGTGACGAAGCATGCGTGTCAGGCGCACGAGCGCTAGGGGGTATCGCCGTCGCGCGCTGGCGCCGAGTGAGAACGTCAGGGTCCCCAGCCCTCGCATCGCCTCCTGGAGCGCGCCATCGGGCGCAATCGAGCCGATCATGACGCGGAAGCGTTCGCGGTCGTGACAACGCGCGATCGACCGAAAGAAGCGGGTGTTCAGGTTCGCGTCGACCATGTGGCATATCAGCCGAGGGCTGACGCTCATCTGGACCCATCCTCCCGGGATCGGGCCTGGGCGCGAAATCCTGGCGCCCGCCAAGCTTGCGCAGCATTCAGGCGAGCGTTGGGCATCAGGTCCGGGCCAGGGCCCACACCGCGATCGGAAACTCCGCCTCGTTCCGCAGTGAATGGATCCGACGGTTGTAGTATGGGTACTCCCCGAAGTTGGCCACCACGCAGCGGCGGTTCCCCCAAGACCCCGTGCTCACCCGCCTCTCGTCGAAGCCGCACTCGCCCAGGAAATGGCGCAGACCGACTTCCGACCAACGTGTACAGTCCTCCGGATAGTTGTGGATCTTGAGGAGGAATGGAGTCGTGATGAGGAAATAGCCGCCCTCCCGCACCATTCGACGCACATTGGCGGCAGCTCGATGAGGGTAGCGCAGATGCTCAAAGACCTGTTCCGCGATCACGAGGTCGAAACGATCCGGAAGCGCACACGAACAGACGTCGTAGTCCGGATAATGGACGCCGCGATACGATCGGAAGGGGCGCAAGTTCGTCCACCGCCCGCCAGAAATCTCCAGCACGTCGAGGGTCTCGGGACGAAGGCCGTCGACGATCCGCAGCGTTTCGCGGTTTATCACGACTCGGCACCACTGCTCGTCCCGGTGGCCGAGGACGGCGTACCGTAGGAAGCGCGCAAAGCGACGTAGCACCGGTCGCTCGCGAACGAACTGGCGCACCCGTGGGAACATGCTGCTCAGGCGCTCTTTCGAAAGCAACATGGGAAGAACTGATCGAGGTGAGCCAGGACCTCGGATGAATGTGGGTCGGATGTTCTTGGCTTCGTAAGGCTCACCGGATGTCTTGCTCCTGTTGCGCCCTCTGCGCCATCTGTGCCGCATGGCGCCCGCTCAAGATCGCCTCGTCGCTCCAGAAATAGCGCCAGTCGCCATACCGCCCGCACGGATAGATTCCGTGGCCTTTGACGTACTCGTGGATGACGTCGACCGACGGCTTGCGCCGCTGGTCGTAGATGACGTAGGCGTATGGAATATCGATGACGTCCTGGAACACCACGCGATCGTCGGCGCGCAACACACCGCTCGCCTTGAGGTCGGCGAGCACCCGGTCGACGATTCCTGCCCGCTCGATCGGGCGCCCCTCGCCGTAAGCGATCTCGCACGACACCGAGCTGCAGCCCGGCGGCACCACGCGGCTCGAGAAATTCATCGGAAAGCTGATCCGGAAGAAGCTGAACTCCGGCTCAGGATAGTAGATCCAGTGCTTGTCCGTCACGGCGGGCCGATCGATGCCGAGATTGACCACCAGGATCGAGTTGGTGCGCAATGACGCCGCGGCCTCTCGCACCGCGGCGGGACTGTCGGGTATCAACCCAACGATCTTCGGTAACGGGATGGTTGAAATGACGCCGTCATACCTGATGACCGCGGCACGGTCGTTGAACTCAATCTCGCGCCGCTTCACGTCGATATGATTCACCCGATGCCGGAGGTGGATTCGTTCCCGGCCCACGGCGTCGGCCAGCGCCTCGCCGACGGCGCCGAAGCCGCCCTCCTGCGGGTAGCGAAAGTCGGCGTTCACGCCGAATCGCTTGAGCTGGTCGCCGAGCGCACCGCTGATCACCTCGTCGAGCAAGGGCCGCGGGTGCCGCACGCCGACCCACTCGGTCGTCAGGTCCCGCGGGTGCACGCCCCAGAACTTGATGCTGTACGGCACCATGAACCGCTCGCAGATCCCGCGGCCGAACTGGTAATAGAGCCAGTCCTCGTAGGTGTTGATGCGCTCGCGCGGAAAGTCGTTCTGGATGAAGCCCAGCAGGCAATCCTTCACAACGTCGACGGGCAAGCCGTACGTGTTCGCCTGAAACGGATACCTGGTGTAGGTGCCGTAATGGTAGATCCAGGCATCGCGCTCGCGCTCCCGCAGCCGGGCGTTCGCCGGTCCGCTCAATAGCTCGAGCACGTATTCGTTCTTCGTGTGAAGGACGTGAATCCCTTCGTCGAACACGAACCCGGCTTTGATCGCGGACTTCGCGTGTCCGCCGACGCGGTCGTGCTGCTCGTAGATGACGCTGCCCGGTAAGTGGTAGGCGGCGCTAAGGCCGGCTAACCCAGCTCCCAAGATAATCACGCAGGGCGCTCCTCCAATCGGTCATGGTGTTGAGCCCCAGCAGCTCGAGCTTGTAGTTCCTGGCCGCTTCTGAACGCGGGCGCGGCGCCGGCAGCGGGAAGTGGGCCGAATTGACGGGCACGATCTCCGTCGGTCGACCGAGAAACCTGGTGATCTCCACCGCGAGATCGTAGCGGCTGCACATGCCGCCGTTCACCAGATGGTACAGACCATAGTAGCCGGAGTCGACGAGCAGGCGCAGATTCGCCAGGAACTGAAGGGCGTAGGTCGGATTGCCGAACTTGTCGTTTACCACCGTCACGCGGCCCTGCTCCGAGATGAGTCGAACGAGCTTACCCACGAACTTGTGGTCCGTCTTCGGGCCGCCCCCCATCATCCATCCGGCCCGGACGATGAAGTAGCGGGTCAGCAGGTCGCGGACGGCGTGTTCACCCTCGAGCTTCGTCTTGCCGTAAACGCTCACCGGCGCGGGGGCATCGTACTCCGTGTACGGCTCGGTCTTGTCGATCCCACCGAACACACCGGTGGTGCTCACGTAAACCATGACGACGTTCGCGGCCTGGCACGCGAGCGCGACGTTGAGCGTCCCGATGACGTTGGTCCGATAGGCGTGATCGGGTTCCTTTTCACAGCGATCCACGTCCGTCTCCGCCGCGAAATGGAAGACGTGCGTCGGGGCGTACCGCTTGACCGCCAGCTCGATCTGGTCGCGATGCCTGACGTCGACCTCGCTGGCATCGGTCACGACGATCTCGCTCTCACGATACACCGTGTGCAGGTATCCGCCCAGCATGCCCCTCGCGCCCGTTGCCAGTATCATCCGAAGAATTCCCCTTCGCGTCCGCTCACCGTGGAAATCTCCCCCGAGACTCGCTCGTCACGCTGAAGCCGCCGGTTTCGCGAGACGGCGACGCCGCGCGACCATGTCGGAAAACCAAGCATAGCCGAGATACGTCGCCGCCCACAACGCCCACACGCGCGACTGGAGCATGATGCCTGGCCAGATGGAGATGCTCGCCCGGATGCCCGCCCGCGCCGCTTCCATGAATCCGAGCTGACACATCGTTTCGGCGGTACACCACGTGCGGTGGGCCACCTGCCGGACCGCGGGCCGTCGTGACGCCGACAGCTCCGGATGGCTCGCCGCGATATCACGAAAGATGTCGTCCACGATCCAGAGCTCGTCGGAGCCGTTGCGCGCGATCTTGAAGACCGCCGCCGTGCCGCTGGCGGGATGCTGCCGGTACAAGGCCATCGGCTCCGCCAGATAGCCGGTGTTCCAGCGGATGGCGATTCGCAGCCACATGTGCCAGTCGATGCCCCACATCACGGCCTGGGTGAACGGGCCGACGCGCTCGTACACGGCGCGTCGTACCAAGACGCCAGCAGGATTCACGACGCAGCCCTCGAGCAACAGGCGGCGCCACAGCTCCTGGCCTGGCACGACACGATCCACGGGATAGAGCTGCTGCAGCGTCAGGGGTCGTCCCTCGTGATCGATGTGCTGGACCGCGCAGTGCACCAGTCCGACGTCGGCGTGCGCGTCGAGAAACGTCGTTGCACACCCGAGATAATTCGGCGTCAGGACGTCGTCCGCGTGAAGGATGATCACGTACTCACCGGTTGCCGCGTCAACGCAGCGGTTCCAGTTCACCGCCTGACCACCGCGGGGAGTGAACGGAATGTACCGAACCCGCGGATCGGCGTACGAGAGACAGATTTCCGTCGTGGTGTCCGCGGAGGCGTCGTCGCAGATCACCAGTTCGTAATCGCTGAAGTCCTGTCGCAGCACGCTGTTGATCGTCTCCCGGACGTACGCAGCACTGTTGTACGTCGGGATGCAGACGCTGACCCGTGCCATCAGGCCGACCACCTGTCTCTCATCCGGTATCCAGAATGAGGTAGACGAGTAATTCTCCGACAGGTCGTCGTCATGTGGTGAGGAAAGATCGCTCTACACCGGAATCTGTAACTGGACCAGGATTCATGCGGCTCGTCGCGTGGCACGCCGTTCGGCGGTCGCCTTCTGAACCTTGAGGAGCAGGTACTCGTGGTCACGATACCCACGGCCGCGACGGATCATCGCGCGGATGTTGCCGTTGATGGCTTCCACCTTCCCGAACGGAACCTTGACGTGGCAGTAGGCGCGGAGCCTGTCAATAGGAATGAGACAGTCCGTTATCGAGTTTAGTGAGCGAGCGCCACCTCCTCGAGCGCGCGGGGCTTGGGGGGATTGATCCAGACCTCGGTGGGCGCCGCGGCCGGCAGCGGACGGCCCGCGGGGAACGGGAGTCTGTGGCGACGCTACGGTCCACGCCTTCGCGACTCGGCTGCCGGGTGCTTCAAGCTCGGCCTCCAGCTGGCTTCTCGCTTCATGCAGCGGAATCTGGAAGAAGTCGGCAATGAGCCGCGCAAACTGCTCCATACGAACCGGATCGTATGCCGGCGGCCGCGATTCAATCACCGCCTCGCTCCCCTCTACGCGTGGGATCGTCTGTCGTCGGCTTGGTACGCGCATGCTGCAGTGTCGCGCCATATGCCGCCAGGACACGACGGTAGAATGCTTCAACAGCCGGCACCATCGCGCTGGTGTCCGATGGCATCTGCACGTTCGCCAGAAGGGCTTGTAACAGCCCCGGTTCCTCCAGAACACGGCACATTTGCTCACACAGGTGGCCGACATCCATGAACCGGTACAGCAGACCGTCGTAGCCGTCACGAATGCTTTCCGGCAACCCGCCGACACCGGGTGCAATCGTGGGGGCGCCAGACGCCGCCGCCTCAAGTGGAACGCGTCCGAAAGGTTCGACGACCGTCGTAGCCATGATCGCAACATCCATATCGTCGTAGATGTATTGCCGCGCGCCGCTGTCGTACAACCCATGGAAAAAGACCCTGTCGTCCAAATCTCCAGGAACGTCCGGCCGTCCGGCTTCGGCATCAGGGCCCCATACGTGAAGCTCGAACGTGAGCCCTCGAGATTTCAATCGCTTGGCCGCTTCGAAGACGTGCCAAATGCCCTTGTTACCTTGAAATCCTCCCACGAAGCCGAATCGCACAGGTGTTCGAGGCCGTAGAGGTCGCGTCGTCGATGCTCTCGATAAAGAGATACCCAGCGGAATGTGTTCAACCGGACCTCGAATATGTGGCCGATGCACGCTGGTCATGAAGTGAGAATAGCCGAAGGCGGCCGAGACCGAGCGGCGAGCTTTTCTACGACGAACGAGCCGATACATCGGGTAGAGACCAAGTTTCGCGATCCTCCAAGGCATCTTCAGCGCGGCGTACAGCCAGTTCTGGTCATAATGGCTATAGAGACATATCGTGCACCGCCACGGTCGAGGTCCCGGGCAGGGCTGCCGATGTGGAGACCGTAGCAGCATCACTCTTGGGCAGATCAGCCACGCATCGTGCAGCATCGTCACGACGGGGATGCCATGCTCCTGTACCGCTTCAAGGGTTACCTCTCCGAACGGACGGCTGGTGTTGTATGCCACGAGCGTTGGGCGGCAGTCTCGCAACATTGAATCGACCAGCTGCCGCATCCGGCGCTGGTGTCTCCGCCACCCCCAGATACCGGATTGCCAGCCGTCAGGATCGTTACGTTTGAGATACGGTAAATTCACGCGGTCAACTCGCACCGGGCCGTCAGCTTCCGTTCGCACCGTGTACGGCTCAGCGTCGCTCGCTTCGGAGCATATGACCCGCACATCGTGGCCACGAGCCGCCATGAATCGGCACACCTCCTGGACATACACTGCCGCGCCTCCTCCATACTGCGGCGGGTATGTCTCAGCGAGACACCAGAGCGATAGTGTCTGTGGATTCAAAGTGGCTGCCCTACTCGAGGGGGCGTTCGCCGGCCGCCGCCGAAACAGTCACGACATATCACGAGCACTTCCATTAACGGGCCGGGGCCCTGACATACGACCAGCCCCATCACGTAGACCAGTGCGATCAGAACGACCTGTGCCGCCACCCGCCACAAGCCCATTTCCCACTGGAGTCCGACCGCCGTCGCCACGGCTGCCCCGACGATCGAGACCGCGATCGGCGTAACTCCGGCCGCCAGGGATCCCCAGCGGAGATCCGGAACGGCCCTCCGCGAGGTGGTCACCAACGCTGCGGTGAGAATCATGGTAGAGATAACATCAGCCACGGCCGCGCCCAATAAACCCCAGCGCGCCGCCAGTGGCACCATGATTACCGCGATCGCGACCAGTTGCACAACGCTCGCGATCCCGATCAGGTGCGCACGGCCTGTTCCCACGAGCACAGCGTGGGCGACGGCCAACAGAGGGGCGAACAGTATCGTGACGGCCATCACTTTCAAACAGATGACTGCCGGCAGCCATTTCGGACCGAGTACCGTCATCACGATCCAGGGCGCCATGACAAAAAGAGTTGCCGAGACCGGCGCAATGACCAGGTACGCGCCACGAAACGCCGTTCGCAAAATCCGAGCGAGACGATGTGACTCCGACTCCAACATCACGACGGTCGGAACGAGCACAAACGCCAATGCCTGGTTCAAAATCGCCACCGGTAATCGCGCCGCATTCCAGGCCATGCCGTAAAAGCTCATTCCGGCAGGCCCAAGAACTGTCGCTACCAGGACATTATCGATCCGACCGTTTACATAACCGACAAACGTTCCCACGAATACCTTGCCCGAGGACCGGCCCATCTCCTTCCACAGAACGCTGGCGCCCCAGGGCTGCCGCCAACTAGCGCACGAAGCTACCAAGGTCCACAGCATCGCCGTCGAGCACGCCGTCGCAAAACATTGGCACCACATGATCGCCGTGGTCCGGTAACCCGCCGCGAGCACCACCACCGAGGCCGCGACGAACACAGCCGTTTGTGTCAGCCCCGCTAGGCTCACACGGGTGAGCTGCAGACGTCGCTGCAACATAACCCTGGGCGCCGTACCAAGAACTTCGAAGACCAGCTGCGCGCTGGCGATCTGAACGAGCCCCGGCAGGTCGGAAGCCGTGGACTTCCTTAGCAACGCCTCCGATAGCCACGGAATGGATATCGCGATGATTGCCAGTGCGATCAATGTTAGAACACCCCGGAGCACGGCAGCCGTAACCGCATACTGTGCATCCGTTCCATGCCGCTGACTCGTAATGCCGGCCGTCTCACTATAGGAACCTAGGATCGAAATTGTATTTGCGATGATAACGGCCAAGCCCAGGACGCCGATCTCGTAGGGTTCGAGAAACCTCGCAATCACAATAGAGAGCACGACGCTCAACACGCGATTGCAGGTTTCAGCACCGCCGGCGGCGAAGAGAGCGGCGCCGAGTCTCGATCGGAGCGGAATGACCGCTGGCCCAAGGGTGACGGTCATCATGCGGTTCGCGTCAGACGTACGCATTCCCAAAGCCGGCACGCTGGACTCGCTGCGGCCACACGCCCCTACCTAGGTGCGTCAGCAGGCCCAGGGCACTGTGATGGTGTTCGGTGTTGTACCAGCCGAAGAAAGGCCGGCAAAACGCGCGACCATCCTCGATCGAGCCGAAACGCTCGGGGAAGTCCGGCCGGTACTTGAGCGGCTTGAACTGGCTCTCCGAGAACGGATTGTCATTGGAGACGTGCGGACGGCTGTGCGTCTTGGTGACACCGAGGTCGGCCAGCAGCAATGCGACCGACTTGCTCTTCATCGACGACCCACGGTCGGCGTTGATCGTGAGAGTGCCGGGGGCGATCGCGTGCTTCGCGCACGTGGCGCCGATGGGCTCCTGGGCGAGCTGCGCGCTCTCACCGTGCGCCACCATCCAGCCGACCACGTAGCGGCTGAAGATATCGAGGATGACGTACAGGTAGAAGTACGTCCACTTGGCCGGGCCGAGCAGTTTGGTGACGTCCCAGGACCAGACCTGGTTCGGGGCCGTCGCCACGAGCTCCGGCTTCTGGGCGCCACTGTGCGATCGCGTTCCGCGTCGCCTCACCGTTACGCCGCCATTGCCGCCGCCCGCGCGCCCGCGGGCGTCTGACGCCCGAGCCGTTCCATTCGATCAGCCATTGGGTGTTTTCGCCCGGAGAAACGGTCTTTCGAAGACTTGGAAATAACTCCACGCAAAGAGTACGCTAAGCGGCGAAAACACTAACACCGAATACAGTATGGTGGTATTTCGGCTCCAGGAAAAATAGATCTTTAGCGCGCCCACCAGATACGTCAGCAACAGCTCATGCGTCAAGTAGAGCGAATACGAAACAATCCCGACGCTAGAAAGCCACACTAACAAACGGGGAATCGTCTTTTTCATCTTCCATCTCGATTCGAACCCGGTGACCCAATTCAGCAAGATAAAAAACCCTACACCCCAGACTGGATCGACAATGAGCCAGGCGGTCCGATGGGCGTTTCCATAAGGTGACAAGGAGCGATCCATGTACGCGAGCGTTCCCGCCGTCAGAAGCACCGCGATGCTGACTCCTAGATTTCGGCACCAACTCGGCAAGCGAATCAAGTCCAGTCTGGCTTCGAGACTGAGAGCCCCCAAAGCCCAAGGAAACCAGTTCGAAGCTGCCGCTTCCGTCACGGGAAGCTCTATAAGGAACAGCCGATGAAGGGTGAAGGCGGCGGCAAACCAAACCATGCGGGCGCCGAGGCACACTGCAAGCGTCTTCGTCCAGCCCAGCGATCGTCGCATCGGGACAAGTGCAAAATATGCGAGATATAGTTGTTCTTCGATCGCCAGCGTCCAGAAGACCCCATTGAAGCTGTAGGATGTGCGCACGTCAAAGTTATGTAGCATTACCAGATGAAGGCCCAAATCCCAGAGTCGAAACGGGGAGCCGACCCAGTTACCCGTGAATACGAGTAAGCTCACGTAGAGAATAAGCGCAATGATGTATGCAGGATAGAGCCGGGCGATCCTTCGTTTCCAGAAGGCGATGAAGTCCACTCGTGGCTCGGCGCCTGCTACCCTCGATTTGGCCCAACGCAGGTGAATACAAAACCCGGAGATGACAAAAAAGAGCCAGACTCCGACATAGCCAAACGACATCAAAAGGGCGAATCCCCTTCCCAGCAAATCGGGTAGCCCTGGAACTTCCACAATCAAGGCCCGCTGCGCGGCATGAAACACCAGGACGCCGAGCGCGGCTATGCCTCGCAGAGCATCAATGCTGACAAGGCGTCCGGACGGACCACGCAATATTTTGACCGCTCTTCACCAGAATCTGTACCAGCCCCCGTCCGAATGCGGGGGCAGAAATGATGAGGGGGCGCTCCTCCGGAGACCGCCCATTCGAGGCGTCCCCCGAGCGCGGCGTGAAGTTTCGCGAACACCAGCTTGTGCGCGACCCGCCGCTTCAGCTCGGGCCCCGCCGGCACCGGCTGGCCCCGCTGCTGGTGCTGACTGACGTCGCGGCCAACGCTCATCGCCCAGTGCAAGATCTTTCTCTTCACGGGTGAGCCAGCATCGACCCCGGCAAGGATCTTGGCATACACCTTTTCGAAGACGCGCGGCACGCTGCTGATGAAGTGCGGACATGACGACGGTCAGCAAACGCGCGATGGCCCGCACCACGACGGACAAGGTCGCCGCCCTGGCAATCTTCTGTCGTGGAAATGCGTGTACCGCGGACGGCATCGCTGTCACCGCCCGATCATTTCGTGGGAACCGACTCGCTCAGGGTCGAGGACATTCGAATCCTCGCGATCGGTCCCGGACGCGAGTGGACCACTGCCAGAGCGCACCCGCGCGAATCGTTCCTTCAGCAGCAGAAATGGCTTCTCGTACCAGCGATAGCTGATATAGCTCACCGTGATGCTCAGAGCCAATCCCACACAGCCGCGAACACCGCCAAAGACCGCACCAGAGCCCTTGATCCCAAAGAATCGACTAACACCGTCCATCATCGTCAGAACGATCTCGTGTAGCAGATACAGCCCGTAGGTGTACTTACCGAGCTGCGACAGTATCCGAAAATGTCCCAGCTTCAGCGGTGAGCGAGCAGCGCAATTTTGCTCCAGGATCACGAAGGCGAAGAAGCACGACACCGCCAGCCGTTCGACCGCCGGTAGGAGTGAGGCCGCGAATATCACCTTGCGCGCGACGATCAGAAAAGCACCGGTGCCGTAGATCGCGATGATGGCGCCTCGAGGCAAGTCCTTGATCATCGACACGAATCTTTGCGAACGAAGCGACAGGTACGCCAGCAGCCCGCCGACGGCCATATCGGAAATCACGCTGACGCTGTGGAAGTACAGCACCTGCTCATTTCCAGAATGCCAACCCCTGAAGAGTAATGAAATGACGATGACCGTCGGAAAAATTAGCCAATGTTTCCTGGGTTTCAGAAGCGCGAACAAAAGAGGCCACGCCAGGTAAAACTGCTCCTCAACGGCCACTGACCACGTCACACCCGTCATTCCTGCGCCACGGCCGGGCCCGAGATTGATAACGTCAAAATTCGAGAGAAAGAACACGTAATAGAATGCGTTCCCCATCTCGAGGTACGCTCCAAGCCCCAGCAACGATTTGAGCGCGGGATATATCGCGAGGCAAAAGAGGATGACCAGATAGTAGAGCGGCCATATCCTGAGGGCTCTCCTGACATAGAAGGCCTCAATGTCAAGATGACCAGTACGGTCTATCTCCGCGAGAATCAGATACGTGATCAAAAAGCCAGACAGCGTGAAGAAGAATCGGACACCGAGACCAGCGGCGTCGGAGATCGTATCCCTGGCAACTGGCACTTCCCGGAGAAGTGCGCTGAAGTAGCCAAATCCGTGGTTGATGTATACCGCGAAGAAAGCCAGGAATCGAAGAGCGTCGAGATTCGGGAAGAATACCGTCGATCCGCTTGCGCTGGCTTCAGCTCGAGCCGACGTCGTTTGCATAGGCTGGGTCAGGGCGCGACGGTGACCTTGAGCGCTGCAGAGTCCCGGTGCGCGGCAAAGGCCTCACCGATGCCGTCGAGCCGGAAGCGCTGAGTGATCAGACGGTCGGTCTTGACGGCGCCGGTCTCGAGCAACTTCAACGCTTCAGGGAATTCGCACTGGTAGATCATGGAGCCGATGATCGTGATTTCGCGCCGCACGATCGAGAAGAACAACAGAGGCGTCGGCTCGTGTGGCAGCCCCGTCAGGACCACGCGTCCGCCGGGTCTGACGAGCGCGACCGCATGCTCGACAGCCTCTGCCGTGCCTGCCGTCTCCACCACGAGATCGACGCCTTCCCGTCCCGAGAACTCTGACGCGAGCTGGTCCAGGGGACCGTCGGAGACGACCCGCACGACCTCGGCGCCAAGCTCACGGGCTAGCGCCAGGCGCCTCGCAGTGCGGCTGACGACGACGACGCGAACGCCGCGCGCACGCAAGACCTGGAGCGCGAGCAACCCCAGCGTGCCGGCGCCCACGATGGCGGCCGTCTCACCTACTTTCGGCTCTCCGCGGTTCACCGCGCGAACGACGACCGCAAGCGGTTCGGTGATCACGGCTGTCTCGTCCGGAACATCGGAGGGAACTGGCCAGCAACACGCGACAGGGACTTGAACCATCTCGGCAAAGCACCCGTCAACGTCGATGCCGACCGCCGTGCGTGACAGACAGAGGTTTTTGTTCCCTTCGAGGCAGAGCGGACACCGATTGCAGGAGTAGTTCGGCTCGACGGCCACACGGTCACCGACACGTACGCGGGACACGCCGGAACCGATTGCGTCCACGACGCCCACGAACTCGTGTCCCATCACTCGCGGGTAGGTCACGGGCCGATCACCCGTCCAAATGCGGTAGTCAGTGCCGCAAAGCCCTGCGAGAGCAACCCGGATACGCGCTTGCCCGGCTGGGGGTTCTTGCGGAGGGGCTAAAATTACCCTGAGATCGCGAGGACTGTAGAGGACGGCGGCCTTCACTGGACCAATCTACTTGAAAGCTAAAAGCTTCGCCAATAAAACCGCTACTTGCGTCCGCGTAACCGTTGAGAGCGGAACGGGTCATAGCATCTACGCCGACGAATAGCTACCCGTCAGCGCGGTACAACTCTTCCAGCGCGCTCCGATATTTCTCGGCCACGACCTTGCGCTTCACCTTCAGCGTCGGCGTCAGCTCCCCGCCCTCCTGCGTGAAGTCACCGGTGAGGATCGCGAACTTCTTGATCTTCGCGTAGGACTGGAGCTTGGTGTTCTTCTCCTCGACGATGCGT